>JBCBRY010000085.1:0-39399 GCA_039819485.1 Bacteroidota bacterium | reverse complement strand
AAAACAAAGAGCGCTAAAATGACACTTTTATTTTGGCAAATGTTTGTTTTTGTCCAGGCACTTATTTAATCATATTTAATAAACCATATTGACAGCAATTTAAAATCCTGAAAAGGATAAAATAAATACACTTCGCTGATTTCCATTTTTTATAATACTTCAGCTTTTTTGAATCTCTTTCAGATAAGCCACGATGTGTTCAATTTTCTGCCTCACTTCTTTGTCGTTGGAAATGTCTTCTGATTTTTTCAATGTATCCCACCAGGCTGGCATGTCAGTTCCAACACTATGGCCAGGTACATTGTCTTTGCCGGCAATAATGTTAAATATAACTTCTTTAGGAAAATTACCGCCTCTGCGTTTGGCAATGGTGGTGAGGTCCATTGGAGGTGTGTTCAACCGGTCAGCCATATTGCCCCGGCCATCAGCATATTTACCGTGGCAGATGACACAGTAAGACTGAAATAATTCATTGCCTTCCGCTACGGCTTCGTTCTGATTGGCGGTGTCAGAACAACTGATGGCCAATAATAATAATCCGAAAAAAATAAAGGTGGTTTTGATCAACCGACGGATGAGTTTCTGATTTAAAGATTGGAATTTCATGACATTTTAATTTTAAAGAAAAGTGTAAGCCGGCAATTTTTTATGCCTGCTGATAGGGTAGTGCTATGAAATGTACGATGGTTAATTTTAGCAGATAAAGCCACCATCTGAACCGCACCGAGGATGCAGCGTTAGGGGGTCATACAGTTATTAGCAATACCGCTGTTTTTGGTTACAATGCTAATTATTATAAAGATGAGAACGCATGATTTTCATCAATAGATGCATTAGTATTTGTCAATGTTCCTTTGTTGACTCGGTGGCCCAACATGTCTGGGCGGAAGCCCACGGAACTGAAGTAGCCCAAACTTTGGTCAATGAAATCAACCTTTACTTTATAGTTGGAAAAATAAAAGAGAATGAAGGATTCCAGTTAGTCAGGGGCAACGCTTTCCGCATAGGTTTCCACTGCTCTGAATGGCCATCATTTTTATTTCTGCATTTCTAAAAAACATTTCTTAACCATCGCTTAATTAAAGAAGCAAAACAGAAGCGTTTTTCTTCTGTTTAAATTCTATATATTGCATGCCCTTCAAAATGAATTAGTCTTAGTTATGAAAAAACTTTACATATACGCTACCCTTTTTATTCTGTCATTGATCTTTACAGGTTTGCATTGGAACTGTTCCCGGCCAGATCAGGCCGTACACCAGGAAGAAGAAATATCAGAGAAAATGCTCCCACACGAATGGATGTACGCCCAGCGCGCCTATCCGGACAATCAAATTAATAAAGACGCAATAGAAGAAGCATACCGGATGACTGTTGATGCCAGATCGGACATTCAGAACCGGCAAACGGGAAGTTGGGAACTGGCCGGCCCTACCAATGTTGGGGGCCGTATCACTGATATAGCCCTTCATCCGACCGACCAAAATATCATTTATATCGGCACCTCGGTAGGAGGGGTTTTCAAGTCGACTGATCGCGGTGCAACCTGGCAACCTGTGTTCGAAGAAGAAGGCGGCATGTCGATCGGCAACCTGGCCCTGGCACCTTCCACGCCAAATACGCTGTACGTGGGGTCCGGAGAGGCGAATGGCTCAGCTACTTCCGGTGCTTTTTTCGGAGATGGTATTTATAAAACAACCGATGGTGGAGCCACCTGGGAATTCAAGGGCCTGTCGAATACGCAACATATTGGCCGCATAGTGGTAGATCCGGCCAATGCTGATCGGGCCTATGTCGCCGCAGCGGGCATTTTATATGGCAAAAACGAAGAAAGGGGCCTGTTCAGAACCACAAATGGTGGGGAGAGCTGGGAAAAGATATTGTACATCTCTGATTCTACTTCGGTGATCGACGTAGCCATCAACCCGGAAAACGCATCGATCGTATATGCCGCTACCTGGGAACGCATCCGTAAACCTTGGGGACGGCGGTATGGAGGCAAGACTTCCCGGATTTATCGCTCGTTAGATGGTGGCGAAAATTGGCAGCAAGTGACGGAAGGCTTGCCGGAGGACAATGAGCAAACGGGACGGATCGGCCTCGCCGTTTCTCCCTCCGAGCCGATGGTAGTTTACGCCAGTTACACAGATGACGTGGTGACCAACGTGTTCAATGGTTTTTACAAATCCACCGACGCAGGTTCGAGCTGGAACCGGGTGGATGAATCGACTAATGTCAATAGCGTGTTCTCCTTTTTTGGTTGGTTTTTCGGAAATATTCGGGTCCATCCTACCAACCCTGATGACGTTTCACTGCTGGGCCTGGAACTCATGCGGTCGCTGGATGGTGGTAGAAACTGGGCAGATGCTACTTTCAACATGCACGTCGATTTTCATGCGCTGGAATTTCACCCGGCCAATCCCCAGTTTATCGTGGCTGGAAACGATGGCGGTGTTTACCTCTCAGAAGATGGCGGATATACCTGGAACCATGTCAAAGGCATTCCCAACAACCTGGCTTACAACTGTGAAATTGATTTTTTAGAACCAGAAAAACTATATGTGGGCCTGCAAGACCAAGGTACACAGCGCACCTTTTCCGGAGAGGTGGACGAATTTGGAAGAATACTCGGAGGGGACGGCTTTCAGATTATCGTTGACCCGACAGACAATAACTTTGTGTATGCTGAATTTCAATTTGGCAGGGTACACCGCTCTGTAACCGGAGGCTTCAACATGCAATGCATTTTCGATTGCCCGCCAAATAATGATCCCAACCTGCGAACCAATTGGAACACCCCAATCGCTATGCACCCGGACGATCCGACAGTGATCTACGTTGGTGCGCAATCCCTTTTTAAAGGAGAAGACAGAGGCAGCAATTTTTTTCCCATCAGCGGTGACCTGACAGATGGGCTGCACCCTTCCGGCTCGCTGAGCTACGGGACGATCACAACCATTGGCCTGGCACCTTCCGATCCCCAAACCATTTATGTCGGTACCGACGACGGCAACGTGCAGGTGACTTTCGATGGAGGGACCAATTGGACAAATATTTCGAATGGCATTCCTGACCGGTTTGTAACTGGTGTAGCGGTACATCCGGAAGATCCTCTGACGGCTTATGTATCGCTTTCTGGCTATCGAAATATTGACTATCAGCCTCATCTGCAAAGGACTACGAACGGTGGCGATTCGTGGGAAGACGTTTCCGCCGGTTTGCCTGAAATACCCATTAACGATATCATCGTTCATCCCTACTATCCTAAACTCCTTTTTATTGCCAACGACCTGGGGGTTTGGTACTCCGACGACGCAGGTGAATTTTGGGAAATTCTTGGCGACAACATGCCCTTTACAGTCGTGAATGATTTGGATTTACATGAGGAAGAAAAGTTTCTGCTGGCTGCCACATTTGGCAGATCCATGCTGAAATTCGATATAACTGATCTGGAACCGGTATCCACTAACGAAGAGTTTTACTCAAAACAACCCCTGACCTTTTACCCAAATCCTGCAACCTCTCTGGCTACAGTATCATTCGAAACAAATACCTCATTTACCGGCAACCTCCAATTGATCAGCCTGAACGGACAGTTGATTAAAAGCTATGAAAACCAGCGTTTTGTAAACGGAAAAAATGAAATGGTAATTGATCTGACGGGCATGAATAAAGGTACTTACATCGTAAGGGTTAAAGGAGGAAAAGGCATTATGACGGGGAAATTGGTGAAAAAATAATGGTGAATACAAACAATCTGCTTTTTTAAAATGGCTGCCCCTTAAACCCCTCTTTTTTCAAATGAAGCCGGCTCGATAGTCTACCTCGAACTCACTTTAGGGCCGACTTCATTTGTATGTTCCCGAAAATAAAGGATGACGAACCTGTAGCACCTCTCTTTACAATTGGTAGCGGTATCGAGCCGCTACCAATTGTTTTTTGCGAAGTCCACCTATTCTTACAAAGAAGCAATCTGCGGATCCTGCTTCGGTGTCAGCAACCAAACCTTGCCATAATGATGCAGGTTGGAGGCCATCTTCTGTCCTGCGGTACCGACTCCACAATACACATCAATGTGGCCGGTTCCTTTAACGGCACTTCCGACATCTTGTGGTAGCAAAATACGGTATTCGTGGTGGGTGACTTTGCCTTTTTTAGTCACTGGCATGGCAGCCAGCAAAACGCTTCCTGCGGGGAAATATTTAGGGTCAGCGGCGACGGAAATGGTCTGCATCAGCGGCACCTGACCTGCCCCTTTTACGAGTCCTTTTTGAGAATCAAAAAAAGTGTAGGCAGGGTTGAAATGCAGAACACTGTCGGTCAGGGATGGATTTTTTTGCAAAAAGCGTTTGATCCCGTTGAACGAAACATCGCCGATTTTAATGTCCTCATGCTGCCTGAAAAAATGCTGAATATTGCGATAGCGGTGTCCATTATGACCAGCAAAACGGAACAACCGGCGTTCGTCGGAATCAACGAAATCAATGTAGCCAGAGCCCTGCAGCTGCATGATGGCGATATCGATAGGGTTGTCGGCATAGGCCAGTTCCAACCCAAGGCCCGCAAGGGCTCCTTCTTTTTCAATTTCTCTGCGGGAAGGCATCGGGCCAGTCCAGCTTTCAGGGTTGGCATAAATTGGAAATTTATATTTCCCCGACTTTTTTTTCCTGGCTTTGACGACCGGTGTGTAATAACCGGTAAAAAGCACGTTGCCCTTTTTCTTTTCACCCCAGACCTGATGTGCATCAATGTATTGGTGCAGGTCGTCCGGCCGGACTCCTTCCCGTTCGATCAGCAGGTCGATGACCGCACTGAAATCATCAGCGGTTACGGACAGGTTGCCCACTTTGTGGACATCCCGGTATTTGCGGGATTTTAAGATGTGCTTGTGATGCCTAAGGGCAAGTGTGGTTTCTTCAGAAATTTTTGGAAATCCTAAATCGAACCAATTGGTAGTCGAATAAACTTCGGGGAGTGTGGCGGCTTCAATAGCCTTACCGTAGCGATTGGTAGGTGAATAGTCTTTCTCAGGTAGTTGAAGAAGGTTTTGGGACGAGGCTGTTTCCTGGTTACTGGAATTGAATGATATGCCTATCACGGCTATGCAAGCCAGTACCAGCACTGGTCTTAAAGTGTTCATGGAAAATAACGGTTTTGGATAATTAGATGTCGTCTTGGATAACAATTGCTTGCTTGGCATTACGTAAGGCACTTGTGAAAAGTTTCCTACGCAGATGCTTTTAATTAGGGTATTTATCACAGGGTTCATTGGTTTGGGGGAAAAAATTCGTTGTTTGGATATGCAAAATAACGCCCAATGTTTGAGATTTGTTTGATTAGTACACAAGTTTTTTGCTCATAACTGCTTAGTTATCAATAATTTAAATATAACCTATCGGAATACTTTTGCTCCTAACAAGATTTGTGCGATACAGAATTTCGTTAAAAATGGATTTACAAAAGAAAAATCTGCCGTGAACGGGAACGGTAGAAACCGGTGCTGAATGAAAAAAATGTCACATTTTTTCTAAAAAATATAGCCTGAATAGGAAAAAAGAGCTGAATTGCTCGGCCCTGGGGGCCAAAAACCGGTCTGCAATATTCTTCCAACCTACGGTTTTACGTACAGATCAGCTTTCATTTCTTCTTCCCCAAGTTTGATTGTTTAAGAAAAAATGTTCCGATGGAATGTCCAACGCTCCCAACCGCTACAAAGGGAGCCCCTCCTTGACATATTCGGAAAGCCAGTGTACTCCAACTGGAAAGGACTGAAGTGGGGAGGTAGATTTATTTCCAGTGGAATGGACGAAGCCTTGCTGAAATTAGCTGTGTTTAAGATTTAGTACTCACTTCGGGAATGGAATTGCCGCAAGGGGTATTTTCGGAAGTGATCATTTAACCACGCAAAATTAAACAGGTCTTTGAATTGGGTGAGTTGCTTGTTTTCAAAATTACAAATCGTTTCATCCCATTCTTTTTCCGTGGCTGTAATGGGGCCAAAAATTTCTACTAATTTTTTATCAATAAAATTATCTTTTAAATTTTCGATCAATGATTTTAATTTAATTTGTTTTTTATCAATTAGTATATTTATCATGAATTCATGGGTAACATCGGGGCAGCTAACTATTCCTTTCAATTTATTTTTTCAAAGATCATGTAAAATTCATGCTGCTTTCCAACGTGGCCAAGATGGGCCAATAAATAATTCAAGATTATGGTATCTGTTTTTGGGTCAAATAAATTTAATTCCTGCTGAAATAATTCTGTTGTTCGTTTAATTTCGATTTCCGCTTTACAGAAAGCCCTGGTTACTTTATCTGTGTCCGTAAATCTATTAAAACGCTGGAGCCCATATTTCTCTCGGAATTTCCTGACGGTTTCTTCATCCACATTTGTGCCCCGGCATTGAAATGCAGCAATAAAATATTGATGCACTGCATTTACGTCACTTACTTTTTTTTGTAAATAAGCAGGTGGTCAAAAAAAATGACACTTTTTCTTTGCCTGAAAAAGAGTTTTGAGACTTGGAAATTAAACATTTGTCCAAATAAAAGTGTCATTTTTACTACTCCTTATTTTTGTCCAAGCACTTACGTTGATAATTTTTATTTAAATCATTTATGATTGAATCTTTTTTAATTAATTGAACAATTAATTCTTTTAATAAACTTTTATCCGCTACACCAAATTTATTTTGGGCAAAATTTTTATTCAAAATAAAAAATGAGACGAGCAATAAAAATAGCGTATTTTTTATTTTCATTGAATTAATAATTATTCATTAATAAATTTAAATCAATGGGCATGAAAAATAAAAATTGGTTGTATTCAATTGTAGAGGCAAAGGCCTCTTTACCAGCCCTGATATTATTTTATTAAAACCCGTTCACCTTTCGCTGCCGATTCATAAACCGCTTCCACGACTTTAATATCATTTAATCCTTCTTCACCCGGCACCAGCATATCCGTATCATTTAAAATAGACAAGGCATCGTCGTCCATTTGTTTGGCCTGCTGGTTGGCTATTCTTTTATTTAATAAAATGCCATCGCTGGTTTCGCCTCGCACGCCGCTGTAAGATTGGAATGGTTGCAGCCGGTACCAGCCTTTTTCAGCGGTTACGTGCAGGCGGTTCATGCCTTTCCCAAAACTCGTCTCACATTCCGCCACGGCACCGCTGGGAAACTCTAATTGAAACCGGGTCGTTTCATCCACCTCCGTGTAAACTTGCGGACGGGTAGTGGAATGTTCCGCCTGGATCACGGCCATTGGCTCTTCATTCGTCACGTACCGCACGGCATTGATGGGATAAACGCCCATGTCGTAGAGTGCCCCGCCACCCATTTCTTTTTTCAGTTTCCAGTGGTTGGATCGTCCGTCCCGGTAGCCGGCTGCCGCTTCTACTTTTTTGATATTGCCGTACGTTTTTTCTTTGCCAAATCGGATGACCGTCTGCGTATTGGGCTCATGTTGCATACGGTATCCGATGGCCAATTTAACCTGGTTCTTATTGCAGGCATCAATGATCGACTGGCACTCAGCCACCGTGCGGGCCATTGGTTTTTCACACCAGACATGCTTGCCCGTATCGGCCGCTTTGACGGCGTATTGCGCGTGAAGCCCCGTCGGCAAAACGATGTAGACCACATCGATCTCCGGGTTGTTGGCGATGCCGTCCATATTTTCGTAGTTGTAAATATTTTTTTCTGGAATGTCGTACTGCCGTTTCCATCGTACCGCTTTTTCAGGCGTTCCCGTCACGATGCCTGCGAGGTAACAATGCTGGGTCAATTGCAATGCCGGTGCCAACACATCAGTGCTGTAATAGCCCAGCCCGACGAGCGCCACGCCAATTTTTTCTTTTTTCTTTCTCGTTAAAAGATTGGGAAACGCAGCTGCCCCGATGGCCAGCGCGCCCGTGCCGATGGCAGCGGTTTGGAGGAATTTACGGCGGTTGGTATTTTTCATGATGGTAAACCGGACGGCCAGCCCGGCAAATTGGTAGTCCCGGACTGGTCGTCCGGTTCACTAATGACAATTGATTTTTAATAAGGTGTTCTGGGCTCGTTCTTTTTTGGCCATTTCGAGGTGGGGTGGGCGAGAGATGTCATTTTTTTAAAAAATGACATCTCTGAGGGCTGCAATGAAGGGAACTTCGGCGGTATCAGACCATGCGCAGATGAAAAGATTTTGGCCGGGTCAAGACTTCATAACCCAGCGCCGAAAGCGTTACGCCCCGCCCGCTGTTTTTCACCCCTGTCCACGCCAATGCCGGGTCGAGATAATCACAACGGTTCATAAAAAAGGTACCGGTTTCAATTTGGTCGCCAAAAGCAGAGGCCCTTTCCAAATCAGTCGTCCAAACGGAGGCAGTCAGGCCGTATTGGCTGTCGTTCAAGAGGCGAATGGCTTCATCATCATTTTTGACGGACATGATGCCGACGACCGGGGCAAAGGTTTCTTCGGTCATCATGTCCATGGAATGGTCGACATTAATCAGAACCTGTGGGGCCATATACGGCGAATTATTTTGATGAGCGGGAAATAATTTTTCGTCAATTAATTTTTTGGCTCCTTTTTTTACAGCATTGCTTATTTGCGCTTGCGCAAATGTGGCTGCTGACGTTTTGACCATAGGGCCAAGGGTCGTATTTGTTTCCAACGGATTTCCCAGTTCATATTTTTTGGTCAATTCCACAAATCCTTCCACAAAATCATCGAATCTTTTTTCATGCACATAAATCCGCTCAATACCGCAGCAAGATTGTCCCGAATTAAAAAAGGAACCATCGACTAAATTTTCGATGGCGTGATCCAAATTAACTTCCTCCCGCACGTAGGCCGGGTCTTTTCCACCCAATTCCAGTCCAGCATTGATAAACCGGCTGTTCATGGCCATTTGTACTGCTTCCCCTCCTTTTACCGAACCGGTAAAAGCTACGTAATCAATTCTTTTGTCTTGTATTATTTTTGATACCTGTCCATGATCCAAATGCAAATATTGAAAAACACCTTCGGGCAGACCCGCATATTTAAATGCAGCCGCATATCGCTCTGCGCACAGAGGAGTTTGTGTGGCATGTTTTAAAATGACAGAGTTGCCGGCCATTAATGCGGGAATGATGGCGTTGACAGAAGTTAGATAAGGGTAGTTCCACGGAGCCAAAACCAGCACTGTTCCGAGTGGATCCCGTTTAATATATCTTGTGAAATTTTCTTTTTGGGGAACAATTATATCTTTTAATTTATTTTCCGCAATATCGATCATATAATGTGCCCGTTCCTGTAATCCGCCTGTTAATTCAAAAGGAGTATATCTAACGGGGCGGCCCATTTGCCAGGTCAGTTCTTTTCCTATTTCGTCGGCATTTTTTACAAAATATTCAACGGCTTTTTTACAAATAATAGCTCGCTCTGAAATAGCCGCCTGTTTCCATTTTTTTTGTGCTTCATTTGCCGACGCCAATGTTTTTTCAATCGATTTTTCATCAGCTATTTCGCGCTCCACAAAAATGGAATTATCAATGGGGCTTATGGTCTGGAATTTTTTCATTCTAATTTTTATTAAACACATAGGCACATAGGACACATAGCTTTTTATTTTTCTATGTGTTCTATGTGCCTATGTGTTTTTAAAAATAATTAAAGCGTAATATTCTTCAAATTATCTTTCGGCTCTTTGTCGATCAAAAATAAAAACGGATCGATGCCAGCCTCCTGCGGTTTTTCATCGACGGTGAACGTAAAAGTATTATCAGTGGAATTTATTTTCACCATTTTCCGGTACAGGGTTTTTCCGTAGTCCCGATTTTCTTCGGCTTTGGCAAACGCCCCTATTTCGATATAATCATTAACGGGAACTTCTGTTTCTTTTCCAAGTCCGTCCGACTTGAATTTTTTGGAACTGACATCGATAGTGATTTCATATTTTCCGTCATCCAATTCTTTTACTTCCACATTTTCGCAACGGTTTTCAAAAATCGTAATATCCTCAAATAAATCCTTGACAATATAATCGAGCGAATCGGGTGTGGCCGCATAAAATTCATCAATCACGTCGAGGCTGACCGGGAATGGCGAAGTTTGATATTTAAATTTATTTAAAAACCGGCGCAAAGCTACGTTTACACTGTCCTCGCCAATCATTTCTTTTAAATAATACATGACGACAGAGCCTTTGTTGTAGTGTGCATATCCTTGTCCCTCGCAGGTTGCAAGTGGCAATTCTTTTTCTGTTTCCCGGCCTCGGCCTCGGAGATATTTATCCATTTCGTATTTCATGAATTTCCGCATGGCATCGCGGCCATACTCCTTTTCCATGACCATGATGGCACTGTACTGGGCAAAAGTTTCGGTAGTCATTTCTGCTCCCTGCATGGCGGCACCACATTCCTGGTGCGCCCACCACTGGTGCCCGATTTCGTGGGCAGCCACATAGAACATGATGTCCAGATCGCCTTCTTCTTCTTTAAAATCCTGAATAAATCCAACACTTTCGGAATAGGGCATGGTGCCAGGGAAAGCCTGGGCAAAACTGGAAAACCGGGGAAATTCAATGATGCGACACTGCTTGTGGTAATACGGGCCGAAATTGGTGGTAAAATATTCCAGTGATTTTTCCATGGCATGGAGCATTCGCTCCACATTAAAATCGTGAGTAGGGTGGTGGTACACTTCCAATTTGATTCCTTTATAATCTTTCCTGGCCACCTCATAGCGGGCCGACATAAAGCTGTAGAAATTCCATGCTTTTTGATCGAGTTTATAATCAAAACAGCGACGGCCATTTTCTTCGTATTCCCTTCTCAGAGAACCGGGAGCGATGGCAATCTGATCAGGCTCCGTACAGATTTTTGTTTCTACCATTACCCAATCCGAATCGGACGCCAGGTAGGAATTGCTGCGGGCGAGTGTATCGGTGCGGTTTAGTTTCGGAAAACGGGTTCGCAACGGCAAGTCGTACTCTTTTCTTTTTTGTTTACTGCTGATTTCAAAACTCCTTTGATATCCAAAAAATGGAGCAATGTCGGTATTGTTAAAAAAGGCGCCGTTCTGAACGAATTTGGCAAAAGTGACTTCATTTTCAAATCCGTGCGGAATAAATTTAGAAGTAAAATCCAGCGTCATGGAGTCGCCTGGCTGCATGGGAGGATTGATGGCATATATTCGGAAATTCACGGCTGAGTCATTTTTTAATAAATCAATCCGTTCATTTTTTAATTCGAATTCTTTGTTTGTTGGCACACTGACCAATAAGGAGTCAACGGTTTTGCCGGAAATATTTTTCATAAAATATTGGCCCTTGGCAACCATCGACCGGTTTTCCGGAATTAAATCAATGTCATATTTAACCGATTTAATTCTGGGCTGAGGCGTTCTGGTCAGTTTTTTATAATCCTGCTCATAGCGTACCTGCAATAATTCCTGTTCTTTAGAATTGTTAAATGGATTTAGATTGAAGGTATTATGGTAAACCCATCCGGCAATCAATATAAATGCAGTGACGGCTCCAATGCCAAAAAACCTGTATCCGCCCCATTCCTGTTTGGCGATGGCATATCTTTTTTTGAAGCCCGACTCTTTTCCCCGGTTCCAAAATAGAAAAGCCCCTAATGCCAGTAAGGTAGAAAATGCCAGCCAATATCCGTTGAACCAACTGAGCCCTTTCCAAAAGGGTTCGTACCCGTAAAAATCCGATAAAGTATAGCTTGGTGTGGATGCGAAATCAAGCATGTTGGTTGCGATGTTCATGGCACCTAAAGCTATATCGACAGCAAATAAAAACACGATCACAATGGCAAAGCCGAGGTACATGTTTTTTGAAAGTGAATGCACCAACATGGAGAGCGCCATGATGAAGGCAAAACCCAACATATCCATGATCAATAATTCTCGAATGTAGGTCGGCAGATTGTATTGGTTATAGCCAAAAGTCGTTTGCGCCAGCAGTGCCAGTGCGATCATTAAAATGGACAACAACAACATGATGGACAAAACTGCCAGGTATTTTCCCAGATAAATAGTCCAGTTTTTCATCGGCATGGAATCGTAGATTTCATCCATTTTGGCGTTGCGCTCCTTCCACACCAGATAACCACTGAAATAAACCATGATAATGATGGAAAATAAATAAAAGGCGCCCCTGATCACATTGATCATGGTGTAGGTGGTCGGCAGTTCGTGGGTACCGTAAGCGTCATTGGCATCGAATAAATTGGGGGCCGTATTGAGTATGCCCAATAAGGCAATGACCAGAAAAGCGACACTTTTCATGATGCCGATGGTCTCAGTTTTGTACTGACTCCACAACTGGGCTACCTGCACACCAAATCCTTTCCTGGGAGTAAAAGTTGGAAGTGTTCCCAAGTGACGGATAGCAAGGCCGGTAGGTTCAGCAGCAATTGCTTTTTTCTTCTTTTTCTTCGATTTCTCTTCAAAGCTGAAAACCTTAAAACCGAGGAACAATGCCAGCAAGCCGACCGCCACCCAGATCAAACGATTGAAAAACAAGATACCGGTGAATCCGACGACAGCCGTATTTTTTTGGCTCACTGTCCAGTATTTGGTAGCTACGGAAAATGTTTTATTGCCGAATGGGTCGAGGTAGGAAGCAATGGTCTCGTATTCGATGTCCCTCAACCAGCTTTGGCTCAACCCGTATAAAACCAGCAAGGCTGCGGCCGCCACAAATGGATAAATAGTGCTCCTCGTTTTGGCAGCCACGGCATAGAGGATGCCGCCGACAAAAATGGTGTTGGGTACCACAAAAATGATCCACGACATCAGGTGGCTTTTCAGTTCAAATCCACCATAGCGGATGGGATCCGTCCATTCAAAAATACCATTGAGCAGCACGCCGATCCACATACCCAGTGAAACGCCAAAAAGTGGAATCATCGAAACCAAAATGGCACCCCAAAAATGGCCGAAATAATAAGCGCTTTTGCTGATGGGTTTGGAAAAAACGATCTGGCTCGTTTTCCGTTCGTAGTCCCGGATGGCGGCAGAGTTGACGAAAGCCGCTACCAATAGCACCGTGATGAGGGAAAAGGTCACATACCAGGTCATGGTGACATAAGGCGCATTTTTGTAAATATTGCCAAAGCTGCCACCGATCGTGACATCATTGGATACGGTGCCCAGGCAGGCCAGCAGGCCAATCACAAACATAAATATCCACGGCATCGGCGCCTTGATCCATGACTTGAATTCGAAGTTAAAGAAGGTTTTGAACATTGCTTTATTGTTGTATAGCTATATCACCTTACTGTTTTGAAATGCTTTCAATAAAACAAAAGGGCCATATAGCCATTCATTTAGCCCATTATTTTTGAAAAAAAGACATCTTCCAGGTCGGGGGAAGTGGAGGCGAAGCCATTGCCCGGGTTTGCGTCATTGAGGATGTGGATGATGGGTTTGCCTTCGACCAGTTTAGCAGAAATTACCTGGTAGTTTTCGTGGTAGGCCTCCATATCGGATTTGGCGATCGACTTTTCCCATACTTTTCCGTTCAGTTCCGACATGGCTTCGCTTGGACGGCCTTCGTACTGCACCTTACCCTGGTGGATAATGGCCATTTTGGAGCAAAGTTCGCGGACATCCTCCACGATGTGGGTACTCAGGATTACGATCACATTTTCCCCAATTTCCGATAAGAGGTTGTAGAAGCGGTTCCGTTCACCGGGATCGAGGCCAGCGGTGGGTTCGTCTACGATAATCAGTTTTGGATCGCCGATGAGCGCCTGTGCAATGCCGAAGCGCTGGCGCATTCCGCCGGAGTAGGAGGAAACCGCTTTTTTGCGGTGGTCCCAGAGGTTGACCCGTTGTAGGAGTGCATTGACCATTTCCTTGCGTTCGTTGCCCTTGGTGATGCCTTTGAGTACCGCAAAGTGGTCGAGCATTTTCAGTGCGGAAATGCGGGCATAGACACCAAACTCCTGTGGCAGGTAGCCCAGCAGCCGACGCACGTCGTCTTTTTGCTCCAGCACATTGATGCTGTCGAGGGTGGCAGTGCCACTGTCGGCTTCCTGCAAGGTGGCGAGCGTCCGCATCAGGGTACTTTTGCCTGCCCCGTTGGGACCGAGCAGGCCGTACATGCCAGTAGGAATGTCAAGAGAAACATCGTCGAGGGCCTTGACGCCATTTGGGTAGGTTTTGGAGAGGTTGCGAATAGAAAGTTGCATATGGGTTGAGATTTTCGTTTGCAAAAAGAGTCACAATGATAATGTTCGGTTGGCGAACTAAGACATTTTTTAGACGAAAGTTCCCTTCGGTTCAATCGGACTTTGCATTGATCCGCCGAAAGAGAATTACATTTTGTCGAGAAAAACGGATTTTCAGCTGTTCCCAGGTTATCTTAATGATACTTTTTACATAACTAATAACTCATAATTATGTCATTCGGAGGAGCTGTCGCCGCTATGAACAATAGCATAAAAAATAACCGGGCACTTGCCAAGAGAAGGAATGTTTACAAAGAAAAAGCATTCGGGCTCAGGTGGGACGAATCAAGGCAATTTGCTTTTAAAAAATCATCATCCTACGATTTAGCAGAAAATCGCAAAAATAACCTGGCTTACATCAAAAAAGAGAAACTTAAAAGTAGGGTCGGCCTCTTCATAGCCAGTTTAATTTCACTGACTTTTCTGATAATTATATTTCAATATTTTTTTTAGCAATTAACCCAATAACCCAATAACCCAATAACCCAATAATTCAAAAATGGGATTCGCAGAAGACATGCAAAACAGCTTCAAATATACCCGAAGCCTACGTCGGAAAAAATATTATTTTCGGGACAAAACATTTGACCCCAAATGGGAAAAGGATAAGCGTTATGAAATGGAAGAACAAAAAAGACATTTATTGTTGCGGCAAAAAAAGCGCAATCAAGCATACATTGAAGAAATGAGGGCAAATAATAAAAAAGGGCTGGTTGCCGGCTTTGCCGTAGCAATGGGAATGGTTTATTATTTAGTGAAATATTTTATCTGAAAAAGTCAATTTGTTCGCAAGTATTCAGACAATTTTAGTTGAGACAGGATAATTTAAAATACAATTCTCTAAATTAATTTTTATTCTCCAATTAAATTATCCAGACGCATGAAAGCTCTTCTATGTTCCTTCCTTTTTTTGTCATTTCTTTCTGTTGAATTGTCAGGTGCCATTCGCCCCAATGGGTGCCAAATACAGCCTTTCATTTGAATTGAGCAGGCAGATTGGAAATAAAGAAATAAATAGTTTACCAAACGGCATATATTTTATAACTATGGCTTCGGAAGGCCAAATCATTGGTTCTGAAAAATTAATTGTTAAAAATTAAAGCACCTTTATTAAACAGACATTGGTGCCGCCGAGAGCGGCAACAATGTTGGTGCTACCAAAATTTATGATAAAAATAATTTCACTTATTGTCGCACTCCTTTATGCCGTTCCATTATTTTCCCAAAATTTAACAGCGTCGCAGCTCCTGCAAAAAAGCATTGACTACCACGACCCCGGCGGAAAATGGAATACTTTTAAAGGTGGTCTTCATCTGAAGGAAACCCGCCCTGATGGTCCCGACCGGCGCACTCATTTGCATATCAACAATAAAAAATCTTTTTTCGAATTAATTCAGCACAAGGAGGGAAATGAATTAGTACACGTTTTTGAAAATGGCAACTGTATTCATTTATTAAACAAATCCAAAAATATTTCTGATGCCGACCGTAAAAAGCATAAATTAAATAGTGAACGAACCCAATTGCTACGGGATTATTATCTTTATTTATGGGGGCTGCCGATGAAACTGACTGACCCGGGAACGAAAATCCACGAAGAGGTGATTGAAATGGATATTTTAGGTGAGCCAGCCTTGGCCTTAAAAGTGACCTATGACGAAAATGTTGGGGACGACACCTGGTATTTCTATTTTAATACAATTAATTATTCGCTCATGGCTTATCGGTTTTATCATGATGAGTCAAAAAATGACGGGGAATATATTCTTTGCCCCGACCAGAAAAATATAAAAGGCATCAATTTTCCCGCCTCTCTCAAATGGTATTATAACAAGGATGATAAATTTTTGGGAGAAGATATTTTGGAAACCCAATGATTGACGATGAAGTTTTTAAACAACTTCGATTATGAGATTAATGATTTTTAATTGAGCTGAGTTATTCTAAATTCGTTAATCATGTATTCCGTTAATCGATAATCAAAAAAAATGAAGATATCAACCAACCGACTTGCTATCCGAAATCTTCAGTTAACAGACCTGAACGATTTCCACAGCTACCGCTGCCTGCCGGCAGTTGCGTTGTACCAGGGATTTGACATCATGAACAAAGAGGAGTGCGAAAAATTTATCCGGGAATATAAAGATAAGGAATTGGGGAAGCCCGGTGAATGGGTACAATTTGCCATTGCACAAAAACAAAACGACCAGTTGGTCGGGGATTGCGCGATCAAGTTACATGCCCCCGATCCAAGGATTGCTGAAATCGGGATGAGTATCTCACCCTCATTTCAACAAAGAGGGTACGCAAAAGAGGCGATGCTGGGCATCATGAATTTTTTATTTAATCAAAAAGAAGTACACCGCATCGTGGAAATTACGGATGCAGAAAATAAAGCATCCATTCAACTACTGAAGAGCCTGGGATTTCGCCAAGAGGGCCATTTTATTGAAAATATTTGGTTCAATAACAAATGGGGCAGCGAGTACCAATATGCCATGCTCCGTAAAGAGTGGGAAAATAATTTTTAAAAAGATGTGACTTTCTTTTGTGTTTTCGTCTCAAAAGCGAATGAACACCTAAAACCCTTCCTTTTAACCATTTCCTCCCTCAGTTTTTTCATTAAAAAGTATTTATGACTTGAGCAGTTGAACACAAGTTCAACGCAACCTCCCTTTTTCAGAAACGCTAAACTCAATTTTTCCTTTTTATTTTTTCAATCCAGGGCCCCCTTTCTTCCGTGATTTATTGACCGCAATAAGTCATTGGAAGTCAATGAATTAGATATGTAAAACTGTATGCTACTATGAAAAATTTATTGCTTACAATAGTCGTTTTTTTCAAAACTTTCGATGTTCAATCGCAGATTATCAGTCATTTTGATTGGGATAACAATCCCGTTACACAAGCCACTGTCGGGCCGGATGCGGCCAGTGTCAGTTCTTCTGCTATTGCAGACATAAACGGAGCGAACGATTCCAATGGGCTTAACCCGGGCACCCCAAAAAAGGATATAAATTTAACTATTCCTGCATCCTCTTTATTCGATGTGGAGGGAATTGATGTGAAAATTGATTACCAACGAGAAGAGAATCAGGCATTCTTTTTCGAAAGGGGGGAAGGCTTGAAAATCGAGATGAACAGCGGTAATATCTCCATCGGTTATCGGGTACAAGATGGCCTTGGCGGTTTCCTTTCTATTGCCTCCGGGAATATTTACAACGTCCCTTACGACGACCTCTATAGAACCTACCAATTTTCTTACGATCCGAATACGGGAACGGGCACCTTTCTGGTGGATGGCACATCTGTTTGGCGCAACGATGGCCCTGACAATCGTAATTTGTTTTGGAACAGTTCAGACGACGTTATTATCGGTCGGCTCATGGATGGAAGTGGTCGGGACAAAACGTGCCTGGACAATTTGGTCATTGAAAGAATACCTGCCAGCCAATCGCAATTGCCGGTTGAGTTGGAAAATTTTACGGCAGCACTCCAGGACGAAGAACAGGTAGGAATTGAATGGACAACGGTTTCTGAAAAAGACAATGATTTTTTTACGGTCGAGCGATCCGCAGATGGGGTACAATGGGAAATACTCGAACAGGTTTCGGGGGCCGGTAATTCTGATGATAAACTGAGCTACCACGCTGTTGATCAAAACCCACTGAACAATCGCTCTTATTATCGATTGAGACAAACGGACTTTAATGGGACTTACACTTATTCAAAAATTGTTTCCGTATTTGTTGAAATTAAAATTAAAGTTGAAATATTTCCCAATCCCGCCACCCAATACATTGAAATACAAAATATTGGAGAAGAACCTGGATTCATAACGCTCCATGATTTCTCCGGGCAGGTTGTCAGGCAACTGAAAAAAGCAGAACACACCAAAGCGACCATAAATGTCTCCGATTTGCCGAATGGTATTTACCTATTGCAATTCGATAACGGGACCGCAAAAGCCGTGGAACAAATTATGATCAGTCATTGATTTTAAGCAAGAGTCCTATAGTTGCTTAATTTGCCGGGCCAGTTTTGCTGGTCCGGCATTTTTACGCCAAAACGTTAACAAAAAAATCTATACAAGATGGACAAGGCATTTTCGTTTCTTTCAAATAAAACGATAATCCCTTGGTATGAAGAAATACCCGTTACTGTTTGCCGTCATTTTTTTCTTTCCCTGTTTGTCCAATGCTCAGCTGGGTTTTACCATTGCGCCAACGCAAGGGTTTTCGGAAGAATGGCAGGTATTGGTGGAAAACTACGTTACCCGCAGAAAAACGGAGTTCCTGCAATATGGCATCACTTCTACCATTGATTATACATTTCAATTGAAGGCACCGGAGTGGCAATTGGCCCCCGCTGTACATGCCGCCCATTTTGAATATTTAATGCCCTACCATCATTTTATCGTATATACGGTTGGCTTGCAGGGCAATTTTAATTTGACCCCGTTTAAAGCACTGCAACTGCGGGAAATGAAGCGGTCGAGATTGTATATTCAGTTATCACCGGGATTGGATTTTGTACAAATGAAATATATCCGGTTAGAGGAGGAATTCGGTAGCCCTTCACTGGAATTAAAGGATCGAAAACTGGTTTTAAACGGGGGCATCAATTTTTTGCTGGATCTCAAGCTGACGCATTTGCTGACTGTTTCACCTATGGCGGGCGTGCGTTATTTCCCGAATCTCAGTTGGGCGGGTTTTAGCGAGGTTATTTCAGAAAAAGAATTTTCCAATGAATATGATGCCGTGAACTGGCGCCATTTTACGGTGGGAATGCGGATTGGCTTGAACCTGGAACCTCGCCAGGAAGACCAACCGCCCAATGATGATTGACTCAGTGAATGGTTGTAAGGGTCACCTAAGTAAGTGCCCAGACAAAAATAAGGGGCGCTAAAAATGACACTTTTCCGCTGGCAAATGTTTGCTTTCCAAGCCTCAAGACTCATTTTCAAGCAAAGAAAAGTGTCATTTTTTTTGATCTCCTGCATAAAACTTTTTACTAATTTCTTTTCAACAATTCCAACTCCCGGCTCAGATCGGCGCAGTTGTTGTATTGCGTAAATAAATTATATGTCTCTCCATTTTCCTGCCTGACCCTTCTTCTTCTGTTTCCTAAAAATAAATTGATCCACCATTAACTCAACACATATGTTTCTTCCTGCTCGTTAAGGCAGATGAAGAAAAGGAGAATATCTCAACCAAGATTCATTTTATCTTTCGAATGCTTCTCCGTTAAATCAAGATCCTATGAAACAGATTGGACTACTATCGGGAAAACTTACTTCGTTTTTCAACCTCTCAAAATGCGTGAGCCTTTTACTGCTGCTGCATTTTTTTAGCAGCCTTACTCAAGCCCAGCCATTTGCCTATGTGCCAAATTTTTTCAGTGACAATGTTAGTGTGATTAACATTCCGACCAATTCGGTGATTGCTACCATTCCGGTTGGTTTTGGTCCGTTTGGAGTTGCCGTAAGTCCAGATGGATCAAGGGTTTATGTCACCAATCAGTCAGCTGCAAGCGTCAGTGTGATTGATGCTGCAACGAATACGGTCATCGCTACCATTGGAGTTGGAACAGCTCCGGAGGGAATTGCTGTCGGTGAAAATGGCAAAGTATACGTGGCCAATGGAGGCAGCAATGAAGTGAGTATCATCAGTATGGCCAGCAATACAGTCGTGGCCACTGTGCCGGTGGGCATGACCCCTCACGGTGTTTTTGTCAGTCCGAACCGATCGACGGTGTACGTTAGCAATTTTGTTTCCGGGAGCGTTACAGTCATCGATGGATTTACGGACACCGTCGTGGCCACTGTTCCGGTAGGCTCCGGGCCGCAAGGCATTGCGGCCAGTCCAAGAGGTTTTGAGGTTTATGTGGCCAATCGGTTTTCCTCTGACATAAGCGTCATTGATGCTGCAACGAATACGGTCAGCAGCACCATTTCAAATGGTGCAGGCACCATTCCTTTTGACTTAAAAGTCGACCCGGCCGGAGCAAATGTATATGTGACCAATCTTGGAGCAAGCTCGGTGAACGTAATTAGTACCATCACCTATACCGTTGAAAATACGATACCTGTTGGCAACGGGCCGAGGGGGCTGTCTTTCACTACTGATGGTTCCGAAATCTACGTGGCCAATGGCGACGACGGGACAGTGAGCGTCATTGATGCTGCCACCAATACAGTTGCCAGTACGATTCCGGTAGGCAGTGTTCCCACGGCATTTGGAACGGCAATAGCGCCACCGCCACCGCCACCGGCTGTACCGACCCTTTCGCAATGGGGGCTCTTTTTGTTTTTTGTCTCTCAATTGATTTTGGGAGTCGTTGTCCTGCTTAATTTCCAGTGGCAGCAGCGGTTGGGGTACGCCTATGCAGGAACTCCCAGGGAAATACATGCTGATTTTAAATTCGGAAAAATTTACTTGCCATTTAAGAAAAAGCGCTATTTAAAATTGCTGCCTTTTGCCGTATTCATTACCATGTTGGGTTTTGTTTTGATAAAAATGATTTGGGGTGAAATTGCCCTGATAGACTTAGTGGGCATGGTGCTTTTTTTACCAATGATCAACTACCTCTTTTATACCGGCAGCTTAATCAAAAAATAGCGTTGAATGAATTTGAAACACATCGGCACATAGATCACGGCTTGTTTGCCCAGACAAACTCTCCGTACGGTCTATGTGCCGATGTGTTTGATCAAAAAACAGAAAGCAACCTCAAAGACAATTTAGAACCCGACTGACCATGCCTGGTCACCCTGATGATTCATTTTGGCAAACTTCCCTATCTTCACAGCCCACAATCAATTCAATTTCAATATGAACAGAACGATACTTTTTTTTGTGCTGCTTACAAATTCCCTTTTCCTTTTTTCTCAAACTAATATGCTTTCGACCAATCCGCTGGCGGAAGAAATCATGCTCAATAATTATGATCCGGCTGATTACCTGCCAACGGTGATGATCGATTCGCCAGATGAAATTGTACAAAACATTCGCCAGGGGATCTCGACGGATTCTCTGCTGGCCTACTTGTTAAAACTAAGTACTTTCGAAAACCGGAACACGGGGTCGGATACCGTTTCTGCAACCTACGGTATCGGTGCTGCCCGCCGCTGGATATATGAACGTTTCGAGCAAATGCAAACGGAAAGTGAAGGCCGCTTAATTCCGTTTTACCTCCAATTTGACCTGGACATTTGTGGAATGACACAGCACCGGAATATTTGCGCAGTACTTCCTGGAACAGATTTAGCAAAACCTGGTCTTGTCCTCATTGAGGCTCATGTAGATAGCCGCTGTGAGGGGGCCTGTGATGTGGATTGCGAAGCACATGGTATGGAAGATAATGCGAGTGGTACTGCGCTGGTCATGGAATTGGCGCGGGTCATGAGCCAACTGGCCTTTGAAAGAACCATTGTTTTTATGGCCACCATTGGAGAAGAGCAGGGGCTGTATGGTGCCGATGCATTTGCGAAGTATGCAGTACAGAAAGACATGCAGATAAATGCCGTGTTGAACAATGACGTGGTCGGGGGCATAATTTGCGGGGAGACGTCTTCCGCTCCTTCCTGTCCTGGGCTCAACCATGTGGACAGTACGCAAGTCCGGCTGTTTTCTCAGGGATCCAACAATAGTCAGAACAAACAATTGGCCCGTTTCATTAAATTGGAATACGCCGAAGAGCTGGCTCCAATTGCAGACGTGCCGATGCTGTTGACCATCATGTCGGCTGAGGACCGAGCGGGTAGGGGGGGCGACCATATCCCTTTTCGGCAACAGGGATTCGCGGCCATGCGTTTTTGTTCAGCCAACGAACACGGTAACGCCGATGTAAGCGACCCCGACTACCACGACCGTCAGCACACGACTTCTGACATACTGGGCGTCGATACCGACGGTGATTCAGTTATCGATAGTTTTTTTGTGAATTTTAATTATTTAAAAAGAAATTCTGTTATTAATGGAACGGCGGCCAGTATGGCTGCCATCGGGCCGTTCACGCCTGATTTTAATGCTACTTTTTGGGAAGAGAAAGTCACCGTTTATATTGATGATCCGAACAATTATGGTGAGTACCGGGTAATGGTCCGCCACTTGAGCAATGATTTTGATACCATTTTAACGACAAACGAAACGACGATTACATTTGATTACGACGCACATCCGTTCCTCACTTATTTCAGTGTAGCCAGTGTTGACGAAGAAGGGGTCGAAAGCCTTTTTAGCGAAGAAAAAAGAGCTGATGAAGTGAATGCCGTAGGTGAGGTGGTGGCTGCCGCCCGGGAGCACAAGATCGAACTGCTGCAAAACCGGCCCAACCCTTTTGATGAAGCGACCTGGCTGCTGTACCACGTTCACGAGGAAGTGCCTTACCAAGAGGCATATATTTCTGTTTCGGATATGAACGGCATGGAAATCAAGCGTTTGCCGATTCAGCTAAACAAAGGAACCAATGAAATACTCTACCGTCATGGCTATAATTTCACCGGCGTATACGCATACACACTGGTAGTGGATGGTATGGTAATGGATACAAAGCGAATGGTATTTGCCAATTAAACGGGGTATTCGGTAGAGGGTAGAAGAACTTTTGTCAGTCGTCATTCTGCCTTCCACCGAATTCCCTTGACCGAATACATCATGGACCTAATCGATGATCAGCATATCAGGGAAATGTCCGGAAGTTTTGAATTCTACCGGGACTTCCATAGTATGGAACATGCGAAAGCATTTGCCAAAATGCTGGATGATCATCGAATTCCCTATAAGTTGGAAAACAGCCGGACCTTGCTCGATGCAGCAATCGTCGGGCATGGACTGGTGCCAACGGCGCTGATCAAGATCCGGTCGTTGGATTTTAAAAGGGTCAATGACCTGTTGCGGGAAAAGGTGTTAAATGACCCGGACTACATTGAAGGCCATTATCTACATGATCTGGACGATAAAGAGTTGATCGCCATTGTGCGAAAACCAACCGATTGGAATGTGGAGGACGTGACGGTTGCGCGGACCATCCTAAACCAACGCGGCATACCAATTCCTAAGGAACACATTGAAGATTTCACAAAAAAAATAAATGCGGAACTGCACAAAGGCCGGAAAGCCCATTTGGGTTGGTTGTTCATTTACCTGGCATTGGTGTTAGTAGGTGGTTTGCTCATCAACCCTTTGTTTCTGTTGGGCGGCATTGGGATGGGCTGGTATTATTGGCAGGACAAAACGATAGACAACCAAGGGGTCAAATACTTTACTTTTGAAAAACAATCCCGCTTCTACGGGAAAATTATTTTTTATATAGGTTGGATCAGCATTCTTTTGGGTGCTGTACTGGTTTACAAAAACAGCATTTCCAAAACGTTAAGCATATCCCAACCGACGCAACACTTTCAAGTGGAAAGCGTTGTTTGATTGTCTCTTGTTGGTTGCGAATTGTCAATTACTAAAATCTCAGCCACCAACAATCCATAATCAACCACCAACAACTCCCAAATGGTTTTACTCGATAATTACGACGTTAGAAATATTGGCAACCTGGAACTACTGGCCAAGCAGGTAGTGGAAGGTTTTATCATTGGGTTGCACAAGAGCCCGTTTCACGGATTTTCTGTTGAATTTGCGGAGCACCGGCTTTACAATCAGGGAGAAGGCACCAAAGATATTGATTGGAAAGTGTACGGCCGCACCGATAAAATGTTCGTAAAGCGGTTTGAAGAAGAAACGAACCTGCGATGTCAGATTGTGGTGGATTCATCCTCTTCGATGTACTTTCCGGAAGTGACAAAGGACAGTAAAAGCTACACGAATAAACTACGGTTTTCCGCACTTGCCGCTGCTGCTTTGATGAATTTGTTGCAAAAACAAAGGGACGCTTTTGGGCTGACCATATTTGACAATAAACTGGAAGAGCATACCCGTTGCAAATCAAGCACATCTCATTATCGTCTGCTGTTGACCTATCTGCAAAGGTTGATCGACAACCCAGAGCGGAATAAAACGACTTCTGCGGCGGAATCACTTCACCTGATTGCCGACAGTATCCACCGGCGTTCGATGGTAGTGATTTTCAGTGATATGTTTGAATCAAATGAAAATACAGAGGCGTTGTTTTCGGCTTTGCAGCATTTGAAACACAATAAGCACGAAGTAATCCTGTTCCATACGGTTGATAAATCGCTGGAGGTGGATTTTGAATTTGAGAACCGTCCCTACCTGTTTATTGATATGGAGTCGGGCGAGCAATTACGACTGCAGCCCAACCAGGTCAAAGAACATTACGTCAATCAGGTCAGGCAGTTTAAAGAGGAACTCAAGATGAAATGCTTGCAATATAAAATCGACTTCGTGGAGGCGGATATCAATGCCGGTTTCCGCCCTGTACTTCAAGCCTGGCTGGTAAAGAGAATGAAAATGAAGGTTTGAATGATGAGTAATTCATGAGGGGTTTTTCGATTCAACTATTAGCAATTCGCATTCAGCAATCTTCTCCATGCATGAGCAAACGACTTCTTATCGCTATTTCTATATTTTCCAGCTTTCTTTTGTTGACTTGTTATGAGCCTGTCGAGGGGTGTCTGGACACCGATGCGGTCAACTACAATGTGTCGGCTGATGACCCATGTGGCGACTGTTGTACTTTCCCTACCCTGACGTTGGGCTTTCAACATCGACTGGAAGTGCCCAAGGACTCTTCGACCCTCAGGTACAGTGTTTTTTATCCCAATATCCATACGGCTGACCTTTCCGATTCGGTACTCTTTGAACGAGCGAGGTATTTTTTCTCGAATATCAAACTGGTAAAACAGGATGGGTCAGAGGTGGACGTTATCGACCAATTAGAGTTGACTTTTGCCGACGGGGAGGTGCAAACGGTCGTGGATAATTTTGCAAAATTGGATACCGAAAACTTTCAGTCCCGAACGGTTGGAACCATAAAAACGGAAGGGGTCTTCACTGGCTTGAATCTCATTCTGGGATTGGAAGAATTTTTGCTGGGAAAAGAAATCACTTCTGACCTCCCATCCGGACACCCGCTTGATACGAGCAGCGATACCATTTCCTTCGAATCTGGTACTGGCTACATCCCAAATCTCTTGACCCTCAGATATGATACCCTCCTTTCTAACAGAACGGACGAATTCCGTTTTTTCGAACCAATCGCTCTGGCATTTGCTTTTTCGGAATCTTTGGCAGTTGAAAAGGGAGATAATGTCAGATTGACTTTGAAAACAAATTATATGGATTGGTTTGAGGGGGTTGATTTTGAGAATGACAGCTTCCAGACAATAGAAGAAAAGATTCAGGATAATCTGCCCAATGTGTTTTCTGTTACAGAAATATCAGTGAATTAATCTCAACTTTGCCTGACAAAAATCATTGTAGTATTACAAGGATTTTTTTGAAATTTTGAGCTTGTTGATTTGTTGGTAAATAATTTGAGGAATTTGAAATTATTCACTCAATGAGCATTAAAACACCTTAGTTCTTATTTCAAATCAAATACGCCCTTCGTTGAATCAATAATTTATTTTCTATGAAAAAAATACTTTTTCTTTTCACAATTGTAGCACTCTTTATGGCAGCATCTTGCGATGATGATCAGGTACTCGGGGATACCGGGAGTGTAAACCTTAATTTCAAAGCAGTGTATGCTGGTGAGCCGTTGGTATTCCAGAATTCTGAGTTTACTTATAAGTACCCGGAAAGCTTTCCTATCCGTTTCAATGATCTGCGTTTTTTCATTTCTGAAGTTGCTTTAGTGGAAGAAGAGGGCAGTGACGAGGCGGTTCTTTTTGAACTTGATTACCTCAGTTTTTCTGAAAATAGCACATTGGAGGAGGCTGAAAGGGCCACTACTTATCCATTGGACAATATTCCCGCCGGCAATTACAAAGCGCTCAAATTCAGCATTGGGGTGCCAGCTGATCTGAACAATGACAATTTCACGGATTATGGTGTAAACCACCCATTGCGCAGCAACAGCGGCGAATATTGGTCAGGTTGGGACAGCTTTATCTTTATGAAGATCAATGGTTCTTTTGACAAAGACGGTGATGGTCTCGGCATGGGGGATGATGCTTCCTTGGGGCACCACCTTGGTGGCGATGATTACTTCAAAACGGTTACCCTGGAAAAAGCCATTGTTGTGGATCCGGATCAGAGTGCTGATTTGAACATTACGCTTGATCTGGTCGAATTTTACCAAAATGATGCTGGACAAATCTTAGATTTGACCATTCCTGAAAACTGGGCAACCCATAATACTGATAACATTGAACCGTTGGTCTTTCTGACCAATAACTTTGAAAGAGGTTTCACTATCGAGTAAATATAAGTGGCAGTTTGTGAGAGCGGTATAAACTAATTCAAGTTGCGATATAGAAAGTAGTTGGACAGTAGTAGAGAGACATAAGTGAGTAAGCACCTCAAAAACGGGCGATTCTGATCAAAAATCTTTTTACTTTCTACCAGTTGCGCTTGAATTAACTAATATTTAAACACCCCTCATAAGTACTTATTTTTGCTCCTATCATTATTGATACACTCTCAAATACAAGAATTGCGGTATGAAAAAATTTGTATTTCTTCTTTTGATCATTCCATTTTTGATTCCTGCCTGTAAAGACGATGATGCAGGAGGCGAACCACCTGTTGGACAATGTAATGACCTGACCGACATTGCTTACGATCCTTCTCCTTATGAACTGCCAGAAATGATTGGCTGGGATGTAAAAATGATTATACCGGCCGATAATCCATTGACAATAGAAGGAGTTGACCTGGGACATAAATTATTCTTTGATCCTATTCTTTCCGTTGACAGCACGATCTCTTGTTCCAGTTGCCATGACCCGAAACTTTCATTTAATAATCAAACTGCCTTGAGCGCCGGCGTAAATGGCCTAACTGGAAGAAGGAGTTCAATGTCACTGATCAATGCTGGTTTTTTTGAGAATGGATTATTTTGGGACGGGCGTTCACCCAGTTTGGAAGACCAGGCGTTACACCCTGTAACCGATCCGGTTGAGATGTTGGAAACTTGGGAAAATGTAGAGGAAAAAATGCAGCGCCATCTCACTTACCCTGAAGAATTCCGCAAAGCTTTTGGGGTTGAATGTGCAGAAGACATTACAAGGGACATGGTTACCAAAGCCTTGGCTCAATATGAAAGAACCTTGGTCAGCTATAATAGCCGTTGGGAGCAAAAGATGCTTCAAGGTAATACTTTTCCGCTCTTGTTCTCAGATGATGAACTGAAGGGACTCTTTATTTATTTTGATGAATTAGGAGGGAATGCTGGTGAAACGGCGGGGCACTGCAATCATTGCCATGCTGGGTTCGGTGGACTATTGACAGATAACAGATACCACAACAATAACATTGAAGATGTTGAAACTTATGATGATTTTCCTGATCCTGGTCTTGGTGGAGTTACCGGAAAACAAAGTGATATCGGCAAATTCAGGGCACCTACCCTTAGGAATATTGCACTGACTGCTCCTTACATGCATGATGGTCGTTTCGAAACACTTGCTGAAGTCATAGAGCATTATAATTCTGGTGGGCATCAATTTGATAATTCACCTACCGGTTCTATACCAGAACAAGGGTTGGGCCTTTCGGAAGAGGAAATGAAAGCATTGGAGGCTTTTCTCCATACTTTAACGGATACGACTTTTTTCGATGACCCTCATTACCTGAACCCTTTTAATTAGGTTCTTGTGAGGTAAGTGGTTCTGGAGGATAAACAAAAACGAGTCGCCCGGACTGTCAACCCACCGCTTTATTCATGGGTTGGAAAGTCCGGGCGACTCGTTTTTGTGGGTTACAAGTTCCCTACTCGTTAAATGATCCTGAACCAGAGCCAACTTTTGAATTTGAGCTTTCATCGCCCCAATTTTCTCTCCTGTCGAAGAAAACTTTCCTACCTCCCACTTCCTTATTATAATTGTAGCAGTTTTACAGATAACAAGTTGGCGAAGCAAAGCGCCGGGTTGTAAGACCGGGGTTCAAAGAATCCAAAACCTATTAACCATTACCTAATACCAATAACATGAGTGTCAAAAAAGAAAGAGATAAACATGCGGATTCAGTCATTCGCAACCACATATTATTCAGCATGGGAGCTGGAGTGATCCCGGTTCCCGTAGTGGATGTTTTTGCCGTTAGTGCGGCTCAATTGGACATGATCCGTCAATTGTGCAAAGTCTATGATGTCGATTTTGCCGAAACACAAGGTAAGGCAATTGTAAGCGCCCTGACGACTGCTACCTTGGCAAGAATGGGGGCCGGGAGCCTTGCCAAGCTGATTCCGGTCGTTGGTTCTTATCTGGGCGGTGTCACGAATGCGGTCATGGCCGGAGCTTCTACCTACGCATTAGGGAGTGTATTTAAAGTACATTTCGAAACCGGAGGAACCGTTCTCGACTTTGATACTGAGCGGTTAAAAAAATTGTACAAGGAACAATTTGAGAAAGGGAAAAAAGTAGCTGAAGAAATGCGCAAGCAACAAGATGCCAAGCGTAAAGCTGCCGAAGAAGCCGCTGCCGCCGAAGATATTGAAGTCCCTAAGCCGGAACCAGAGACGATCGATGACGTCATGGCAGAAACTTTACAATCCGAAAACCAGGCTGACCAAATGATTAACCGGCTGCAACAATTAGGAGAATTGAAAGAAGCCGGGGTTATCACGGAGTTTGAATTTGAACGGATGAAAAAAAGAGTAATGAAGGACAGTTAGGATGGTTGATGGCTAATTGCTGATTGTTTTAAATATTCTTTTAGAAAACAATCAGCGATTAGCCATCAACCATTAAATGTTCATTCTCGCTACTGGTGAAATATCCTGGGAGGCAAATTCACCTTTCATGTATTTATAATAACCTGTAACCGCAATCATGGCGGCATTGTCAGTGCAGAACTCAAAACGGGGGATGTAAGTTCGCCAACCTTCCTTCTTACCCATTTCCTCCAAACCACGTCTTAGCCCTGAGTTGGCCGATACACCCCCGGCAATAGCAATTTCCTTGATGCCGGTTTGCCGGGATGCTTTTCTGAGTTTTTTCAATAAAATAGTAACGATGCGATCCTGGATAGAGGCGGAGATGTCGGGAAGATTCTCGGTAATGAAATTCGGGTTTTCTTGCACCTTATCGCGCAGAAAATAGAGGATAGCTGTCTTCAGACCGCTAAAACTAAAATTCAACCCTTTCACCTGCGGTTCAGGAAAAGGAAATGAAGGTGTCCCCTCATTGGCCATTTTATCAATGATCGGTCCGGCAGGGTAGTCCAGGCCCATCATTTTGCCAGCCTTGTCAAAGGCCTCTCCGGCAGCATCGTCGAGAGTTTGCCCGATGACTTCCATGTCTAAATAGTTCTTGACCCGCACGATCTGTGTGTGTCCACCTGAGACCGTCAAGCAGAGAAAGGGAAAAGAAGGTTTTGGGTCTTCGGCGAAATGAGCCAGCACATGTGCCTGCATATGGTTTACTTCGATGATAGGGATACCCAGGCTCATGGCAAAGGCTTTGGAAAAAGAAGTGCCGACAATCAAAGAGCCAATCAGGCCAGGGCCCCGGGTAAATGCCACAGCACTTATTTCATCCTTTTTGACGCCTGCTTTCAAGAGGGCTTGATCGACCACCGGAATAATGTTTTCCTGATGCGCGCGGGAAGCGACCTCGGGAACAACTCCACCATACAATCGGTGAATCTCCTGATTGGCAACACAGTTGCTCAAAACGACTCCATTTTTGAGCACCGCAGCAGCGGTGTCATCACAAGAAGATTCAATTCCTAAAATAATAGTATCCATTTAGCGGCTATATTTTCAAACATTTCTACTTTTATGCTCGTAAGGGTTCTGTGTTAATTTTTACGAAACAATACAAAGGTAGAATTTGATTTTTTTATATCCATTTTTGGAACATTTCTATCTTACACCACCTTACTATACTAGTTAACGTTCACACCTATTCGTACAAAGGACATTAATCATTTTCCTGACCAGAAAGTTTGATTGACCAACCGATTAATCCGCAAAAGTTGTAATGCAACTCCGGATAAGGTATTCACAGTGTTCAAAAAATACATGCTTTTGTGCGCTGGGAGCAAAGATCTCCAATTCGTGATTACCCGGCCTTCTTTAGGCGTTGTTCAAAATTTGTTTATTCGATTGGCCGGCAAGACCCGGCCAACATATTATTACTCAGTCAGACGAGTCCAAGAATTCGGCAATCTTAACAATTTAAAATCTCATTCAAATGCTAGGTACCAAAACAAAAGTAAAAACAGCTAAAAACGGCCAACTGAATGGCCACAACGGTGTGAAAGAAACCGGGGAAACCTGTGTCATCTCTGCCGGTACGGTGATAGAGGGAAAATTTATGTCCTCGGAAAATGTCAGGTTAGACGGAACCATGAAAGGCGAAATGAAATGTGATAAACGACTTGTAATGGGAGAGAAAGGCAAAGTTGAGGGAAATATTCACACCAAAGATGCTGTCGTCAAAGGAACGATTGAAGGTGAAATGACCGCCAGTGGCACCTTGACCCTTAAAGGAACAGCCCTAATCAGAGGCATCATAACCGCCAAATCATTGATCGTAGAAGAAGGAGCCCGCTACTTCGGAGAGTGTAATGTTGGGTAAAATTAAGCAGCACCCACCAAAATTGCTGGAAATATCATCTGCTAATTGCTGGCCTGTTGGCCAGCTGTTCTGCTACGTTAATTGAGCAGAATTATTAATAATTCATTTTTTTGCCAAAAAATATAAGGTTGGAATGAAATCAACGCCCTCCTTATTTCGGCGAAAGGATTTGAATCATTAAAATTGCACCTTTATTTCATGCTTACAGCAAAAAATATTTTATCATTGCATCAAAACAAACCGGAATGAAGAAGCGCGTAATTTTCAATGTCCTTTTATTTATCCTGATCTGTGCGTTGGGATATGTACTTTTTACCACTGTACAAGAACCTATCAAGTTCCAGACTGTGAAGGCTAACAAAGAAACGGCCATCGTAAACAAATTGATCCAGATCCGGCAAGCCCAAGAGGTTTACCGGGGCGTAACAGGAAAATTTGCCGGCTCCTTTCAACAACTGGCTGACACTTTAACTTACGGTAAGTTCACCTTGGTTTCTGTTACTGGTGATCCTGACGATCCAAACAGTGTTATTACTTACGATACTTCCTACGCACCGGCCATTGATACGGTCAAAGCACTTGGTCTTGATTTAGCAAACCTGGGCAAGGTCCCTACAGTAGATGGATTGGAGTTTGATATCAAAGCGGATACAGCTTCTTATCAAATGACAACAGTGGATGTGGTAGAGGTAGGCATTACTTATTCAGATTTCATGGGACAGTTTAGCGACAAGAAATACAAAAAATACGATAACTTATACGACCCAAATAAAAAGATCAAATTTGGTTCGTTGAGTAAACCTATTTTAACTGGCAGTTGGGAATAACTTACCATATCATCGAGAATGAATTTCAGCGGGATCAGACATCCGCTTACAAACTGTCCATCCTTGCCGGGATGGACAGTTTGGTTTATGCTGTCTATCACGGCGACTCTAATAAGTTGTTATTGCTTAAAACGGTCGACCTGAAAAACGATAACGGCTCATCAACTGACTATTCAGCAAGATTGGACGACGCCTGCGGTCGCGAGGATGTGCTCAATCCGGTTTACGGCCAGGTGAAAATTGCTTTCCTCGAACCTGCTACCTCACTCATTCCGTCCCGTTTGTTTAATGAAGAGGAAAAAAAGACCTACCTCGAAGTATTAATAACCGAAGAGAAATCAAGTGACGTTTTTGCGGACGATCTCGCTTCGCTCAAAATCAGGCCCGTCTATCCATTAACAAAAGACCTGACGACGGTACTCGATGACAGGTTCCCCAACAACCGGGTATTCAGTGCAGCCACTCCTTTTTTGGCAGGAACCTACCATTCAATTCCTGAAGGTGTGGACGAAGCTGCCTTTGCCTGTTTTCAAAAGAACTCTTTTCAATTGGCGTTATTCAGTAATGGAGAACTGTTGTTCTACAATAATTTTAAATGCAAATCGGCCAGCGATGTATTGTATTTTATTTTATTGGCCTTCGAACAAAACAGCCTCGATCCCAATCGAACTCCCCTTTTTCTGACAGGCCATGTTGTGACCGATTCCGAAATATATAAATTACTTTACCGATACATTGCTGAGCTAAAATTCCTCGATTTGCCTTCTTTCTTCGAAATTGGTAAATCGGCTGAATCTTTTGACCCTAATTTTTTCTTTCCGCTCCATTCCCTTTTGTTATGTGAGTAACATTGCAGAAGTAGTTGACTGGCCTCACTATTTTGATTCAAACCATTTGCCCTTAAAGGATTCGACATGCGCATTATTTCAGGAAAATTTAAAGGAAGACGCTTTAGCCCGCCCGCCGATAAATGGCCCACCCGGCCGACTACAGATTTTGCCAAAGAAGGTTTGTTCAACATATTGCAGAACCACCTTTATTTTGACGAATTGAAAGTTCTTGACCTGTTTGGTGGAACAGGTAACCACAGTTACGAATTCATTTCCAGGGGCTGCAGAGATGTGACTTATGTGGACAAATTTGGCGGGTGCATCAAATTTGTCCATCAAATCACCAAAAAATTGGAGATTGAAGATTTTATAAAAATAATTCGATCTGATGTGTTCAAGTTCATGGAACGTACCACTGAAAAATATGACTATATATTCGCAGGCCCACCTTATGCGCTGCCGACCATTGATACAATTCCGGACTTGGTGTTTAAGCATGATCTTTTAAAAGAAGGCGGTTGGTTCGTCATGGAACATAACCCAAACCACAAGTATGACGAGCATCCCTATTTTTTTCAAAAAAGAAATTATGGGAAAACGATCTTCAGCTTTTTTACTCCTAAAAAGTCTGAGGAGCAGGATGAGGAGGAGCCAGATGAAATTTCAGAATAGAAAAAAACCGCTGTTAGCTAGGACTCGGCTTTTTGGTTTTTGCCCGCTGTTTCTCATTTCGTCATCTTCCCCCAGAACTCACCTCCCGTGGTCAGGTATCCGTTCATCAAATCGGCCATCATGCAGGAATGAACGGGTAAGATACCAACCAGGCCCCCTACTTCCAATTTTTTGAACAAAGTGGCCGAGCATTTAATGACGCCGTGTTCCTGGGAGATCATGCGGACGTAGCTGGTTGTGTCGGGCATCTCCCAACCATTCCCTTTCAACAATACCGGGCGACCAAAAATGGTTTTTCCTTTCCACTCCAATCGATCTTTAGATAAATGAATACCGCCGCCATAAACAACAATTTCTTTTCGGTCGGCATGCTTTGCCACAATGGGGCAGGCCATGGCCACAGCAATATCGGCCATTTTGCAGGAACCGATCTCTACTTGCATCAAATCGTAAAAGATGAAATTACCGGGGCGTATTTCATCGACGCCCGTCCACTTTTTGGCTACCGAACAGGTAGGTGTATCGCCCGGAGCAATGATCAAATCCGGAAACTGCTTGATGTATTTATTGCGCAGAGCATTTAATTTTTTCAAAGAAGATTGATGCACTTCCAGAATAGCCTTCTTGGTACGAGAACGGTAACTATGGCCAGCGTGGGCCAGGAAGCCTTTGAAAGACAGGGAGGGGGCAGCTTCTATTTTCTCCAGACATTTGTGAATCATTTCATCGTCATCTGGATCGAGCCCGGTGCGGTGGGTTCCAACGTCAATTTTAATGAAAACACCTACTTTACCTGGGAAGGGTTCTTGCAAGTAGTCAACACTTTCTGGGTTGACAATCAGGATGTTAAGTGCAACCTTTCTCGACAACCGGAAAATTTTCCCCACTTCCCTCACATTGATGGGAAAAGCCACCGTGATGTCGTCCCAGCCGTCTTCTGCAAAGTATTCAGCCATTTCCAGGGAAGAAACAGTGATGGCATTGACGCCCATTTCCCTTATCCGTCTGCCGATTTCCACTGATTGGGCAGTTTTCAGGTGAGGGCGCAGGGTGAGTCCGTTTTGGGCTGCTTTGTCCAGCATTCTTTGCATGTTTTGGCTGGCTTTGTTCCAATCGAGCAAGATGGTAGGCGTTAGTATTTCTTTCATAATTTCGTTTTGCCAAAGGTAGCGGATGAGGAAGTAAAAAGTAAAACGGAATACCTGGTAATCCCAATTAAATTCCGGGATTCTATACCTTTCAATTTTACATTTTACTCCCGACTCTTAGGTTTACTCAGCTTTTTGTATTTGTTTTGCAATTCGACACTAAACCCGAATTGATAACCTTCCCCCTTCTTTCAAACACTCAGGATGAACCCGCATTTTCCCGTTTGGCTATTGTTATTGTTTCTCACAAATAACCTGCAAGCCCAGTTTATCGAATTGTCCTCCATGCCTGAAAAGGTCAGCAACAACGCCGTGATAGCAGCTGAAGTTAATGGCAAACCCTACGTTTATTCCTTCTGTGGCATCGATAGTACCAAGACCTGGTCAGGTATCCACCTAAAAGCCTGGAGATATGATGTAGAGGCTGATCAATGGGAAAGCCTTCCCGATGTACCCGATCCCAACGGTGGAAAAATAGCAGCGTCGGCCAACCTTGTCAATGGAAAAATTTATCTCGTTGGTGGCTACCATGTGGCCGCCAACCTTTCTGAAACCAGTTCTGATAAAGTCCATGTATTTGATCCGTCAACAAATTCCTGGCTGCCAGATGCGGCTCCTATTCCAGTTGCCATCGATGACCAGGTGCAGGCCGTCTGGCGGGACAGTTTGATTTTTGTGGTGACAGGATGGAGCAATACCACGAATGTAGCTGACGTGCAGGTTTTCAATCCGGCGACCAACGAGTGGTCAGCGGGCACCTCCGTCCCTAATCAAAACGATTACAAAGTTTTTGGTGGGGCAGGAGTGGTCATTGATGATACGATCTATTACGCTGGCGGGGCCCGGTTTGGGATTAATTTTCCCGCAACAACGGTTTTTCGAAAAGGAATTATCAACCCTGATAATCCCCTGGAAATTGAATGGTCAAAAGAAACTTTAGCAACTGCAAGAGGCTACCGCATGGCAGCCGTGGTCCATGACCGGAAGGGGGTCTGGCTAGGAGGAAGTGACGTTACCTATAATTTCAATGGCATCGCCTATAATGGTTCAGGAGGTGTTTCCCCGCTGGATCGGATCACCGTTTTTGATCCATCTATCAATAGCTTATTTCAGAATTTTGGCCGGATGCCAGCAGTAATGGATCTGCGCGGAGCAGCCCAGGTTAATGAGAATGAAGTGATAATTGCCGGCGGCATGGCACTAGGCCAACAGGTGACCAATCAGGTTTGGAGCATCCAATTGGATAACCTGACCGGAGTTGAAAGTGAAACACAGGAATGGGAACAGTTTTTAGTCTTCCCCAATCCCGCAGACCAGGAGTTGACCATTGAGAGGAAGGGAGATTTTGAATTGGAAATGTCTACGAATAGCGGCTCATTGCTTTTTTACAAAACAGCCACGGATAAAATCACCCTGCCGATCGGCAACCTCGCTCCCGGAATCTACTGGTTGGATTTGGTATCAGCTACCGGCCTCAGAACTACAGAACAAGTGGTCATACATTGAAAAATATTAACCATTCACTAATAACTATCTATCAACTTTGGGAAAAATTATCTTCTACGTAGCAGCCAGTCTCGACGGTATGATTTCCGATGAAAACGGAGGAGTCGATTGGCTAACGCCTTATCAGGAAGCTGGCCTTGATTATGGGTATACTGAGTTTTATAAAAACATCGGTTATATTGTCACGGGTTCCAAAACCTTTGAGCAGGCCAAAGGCTTTCCCGGAGGCTGGGCATTCCCGCATTCGGAAACTTACATCTTTTCCAGCCGTGCCCTTGATACAATGGGCCGAAAAGACCTGATACTGTGGAAAGGGGGCATCAAGGAATTGGCCGAACAACTTAAGAAAAAAGAAAAAGATACCTGGCTCTTGGGGGGAGCGAACCTGGCTGGTCAGTTTATCAACGAAGGCCAATGTGATGAGGTAATTTTATCCGTAATGCCCACTGTACTCGGCAGGGGGCGCCCCCTGTTTGATGGGATAAAAAATCCTTTTGACCTGAAATTAAAAAAGCAAGAGTCATTTCCGAATGGGGTGGTGCAGTTGGTGTACGAGTTGTAGCAAAGTGTTGTCCTGTTGTTAAATAACGGAAGTGTTCAAAAATGAATAATTGAAGTTCGCTTAATCCGTGTTTCCTGTCCCCGGCCAACCACAAAGTCTGCTTTATCGAAGCTTGCAAGTCCGAAACAATGTTGGGAGACAAAATTGATCCGAAAGTTTTAAATGAATTTAACAGACGTCGAAAAGGAATAAAAAAAGGGATTGCCTATATCACTTCCAACAAAGCGGGTTTTAATTCATACGGGATTGATGGCAGGGGCGGCTATTTTACCGAATACCTCCTTAAGGGATTGGAAGAAGGGCTGGCAGATACAGACCAGGACAAAATCATCACCGTTGATGAAATATTTACCTACGTGAAAACAGAAGTAAGTCGTAAAGCCAAAAACGCACAGGTGCCAGAAATTTATCACAATTTGGAATTGGACATGGAGTTGCCGGTCATGCTACTCCCAAAAGCAAAAAAGTAGTGCCGGGATCTAAAAACTCCACTTGATCCGCACAAATCCCGCGTTCACTTCGCTGCGGTATTTTTCTGTTTTTTGAAAAAACAATTGTCCGACGAGGTCGAGGTCCCAGTTTTGCGAAAGCGAATAAGTGATGACTGGATTGATGAAAGTCGCATGGGCCTCGCCAGGGCTGTAAACGACAATGATGGCACCGTTCAACAGTGGGTTGATCGGGTAGCCCCACTGCGACAGCAATGAATATTTGTAGGGATAGAGGTTTCGGGCAGAAAGTTGAAAGGACAGCAAGTCGTCCCCATTTCCCGTCGTACCGTTTGAATTGAACAGAACACCATTGTTGAAATACAACTGGTTTTCAAAAGTATAATCGACGCTGAGGGTCAGGGCGAAACTGTTGTCGAGACTGTCCGTCAGCGGAGTGAAATACGAGGCTTCTCCCTTAAAGCTGGCATTGCCCAAATTGCCGGCCCAACCTCCACCGATGGTCAAATTTTCTTCCACCACACCAACGAGTACCTGCCAGTCATAAGTGCCGGTATGAAAATTAGCTTTGGCCGCTCCGATGAACTCTTCTTTGTTTTCAAAAGCATCCACGGCGATTTCGATGCTGGACGCAAAACCCAGGTAGCGCTTGACCCGCAATGCATCGCTCCCGGGGCGCTCCTCGTAGTCGAAATCGGTAAAATTATAGGCGTTGAAGATATCGTTCGGGTTCCAGATCGTAGCGATGCCCCAGTTGACCCGCTGGCGGCCGAGGCGTACTTCCCACTGGCCTTTCACCCATTCGGCATAAAAACGGTCGAGCGTGGTGTGCAGGGCATAACCGCTGTTGTTTTGCAGGCCCAGCGACCAGTCAAAAAAATCATCACTGCCAACATCCACGTTTTCCAGAAAGTCGCCGTCCGGTACCAATAGGGTAAAACGCACCTGGTCGCCCCAAAAAATACGGTTGCGGAGTTCCGCATGAATGGTCAATTCGTCATTGGCGAAGTACTTGAAATTGAGGCGATTGTGCAACAGGTTGTCATTGAGTAAAAAACGCTCAGAGGGAATGATCGGAACCGGGGATTGGTCCGATGGTACAAAAATCGAGGAGTTTAAATATTTCAAATAACCCTGTACCTGCCACTTGGACGGCTCCTCAGACTGGGCGAAAAGAAGGCATGGAAAAAACAAGCTTAATATGAAACAACAAATTCTCATTTTGTTTTAAAATAGGATGGGGCAAAGAAGGAATGGATCGAACAGATTAACGCTGATCAAAAAATCGGTTCAATTCATTGTTAATCCATCAACGCCCATATTTTTTTAGAATCTCTTTTACCCGTTCCATAGGTAAAGCTTCGATTTTGCGGTTTTTATGTCCGCTCATCGTTTCCGCTGCTACCAAAGAATTCAGGATGGCTTCTTCTGTCGCTTCAATAGTGGCCAAAAAAAGTGGGGACAAGTGGTCGTTGTGCAGCGTTTTTGTTTCGTAAAATTCAGCGCCCACATAGTAGGGAATGAGCAAGGAAGCGGCCGTCGAAAATGCAATTACATAATCACCGCTGCCATTGCTGGCGATGCCGCCTGTTCGGGCCAGTCCAAGCATGGCCCGTTTGGCCACCCGTTCCAGGTTGCGGGCATCTACCGGGGCATCGGTTGCCACAACGATCATACAAGAGCCGTCAGCATCTTCATTCAGTTGGTCAGCCAGGAAATATTTGCCCAGTTCTTCTCCGACCGGAACACCGTCTATTTGCAAAACACCACCAAAATTGGTCTGTACCAAAACACCGACCGTAAAGCTACCCATCGTTTCGGGCAAGGTACGGGAAGACGTGCCAATCCCTCCCTTCCAGCCAAAGCACCGGGTGCCGGTGCCAGCGCCCATATTGCCTTCCTGTACGGGGCCGTTTTTTGCTTCCGCAATGGCTTGTAAAACGTGTTGCTCCTGCACATGCCTTCCTCGTATGTCATTCAGATAACCGTCGTTGGTCTCTCCGACCACTGCGTTGACTGAACGGACATCTGCATTTTTTTCAAGCACAAAATCAATGACTGCATTGGCCGCGGTTGGTACCGAAAGAGTGTTGGTCAAAACAATTGGCGTTTCAATGTTTCCCAACTCCCGCACCTGACTGATGCCCATCAGTTTCCCAAACCCATTGCCGATGTGAATGGCAGCCGGTACTTTTTGCTGGAAAATATTTTCAGGGTGGGGCAGGATCGCCGTAACACCGGTACGAACACTGTCTCCTGCGATCAATGTAACCTGACCTACCCGCACCCCCTCCACGTCTGTGATCGCATTCCATTTTCCCGTTGGCAAAACGCCCGGTTCGATCCCAAAATCACGAATTCGTTGTGCCTGGACAGACATATTAATGAGGATAATGATCAATAAAAATGCAAATCGCATTTGTTAAATTAGAAATTAGTTGTCTTGATTGATCAACTTAGGGTCAAATGTTCGCTAAGTTGGCGCCGCAGTCGGCCTATCGGCCGCTCGGCGCAGTCTGG
>JBCBRY010000084.1:0-39733 GCA_039819485.1 Bacteroidota bacterium | reverse complement strand
TCGCTGGCGAAAGCCAGCGACCCTTTTTTGTTTTTGTACTTTTGCCCTGCACCACAGAATGTCAACGTAATCACTACGATGGCCAACACATTTCTCGAAACCTCCATAGAATACCTCAAAGGCGTCGGCCCCACGAAGGCCGATATGCTTAAAAAAGAACTGGGCATCCACACCTTCGGTGACCTGCTCACGGCATACCCTTACCGCTATGTCGACAAAACCAGGTTCCACAAAATCAGAGACTTGACCGAGGAAAGTGGCGAAGTGCAGCTAAAAGGCATTTTGCGCAAACTGGACATGATGGGCGACGGTCGTAAAAAAAGGTTGGTCGGCCGGTTACGTGATGAAACTGGTGTCATCGAACTGGTCTGGTTCCAGGGAGCTTATTGGTTGCAAAAAAAACTGGAAATTGGCAAACAGTACGTCGCTTTCGGACGAGTCAACTCTTTTAATAAGTTTTTAAATATCCCTCATCCTGAAATGGAGGAAGTATCGGAGCTCAACTTACAGGCAGCACTTACCTTCGCTCCCGTTTACCCCAGTACCGACAAGCTGAACAATAAGGGCCTCGATGCCAAGGGTCGCCGCAAGTTGATGCAGGTACTTTTAAATAAAATGACGGCCGCCAATCTGCCGGAAAACCTGCCTGATTATATGCTGGAAAAAATGCGGTTGCCCAAACGCTACGATGCCGTTCAATGGATTCATTTCCCTAAAAACCAGCAGCAATTAGATGCCGCCACCAAGCGCCTGAAATTTGAAGAACTCTTCTTTTTGCAAATGCGGCTGCTGCTCAGCAAGCACCGGCGCAAGGCGGCCATCAAAGGATATGTATTTGGAAAAGTAGGCGATTACTTTCACCGGTTTTATAATGAAAAACTAAAATTCGAACTGACCGGGGCACAAAAACGGGTCATCAAGGAAATCAGGACCGACATCGGAAGCGGCATCCAGATGAACCGCTTGCTGCAAGGCGACGTCGGCAGCGGAAAAACCATCACGGGCCTTCTCTGCATGCTCATCGCCCTCGACAATGGCTTCCAGACCTGCCTCATGGCCCCCACGGAAATCCTCGCCCAACAACACTATGCTGGCATCAGTGAAGAAGTGGAAGGATTGGGCATCGAGGTAGCCTTTCTCTCAGGTTCCGTAAAAGGAAAAAGGCGGAAGGCGATTCTGGAAAGACTGAAAGAAGGTGAAATCGATATCCTCATCGGCACCCATGCCCTCATCGAAGATTGGGTCGAGTTCAAAAACCTGGGCATGGCCATCACCGACGAGCAGCACCGCTTTGGCGTAAAGCAGCGTGCTTCGCTTTGGAAAAAAGGTAAATCGTTGCCACCGCACATTTTGGTGATGACGGCCACGCCCATCCCCCGCACCCTCGCCATGACTTTATACGGCGATCTTGATGTCTCCGTCATCGATGAAATGCCGCCGGGGCGCAAACCCATCACCACCGTTCACCGTACAGAAAACCACCGCTTGCGGGTATTTGGTTTTATGAAAGAAGAAATCGCCAAGGGACGGCAGGTCTATGTGGTCTATCCATTGATTGAAGAAAGTGAGAAACTGGACCTGAAAAACCTTATGGAAGGCTACGAGGCCATCTCCCGTGAGTTTCCGGCACCTGACTACGCCATCAGCATTGTTCATGGCAGAATGAAACCTAAAGACAAGGATTTTGAAATGCAGCGCTTTGTCAAAGGTGAAACGCAGATCATGGTGGCCACCACCGTCATCGAGGTCGGCGTGAACGTCCCCAACGCCAGTGTGATGGTCATTGAAAATACCGATCGCTTTGGCCTGTCCCAGCTCCACCAGTTAAGGGGGCGGGTCGGTCGTGGTGCCGACCAGAGTTACTGCATCCTCATGACCGATTTCAAACTCAGCGCAGATGCACGGGAACGCATCGCCACCATGGTCCGTACCAACAACGGCTTCGAGATCGCCGAGGCCGACCTCAAGCTCCGCGGCCCTGGCAATATGGAAGGCACCCAACAAAGCGGCATGCTCAACCTGCACATCGCCGACCTCGGGCGGGATGGCGAAATTTTGCGCACCGCAAGGGCAATGGCGCAACGGATTTTGGACAAAGACCCCGAACTGGCACATCCGTTGAATGTGCGTTTAAGAAATTTTATAGAAACGATGGCGCGAAAGGTGAAGAGTTGGGGGAGGATTAGTTGACGAGCTGAAACAAGCAGTAATATTTATAAATCAAAAAGTCGTGGCTAAATAAAGTAGGCGAATAGGTAACTCAACGAAATTTCCATATTCAATTTTCCAATTTTGACATTTACGAAAGATATACTAATTTCACTTCCCTAAATTCATCACCCAACAATATTACCGACCAATGAAAGGAACACATCTGGGCGAGTTCGAAGAACTGGTCTTGCTGACGGTAGCCGTCCTTTACGACGCAGCATACGGTGTAGCTGTACAGAAAGAAATCCAGCGCAGAAGTGGCCGGAGCGTAACGATCAGTACCGTGCATGCGGCCCTGAAAAGATTGGAACTAAAAGGATATGCCAGGTCTCAATACGGCGAAGCCACACCGCAGCGGGGAGGGCGAAGGAAACTTCTATTTCAGGTCACGACAGCTGGAAAAAAGGCATTGGATACCAATAGGGAACTACGCAACAACCTCTGGCAGGACATCTCCCAAATAGCTTTTGTAAAATGAAAAAAAGCCCTGCAAAAATATCCTGGCTCGAGCGGATCATCCTCACTATTTGCGATCCCGGAATGCAGGAAAGCATTTTGGGCGATTTGCAAGAATTGTACGAAGAGCGGCTCGCTACCAAAGGCAAATGGCGGGCAGCCTGGAGCTATTTTTTGGATGCCCTGGGCTTCTTGCGCCCTTTTGCGTGGAAAAAGTTCAAACTCACTATCACCGACCCTTCCGATATGATTAAAAATTACATCAAACTCGGTTATCGAAATTTCACCCGGCAAAAGATAACCTCTGCGATCAATGTGCTGGGGTTCACTATCGGCATCATCAGTTGTTTGATCATTGCCCTTTTTATCGTAGACGAATTGAGCTTTGATGGCTTCCATCAACACAAAGACCGCATTTACCGGATGGCCATTGATATTCGTCAACAAAATGGCAATATTTCGAAAACTGCTTTTTCGCCTGCCCCGTGGGCGCCCGCTATGACGGATGCATTTCCCGAAGTGGAGGCTTACACCCGTTTTATGCGTTATCGCCTGCCGGTAGCCATTGGCATCAAAGAGAGTCAACAGCAATTTTATGAGCGGGATTTTTTATGGGCAGATTCTTCTTTGTTTTCCATGTTTACTTTTCCGTTGGTGGAAGGGAATCCGGAAACGGCGTTGACCCAGCCCAATACGGTCGTCATCAGCCAGTCTGCCGCACAAAGATATTTTGGCGATATCGATCCAATGGGCCAGCTCCTTACTTATGAAGGCCGACAAGACCTCAAAGTCACGGGTGTTTTTAAAGACCTGCCAGCCAACTCCCATATCAAAGCAGAACTGTTTGCCTCTTTTGGTACTTTAAATAATTTCTGGGACATCATCGACAATTGGCGCATTCTCTATTACTACTCTTATTTTTTATTAAAAGAAGAAAGCAACATCGAAACGGTGGCCGCTAAAATGCCCGGATTTATTGACCAGCACCTGGGTGAGGAAGGAACACAACGGTTCATTCCGCAATGGCAGCCCCTTTCCAGCATTCATTTGGACACGGGGCGGGACGACGAACTGGAAGCCGGGGGGAACAAACAGTTATTGTATTTATTTGCCGCCATTGCGTGCCTGATTTTTTTGATTGCCGGAGCAAATTATACCAACCTGGCAACGGCGAGTGCCGTTAGGCGGGCAAAGGAAATCGGCATACGGAAAGTACTGGGCAGCAGGCAGCGACAGTTGGTCTTTCAATTTCTTGCAGAGTCGATTCTGCAAATGGGCATTGCCCTTGTTTTGGCCGTGCTGGTCACCCAACAGGTTCTTCCTTATTTCAATGATTTTACCGGAAAAAACATCTCGATAATTCCCTCGGGGGATAACCACATGCTCCTGCTGGCTTTAATTGGCAGCGGCATTTTACTTGGGGTACTTGCCGGTCTTTACCCTGCTTTTTATCTAGCCAAACTGCGTCCGGTGCATATCCTCAAAAAAGCGGTGAACGGCGCCGGGCGCAAGATGCGGTCCAGGCAATTTTTGGTCGTATTCCAATTCGCTACCTGTGCGGCATTGATCGCCGGCACTTTGATCATCAACCATCAGTTTGAGTACATCACAAAAAAAGACCCCGGTTTTTCCAGAGACCAAATGCTCCTGTTTCGATTAAATGGTGAGTACCTGAACAACCCGCAAAACATACCGGCATTTAAAAAACAATTATTGTCCGAGCCTGGGGTGAAGGCCACATCTATTTCCTCCCACCGCATCGTAGGCGACCAGCCCTATTATGGCCGTTACCGTTTTGCGGGCATCCCTGGACTAACGGATGAGATCGGGATGGGCCGTTTGCACGTTGATGAGGATTTTGTAAAAACATTCGATATACCTTTATTGGCAGGAAGGGCTTTCGACAACAACCGAATTACAGACACCAGTGCTTTTTTGATCAATAAAACCGCCCTGCAGCGGCTGGGCCTGCAAACCCCACAAGAGGCCATTGGCAAACTGGTAAGCTATGAAACCCGCGGAGCCAGTGGCGCCTACCTTAAACAGGGGCCGATCATTGGAGTAACAGACGACTTTCATTTTCGCTCCCTCCATTTCCAAGTTGAACCTATGGTCATGGATATCCAGCCCGCCCGTTATCATTTTTTAGCTGTTAAATTAACCGGGCAGGCCGTGGACCAACACATCCAAAACCTGGAAAACCAATGGCAACGCCTTTTTCCGGACGGCCTTTTTGAATATCAGTTTTTGGACGATCTGCTGGCTCTGCAATACACATCGGAGCAAAAAATGAGGACACTGTTCAGCTTGTTTTCTTTTCTGGGCATCCTGATTGCCTGCATGGGATTATTTGGCCTGACTACCTTCCTGACCAGCCAACGAAGAAAAGAAATAGCCGTCCGAAAAATTTTGGGGGCTACCCCGGCACAGATATTAACCCTGCTCTCAAAAGACATTTTCCGCCTGGTCTTAATTGGCCTGTTCATTGGGCTACCCCTTACTTTTTATCTGGCGGTACAATGGTTGGCCAATTTTAGTTACCGCATCGATTTGGGCGCCAGGTTCTTTTTGGACACGGCGTTACTGGCGGTACTCATTGCGTTGTTGACCATCGCAGCACAGGCGTTGAAAACGGTTTTGGCCAGTCCGGTAAATTCATTACGGCAGGAATAAAGGTACATTTTGCGTAATAGTTGGATAGGTATTTTTGACATGCCTGAATCGCTTGAAATATTTGGCCTCGGCTGCTACGGTCTCATTTGAGGAAACAAACAATTTGTGAGAAGCTCTTTGTGAGCCCTTGGAAATTCGCCTCTTTCAGCAACAAATTCTCGCTGTTCCTGTTCCCGTAGCTTTGTCATTTGTCTCTAAACATCTTTACAATGAAAATTACCCTTTTTTCCGACCACCCCTTCGAACGTCAGTTTATTGAGCAGGCAAATACCGGGCAACATCAACTGACCTATGTCCCTACTTACCTCACCCCAAAAACAGCTATCCTGGCAAAGGGCTCCGATGCAGTGGCCATTTTTGTAAATGATGACGGCTCGGCAGAAGTAGTCCAGCAACTGCACGAATACGGAGTACGCTTCATTGCCTGCCGGTCAGCAGGTTACAACAACCTGGATTTGCAAAAGGCCAAGGCACTGGGGATGAAAGTAGCCAACGTCCCGGGGTACTCTCCTCATTCCATTGCCGAGCACACGGTTGCCCTGATGCTGGCCCTCAACCGCAAATTGATCCGGGCCAACAGCCGGGTGAAAGACTTGAACTTTTCGCTGAACGGATTGACAGGTTTCGACATGAACGGCAAAACAGTCGGCATCGTTGGGGTAGGTACCATCGGAGGAGTAGTTGCCAAAATTCTGCATGGCTTCGGCTGCCAACTACTGGGCTTCGACCTGCACCCAAATGAAGAACTGAACCGCCGCTACGGCCTGACCTATACCGATATGGACGACCTCATCCAACGTTCCGACATCATTACTTTGCACGCCCCCCTGAATCAGCACACAAAATACCTCATCAATAAAAAAAGCATTGCCCAAATGAAAAAAGGGGTCATGCTCATCAATACCAGCCGGGGTGGCCTGATCGATACCAAAGCGGTGATCAAGAGCTTGAAAAAAGGCAAAATCGGTTACCTGGGTCTGGACGTATACGAGGAAGAAAGCGGTCTCTTTTTCGAAGACCATTCCGGCCATATTTTACAGGACGACGTGATCGCCCGCCTGCTGACTTTTCCCAACGTACTCATCACCAGCCACCAGGCCTTCCTGACCGACACGGCTTTGCAGAATATTGCGGAAACGACTTTTCATTCGATCGATTGTTGGGAGAAAGGGGAGCGGAGTGAGTTTGAATTGTAAGGTTTTATCTCGTCCTGAAATAGGTCTACAGGTCAAGACAAAAGTTTTTGCTTTGAAAAAACGCTGCATGGCACAGCGTAAAACTTTGCGCCCCTCTGCGGGAAACCAAATCCCACTACTCCTCCACCCCCACCGTCAAAAACTGCATCTCATACAGCTCCCGGTATTTTCCGTCTTCAATTTTCAGCAACTCTTCATGGGTACCGAATTCTTTCACTTCCCCTTTGTCCAGCACCAATATTTTATCGGCGTGGCGGATGGTCGACAGGCGGTGGGCGATGATGATGGACGTGCGCTTGGCAATGAGTTGTTCGATGGCGTACTGGATGACGCTTTCCGTTTCTGGATCTATGGAAGAAGTAGCCTCGTCGAGGATGAGGATGTCGGGGTTGAAAACGAGGGCGCGGACGAAGGAAATCAACTGGCGTTGGCCCATGCTGAGGGTGGCACCCCGTTCCATGACTTCATAATCGTAACCGCCGGGGAGCTTTTCGATGAACTCGTGGGCACCGATCATCTTGGCCGATTCGATGACCTGTTCGCGGGTGATGTTGTCATTCCGCAGGTTGATGTTTTCCATGACAGAACCTGAATAGAGAAAAACATCCTGTAGCACGACGGCCATGCGGTCGCGCAGGTAGTCGAGTTCTAAATCGCGGATATTGATGCCATCGATTTCGATGCTGCCCTTTTGAATTTCGTACAGACGGTTGAGAATGCTAATGGTGGATGATTTGCCGGAGCCGGTGCTGCCGACTATGGCCAACGTCTCGCCGGGCTGGATGTCAAAAGTCAGGTCTTTCAGCACGTAGTCTATTCCCTGGTAGGCAAACCAGACACTATTAAATTCAACTCTGCCGGTAATGCTTGCCGGCTTTTGATTGCCTTCGTTGGCAATGCGGTCGTCATTGTCGAGCAGGGCAAATACCCGTTCGGAAGCGACGAGCCCCATTTGCAGGGTGTTGAATTTATCAGCCATCATGCGGATAGGACGAAACATCATGTTTAAATAAATCGGAAACGCCACCAGAGTCCCCGGTGTCACACCGCCGCCAAGGCTGTCCCTTGCTCCCCACCAGATCATCAGCCCCAGGGAGGCCGCCGAAATAACCTCCACCACCGGGTAAAAAATCGAGTAGTACATGATGCCGTCTATATTCGCCTGTGTATAATTCCGGTTTATTTTTTTGAATTTGTCCATCTCCTGCTTTTCCGCATTAAATATCTGGACGACCTTCATACCGGTGAGCCGCTCCTGTAAAAAGGCATTCATCGTGGCAATTTGCTTGCGTACCCGCTGAAACGATTCTTTTACTTTTTCCTTAAAAATATAAGTGGCAATGATCAGGAACGGCATCGTCGTCAAACATACCAGTGTCAATTTCCAACTTACCGAAAACATCACCCCCAACACAACAATCACCATCAGCATGTCGGCAATAATATTGATAACGCCCTGCGAAAAAACCTGATTGATACTTTCAATGTCATTGATGGTACGGGTAGAGGACATCCCGATCGGAGTGCGGTCGAAATAGGTGAGCCGAAGGGAGAGGATATGCTTGAACACCCGTTGCCGCAAGTCCCTGACCACAGCTCCTCCCAGCCAGTTGGCGGAATACAAAAACCCATACCGCAGCAGGCTTTCCACGATCAACACCCCAATGAACAGCATTCCCATTTTGCCCAGTCCATCAATGTCAAATTTAAATACGTAATCATCTACCATGGTCTGCACCAGATAAGGCCGCAAGATGGCCACGGGCGCCACGAGAATGGCCATCAACGTGGTAAAGGCAAACAAGACCTTATAGGGCTTTGCCTGTGCGATGACCCGCATCAGGATCTTGATATCCATTTTACGATCGGCAGTTGATTTCATGTAAATGAGCAATGAAAAATGCAGAATGAAAAATAAATTTCAGAATGGACTTTTCTTCAATGTTGTTTTTGCGGGCTCAAAAGTAGGCTTTTGCCGTTGAATTTAATTTACCGAAAGAAAACAGGCGAAAAGGAGAAGGGTTGGGTTTTTCATGGAATAAAATTTTTGATCAGTGCCAGGAGTTCATCCGGTCGATCAGCATGCACCCAATGGCCGGCATCCTTGATGGTTGCTATCACAGCCTCGGGAAACAATTCATTGATCAGAATATCATCATCATCCTGCATGTGCTTTGACTGCCCCCCGCGGATAAACAGGGTCGGTCCATCAAAAGAATGGTCCGATTCGATGCCTGCCAAAATATCGGGATAATGCCGGTGCAAAACGGGCAGGTTCATCTTAAAACGATAGCCGCCTTTTTTGTCGCGGGTCAGGTTTTTCATTAAAAACAGGCGCACACCGGGGTCGTCGATGGTTTTTGCCAAATGTTCGTCGGCCTGTTGCCGCCCCTCAAGGTGCTTTAAATCCAATGACAGGAGGGCGTCATAGATGTGGTGGTGACTGCCCGGATAGGCTTTTGGTGAAATATCCACCACGACCAACCGGTCGACCATGTCAGGATGTTCCAACGCAAATTGCATGGCCGTTTTGCCGCCCATGGAATGTCCGATGATATGTGCGTGATAAATCCAATTGTTTTCCATGAAATGACGCAGGTCTTCCGCCATACAGGGATAGTCGTGACCATCTTCGTGCGGGGAGCGTCCGTGGTTCCGCTGGTCGACGATGTAGACTGAATGATCGGCTGCCAGTTTTTTGGCGATGGTCTGCCAATTGTCCAGGGTGCCAAAAAGGCCGTGTAAAATGATAATAGGATCGCCCTGCCCGAATTCTTTAAAGTTTAAATTCATTCAATGGAAAATGGTGTGTTGAAAATCGAGAAATTGAAGTTGTTTTAAAACCGTCATTCTGTTTTAAAACAACTTCAATTCCCCAATTTCCGACATTCTTCAAAAAACCGTTTTTAATTAGCCAATGCAAAATTCTTGAAATCAATTTCGTACATTACAATTTAATTTCATCATTATATAAATTCACCTCAGAGCCAATGACCATGAAAACAACAAACATACCGCCATACGGGACATCCCTGTTGCTCGTTTTTTTATTCCTTGTTTCTTTTCCGGCCTTCTCCCAGAGTCCTTTTTCCAAAGAAGGGGAAGCCCGTTTTTATACAGGTATTTCGCCGGTAATTTTGCCAAAAGAGGGCATTGAAATTAATGTACTCAACAATATGACCTCCTTTTGGTTGGCCGTCAATGAATACAACCCGACTTCCAACAACGTGCGGGTCGCCAACCGCTACCGCTTTTCCCGCATGCAGCATTTAATTCGGGTGACTTACGGTTTTTCGGACAGCGGCCGGTGGGACCTGGGCGTGGAAGGCCAGTACACCCATTCCCGCATAGATGATCGGGCGAGGAGTTCCCCTTTTACGGTATTGACCAATGAAACAACAGGTGGCAACTCTTTTCGCGGAATGTCACTGCTGGGTGTTCGTTTGCGGGTAATGCCATTTGAAAGCGTACCTGGCCTGACGACTCAGCTAACTGCACATTTTCCGATAAATAAAAATGAAACAACCAGGGTACAGCTCGGTGCTCAACGCACGCAGGTTGGATTAACAGCCACTTATTACAACAATTTCAACTCCAAGACTTTCTATTTTTTGCAGGGCGATTGGCGCACCCGGCTTTCCAACTCTGAGTTGGATGTAACGGCCCATCTGCCCTCCCTCAGTGGGTTTATGGTTTTTGATGCCTGGGAACAACAGTTTTACATTTTTCCGGGCCTAACCTATGCTCCCACTTTACAACAACTTCGGTCGGGAGGTGCTTTGCGGAAGGTTAACCAGCAATTGCTCGGAAGCATCGGAGCACTGTATCAACCCGTCGATCCTTTTGGCGTGATGTTAAATTTCCAGGTACCATTTATTTTGGAAAGTGGCAGCACAACTACTGAATGGGTGCGGGAAAGTTACAGCGCTTTTACTTTGGGGATTCGGGTATTGTTATGATTTATGCAAGCCGGAAAATCTTTCGATCAGGCTCATAAGAGGTTTTAAAAATTTGATACGAAAACAGCAAATTAAAATATATCGACTTTTTAAAACCTTTTATCAACCAAATAAAAAAATTACAAACAGTCAATCGGGGCTCTCGGTACGCCCTGCTGGTAAATCAATAATTGCCGACCCGTTGATTTCGATGTCAGAAGCATCATAAAATCCCGGTTTTTGAAGGAGGCATCCCACGAAGCTGAAACGGGCGTGTTGTCACAAACCAATTCCTGCCAACCGTGATAAATTTCCGGAACGTCTGCGGGATTAATTAAAAGCCCTGTAAAATCCTCCGTACCGCCGGGCCGGTTTACCGTTACAAAAACAGAACCATCGGGTTCTACTCTACCTGAGAGCGGATTATTGGAGTACAACCGGTCTGCACTTCCACAGGTACTTTGTTCAAAACTATTTATCGGGTCAATAAATTTGGTGCAGTGCCCTAATGTGTCCGGTAAAAATTTAAACCAAAAACAATAATCAACATTAATGGGGTGCAGCCAGGCATTTTCAATACTTGGCGGAAAATCAGCAGGTACATTTGGAATAATTATTTCCGGTGTCGGTGGAAAAATATATTCCGGATTATCATTAAAAAAACTTTCACCGACGACGGTGTAATCAAACGACACAAAATCCACACAGTCTGGATCTTCAATTCTTAATTCCACATTTCCCGAAATCCCTTCTGGCACTTTTACCTTAATACCATGCCCATCCACAAAAGTGGTTTCCACTTCAGAATCATTAAAAAATATCCGTCGCCCTTGCAACGAGCTTGGTGGATCGGCCGAAATCACAACTTCATAACCGCTGGGATTTAAGGTGGAAGATAGCTGTAGCCCTACCAGAGAATCGCAATCAGGATTGCAGGAAAACAAGATCAAAACGCAGGAAAAAAGAACGGTAAAAAATAAATTGTTTTTCATAATGGTGCTTTGCTTTTTTGGATGTAATGATTAGACCTTGTTCGAAATTAAAAAATTGGAAATATGGAAATTGCTGACCGTCTGATTTGAAATACAAAAAAAATTTTTGATTTCTTTATTTCGAATTAATTAAATCAAAGGTTGGTTCTCAGTTTAAAAATGATATCCGCTATTTTTTCTTCCAAAACAGCAATCATGGGATTTAATGTTGGAATGGCCGCTTCTGCTCCCGCCGTTGCAGCTTTTTTTGCCTTACTGCTGGAAAGCTGACGAGTCAATGATTTTTTTAAATTATCATTGACAGCAAACTCCATTGGATAGACTCCCTCCTGGTGTACCTCAGTTAATAAAAACTGATACGTCTCTTCCAACTCATCGGCTAACTCAAATTTTTCCCAATAATTAGAGACGTCGGCTATATTTTTATCGGTATGATTGATAATTTTCTTGCGGGCGGCGTTGTATTCATTAATGGTTGTATACAATTGTTCCCTTGCTCCAGGATTAACAAAATAACTTTTAACCTGAATCGGCCGTAAATCGTCCCGCAGGTTTTTCACCTGATCTAAGTACTGGTTTAATTCCGTTGAAACCTGGTCGAATACATCTTTTTGACGTAAATACTTTTCCTCTAAAGCGATGGACAATTGTTTCTCTAAGCTGGCCACCTCATTTTGCAAAGCAATAATTTTTTCATTTTTTTTATTTAATGCTACCTCTTTTCCTGTCAATTCATTTTCCAAATTATTTATGCGAAGTTCAAAATACAATATCGTATCCAATAAAGTCTGGTGCATCGCCGCCAATTGCCGTTTGTTTAATTTCCGTTGCCGTTCCAGCTTTCTGATGTTTTCATTTAATGTATTTATTTTTTCACGCAACTTTTTATTTTCCTTGGCACATACTTTTATTTCCAAAAATTCGTCCGGTGGAATATTCACCCGGGCCGCATAAGGTGAAACGATGGGATGAGGGCACCCTTCCAGACTTATCGAAATGTATTCTTTTTCAGGCGGAAAAAACAAAGTGAAGCTACCGTCGGTTTTGGTCACATCTTCACTTTCTCCAAAGACTTTTACCTTTATATTTGGGACTGGCTTTTTTTTGCCCTCGCTGACCTCTACCACTACTCCCTTTACCATGATGACGTCGCCCTGGCAGTAAACAGGATTCACAATGGCGAATAAAAGACAGCCTAAATAAAGATATTTTAAAATGGGGTTCATTGTACTATTTTCTTTTAAAAAAATTCGACTCCGGCTCCTAAAATAACTTGGTCTATTTTTTTTGCAGGGTTATTTCTTTAAAATATTCCGGTAGAAAAACACCCTCTATAACGTCCAATGGTTTTCCGTTTTTTTCAAATAATATTTGCACTTTTTTTCTACGCAGCTTTTCAGGGTATTTAAATGTAAAAACCCCTTGTTCATTTGTTTTGCAAAAAATGTCTTTATTTAACAGTGTAGATTTTATAGTGATGGTAACATCATCGATAGGCTTCCGGTCTGAATAAATAAGTTGCCCTCTTTGTTCAACCGTCTCCTCTTTCTTTATTTCTGCGTGGGCTGGCACATTCTCAGTTTTTCCTTTATAAAAATTCCATATTCCAAACACCCCAAGAAACAAAATAACCGGCACGGCCCAAAGCAATGGTTTGTGAAAAATTTTGCGGGGTTCAGGCGGTGCGTGGAGCTCTTCCATCGACAGGGGCCGCTCACCTTTGTCGATCTGCCCGACCAGCTCTACCACCCCTTTGGAGATTCTCGCCCATTCAATTCTTTCTTCATTGGAACTGAGCACCCCGTCGATGACATTGTGCTGCAGCGTTTCGATCCGGTTTTTTAGCAGCAGGGCCGAATGATAATGCGCCTGGTACGAAGACTTCGACAAGGCCAAAAGCATATCCGCTGCCTCTTCGGTGTCACCATTGGCGAGTAGTTCCTTGATTTCGTCTAACGCTGATAATGGAGTGGGCATGAATTGCTTTTTTGATTTAGGGGGATATATGCTGCACGAAAAAGATAAGCAATTTAAAAAGAATCCAATATAAATGCGAAAAAACCCTTTAAAACCGTGCAAAACGGCTCCTTAAAAGGTATAACGTATTTATACGTTAAAAAGCTGAAAAAATAGTTGTTTGGCTGAAAAATTAAATATACCTTTGTTTCAACAAAAGAAAAAAAGCCTTATTTGATATGACACAACTGACTAAAGCCGAAGAAGAAATCATGCACATTATCTGGAGCCTGGAGCGCTGCATTGTAAGCGATATTTTAGCTGAAATCGAAAAACAAACGGGCAGCAAACCACCGCACAGCACCATTTCCTCCATCGTCCGCATCCTGGAGGGCAAGGGTTTCTTGTCGCACAAGGCGTATGGACGCACCTATGAGTATTTTCCCATTATTTCAAAAGCAGACTATACCAAGGTGACACTCAACAAACTGGTTTCCAACTACTTTGAAGGCTCCATGAACAACCTCGTTTCCTTCCTGGTAAAACAAGAAAAACTGGACATGGACGAACTGTCCGACCTGATTGAAAAAATGAAAGACTAATTCAGTCCGGTGGTCTTTGGTTCGCCGGTTCTCAACCAACGGATCAACCAATGTTGGGAACTGGCTGACGAACTCCATACCGTCGAACTGACAAATTCAAAAAAATGCTTTCCTACATACTCAAAGTCACTCTCTGCTGGTCGTTATTTTACCTGCTCTATCATTTATGGCTTGGCAAAGAGACCTTTTTTAAGATCAACCGTTGGTATTTGCTCGGCACAGCATTGCTGGGATTGATCATTCCTGCCTTCGATTTTCAAGCCCTCTTTCCGGTACCGGAAGAGCCCATGCTCGTTCATTATCTGCAACCACTTTCCGTGGGAGTTGATCAGTTGGAAACAGTCATTGTCAGTGCCTCTGTCGAAGAGGCGGGCATCGACTGGTGGGGCATTTTAATGAACGTTTATTGGTTCGGCGCGGCCATTGCCTTAAGTCGGTTTCTCTATGGCCTGTTCCGAATCAGCAAACTGTACAAAAGTGGCGAGAAATCCGACTTCAACGGCTACCGGTTCATTTTGACGGCAGCTATGCACGTTCCATTTTCTTTTTTCAAAAACCTTTTCTGGAGCAAAGATTTTGCAGTGGACGAGAAGGACAAACAAAATATCGTCCGTCACGAAGAGGCACATATTTTCCAGTGGCACAGCATTGATGTGGTTTTTTTTGAAATTCTCAACGTGCTTTTCTGGTGCTGTCCATTCATTTATTTATACAAAAAGGCAATCAAAGACACGCATGAATACTTGGCCGATGATTATGTGGTGGCACAAGCCAACCGCAAGCAATACGGCCGCCTGTTGTTGCGGCAATCACAATCCATGGTCCCGCTTGCCATCAGCAACTCCTTTTTTTCCTCACAATTAAAAAATCGAATTGTTATGATAACTAAAAACAGATCGACTAAAACCGCTTCCCTGAAATACCTTGCGGGCATTCCATTGCTGGCCATGCTCTTCCTGGCATTTTCATTTCAACAAAAAACACCCGACTCGCAAAAACGCATACACCCAGTCTTTAAAAACCAGATGTTGAATGACTCATTACCCCCTGGAGAAGAGATTTTCAAAGTGGTCGAGGAAATGCCCCTGTTCAAAGGCTGCGAAGGCATAGAGGACTTGGCAACGCGCAAAAAATGTGCAGATGAGACCATGCTGCAATACATTTACGCTAACATCAAGTACCCCAAAGAAGCTCGCAAGAAAGGCATCGAGGGGATGTCTGTTGTCAAATTTATCATTGAAAAAGACGGTAGCATCTCTAATGCAGAAATAATCCGTGCAATCGGTGCCGGCTGCGATGAAGAGGTCATCAGGGTCGTTAACACCATGCCAAACTGGACTCCCGGCAAGCAGCGCGGAAAGGCAGTGAGAGTCCAGTTTAACTTGCCCGTCCGTTTTAAATTGAGCGATGAAAAAACCACCGCTCAAGCTGAAATCGAATCTGCGGACAGTGCCGATGAGCAAAAAGAGGTTTTCACGGTAGTGGAAGAGATGCCCCGTTTTCCCGGTTGCGAAGAAATGGCCGATCAGCAAGAACGCACCCTCTGCTCGCAGACCAAGATGCTGGAATTCATTTATAAACATGTGAAATACCCGAAAGAGGCTCGCAATCAAGGACTGGAAGGCATAGTCGTAGTCAAGTTCATCGTCGAAAAAGATGGCAGCATCGCCGATGCAGATGTGATCCGTTCTATCGGTGGAGAACTCGACGAAGAAGTGCTAAAAGTTGTCTACATGATGCCAAACTGGGTACCTGGCAAGCAAAGGGGAAAAGCAGTCCGTACGCAGTTCAATCTACCCGTCAGGTTTAAGTTAGATGCCAGAGACGTTTCCAAAGGGTCTGAATCCCTGCCACTGAAAGAGGTGGACGAACTACCAGTGATGGCCACTTGTGGTGAACTGCAAGGCGAGGAACGTGCCCAGTGTTCCAACATGGCTTTATTCGAAACTGTTTACTCAAAAATAAAGTACCCCAAAGAAGCAAAAGAAAAGAATGTAGAGGGAACGGTCTATGCCACTTTTGTCGTAGAAAAAGACGGTTCGGTTACCAATGTCGTGATCGACAAATCCGTTGGGAGCGGCTGTGACGAAGAGGTAAAACGAGTTGTCAGTACAATGCCCAAATGGATTCCGGGTGTCAAAGACGGAAAACCGGTAGCCGTGCAAATGGTTATTCCGGTTAAATTCAAGCTACAAGGAGAAGACCAGGTAATCAGTATCGACAGAAAGATTGATGTCAATCTTTTGCAAGAAATGAACCACCCACCCCGTTTCTCACCTTGCGACGAATATCAAACCCTGGAAGAAAAAGAGGACTGTGCCAACAATAATATGATATTTTACATTAACGAACAGCTCCCGCCTTCCAAGGGAAAGAATGCAGAGCGAAAAGAAGGTGAAGTCATCTTTAAGTTTACGGTAATGGCCGACGGATCAATAGAAAACGCCAGAGTGGAAAACAGCCTGGACCTTGCTTACGAACAAGAATTTTTAAAGGCCATCCGATCCATGCCCAATTGGGTACCAGGTAAAAAGGACGGGAAAGCCATACCAATGGAATTTGCTTTTCCGGTCAATTTTGGCATAAAGAATATTGACAAGGATTTTGTTAAAAAATTCAAAGTCTATCCTAACCCAAGCAATGAAAATGGCTTCACCCTAAGATTCCAGGCCAAAGCAGGCCCCATTAGTTTAAGGGTTATTGATATGGCCGGCAGGGAATTGTCAAACATCCCCTACGAAAATTATGACGGCAGTGTCCAAACGGCTCGATTTGATGGGCTGTTTGAGAAGAACTCCCAAAGAGGCAATGTAATTCTCAGCCTGTTGGACAAAGATGGAAAGGCCATGAAAAGTGAAACCGTCATCATCCAATAAACTTGTTCCGGGAACGGACACACATTGGCAAAATAAAAACGGCCTCATCAAATTGATGAGGCCGTTTTTATTGGTTACACGAAAAGCCGGGCCTCTTTCAAAGACCCAGCTTGACATTACGCTAACTGATAGAGATTACTCTTCTCATCGGGGATCGATGTCATGTTTTTCGTATTATTTTAAGCTAAAATTACCTTTTCCGGCAAGGTAGCCTTTGTTGTAAATTTCCACTTCGTAGTTACCGCTGTCAAACGAAGTATCTGGTTTCCAGTTGAAGCAGAGCTGTGTTTCATCGTTCATATAGTCATACTCAGCTACTTGAGTGAACTGCACTTGCTCTCCGGTTTGGCTATCCTTGATGATGCCGCTGCCAAGGTCGTCGATGGCCAGCGTCTCCCCACTCGGGTTGATAATCCGGATGAAAAATTTCTCCGTGCCGGGTTTGGCCAGTTCATTGACGATGGTCGTAAAACAGACCTTCAGTTGATCCGTTCTTTTCGCAGCTTTTTGGTCAGCCGTTTTGCCGCTCTTACGTACTTTTTGAGGAGTCACTTTTACTCCTTTCACCTGCACGACTGAACCAATTTCGACTGATTTGGCGAGGTCTTCTTTCTCATTGACCAACTGCGCCTTGGCAAGGGTCAGTTCCTCGTTTTCTCCCAATTTGGCTTGCAGCGTCTGGTTAAGTTGGTCGCGCTCATCTTTGAGCATGACGTTCTCCTGAGCCAGCATTTCCGATTCGGACTGCAGTTGTTCGATCTCAGCGACATAACCGGCCAGCCGTTCTTTCAGGTTGCGAATTTCTGCGCGGGCAGCATCATACTTTCGCTTGTCCCGCATCAGGTTGGCGATATCGTTTTTCTGCGACATCAACTCAGCCTTTTGCTGATCGATCAGGGCATTGATCTGCTCATTGTCACTTTTGAGGGCATCCAGTTCCGTGATGGCCTCATTGTACTGGTTTTCGAGTTCTACACGCAACTTTTCAGCTTCCTGCAGCTCTGCAACTTTTTGCTCAAGGGCGCGGGTAGTTTCGATGCCTTTGTAAGTCATCCAGGCGATGCCGACAAGCATCAGAAACCCAATAGACAACAAAATTGGAATTAGCGTATTGTTTGGTTTGTTTGGCGGCGGCGGTGAAGGGATGGCCGATTTCGATGTTAGTGGTGTCTGTTTTGACCCGCTTTTTCTTGGATTATTGGTAGCATCCATAGTTTTCAAATTTTGGACTTCCTCGCAGTCAAGGTCAGGGAGTGCTGTGGCCTGCGGTAAAACGAAAGAAGGAGAAATGATTTTCAATCTTTATTGATACTATCTCCCGGTTTCACAATGCCCACATTCATGCCTGTTCAGAAGTGTCTGGTGTTTAGTACTGGTCGTTCAAGATTATTAGCGGTTTCGGTTAAAGAATGTAGTGGTTAAAAAAAATGTTCGGTCATAAGAGACCGAGCCTCCGCTGATTGCATACCAGGCAAAAATAATTTTTTTGCTAAAATATTGAAATTCAATTGCTTGTAAAACCACCTTAGCCGACACATAATAATTTATTAAATTTTAAAAAATACTTCTCCTGATACTGGCTTTTGTCTTTTTCAAAAAAACCAATGGCGTTCGTCCAATAGCCGATAGTGCTATTTTTCTTACTTTTGCAGCCCTTTTAAAACAACAATTACTATGTTCACGATAAATATTTACTTGCGTTTTGCCCTCATTGCACTTTGCCTGGTCGGGGGCACCATCATGGCTATCTTCATCGGTTTCTGGTATTCTTTTCCATTTTTACTGGCAGGTGTTGGGCTGCTCGTCGGGTACTTTTTGTTGGGTACGGTACAGTCTGCTGCACAGTTCATGCAACAAACTGACTACCTTGCCGCCGAAGAACGCCTCAACCTAACCTGGAAACCTAACTGGCTGTATGTTTCCAACCGAGCTTACTATTATATCATGAAAGGAACGATTGCCCAGGGGCTTGGCAGAAAAGAAGAGGCAGAGGGATATTTGAAAAAAGCCCAGACTCTCAACCTACCAACCGACAATGAAAAAGCAGCCGTCCAGCTACAGCTTGCCGGTGTGGCAGCACAAAAAGAAAAATGGAACCAGGTAAAACTTTACATGAAAGAGATTAAAGGCCTCAATATCACCGAACCAACCCTTAAAGACCAGATTAAGCAGTTCGAAAAAGCCATCAAGGACAGAGGCCAGCTCAAAGCTGCCCGCCGTATGGGACAAATGCCAAGGGGAGGTATGCCGATGAAACCAGGAGGCAAACGTCGCCGACCAAAAATGAGGTAGTGCGCTTCTTCTGATTTTTGAGAAAAAACGCTCATTTGGATGCACTCCAAATGAGCGTTTTGCCTTTTATTTATTTCCTGAAAAAACCTCCTACCTTATGCCGGTCAAAATCACTTTTTATGAAACAATTTCTCCTTTATATCTCCGTATTGATCTCTTTCACCTCATTTGCGCAAGCGGAAAAAAAAGAAAAAGTTGCCAGACCCTTCATCCCTCCCAAGATTACGAAGCAGTACACATGATGTATACCCGCCACCCAGCATTAGAGGCGCTGTGCAAGGATATCAGAGCTTTCTTAGAATAATTATTTTTTTTAACACATAATCATTTTTATTTTCAATTTCTAGGTGCCTAGGTGTACTGATTGATAAACATGGGGACAGCCCTGTATGTATGGCAGTCGCCCGAGCCGCTGCTCCGCAGCGCTGGGCGGAGGAGGGGTTTAAGGGAGCAGTTGTTTTGGAATCATTAGAAAATTCAACGATTCCAAAACAACTGCCCCCTCAGCCCCCAGGCTGCGCCGAGCGGCCGATAGGCCGACTGCGGCGCCAACTTAGCGAACATCCCTAAGTTGATAAATCAGCACACCTAGGTATTAAATAGTACAAATGCAGACCGATCAAATATTCAAAGATTTAAAAATAGTCGAACTGGCCAGCGTACTGGCAGGCCCGGCTGTCGGGCAGTTTTTCGCAGAGCTCGGTGCAACCGTGGTCAAGATAGAAAACAGCAAAACCAATGGTGATGTGACCCGCAAATGGAAATTGCCCGATGAAAATAAAGAAGCTCCGTTTTCCGCCTATTACCATGGCACCAACTGGGGAAAGGAGTCGCTCCTACTCGACCTTTCCGAGGAAACGGAACGGTCAGTTGCACAAAATTTAATTGCCCAGTCCGATATTGTCCTTGCCAATTTCAAAAGTGGTTCTGCCAAAAAACTGCAAATAGATTATGCCTTTCTAAAAAAAAGAAACCCAGCCTTAATCTACGCCAATTTAACCGCTTATGGCGAACAGGATAATTCACCAGGTTTCGATGTTTTGCTGCAAGCAGAAACAGGTTTTTTATTTATGAACGGAGAACCTGATCGGCCACCTGTGAAAATGCCCGTTGCATTAATTGACATTTTGGCGGCGCACCAATTAAAGGAAGCTATTTTAATTGCTCTGCTAAAAAGAAAAGCGTCCGGTAAAGGAAGCTACATCTCCGTATCACTTGCTAAATCTGCCATCGCAGCACTCGCCAACCAGGCCTCAAACTGGCTGAACGTTGGCCACATCCCACAGCGGATGGGTACACAGCACCCGAACATTTCACCATACGGTGATATATTTAAAACAAAGGATAAAAAAGAAATAATACTGGCCGTCGGAACCGAAAAACAATTTGTGGACCTATGCGATATCTTGCATTTAAATGAAGTAAAAAACGATGCGCGTTTTAACTTGAACAGCGAACGGGTAAAAAACAGAATTGAATTAAATAAAATATTGGAACAAGCATTCTTAAATTTTGAACAGGCTTTTTTATTAAATCAATTTAAAACAAAAAAAGTACCTGCCGGTATTATCCGAAACATGCAGCAGGTTTTTGAAACCCCCATTGCACAGGAAATGGTTCTGGAAAACAAACATGGTGGAAAAGGATTACGGACTGTGGCGTTTGAAATTAGCAGTTAACAAAATAGAACTAAAAGCTGACGGCTAAAACTAATACTTCACGCAAACATTTTTTGGCTCCGTAAAAAACCGCAGTGCCTCCGTTCCACCTTCCCGACCGACGCCGGAGTTTTTGACTCCTCCAAATGGCGTCCGTAAATCCCGCAACAGCCAGCAATTGACCCACACGATGCCTGCTTCTATATTCTCCGCCATACGGGTTGCACGTTGGATGTTGGAAGTCCAGATAGTAGAAGCAAGGCCGTATTTTACGCCATTCGCAAGGTCGAGCGCTTCGTCTTCCGTATCGAATGGTTGGAGCGTGATAACGGGTCCGAAGATTTCCTCCTGGTTGGTGCGGCAGTGATTGGGCAGCCCTTCCACGACGGCGGGACTGAGGTAATAACCACCGTTCAATTCACCTCCCGGGGCGACGATTTCGCCACCGCAAAGTATCGTGCCACCCTCTTCTTTCGCCAAGTCAAGATAGCCCATGACCTTCTCCCGGTGCTGTTTGGACACCAGCGACCCCTGGACCGTATCATCGGCAAACGGATCGCCAACCTTGAGGGCCCTGGCCCTTTTTACTAATTCATTTTTAAATTTTTCATAGATCGGCCGTTCAATGTAAACCCTTGACCCACAGAGACATATTTGTCCGTTATTAGCAAATGAAGACCGCATCGTCGTGTCGATGGCTGATTCAAAATCGCAATCGGCAAAGATAACATTCGGGTTTTTGCCTCCTAGTTCGAGCGATAGTTTTTTAAACATTGGTGCTGCCGTACGGGCAAGCATGCGCCCCGTTGCCGTACCGCCGGTAAACGAGATCGCTTTGATGTTCGGGTGTTCCACGATGGCTTGCCCCGCCTTTGGGCCGAGCCCGTGGATGATGTTGAGTACCCCCGGCGGCAACCCTGCCTCCATTGCTATTTCTGATAAAAGATAAGCCGTCATCGGAGTGATTTCCGATGGCTTGGCCACTACGCAGTTGCCGGTGGCCAGTGCCGGTGCGATTTTCCAGGTAAATAAATAAAGCGGCAAATTCCACGGAGAAATGCAGCCCACCACCCCGATGGGTTGGCGCAAAGTATAATTGATGGCTACACCTTCCATCCGGTGCGAGTCGGAGCCAAAATGCAAAATAGCCGTTGCGAAAAAACGGATGTTCGATTCGGCCCTCGGAATGTCCACTGCCCGTGACAGGGCAATCGCTTTACCCGAATCGCGGCTTTCAGCCTGTGCCAGCATTTCTTTCTTTTCGGCAATCAGGTCGGCCATTTTATTCATGATGCGGTAGCGTTCCTGCACACCGCAGGTCGACCATTTGGGAAATGCAGCTTTGGCTGCTTCAACGGCAGCTTGCACATCCGATTCGTCGGAGTCAGGAATCAGTGAATAAACCTTTCCGGTGGAGGGGTCGTAGTTGTCTATGTAATTTCCGGAATTCGGCAGGCAGTGTTTTCCGTTGATGTAGTTGGCTATTTTTTTCATGGATAAAAATGGTTAGGATGGTTTCTGGTTTTTGGTTTTTGGTTTTTGGTTTCCCGACCTGCGGTGCGGGATTTCGCTTCGCTCAATTTGGTTTTTGACCAAATTAAAATTAATTAAACACATAGAAACATAGGGCACATAGAAAATGAAAATAAATCTATGTGTCCTATGTTTCTATGTGTTTAATTAATAAATCAGCTCACTACCTTTAATACTTCCTTCACCTTCCTTGCTTTTATTTTGGCCTGCTCCATCTCGGCATCCAGAATAGTCACGTGCCCCATTTTGCGGTAAGGTTTTGTGATTGCCTTTCCGTATAAGTGAACTTTTACGCCCTCCATTTTTAAGCACTCCTCCAGCCCTTCATAATTGACCGGGCCGGTGAATGCCGGCTCGCCCAATAAATTCACCATAACGGAAGCCGTTTTCATTTTTGTGCTGCCCAACGGCAAATTTAAAATACCCCGCAAGTGCTGTTCATATTGCGAAGTATAACAACTGTCGATGGTGTGGTGACCGCTGTTGTGGGGGCGGGGAGCGACTTCATTGATGAGTACTTCGCCGCTTTTAGATAAAAATAATTCGACCGCCAGCAAACCGCAAATACCGTAGGCATTCACTGTTTTAACGGCCAGTGCTTCTGCTTCTTTCGCCACTCTTTCATCCAGCCCGGCAGGACAAACCAGAAACTCCACCAAGTTGGCGACGGGATTAAATTCCATGGCAACCGGCGGAAATGCTTTTACTTCTCCGCTTTCATTCCTGGCCACAACGACTGCAATCTCCACTTCAATGTCCACCATTTCCTCCACCATCGAGGGTGTGTCCATCAGCAGGTGCAAATCCTCTTCAGATTTAATGACGGCCACTCCTTTTCCGTCATAGCCTGCCTCCCTGGATTTTTGTACAAAAGGATATTTTATTCCACCGGAACGCAATGCGTCCTTGATGGCCTCGCCACTTTCCCATAAATCAAAAGGTGACGTCGGTAAATTATTTTTCTTGTAAAATTCTTTTTGCAGTCCTTTGTCCTTGATGATATTCAATGCCGATGGCGAAGGGTGTACCGTTACCCCTTCTTTTTCCAGCTGCAGCAACGCCTCGGTATTGACGTGTTCGATCTCAATGGTCAGCACGTCTACCTGTTTGCCGAAGGCGTACACGTCGTCGTAATTCTTAAAGTTACCTTCTACAAAATGCGAGACAACTGGCCCCGCCGGGAAGTTTTTGGCACCGTCCAGCGCCCAGGTGGTCAAATCCCAATTGTGAGCGGCAAGGGCCATCATCTTGCCCAGTTGGCCACCGCCCAGCATACCTACTTTTAGTTCGTTGATTTTCATAGGTGCAAAGGTAAAAAGGTGGGATACATTTTCAATTTTGATTAATTTTGAAAAGTAACGCGGACGGCCAGTCCGCATATTCGACCACTTTGCGGACCGGCCGTCCGCGATACTTTATCATGATCGACTACAACGAAAATAGCAACGAGGAAAACGAGGGCTGGCCTGCCCTCACTTTCAAGGCACCTGACTTCTATACGCAATTAAATGAGGAGGAAAAGAAAAAAGCCAAGCTCAGTCCAGACCTCTGCATCATTGAGCGGGAAGGGCAGACGGACCGATTCATCCGTTGCGTTTTTCACCAAAAGGTAAATGAGCATTGCCAGGACCTGGAATATGGGATTTGGGTCAGCGTGAGCGAAAAAAGTTTCAATGACTATGTAACGCACTTTGATGACCCCGATCACAAAATGCAATATTTCGGTTGGCTGTCCAATTGGTTTCCAGAATACCCGGACTTTGTATGGATCAAAATGCACATTGCCGTCAACAATGAAAACAACCAGCGGCCAAAGGCTTTCGTGCAGGTAGTGAACGACCCCGATATTCCCCTGGTAAGGGATTATTTTCAAGGCATTTCTAAAGAAGCGGCGCAGGCAAGGGTCAATAAATTAACCAGCCAATAACCACTGGTTTGCTAAATTTCTAAAATTCGGTCAACCTATTCTCGGCCTGAAATAAAATTTCCCAACTCCTGGAGATTGGGCAAATTGGGGTCAGTTCTCCATCATCGCGACGACCCGTGCGGGAGCGGCCGATGCACCTACAATTTTCAATGGAAAAACCGCCACTTTAAATCCTGTGTACGGCAGCGCATCCAAGTTAGTCAATTGCTCCATGTGACAATATTCTTTCTCCCGCCCTACCAAGTGCGCCTCCCAGAACAATTCCGCATTTTTCGTCTCTTTTGCTTTTTTAATTAAATACTTGAGCGGCAGGTCCCAGCCCCACTGGTCGATGCCCATGACCTTTACGCCCTGGTCAATAATCCACTCTGTTGCCTCGGCACTCATGCCCGTTCCGTGGGTAAAAAATTTTTTGGTGCCCATATATTTGTCCCGGCCCGTTTTGATTAGCACGATCATATTGGGTTTTATTGCCAATTTATTTTCATTTAAAAACTGCTGGATATCGACAACAGAAATGGCCTCAAAATCGGGTTTGTGTTTCATGTCGATCACGATACCTTCACCAAAGCACCAGTCGAGCGGCACTTGGTCAATTGTTTTGGCGGGTTTGCCTTCACAGGTCGGCGCATAATGCCAGGGGGCGTCAATATGTGTCGTGGAATGCACCCCCATTTTTTGAATACTGTCATCGGCCCAGCCGACGAACCCCTTTGGAAACAACCGAAATGGCAAACCAAAAATGCGAAGCAGCCACTTCGCTTTTTTATGTGGTTTGTGCTTGATTTTCACTTTCATGAAAGAGGGGTCGCCAGGGTTGTACTGAATCGGTTTGGACAAGTCGATTATTTTCATTTTGATAAAATTTTACACAAGGTAGTCAATGTGGAAATAGGACTGACAAATTTCCGAAGTTTGTTAATTGTGAGCCTTTTTATTTTTAATGTTGCAATGTATTGTAATTGTAACCCGGATTGTTAATCCGAATGCATGGATTTCGGATTGCTATTCTGAGTTACTATGAGTGCCTAATTTTTAAAAATGAAATTAACCGAAATAAATATTTACCCCATAAAATCAATGGGGCGTATTCCTTTAAAGGAAGCAACCGTTTTGCCCGCAGGACTAAAGTATGACCGCCGCTGGCTATTGCTGGATGAGAACGGCACTTTTATGACGCAACGGCATTATCCTGAAATGGCGACTATAAATTTTGCCTGGAAAGAAAATGGATTTGAAGTCAGTTATAAAAACTTAGGACCTACTCTAATTCCCTTCGAAAGACCAGACTCACCGGTCTCGGTTTCCCAGGTCTGGGACGACAAAGTAGACGCTAGAAAAATGGGCGAAAATATTAACGAATGGTTCAGTGAAGTTTTTAATAAAAAATGTCAATTAGTACGCATCGAGGAAAATGCAGTAAGGAAAAGCCTGAAAGGCAAACCCGATAAAATCTCCAGTTATGCGGATATCACGCCTTTTTTAATTATTGGAGAAAATTCTTTAAATGATTTAAATGAAAAACTAACGACGCCCATCCCCATGAGTCGCTTTCGGTCCAATTTTATTTTTTCCGGTGGCGAAGCATTTTGCGAGGACGATTGGACCAAATTTAAAATTGGGCAAATTCATTTTAAAAGATATAAAAAATGTGGCCGCTGCAAAGTAACTACCATTGATCAGGACACCGGCATCAAGATGGGCGACGAACCCCTGGCCACTTTAAGTAAATATCGAAAAGAAGATCGTAATTTAAATTTTGGCTTGCGGGCATTTTTAGGAGATGAACAAAGGGAAGAAAGTATTAAACTGGGAGATGAGGTAGTAGTTTTAAGTTAGCGAACTAAATAGGTCATTCTCTGAAAAAATGACCTATTTGAGCAAACGTTATTTTTGAGCAAAAAACACAAGACATATCAAATCAATTGTGGCAAATGCAGTGCGCACGTTTTGACCTACCATAAGTACGGTGCAGGCAAAGGTATTTTGCGGTTGTACCACTCTAATATAGTTGCTCCCAAAAAGTTGGTCGCGCAATTAAAGAGCAATTTTTCAAAAATAAATGAAGTCCCTAATCTGGCTTGCCCGGAGTGCGAAGAGGTATTGGGTGTACCCGCTATCAGCAAAGGACAAAAATGGGTGTACCGCATGCGGCAGGGATTATTCCATCGCAAATTGGTAAAGTGAAGACGGTCAGATCTGCTTGCAAAACCCATTTCACATCAATTGTGTTAATTTTCCCACCTTTGTAAAAATTATTTCAGTCCTATTTGTATCCGAATGCTTTTCGGCCATACATTCAAAAAAATCTTTATGAAGAATTTTCAGTTTTTATTTTTTGTAATTATTTCTTTTTCACTTTTCAATTGCGGAGGAACAGCACAAGAAGCTCCAAAAAATACCGCATATACAATCAGCGGAACCGTCACTGAACCAGGTGAAAATGGCGAGGTTATTTTGTCGATATTCGATCCAGTTTCACAACAAAAGACTGCGCTGGACACAGCAGCAATAAATAGTGAAAATAATTACACCTTAAATTTTGAATTTTTTGAACCCGATTTATTCCGGGTCGATTTTCCCGGTCGCCAATATGTGATGCTGGCCATTGACGAGGGGCAGGAAAAAATCGAATTAAATGCGGAAGGAAAAAGAAACGGGACGGTGGAAATAAAAGGCTCACCCGACAGTGAAAAACTATTGGCCTATGACGAGTTTCGGGCAGAGTCAAACAAGCGACTGATCAGGCCGACTTATGACGCTATGCGGGCTGCCGGGGAATACAATGAAAATCCTGCCGAGGAAATCAAAGCAGTCGAAGCATATGTCAAAGCGAGTAAAGAACACCGCAAGGAATTAATTGATTTTACTGAAAAAAATATTGCCACATCGGTCGCCTTATTTGGAACGGTCCTGCGCTGGACAGGAGATGATGAAGTCGGTCGGTTGGAAAACCTGGTAAATAATTTTGCAGCAGCACATCCTGATTTAAAAATGACAAAAGTAATGGCCGACAAAGTGGCCCGCTACAAAAAAGTAGCCATTGGTGTGAAGGTTCCTGACATTGCTGAAAATGATTCCAGCGATGTTATCGTAAGTTTATATAATGCAAAAGGCAAAGTCACCTTAATCGATTTTTGGGCATCTTGGTGTGGCCCGTGCTTGCGGCAAGTCCCCGACTTATTGGATGCCTATAACATGTACCACGATAAAGGCTTTGAAATATTCGGGGTATCAGTTGATTCAAAAAAAGACAAATGGAAAGCATCGATTAAAAAATATGGAATGCCCTGGCCAAATGTTTCCAATTTAAAAGGGTGGGGATCAAAAGCCGCCGCTGATTATAACGTGACCTTCATCCCGTTTAATGTCCTGCTGGATGAAGAAGGAAATATCATCGCGAAAAATTTACATAGCAAGGAGTTGCAGGGAAAATTAGCGGAATTATTGAATTAATTTATTTTTAAACATGGCTGACTCGTTATATGTTTTAACTGCGTTGTGTTTAATTGTCGTCCTGACGGAGTGGTTGGTCAGGAAAACTTTTTTCCGACATTTTGGAACGGCTTTATTGGTCATTTTAATTACTGCAATAATTGCCAATATCGGATTATTGCCTGCTGGCTCCTCGGCGGAAAACCCCGTGCCGATTTATGATGGAATTTTTTCTTTTATTGCTCCGATTTCTATTTTCTGGTTATTGTTGAGGGTCAATTTAAGGGATATATTAAAAGCAGGTTTTCCTTTAATTATTTTATTTCTAATCGGTGCAATCGGAACCACGGTTGGCGTGGTCGGTGGGATGAGCATCATTAATGGTGCAGAAAATATCGGTGAAAATTTTGCGGCAGTCGGTGGCATGTTTACCGGCACTTATACGGGAGGCAGTATTAATTTTAATGCCGTTGCGTTGCATTACGATGTCGTTCGGGAAGGTGTTCTATATGGCGGTTCCGTGGCCGTAGATAATATTTTGACCGCTATCTGGATGATAGCGACACTGGCCATTCCCCGTTTACTTTCGAAATTTTGGCCAAAAAATAAATCAATGAAAAATAGCGGCGAAAGCCCTTTAACTGGCATTGATGAAGACACAGAAGAATTGCATCCCATAGATCTGGGACTGGTCTTGGCTTTAGGGGTCGGTTCTTTGTTAGTTGCCAATTTATTGGCAGAGATTTCCGGTGTGCCGTCCATTATTATTATTACAATTATCGCATTGGTCATTGCGCAAATTCCTGCTGCAAAAAAAATAAAGGGGGCACAAGTATTGGGGATGTTTTCTGTCTATTTATTTTTAGCGGTGATCGGCGCATTTTGCGACGTATCGGCTTTAAACAAATTGGGCAGCCTTGGTTTTACATTATTTTTTATGGCTTTTTCCGCTATCTTTATTCATGGGCTTTTCACATATGGCGCGGCCAGGGTCATGAAAATGGATTTGGAGATGGCCTCCGTTGTATCGCAGGCAAATATTGGTGGCGGTACTTCAGCACTGGCGCTGGCCCGCAGCCTGGGAAGGCAAGATCTGGTACTACCCGCCGTTTTATTAGGCTCATTTGGAAACGCAATCGGAACGTTTTTGGGCTTCTGGGTTGCGGAGCAAATATTGCCGTGGCTGGCTGGTTAAACTGGTTGATGGTTAAACATTCTAAATTCAAAAATCATGCAACCGTAAATCGTTGGCCAGTTGGTTTTAATTAAAAAAAAATCATGAAAAAAATAGTTGTCCTTATATGTTTATTATTTTTTTTAAAAAATATAAATGCACAATTCCAGGATGTTTTTCCTGGCATGACCGGCGATGAATTATTGGAAAATTTAATTGACACTTACAAGCTCTCGTCTCCGCCTGACCAGGCTGTCAACAGAGATACTTTATTCGGGACCGTTGACAATAAAAACGACAGCCTCACCTGTGTTTATTCTAATTATAAAATTTATCTAAATCCAAATGCCGACCCTACACAGGCTGCATTTGACATGGGTATCAACACAGAACATACTTATCCAAAAAGTTTGGGAGCAGAAGGAGATGCCGAAGGGGACATGCACCATTTATATGCAGCACGAGCCGATGTAAACAACGACCGGGGCAATTTACCATTTAGCGAAATACCGGACAACCAAACTGAAAATTGGTATTATTTGGATCAAAAAACATCATCTATTCCTTCGACAAATATTGATTTATATTCCGAAAGAAGAAATGGCCAGTTTGAGCCGCCAGAGGCTCACAAAGGAAATGTAGCCCGCGCCATGATGTATTTTTATACCATGTACAAAGATAATGCAGATGCCGAAGACCCTAATTATTTTGAAACACAACGAGAGACATTTTGTGCCTGGCATTTTCTCGATCCAGTTGACCAACAGGAACTGGATCGCACCTGGCAAATAGCAGCATATCAGGAGGGAAAACCCAATCCGTTTATTTTGGATTGCACCCTGCCAGAGCGCTCTTATTGTCAGGACTTTGGGATGCAATGTGAACCCACAGCCGTCGCAGAAAATGAAATATTAGCTGAATTTTCTTTTGATAAAATAATTCCCAACCCCATCCAAGACGGGGCAACTTTTTATTTTAACACTAAAATAGCGGGTGATATTTTATTAGAGATTTTTGATTTAGTCGGAAATAAATTAGAAGCATCAACTTTTAAAAATACAACGGTTGGCGAAAACAGTATTTACTGGGAAAATAGAAATAATATTCCGGCAGGAATAGTTATATGCCAACTAAGTTTAATTAATAAAAAGGGAGTGAAAAGAATGGTTAAGAAGGCGGTCGTCTTAAAATAGATATGTGTTTCAACTTACTAAGTCTCAAAGATTTAGTGAATTTTTAAAACTCCTTTTTTAAGTTTACTAAATTTTTAAAATTTGGCAAATCACTATTTTTAATCATTTAATATTCTTTCTTTTTCTTTTTTCCCCGTCAATAAATCAGTTGCGTGAATATCTACATGAATCACACTGGGCCACATGCCCGATTCGTCGGCAAATACATAAATATAATCCAGCTTGCATTTTTTTCCATTACACATGATGGTAGCGACAGGTTTTCCTTCCGGTGTTTTTTCCAATGAAATATAACGCTCGTCATAAGCGACCAATTCTACCAGTATTTTACCATTTCTTTTTTTAGAACTATAGCCATAGGCAAAAGTTTTATCCACCCATTTCAGTTCCTTGCGCTCCCCTGTACTGGCATACCGGCGCCAATACGCGTCAATAGGTTTGGAGGAATGGTAGTTGCCCTCTTCATCCAATTTGGCATCATAGACAATGGTGTTTTTATTCAAGTTTCGCTGAATAAAAAAAAGGGAATTATCGGTCAAAGGGGGAGTGGGAAAATCTACAGGACGGTCTGCCCGGTCAGGTTGGGCATTTAATAAAAAGGAGAAAAAGAAAAGTAAAAAAAGGGTATAGCAAAACTTAGGAGGTAATTTGTAATTACCTCCTAAGCTATTTTTTTTAAAATTTTCGAAAATACTCAAACAAGTCATTATTGATTTATTTTTTTTCCAATTCATCTTTTACAAACATCAACCGGCGAATGGCCGTAATATTGGTCAAAATGGCCATCACAAAAATAGGAAGGGTAAAAATGGTAATGGTTTCAAATAAAGGAAACGGAAGCCAGTCCTTGCTTATTTTCACATCTCCTCCTACCTGCGCAGAAAAAATACCACAGGCCAGTGCTGACACACCAATAAGAATCACTCTTTCGGGTCTTTGCATAAATCCGACATCTGCTTTTGCTCCGAGCCCCTCTGCGCGGGCCCTTGTATAGCTGACCATCACCGAGCCGATCAGTGCAATAAAAGCAAACAAAGAACTGAGAAAATAGCTATGTGCAACGAGGTACCAGCAAATGCCCAGGAACATGATCATTTCGCTGTAGCGATCAAGGACTGAGTCGTACAAAGCTCCGAAGGAAGAGGCCATTTTTCCCACTCTCGCCAATCGCCCGTCAATCATATCAAACAGGCCACCAAACAAGATGACAGCGCCCGCCCAGCCGATGTAGGAATGATCGTTCCGTTCGCCATATTCCCCGCCCCAGACAAAAATGACAGTTGCGGCAGCATTGATGAGCAATCCAATGGTGGTGATGGTATTGGGCCGTACCTTCCACCGCACCAATAAGTCGATGAAAGGGTTAATTACCTTATAAACCAAGGGTTGGCCATATTTTTTGAGCAGGTTCTCGCTCATAATAAAAAGGGTCGTGAATAGTTATTGTAAAACGCCCCGCAAAGGTAGTAGGTTAATTCTGTAACTAAGGGATGAATAAAAACTATCTGTTCTGGTTGCCGATTTATACAATTGCGAGCCTTAAAAAGAGGCTGACATTTTGATGCGGATGCTCATTCCTTTCACTCCCAAAAAGTCAGGAACGTCCGGGCGGTCTAAATAAGTCAGACGTCTCACCATATCAATACGGCCAAATTTGAAGATATTCATGATTCCCACACTGGCTTCCAGGTAAGGCTTATCTTCCAGGGTACTGGTAATTTCGCGGCCGTCGTCTTCGATAAACTGAATCAGTTCCGGATTTTCTCTGGGATCATTTTGATCAGAAAGCCTTCCGTAAATCCCTTTAAAGGAAATAACCTCCCGCAATTTCAAGCGACGGAAAAGGGGGATCCTGTTGAAGAAGAATCCATTTAAATAATGCTCTGCCCCTGCCCACACAAAGGCATCATTCACAAATTCCTGATAGTTCATCATGTTGAAATCGCCGGAACGGTATGCAAAACTCTGGTTCGCCCTCGGCAAATGCAGCAGAAAATAAGGAACGCCTTCGCCCCAGTATTTACCGGCCTCCACTTCAAATCGCATGCTCCCCAACAAAGAAAGATAAAAACGCTTGAAAATATTCAAAGTGGCACTGCCGTACGAGTAATCCCCACCCAGCATATCCTTGAGCCCCTGGTTCAGCGTAAGGGTGAAGATCGGATATTTGTTGAAGATCGGCACCCGGTGGCTTCTACCCTGAATGAACTGTTCATTGGGTGCAAAACGAATCTTCAGTCCAACTTCACTGGTACGGATTTCTGGTAAAAAAGCAATCTCTTGACTAATGGGGTCAGTCACCTTAAATACGGTGGCCCCGTATGGCTGTTGATTGGTATTGGTGTAGGAAAAGTCAAACGACAGATTATTGAGCAACTCCAAGAAATACTCTCCCTTGTAGCGGTCGAGGAATAGCATCCGGTCCCGGGTGCCCCTTTGCAGGGAGAGGAAAAAGTTATCCGCACTGGAAAATTTGAGCTGCTGCCCTACCAGCTGTACGTCGTGTTGGTAAGAGACTCGAAAATAGTGTTTGGGGTTCTCTCGAAAATTGTCCTTGAACGAATAAAGGAACGATCCGGCATATTTCCATCTTTCATCGCCAAAACCATAAGCAGCATAGCCGGCAAACGAAAATTTGGGGTTGAACTTCAGGTTCGTCTCTCCTCCTGCCTTCAAGCGCAAACCTTCAACCGGGTTGTAGCTGTAAAAGTTGCCGATCGGCCCTACATCCACGGGCCCCCACGCCTTATAGCCTGTAAATGCCAATTGTAAAAGTGTCGTTATCGTTTTAAAAGCAGGCACCTTCGTCAGGGTATCAATCATTTTGAACGTGCCTTTTTCCTGTATTGTCAGGGTGTCGTGCCGCATTTTTTGCCAAAACTCTTCCCCTCGTTTATAAGCGTCATCGGCAGCAATGACGTTTTCCGACCCACTGTATATTTCTTCGTCTCGTGGCTCTCCGAACTTGAAATCTTTATAAGAAACCTCCCTTTTCCCAAAAATCCCTGTCCCCTTCTTAAATATGGCAAAATCCATAATGATCTTATCCTTGGAAAGCACCCAGACACCATCCTTTTTGGAAAACTCCTGTATTAGTTTTAAATCCTGCACAAAGTTCAAATTGATCCGCTGGTCCAACTCCAAATCTGCTTTTATCAACGCATAACTTGAATCATTAAGAATGTACAAATCCCCCCGGAACACTAAGTCCGATTTATTCTCCGGGACACAGGCCAGTTTTATGCAAGAATAGCCATTCACCTCGACGGTATCCCGAATAAAAAACCGGTAAAAAGTGGACGCCACTGGATTGAGTGGACTCATAAACTGCATATCCAATAGACGAATATTACTACTGTAGATGTCAATATCTTCATACAGAACATCCATCATTGTGGAAAAATCCTCAATGTTCAGATAATCTTCAATCCCAAGCACATTGATACCTTCTCGGTATTCCTTTTTCGATTTGGGGGATTTTCGGTAGTATACCTTCGATGATGTTTCCTGAATGTAAAAGGGCAGATAGGGCTTACCGTTTAGCTCTGAGGTATCGACATAATCAAAAAGAAACTGAAACTTTTTGAACGCACGACGTTTGCGCATTTTTTCAGGATCAAAATTATTGAGGTCAAACTCTATCTTTTCGTACTTTTCATATTCATAATAATCCTGCGCACCAATACGATTATCATTCTTGTGCTTGATCACATTTTTGATCAGCGCTACGGCCGGATTATCCTTTCGCTTATATTTTCCTCTTCCCTTCTGTTTTATCTCGATAACATTGAGGTTGATCGAAGAAGAAATAAGTACAATGTTCAGCTCTTGCTTCACTCCTTTTTCGATGGCCACCGTCTGGTTCTGATAACCGATGTAGCTGATCAGCAGTGAGTCCGAAGGGAACTTCGTTTCCAATTCAAAAGTGCCGTCAATATCGGAAGTGGTTCCGATGGTGGTACCAACAAAAGCGATATTGGCAAACATGATCGGCTCCTCGGTCTGAGAGTCAACCACCACCCCTTTTATTTTTGTCATTTTTTGGGAAAACACAAAAGCCGGTGCCATGCACAGGAGCACACAGAGTAAAAGTTGAAAGTTGGACTTGAGGAATTTCATAAATTGGCTAAGTTCTTCAAAATGGTAGATGGAAGTCAGTTAGAGAGCTCCCTATTCGCCTTTTGTATATCGTTTAATAATTCGGGATGAAAGGATGGGTTTTTCGTTTTTGTGCTCCATCATCCTGCATATGAACGGAAACTTTGGGGAATTCGCATTGAGAGAACCTGTGAGTACATCAAAAGTTTTCCCGTTCATCACAATTAATACAAAGAGCAAAATTACACAACATTCTACCAAGTCACTGAGCATTAATTGTTTAAGAAAATCTAAAATTTTGTGGCGAAACCGTTGAATGGCCAAATGACCAACTGCCATAGCTCTATTTTCAGCCTGAATGCTAAGTGTGCTGATTGATCAACTTAGGGTCAAATGTTCGCTAAATTGGCGCCGCAGTCGGCCTATCGGCCGCTCGGCGCAGTCTGGGGGCTGAGGGAGCAGCTGTTTATCAATCAGTACAGCTAAGCCCTGTTGCCCTTCAACGTAAGACTGATTTTCCGCCAACACGTCACACCAACCAAATACAACGGCACCTGCCGTGGAATTGGCTCAACTACTTTGCCAGCATTACAATCGGAGTTGTGAAAGGGTTTACTTTTTTGATAAAAAGCTGTAAACTTGGATTCCCGTCTGAAAACCAATCTAAAATACATTTAAAAAAACACAAAAGGCCGCTGCTGGTTAAAGCAACTCTTATCCACCGCCTGCTCCCGAAATCAATTCGGGACAAGCTATCCACCTTCAGCTGTCCACCAATTAAAATCATGAGTGCCACAACTTTTTCCCATCCAACTGCCGCAAATTACATCAAAGGGCAGTTCACCAAAACCAATGGCCGTTCGATGGAGGTCATTAGTCCCGGCAACGGGGCGGTCATTTCATCCGTACCCCTTTCGGGAAAAGCCGATTTGGACGCCGCTGTCGAAGCTGCTAAAAATGCTTTTCCCGGTTGGTCGTCCATGACCGTCAAGGAGCGGGTCCAGGTCTTTTACAAATTCCGCAGTTTGCTCGAAACCAACATGCAGGAGCTGTCAGAACTGGTGGCTTTGGAAAATGGAAAAACATTTGCGGAAGCAAAAGCAGAAGTGCTTAAAGGAATGGAGTTGTCAGAGTTTGCCTGCGCCCTGCCGCCGCTGTTGAGCGATGAAATACAGGAAGTGAGCAAGGGTGTGGAGTGCCGCACTTCTCATGTGCCGCTTGGAGTAGTCGCCTGCATTACACCGTTCAATTTTCCTTTTATGGTACCGTTGTGGACCATCCCCAACGCTCTCTCACTTGGCAATTGTATGGTGCTGAAACCTTCGGAACTCGTCCCCCTGAGTGCCCGCCGCATTGCAGAGCTGTTAAAAGAAGCAGGCCTGCCCGACGGCGTTCTGAACATCGTCAATGGCGACCGGGAGATCGTTGAAGCCATTTGCGATCACCCCGGCATTTCAGCCATATCATTCGTTGGCTCAACCCGGGTGGCAAAAATCGTTTACCAGCGGGCCACTTCCAATCTGAAAAGATGCCTCTGCCTGGGCGGAGCCAAAAATCACCTGATCGTACTGCCCGATGCCAACCCTGACATTTCATCGGCCAACATAGCAGCCTCCATGTCAGGCTGTGCAGGACAACGCTGTATGGCCGCATCTGCAATGGTCGCGGTGGGCAAAGTAGACCACATTGTCAAGCAGATCTGTGACGAGGCTCGAAAAATAGTACCGGGTGAAAACCTCGGTTCGGTCATCACTGCCGAAGCAAAAGCAAGGATTGAACGTTATATCGATGAAGCAGAGGCCGCTGGCGCCAAAGTTTTAGTAGACGGCCGTAATGCAACCGTTTCGGGCAAAGAGGGCGGCTTTTATGTAGGGCCAACGGTGATCGATCATGTCACCACTGAAATGGCCATCGCCAAAGAGGAAGTCTTTGGCCCCGTACTGGCCATCATCCGGACCGATGACGTCGACGAAGCCATCCGTATTGAAAACAGTTCTAACTATGGCAATGCTTCTTCTGTATTTACCGAAAGTGGCGGCATGGCCGATTATGTAATGGAACGGGTCAGTGCCGGGATGGTCGGCGTGAATATTGGTGTACCCGTACCCCGAGAGCCTTTTTCGTTCGGCGGTTGGAACGAATCACGTTTTGGGGTAGGCGATATCACAGGGAAGAGTTCTATTGCATTTTGGACCAAATTGAAAAAACGGACTTCCAAGTGGGACCCCAAGGCTTGGCAAGACTGGGCAAGTTAATTAAAACACATAGAGGCATGGGGCACATAAATAGAGGTGTTCAGAAATATTGAACGCATTACAATTATTAATTTTGAACACCTTGTAGTCTTTTAAAAAATAAATCTATGCGCCCCATGTCTCTATGTGTTTCACAATAAATGAGATTTGAAAATGGAAAGCAACGTCAAAACCAAAAAAGCAGAGATCCTTGAAAAACAAAAGAAATATCTCTGGCCCAACCATCTGTTGTATTACACCGAGCCACTCCCCCTCGAACGCGGCGAGGGCATGCACGTCTGGGACGTAGAGGGCAAAAAATACCTTGATTTTTTTGGCGGTATCCTCACGACCAGTGTCGGTCATAATCGCCCTGAAGTTACCCAGGCAGTACAGGAGCAAACTGAAAAACTGATCCATTCTTCCACCCTGTACCCCAACGAGGCACACGTGAACCTGGCCGAAAAAATGGCCCAGATCGCCCCCGGAAAATTGCAGGTTTCCTATTTCACCACCTCTGGTACCGATGCGGACGAAACTGCCGTCTTTTTAGCCAAGGGACATACGGGAAACCAGGAAGTGATTGCTTTGCGGCACGGCTATAGTGGGCGGTCAGCATTGGGCATGAGTTTGACCGGACAAGGTACCTGGCGCATTGGCGGCAGCCATATTTTAGGCATCAAACATGCACTGAACCCCTACTGCTTCCGCTGCCCTTTAAAAATGACCTATCCAGGTTGTGGGGTAGCCTGCGCCGAGGATGTGGAAGAAACCATCAAAACCACTACCTCTGGCCGCATTGCTGCATTCATTGCCGAGCCGATCCAAGGAGTAGGCGGTTTCATTACTCCTCCACCAGAATATTTTAAAATTGTGAAAGACATTGTTTCACATTATGGTGGCCTTTTTATCGCTGACGAAGTGCAAACGGGTTTTGGCCGTACCGGTGACAAATGGTTCGGCATTGAGCACTGGGACGTTGAGCCCGACATTATAACGATGGCCAAGAGCATCGCCAACGGCTTCCCGCTTGGCAACACGATCACCACTCCTGAAATTGCAGAAAGCACCAAAGGGGCCGGGCTGACCATCAGTACTTTTGGTGGCAACCCCGTCTCGTGCGCGGCTTCACTGGCTACAATCGGTATATTGGAAAAAGAAGCCACCCCACAACACAATGCCAAAGTTGGCGCCATGCTCCGCAGTGGCCTGGAGAAAATGAAAGAACAGTATTCCGTCATAGGCGACGTACGGGGCAAAGGAATGATGCAAGGCCTGGAATTGGTCAAAGACCGACAGAGCAAGGAACCTTCTCCCGAAGCCACCAGGTATCTTTTTGAAACTACCCGCGAACTGGGCCTTTTGATCGGCAAAGGTGGGCTTAACGGCAATGTAATACGCATTTCACCTCCAATGACAGCAACCGAAGAAGATGTGGCAGTCGCCCTGGATTTGTTGGACAAGGCAATGAAGAAGGTGCAGGCGGCAGTGTAGGGTCTTGAACGGCCAGGCAGCAGGACGGGGGAGGTTTTCGTGAAAACCTCCCCGTCCTGCTGCCTGGCCGTTCAAATTATTTTGATTGATATCTTTTAACGAACCACCAACATGAAACAAGAAATCGTACACCTCACCGAAGACGTTTCCAATTCCCCGTTGTACAGTGAAGACTTTGCTCCCGTGCCCGCCAGCGGGCGCACGTGGGACAAATGGAACATTGCCGCCATCTGGGTGGGCATGGCCGTTTGTATCCCGACCTATATGCTTGCAAGCAGCCTGATTGAGCAGGGCATGAACTGGTGGCAGGCCCTGGTCACTATTCTTTTAGGGAATATAATAGTATTGATACCCATGATTTTAAATGCCCATGTCGGCACCAAATACGGTATTCCGCTGCCAGTCTTTCTTCGGTTAAATTTTGGTGTGGATGGTGCCATCCTCGCTGCCATTTTACGGGGGCTGGTCGCGTGTGGCTGGTTTGGTATTCAGACGTGGATCGGCGGAGCGGCCATTTACCAACTGTTGCTGGTCGTCGCCCCTAGGCTGTCCGGTAGTCTCTATCTCGGTGATTTTATTGGTATCAACCTGGCACAGTTTGGCTGCTTTATGCTGTTCTGGTTGATCAATATGTACATCGTTTACAAAGGAATTGACTCTATTAAAAAACTGGAGACGTGGGCAGCTCCTTTTCTGCTGTTGATCGGCCTTGCACTTTTGGGGTGGGCCTGGGCGGAGGTTGGTTCTATGGGCGAGATACTGGATGCATCCTACCAATTGGCTGCCTCCTCGGAAGTGGATTTTTGGAAAATATTTTGGCCCAGCCTGACCGCCATGGTCGGTTTTTGGGCAACTCTTTCGCTGAACATTCCTGATTTTACGCGCTATGCCAAATCACAAAAAGACCAGATTTGGGGACAGGCCATTGGTCTGCCGGGAACGATGGTGCTGTATTCTTTTATCGGCATTGCAGTCACCAGTGCTACTGTATTGATCTTTGGCAAGGCAATCTGGGACCCGGTGGCCCTCTTGGGAGAATTTGACTCGCCGCTGGTGGTGGTCATTTCCATGCTGGGCCTGACGATTGCAACACTTTCCACCAACATTGCCGCCAACGTAGTGGCCCCCGCCAACAGCATCGCCAATATTGCCCCGAAAAAAATCAGCTTTCGTTTGGGTGGCTATATTACCGGCATCATTGGCATTATTATCTTCCCCTGGAAATTATTGGCCGATCCGCATGGATATATTTTCGTATGGCTGATCGCCTATTCGGCTTTGCTCGGCGCACTTGCCGGCATCATGATCTGCGATTATTACATCATCAGAAAAACGGAATTTCAATTGGCTGAGCTTTTTAAGGAAAACGGCCTTTACAAAGGTTGGAACAAAAATGCCTGGATTGCTTTTGTACTGAGCATCCTTCCCGTACTGCCAGGTTTCCTGGCGACAGTCGGCGCCATCGAGTCAGTCGGTCAATTTTTGACGGATTTATATTCCTATGCCTGGTTTGTCACTTTCTTTTTGTCGTTCGGCATTTATTGGTTCTTGGAAAAAATGAAATAATCTTTGTGATTTAATTTCCCGCAGGGCTACACAGAACAGCGCTAAAAAAAACGTTGCGTCACTTGGCGAAAAACTTTGCGGACCTTGCGGGAAACCAAGCAACACTTTATTTTAAAAAATTAAAAAAGAATTATTCATACGACAATTATAAATTGCTCCGTTTATTTGCACGCCTTTTAAATGAAGTTGGAAATTGAGAAATTAAAAAGACAAACGGTGTAAATAATAA
>JBCBRY010000083.1:0-40005 GCA_039819485.1 Bacteroidota bacterium | reverse complement strand
GGCGTAGTGGTTATTGATGTTTTAGCACCAACAATTTACCATTATATCTCAATTACTCAATTTTGTCCTGTACTCAGCTTTTTAGTATAACTTTTAGAAGTTATCACTTCAAATGGATACCAAAAATATTTCGAGCCAGGAATTTTTTCGAAAACCAACCCTGAAAAAACTATTAGAAAAAGTGACCATTTAAGACTGTTTCGAATCTTGACTTTATCCTTTTTTATTATTCCGGTTATTAATCTGAAACCTACAATTGGATATCCAATTATTTGAACCAACAGAAACAATATGTATACCCACATCATATTTAAATGATCAATTTTTATTTCAACTGTGGATTCTTTTTGATTTGCTTTTAATTGCAGCTAAACTGTATAAATTACTGTCCATCTTCCTTTTTCCGAATAGCCGATTTAGGCCGAAATACTTTTATCACTTCCTCATTGGCCTCCAAATAAGGCCCCTCAATCAAATCAATGCAATATGGGATAGCCGGGAAGACAGCATCCAGGCATTCGCGAATGGCTTTGGGCTTACCGGGTAAATTAACGATCAGGGTGTTATTCCGAATACCGGCCATTTGCCTGGAAAGGATAGCTGTAGGGACATATTGTAAACTCACGCGCCGCATTTGCTCACCAAACCCAGGCATCATTTTTTGACAAACCTGTTCAGTTGCCTCCGGTGTCACATCTCGCACAGCGGGCCCTGTGCCTCCTGTTGTCACGATCAGGCAGCAACCTTCTTCATCCGCCATTTCCACCATTTTTGCCGCAATTTGGTCTTGCTCATCAGGTATTACGGCATAGGCATATTCCCAATCGCTGATCAAATATTCTTTCATGGTGGCCAATACCGCTTTACCTGGAATATCCTCATATATTCCTTTGGAAGCCCGATCAGATACGTTTATAATTCCAATTTTTGCTATACTCATTTGTTTCATTTTTTTGAAAGGCCGAAAATAGCGAAAAAACAATTTCGTTATAAGAACCAAGAATGGATATGGGATCAATCAGGACAAATAAAGCGTAGATATCACATACCCAAGAAAAGCTGTACTTATGGCAAACCCAAGAAAAGCCGAACCGTATTTGATGCCCTCAATCAGCTTACGCTTTTTTGACATGTTTTCGAGAACGGAATATTTATCCATAACGATGTACATGCATCCAAAGATGGACCAACTTGCCGCAGACGCAATATCAAGCTTAATCAAATACAGCAATCCTATAATGATCAACTCGAAGCCCACCAATAAATTTAATATTTCCATGTTTTTTTTCATCTTAACATACACACTCATCATCACAGCAGGATAAGTCTTTCAAATAAAAGTTATTGTATTTATATTCACTCAGCACCTCCTCTATTTTATCAAGAGGAATTTTACTTCTTTTTGCAATTTCCTCAGCTACGATGGCAAACCTTTGTCTGTATTTATAGATAAAGCAAAAAAGGGCTGTCCCATGTTTCACCTGAGGCCCTACCAAGAATAAGTTCTCCGTTTTCCGAGATTCATCAAACTCCGTCAACAATGGATAGCTCTCTTCAAATTCAAATAATTCTTTTACGAGTTTTAGGCTTGTATCAAAACCCGTGCAATTGATAGGTTCGTCATCTGACACAAACGTTTCGTCATAATCCGTTGTAACAATGAATCTGGCATTTTCAAATTTTACCTTTTCCACTCTCGTTTCTGCGTAATAATCAATGTTGTCCAATACCTCTTTTATCCTGTCTCGAGTAAACGGTGAGAGTGAATAACTTGAATCGCTTTTTATCAGTTCCAAATAATTAGAATTGTCAATAAGTGTTACTTTTTTACCGAGTTGCGCCAAGCTAATTGCTGCGTCAAATCCTGACTCATAGGCTCCAATAACGACACTGTCTTTTCCTATTACATCAGAAAAAGAACTGACCTCAGAATAATGAGCACACAAGTGTTCTCCTTCAAAGGAATTTGTTTTAGGATATTGATACTCTCCAGCAGCCCATATGACAAAGCTGCTTCCATAAGTTCCTTTGCTCGTATTTAAAATGAAACGGCCACCTTTATCTTCTATATTTTTTACCTCTACATCAGTAACTATTGCCAATTTAAAAAACCTTGAAACCTGTTCTAAATAGACTGCATACTCTGGCCCGGTAGGGTGTTCTGTCAAAAGATCAAATGCAGGAGATGTATCAGGCGTTATGGCATTCAGATCAGGCATTTTAAAAAAATTACCTGTGAATGAGGGGGATATAAAGCGGGTTTCTTTGGGCCACTTTTTAAATGAAGCACCAATCGAGCTTTTTTCTAATAGTATATAACTAATTCCAAGGTTTTGTAAAAGAATACCTACCCCTATCCCTGCGGGTCCAGCTCCAACGATTACAACGTCATAATACACGTCTACAGAACGCTTAAAACTATCCATATAATAAGGTCTTTAGCTTAATAAATCTTTTGTTGCAACCTTTGCTTTCGTATGAATAAAAGAGGGAAATTCATTCATGATATTTCTCACCCCTTCCAATGCAACGATGCTGCAAAACTCGTCAAATTATCTCTACTTGCAACACAGTTGCAATAAAATATATGGGTGAATATTCTAAGAAAGACTAAATCATTCAAAGATCTGTTTTCCTCATTCATTTCCTTTTCTACTAGGTCACACTGAACCTACCTTTTACCTCAGCCAAAAATTTATTGGGATCACTAAAACAGCAACAGCGCCTGCGCGGGAATCGTAAATGAAAAGTTATCAACACCTGTTAGTAATTTTATATCCCGCCCCCGTAAAAAAAAATTCACCTTTGTTCTTCCTTAAAAGCACATTAAGGCAATCCGCTTTTAAAAATCGGATTGAAAAAGGGGAATCACGTGAAAATCGTGAGCTGTTGCGCAACTGTAAGCCCGCCTTGAGCGGATAAGCCAGATTACCTTCCTTGACTGTGCGGATTTTGCTTTCGCATAAAAAGCAAATGTCCGAACATCGACCATTTTGGCCGACCTCCCTACCGGTAGAAAAGTGGCGTATTCGCACATATTGCTTTTTAATTTTTAACTAACCAGAAAAGTAATATGAGTATTTTCGACAAACGCCTTAATTACAAGCCTTTCGAGTATCCCGAAGTTTTACAATTTACAGAAGCCATCAACAAGTCTTTTTGGGTTCATTCAGAAGTGGATTTTACCGCCGATGTGCAGGATTTCCATGCCCACCTAAGCGACAATGAAAAAGAAGTCGTCAAAAAAAGTCTCTTGGCCATTGCACAAATCGAAGTAGCAGTCAAATCGTTCTGGGGGGATTTGTACCACCATTTGCCAAAACCGGAATTCAACGGGTTGGGCAGCACTTTCGCCGAATGTGAATTCCGCCATTCCGAAGCCTATTCCCGTCTGTTGGATGTGCTGGGCTACAACAGTGAATTTGCCAATTTGATCAAAACCCCGGTCATCCGCAAGCGCATTGACTACCTCTCCGAAGCATTGGCGCATACGAAATCAACGGACAAAAAAAAATATGTTTTTTCGCTGATCCTTTTTTCTATTCTCATTGAGAACGTCTCTCTTTTTAGCCAGTTTGCCATTATCCTTTCCTATACCCGCTTCAAGGGAGTGATGAAAAACATCAGTAATATTATTGCCTGGACTTCCATTGATGAGCAAGTGCACGCCAGTGCGGGCATCTATATCGTGAATAAAATAAGGCAAGAGTTTCCTGATTTTTTTGACGAAAAAACGGTAAGTGAACTGCGGGGCATAGTGGCGGATTCCATTGAGGTGGAAGCGGAAATCCTGGATTGGATTTTTGCGGGTGGCGAAATAGACCATGTTTCAAAAGACAATCTGCTCAATTTTATGAAATTCAGGGTGGACGATAGTTTGAGCAAAATCGGTCTCGAAAAGATATTTTTCATTTCTGAATATAAATATCAGCCTATGGTCTGGTTTGAGGAAGAAGTTTTTGCCAATAGCCTCGATGACTTTTTTGCAAAACGCCCTGTGGAATACACCAAACATGACAAGAGCATCACGGCCGACGATCTATTTTAGAATTAGTTTAATCAATGATGGGTAAAGATTTTTTTCCAGAACGAATTGTCTGCTTAACCGAAGAGCCGACCGAAACCCTTTACCTGCTTGGTGAGGAGAGGAGAATTGTCGGTATTACTGGATTTACTGTTCGCCCTGCCAGGGCAAGGAGGGAAAAACCAAAAGTATCCGCTTTTACCTCTGCCAATATTGACAAAATCACTGACTTGCAACCCGATTTGGTGATTGGCTTTTCGGACATACAAGCAGATATTGCCAGGGAATTGATTGCCAAAGGAATTCCCGTTTGGATAAACAATCATAGGAGTGTAGCGGAAATTTATCGGATGATCGTACAGCTTGGAAGCATGGTAGGCAAACAGGCAGAAGCAATAGCAATGGTCAATCAATTTCAAGACGCTTTGGAAAAAAGCTGTTCCACAAACGCCCAAAAAACGGTTAAACCAAAAATCTATTTTGAAGAATGGTATGACCCTTTAATTTCTGGCATTCGCTGGGTAGGTGAATTATTAGAACTGGCGGGCGGGATTGATATTTTCAGTGAACTGCAACTTGCGCCCTTGGCCAAGGATAGAATTATCGCGGACAGCGATGAAGTGGTCAGGCGCAATCCAGATATTATTATCGCATCCTGGTGCGGCAAAAAGTTCAAGAAAGAACAATTGGTCAACCGAAAAAATTGGAACAAAATAAATGCGGTCAAAAATGATTTTGTATTTGAAATAAAATCGGAATTAATCCTGCAACCGGGCCCCGCAGCCGTCACTGATGGAATAAAACAGATCGTGTCCATCATTAAAAAATGGCATGAGGAACAGGGGCCCAACATTTCAAGAAATATCTAACCAAAAAAAATTAATAAATGGAAGTATTAGAAAAAAAAGAAAAAATTTGGTGGCTCAATGAAGAGAGTAAAAGCATACTCAACAGAGGGTATTTGTTAAAAGGCGAAACGGTGAGGACCGCTATTGAAAGGGTAGCAACGGCTGCCGCCAAACGGTTGTACAAACCCGAAATGATTGAACCTTTCATTGAACTGATTGAAAAAGGTTGGATGAGCCTCAGTTCACCGATTTGGGCAAATATGGGAACTGAAAGGGGGCTGCCGATTTCTTGTTTCAATGTACATGTGCCAGATAATATAGAAGGCATTACCCATAAATTGGGTGAAGTGATCATGCAGACCAAAATCGGCGGAGGTACTTCTGGTTATTTTGGGGAACTGCGGGAGAGGGGAAGCCCCGTAACCGATAACGGGAAGAGCAGCGGCGCAGTCAGTTTCATGAAACTGTTTGACACCGTTATGGATACTATTTCTCAGGGTGGCGTTCGGCGGGGGGCGTTTGCGGCCTATCTCGATATTGACCATCCTGACGTCAAGGAGTTTTTGGAAATAAAAAACATTGGCAATCCTATTCAGAACCTTTTTTTCGGCATATGCGTGCCTGACTACTGGATGCAGGAAATGATAGACGGCGACAGGGAGAAAAGGGGAATTTGGGCAAAAGTGCTGGAAAGCCGTCAGCAGAAAGGGCTGCCCTATTTGTTTTTTACCGACAACATTAATCGCTTTAAACCCGATGTTTATAAGGATAAAAACATGACGATACGGTCGAGCAACCTGTGTTCCGAAATTGCTTTGCCTTCTAATTTTGATGAATCGTTCATTTGTTGTTTGTCCTCCATGAACCTGGAATTGTACGATGAGTGGAAAGATACCGATGCCGTCCGCAGGGCTGTTTTTTTTCTTGACGCTGTCTTGCAGGAATTCATCATCAAAACCGAAGGAAATTACTACCTGGCGTCGGCCAACCGCTTTGCCAAACGTCACCGTGCATTGGGTCTGGGTGTTTTGGGTTGGCATTCGTACCTGCAGAAAAACATGATTCCGTTTGAGGGATTGCGCTCCAAAGCATTGACCAATCAAATTTTCAAACAAATCAGTGAACATGCGCAGGAAGCCAGTCTGGAACTGGCCGATATTTATGGTGAGCCAGATTTGTTGAAAGAGTACGGGCGCCGCAATACCACCTTGATGGCGATTGCCCCGACGACATCGTCTTCTGCTATTCTGGGGCAAGCCTCGCCGGGTATTGAGCCTTTCAGCAGCAATTATTACAAGGCTGGTCTGTCGAAGGGGAATTTTATGCGAAAAAACAAATACCTGCGACAATTGCTTATCGAAAAAGGCATGGACACGGAAGACACCTGGCGCAATATTATGCTCAATCACGGGAGCGTCCAACATCTTGATGGACTGACCGATGAGGAGAAAGAAGTGTTCAGGACTTTTAAGGAAATCAGCCAGTTGGAAATCATACAACAGGCATCTATCCGCCAAAAATACATTGATCAGGCACAGAGCCTGAATTTGAACATACCACACAACCTCCCCATTAAAGAGGTGAATAAGTTGCTTATCGAAGCGTGGCAATTAGGCGTAAAAACTTTGTATTATCAGCGAAGCCAAAGCGTATCGAAGGAGTTTATTTCCAATATAGTGAATTGTTCAAGCTGCGAAGCGTAAAAAAACGATGGGTTAATGAAATCGGGGAAAAGGAAGGAAATACTGACAATGAAAAAACAACCAACAATTGTCCAATTTCAATTCCGATGTTAAAACCCTCATCATCTTCCACAAGCGATTGCGCGCGGGTGCCTTGATGTCCGTCTTTATCGTCCAGTATCCGGTAGGACAGGGTATAGTCCTGGCTGTAAATGGAGAACCATAGGACAATGAAGAGGATAACGTATAATATTTTTTGACCATAAATGACTGTTGACGGCATAAAAGTAAACCACCATGCTGAATTGCAGCATGGTGGTTAAGTCATTTAAAATGGATCATTCGAAAACTTCCTCCTATCTTACGGAAACTCAATCATCTGTGCCGCAGAAGCCATTGGTTTCGACAGACCGTATTTGAGAATGGTTTTAGGAATTCTTACCGGGCCGCATTCTGCCAACCACCTATAAGAATAATTGTATCTTTTCTTTAATTACAATGCCGACACAACAATTTTAGCTTTTTACTCATCTTACGGACTTTAATCATTTTTTAGCCAATTCATTTTCAAAAGGTAATGAAATGCTCGCCTTGCCAGAAGTGCTGGGAAAACCTACTGCATCATTCCAGGAGAGTTTTTTTAAAATAACATCCTTTTGAAGTTGACTTTTTATGAGAACTTTCGAAATCATTCTTTTGCTGGCCGTTACCATCTTGCCTTTAGTGAAGAGACCACTGGTACGGCACGTTAAACCAAATTATCTTTTACTTTTCTTCGGTGCTACGTTGTCTTTGCACTTGGTCACAGAGGGTTGGCGTTGGCAAATGTTCCCAGCTTATTTATTGATCTTGGTAATTGGATGGAGAATAAAAGTAGTTGATGCATCCAACCCTGTCCGGCCGACATTTCCCAGGATCATTGGATTTTTGGGAATTTCTGTCTTAGTCCTAATGGGCTGGATACTTTCAATTGTTCTTCCCGTGTTTTCATTGCCCCAACCAAGCGGTACATATCAGGTTGGGACACGATCAATCCACATCCAAACGGAGAAGGATGAGCAAATCACAAAAGCCCCATCTGACAAACGAGAGCTTTTGTGCAAGGTCTGGTATCCCAGCGAAGCCGATATTTCATCTATGGAAGGGGAGAAATATATAAACGATGCCAGCAGGGCAGGATTTGCAACTAAATATGGTCTACCTCCTACAGCACTTAACTATCTCGACCGGGTAAAAACCTATGTTTTTCCGGATATTCCAATTGCTGACAATTCTTTTCCCGTATTGATTTTTTCCCACGGATATGGGTCCAAAGCCACTGGATACTATGCTTTACTGAGCGAAATCGCAAGCCAGGGCTACATAATCATCAACATGAACCACACTTATGAAAGCCTGGGTGTGACCTTTCCTGACGGTAGGGAAAAATACTTTGATTACGACTTTCAGCGAGACATTTCATCGGAATCGATGGAGGTAGTCAAGCCGCTCATCGAAGCATTCAAGAATGGACTGAGTTATGAAGAAAGACATCCCATTGTCCGAAAAGCAGTAAAAAATTATTTCGAGGGCAGCATACAAGACCGATGGGCGGAAGACATGATCTTTACTATTGACCTTCTTGAAAAGTGGAACGCCGAAGGTTGGTTAAAAGACAAACTTGACCTGGATAGAATAGGTGTCTTTGGTCACTCTGTCGGCGGTGGATCTGTTGGTAACGCGACCATGAAGGACAACAGGATCAAAGCCGCCGTAAACCTGGATGGCATTCAGTGGGGCAACCAGATCGACAGTATCTACCACGTCCCCTATCTCTACGTTTCTGCCGATTGGCCGGCAGAACATGAGGACATCAATTCGCATGTATACATCAACAAGAGCACTGACTACTTCTATGAAACCAAACTGCTGAATTCCGGCCACCCGGATTTTATGGATATCCCCTTCATGATCCCTGTCAGCGCAATTGCAGGTACCGGGGATATCGACCCTTTCCTGGGAACAGAAATTGTTACAAAACTGGTCACGTCTTTTTTTGATAAACATTTAAAAAAATTACAAAATGCCGACCCTGAAAAGATCGGTGAGCAATATGAGTTGTTGGAAATGACGGTGTACCCAGGGGAATCGTCAGAATAATTTTTTCTACATATTTTATTTTTCCGTCAAAATGATTTTTTCGTGAAAAACGGCTGGCCCAATCTTCAGGTTCGCCAAGTAAAACCCAGCGGACAAAGCAGATAAATCAATGGAGATTCTATTTTCCAAAACCCCGTTCGGCCAGTGCTGAGAAAACGCAGCTGCCCCATTTAAATCAACCAGTTCAAACTTAATTTCTTCTTCTTTAACCAGAGCCGTTTCAATATAAACAGCCCCTTTGGACGGATTTGGATAAATAACGGGTTGTAAAATATCGCTTCTAACCCTGGCGGTTACGATTGCTGAAAAAGCAAATTGCCCATTCAGTTCGTTGAATTTCAATCGATAATAATAAAGCCTGTTTGCCACCACATTTTTGTCAATAAAACCATAAAGGTTATGGCCCGACGAACCTCTGCCTTTTTCCTGCCCGATTACTTCCCAAAATGAATGGCCATCTTCTGAACGTTGAATTTCAAATTCATCTACATTGATTTCAGTGGCTGTTTGCCATTGCAGAGCAATTGAATTCTCACCGGGGATAGCCTCAAAATCCATCAACTCTACAGGCAGGGCCACACTACAATCGCTGCATTTTGAAATAACAAATTGGGAAAACGCCGTTACGCCCGTAAAACTCAACTGATCATTGGACGTATGGACGGTAGCGGCACTGTCGGTGGCAATCCAGCTTCCGGCGCTAATGGCAGTTGATGGCCTCTTAAACATTGAGTAGTCGGCTGGATCAGCAAATTCCGCCCATCCATTCGGAGCTTGAAAAATCATTTCGGCATCAAAACCGCTTGTATTGCTCCCATAGTTGTTCACGACCCAGTAGCTACTTAACAAAGAATCGGGAGTGGTCGGTTCGCCGTGAGGCGCTTCTTCAGTCAAATGAGAAACGACCACATCTCCATTCGGCAAGATGCCCGAAAAATCGATGTCCAGACCGGTATCCACTGTGCCGTTGTCAAACGAATGTAACTGCCCGGCATTGATCGTTTTGGTAACCGAAATACCTCCCGCAGAAGGGGCATCCGAATTGATCCGAACAGCTCCATTTTTCAATTCACCATGGTGCCCGCCGATCAAGTCCAGACAATCGCCGCTGGATTCGTTAAACTGGTAATAAGCCACTAAATCATTTTCCGAACAGGACAAAGTCAGGTGCATATTTTCCCTGATCTGTTGAGTAGTCCGAGTGGTATTCCAGAAACGGAGCTCATCTATCTTGGCGGCCATAGGAATGGAATAAGTACCGGTTCCATCTTGCAGGATGTTGATGGGGTATCCGGCGTCGATACTTAGTCCATTCAGTCCGGCCAAAGAAGTTTGGTTTGTCAGAAAGCCGTCCTGATAGATACTGAGCTGGTCGTCCCGGTCAAAAACGACTGCGAGATGGTGCCATTGTCCATCATTGATATCCGGTGCGTCACTATTAAGGTCGACCCTGCTACCACTTGTTCCATTGATATTTACTTTCCAATCATGGCCCAGGAAAAACAGGCCCCAACCTACAAAGCTGCCTGAGTTCCAGTTTTTGTTGCTGATGATGCTCGGATCGGCAATGCTGGCATCGGTATAGATCCAACATTCGATGGTAAAATCTTGTGTAGGCCCAAAAATCAATTCCGGGTCTCGGGGCAGGGACAAATATTCACCACCGCTTCCGCTCAGGGCATGGCTTGCAGTCACCCCGATCACTTTAGATGAAAGATCGACCGTGTCGGCATTTGTGCCGGCCGAGGTATGCACTGCCTGGCCCACTTCGAAATTTGTGGCAGAAGAATTAGACCGAACGAAAATTTTGGTGGAAGGAACAGCACCATTGATGGGCACCAGTGTGAGAGCCGTATCAAAATGGACGGAATCTAAAGAGATTTCAAAATTTCCATTGAGCAACACATGAATCGTATCGTTCAAATTCAGTCCTGAAATAAAATAGGATAGAACTTCATTGGCTGCGGCTGTTCGACAAAAATCCAGGCTTGTAATTGAAGTGCCTATGGCAGCTCCGCTGGTTCTGGTGATCAAGTATTGCCCGTAAGAAGAAACATCCGGGAAAGTGACAGTATTTAAAGTGGAGTCTGCTGCCGAGCCACTGGCAAGAAATGACCAATCGCCCGTCGAATTGAAATTTCTTTTATAAAGCCTCAATCCATAAGGAGCAGCTACATCACCGGCGGTAATGTCTTCATTGAGTCCAAAAGTGAGGTCGGTTTTCAATGGGCCGCTTTTTTCATACCGGTTTACGATCCAGTATTGGCTGTCAAAAATAGTATCGGAAGCCGCTATTCCTGTCGTTCCGTGGGGAGATAGATTCAACAGGGTGGCGGTTACATCGGCGGCGTCATGCAAGGAATAATCAGCACTAAAATCTGTTCCTGAATAATCAACTACCCCAGAAGTCTCTGTTTTGCTCTGAGCCGTTCCCATACCGACCGGAATGGTAGAAGCTGCCCTCGTCGCCCCCGTTACCGTACCGTTGTAATGACTGACCTTATCTGTCACATTGCCGCTGGTTTCGTTGAATTGCCAATTGGAAATCAAATCGGGTAGACAGCCATCAGCAATCCGGTGCATTCTCTCCCGTATTTCATTAGCTGACAATGCGGTGCGCCATATCCGGATTTCATCTAGTTCCCCGGTAAATTTATAATCATAATCACTGTCTGAACCGAAAGTGATCGGTAAATTATTTTTTACAGATTTACGATTCACCATGACTTCTTCTTCTCCCAAATGCCCGTCAACATAAATTTGCAACTTACCAACGCCAGTGCGGTCAAGTACTCCCACAACGTGGTGCCAATCACCGTCATTGATAATAGTTGGGCTTTCAACGATCAATCTATCATCACCATCCGCAATCACCCACCTGACCTTGCCCGACCGTATATAAAACAACCAACCTGCTGATCTGGAAACGGACCAGTCTTTTTTGGCGAGCATCACTTTATTATTGCCAGTAGAGGCGGTTTTGACCCAAAAATCAACCGTAAAACTTTGCTCGTCACCAAATTGAAAGTCGCTCCCGATGTCTGCTATTTCAACATAATCATTTCCATCAAAACTCATGGAATGACCCACCAGCGTATCGGTTTCTCCGCGCAACACCAAATAAATTGTTTCTGAATGACTGACCGAACCGTCTGCATTTTCGGCAGTAAAAGGCATCGCATAATGACCGGCTGCCAATGGAGAAAGATTGCTCAGGGTGAGATTGATGGAAGCTGTTGCCGCTACCGTACCGGGCAAACCAGAGACAACACCAGCGGGCAAATTATTGAGTGTCAAATAAACCGGATCACTGAATGCTCCCAATGCCACAATGTCTATCTGATAAACCACACTGTATCTACCGCAAATACTGCGGGTTGCCGGACTGATATCCAAACAAAAATCCTGAACGGTATCTGATACAATCTGAAAATCTTCGTCCGAAATATCAAAGAAAATATTATCGGCAGCTTCAACCCTGATTCGCGCCGTCGAGACTACTGTATCCGGCACGGCCACATCATGGCTCCCGTCATTTGCAACTGCTGCTGCCAAGGTATCGGGATAAGTCAACCCGCCATCAAAAGAAGCCAGAATGTGGACAGTAGCACAACTCACCGGAGCGACATCCGTATTGGCCACCTCCCAGCTAACGGTTCTGTTTTGCCCTTTTGACCAAACCGTTGACTGATCATTTGGGATTTTGACTTCGAAAGGGCCTGCATTTTCATCTGTTCGAAAAGTCACATGACCATAATCCACCCCGCCCATACCAGGATGATTATCGTGAACCATGAACCTGAAATTGAAGTCGCGGCTATACGTCGGGATCAATTCGCCCCGGTCATTATTTCCACTGATGATTTTGGATAGTTCGGGAAAAGTTCGGGTCGAGTCACCAGTGTAAGGGTAAGAACGGAAAATAGCAGCATTCCCATTCGGGTTTCCAAAAGAAGATGAAATAGCCGTTTGGTCATTTTGCTCCCACAGATAGGTCAAAGCGGCATTGCCACCATCGTCAGTTGCCGTCCCCTTTAAGGTAAAAGGTGTCAAAATCGGAATGGTAAAACCGCTCGCAGGAACGGACACGGTCGGCGGCGTATGCCCCGTTGATATCATAGTAGGGCAGGTATTCCCACCACCTACAATCAGATGGCTAAATATTTCATCGTAAGAATCAGTGTGATAGTGAAATAGGTCACCTCCCGGCATGAATAGCCCACAGTTGCCATGATAGGTCATGATGGTATTACCGTCACCGGGCTCTACATTAGACGGATAGGAACCAAGGCATCCGCAACAACTATGGGAGTGATCGGCCCCCATTTGATGTCCGACCTCATGAGAAAACACTCCCAAATTAGCGGCACTCGTCCCACCTGCCTTAAATGAATTATTGCAGAAAACCCCTAAATAAGCCACACCGCCGCTCGTCGTATTGAGTACATGCCCAATGTCGAAATTGGCCGCGCCAATGGTCGTATTGACATTGGTAAGGTTCTCTGATAAATAAGCGCCGATGCCCCCGTTCGAATAAGGGTCGGTGGCGGGATCGTCATAAATCAAGGTATCGTTATTCGGGATCAATTCGAAGGTCACGCATAAGTCCCGTTCGACAATGCCGTTCAAGTCGTTCATCAAAATCGCAACCTGGGCCATCGCCCCTGGGACACCGCCCCACCCTTGGGTCAATTCTCCGGGAACTGCCAAAGCGAAACGGTACTTTCTCAGTTCCGTTCCCACTGCCTGGGGAGAGGCCGCTTTGAAAAGCTCGTTCCAGTTGTTGGTGACTTCTTTTTTGCGGATTGTTCCAAACCCAAATTTTTCGTCCAGGCTCGCGTCCAATGGCATACTGCCAGGTTCATGCAATTCACAGGTGAAATTTTTAGCCGGCAGGTCTTTGCTGAAATAACTGATATAAAATGCCTCCCCTTCACTCTGCACCTTATCAATGAAAAAAGCCCCCTCTTCCATGAAAGCCATGGCATGGAATTCACCGGGGGCCCATACGAGACGAATGGACGAGCTGCCGTTGTCCACATTACTTCCTTTAAATGTTTTTATTTGCGGAAACTTTTCGCCCAAATCAGGATGCATTACAGATGATCGGGTCAATTCGAAATGAACAGATCCACCACTCGGCAAAGGGATTTCCAGGTAACATTTACCCGTATCTGATTTTTTCAGGGTTTCTTTCATGGCCGCGGTATCGAGCTGCAGCAAACGAAATGACTGAGGTAAACGATGAAGGTTTTTTGACCTTATTTGGGCACCTGGTAGATGCGCATCGGTCCAGAGTGTACCTTTTCCTTTTAACGATCCGTTTGTTGCATGGATTCCAGCTTGATGAGCTCCCGTATTTCGGAGCAATGAATCAACTGGACCTGAAAACGGTTGAGAAAAAACAGCCACTGTAAAACAAATCCAGGTTACGCCGTACAAAATGAGTGATCTGACCATTTCAATTTTTTTTTAAAGAGCAGGCCGGGATGGCCGTTCAACTATACAAGGAGGAGTTTCGGAGGGGGTGTTGCCGGAGCAAAACTATGGTCAACCTAACTGAAAAATGGGACATATTACCCCAAAAAATGGGACAGGCATTAAAAATAAAAACCAATCATATTTAAATATTAAAATTTTATTAAAAACTGACAAACAATTTTCTATACCTAAAAAAAAGAAAGCCAACACATCTGTTGGTCACTATTTTTCTGTTTTTTGCCATCTGGGCACAAGCTCAGGATTACCTGCCTCGCATTCGCCACTACACCCAAAAAGAAGGCTTATCTCACAATACTATTTATTGTATGCACAAAGATGGCCGGGGGTTTTTGTGGCTGGGCACAGGTTATGGTTTGAATCGATATGACGGGAACGAGTTTCAGTGGTTTTTGAAAGAAAACAGAGGTTTGGCATCGAACTTTATTCACCAAATTTATGAGGATGAGGAAGGCTGGCTCTGGTTGGTTACGCTTCAGAATGAATACGACTTGGTCTGGTTTGAGATTCGGTCGATCAGTTTACTCCATTCACAAACGGGAGAAGTACTCTCTCTAACTGAAAAGTTCGGCGATGCACTTCCTTTTAAAGTTGCTGAATTGCGTTTCATGAAGTCTCTGCCAGATAAATCCATACTTTTTATCACGGAAAAAGGAACTTGCTTCAAATATCTCCCGGGCAGGGAATTCCAGGTTTTTCAATTTGAATTTGATTTTTTAAGACTGATGGATGTTGTCCCTGTATCGGCGACAGATTTTTGGGTCCTGGTTGATAAAGAGTGGAAACCTTCGAGAGAGATTTTAATAAAAACTGATACCACTGGGAAGGTTCTTAAACAAATTGAAAAATTCCCCCAACAGGATAATTACTTCTTGGGGGAGGATGCCCAAAACCGACTTTGGTTCAGTATGTCCATGCGCCGGGATGTTCCGCCTCCCGTCCCCTCCTATTTTCTTTCAGATGAAGACGAGTTGGTCATTCCGGATTGGTCCGAATTTGAGTTACCCTGGCAAAGCACCGGGCACCCGCCAAAGATTCGGACGATACAATTGAACCCTTTTACAGGTTTTTTTTGGGCAAAATCGAACAATCAGGTTTTCGTTTTCCGGCAGGATGGGACGGTGGTCTATGATTTTGGAGAATCCACGTTAAGCCTGGATGAACGCTGGAACATGCAAGTACTATTTGATGAGAAAATAACCTGGATGACCGATGAAAAATCTGGACTTTCCGTCATCGAACTGTATCCCAACCATTTTAAAAAATATCTCAATGCACCTCCTACATCCTATGCAAATGTTTTTAGTTGCAGAGGCATCATTTCGGATAACTCAGGCAGAATCTGGACAGGGACCTATCACAAAGGGCGCATCCTGGACATAGAAAACGGATCGGTGCTACCGCTTCACGAAATAAGCCATCCTGCGATGACAAAGGACGAAGAGGGCAATATCTGGACGTTTGGGTACGATGGCATAGTACGTTTTAATCAACCTGATTATCAACCACAATATTTTGAGAGGCCGGAATCAATCGATGGTGATTTCTGGGCCATTTTTGAAGATCGAAAAAACTTGGTCTGGTATGCGAATCATGATGAGTTGCATTACCTGAATCCAGAAACCGGCATCCACCACGGCATTCCACATCAAGATGGTTTTCCCGATTTCGGGCAAACGACTTTTTATTCCATCACCCAAAAAGATGAGCGGTCACTCTGGATGGCCGGCAACCATGGGTTATTTATTTATGATTATGAAAAAGGGGTCGTTGCGCAATATAATTCTGACAGAGGCGGTGATTTTTTTATTCCGGCAAAAGACATACATCACTTGTATGAAGATTCAGACAAAGTGATATGGCTGGCAACTGGAGACGGAGGGCTCTTACGGTGGTCCGACCCTGGCGAACCATCCACCGTTCTTCAGTTTACCATCGCCAATGGCTTGTCAAGCAACAGGCTCCATGCCGTTTACGAGGATGAATTCGGTCATCTCTGGATGAGTAGTGAAAACGGGATCATCCAATTCAACAAGTCCAACTTTCAAGTCAAAAATTATTTTCTGGAGGACGGGATCACGGACAACGAGTTCAACCGAATTTCGCATTTTCAGGATGAAAAGGGAATGATTTATTTCGGGAGTGTCAACGGTATAACGGCATTTCAGCCCAAAGATTTTTATCAAAATGAAGCGGCAGCGTATGACGCACCTTTGGAGATCTTGTCCTTCCAACAGTTTTCTTCTAAAACGGATTCTTTGGAAGACCGGACAACTGAATTGATCCAAAGAAACGAGATCCAATTAAAGCCCGGAGACCAGTTTTTCAACCTCGTTGTATTGTTATTAGATTATGGAAAAAATGAAAGTATTCAGTATAGCTATCTGCTGGATGGACTAGGCAAGGATTGGATCTCAACCAGAGACCCCCAGATCAACATCAGCGGATTGCCTTACGGAAATTTTATACTGCGCATCAAAGCACATAATGGTGATGGTCGCTATTCAACCAATGAACTGGCTATCCCTGTAGAGGTAGTCCGGCCATTTTATCTACGCTGGTGGTTTCTGGGATTGGTGGCAGCGGCGGGATTGGCGTCCATTTTCATTTTCTTAAAATGGCAGACCAAACGTTTGCGGCAGCAAAAAAACAGACTGGAGCAGTTGGTCAACGAACGTACCCGGACGATTTCTGAACAGACCGAACAACTGCGCCAATTGGATCAACTGAAATCCCGGTTTTTCGCCAATGTCTCCCACGAACTTCGAACACCGCTTACTTTGATGCTTGCCCCGATCAGCACCTTGTTAAAGGGCAAAGAAGACCAGTCTCGACGCAAACAGCTGTTACAAGTGGTTCAAAAAAACGGGCGGCAACTACTTCTGCTTGTCAACGAAATTCTGGATTTGACCAAATTGGAATCAAGCCAGTTGGCCCTTTCTGAAAGCCCTGTCATCATTCATTTGTCTTTGAATCGATTGGTGGCCAATTTCGAGTCCCATGCCCGGCAAAAAAACATCCGGTTACAGGTGGAGAATTACGTCGATCCGCAGCTTTGTGTAAATCTCGATGAAGAAAAATTTACCAGAATTTTCAATAATCTTCTTTCCAATGCCCTGAAGTTTACACCGGCAGGTGGCCATGTTTCAGTCATCATGGAAGCCCCTGGCAACCTCGTCCGGCTGAAAGTTGAGGACAGTGGACCCGGAATCCATCCGGATGACCTGCCCCATGTTTTTGAGCGTTTTTATCAATCCAAACAACCCGACGCCCCTACCCAGGGCGGTACGGGTATCGGCCTGGCACTTTGCCGTGAATATGCGGCTTTGTTCAATGGGAATATCCGGGTGGAAAGTGAATGGGGAAAAGGAAGTTTATTCATTTTTGAATTTCCTAAAAAGGAAGCAACATTCGCCATGGACATTACGGAAGACGAGGCGATAGAGATACCGGACATTAGCATGACAGCTGCTCCTGCGGCCCACATATCCTCACCGCACAGCATACTTCTGGTAGAAGACAACGAAGAACTGAGGAGGTATCTACTATCCATTTTGGAAGAAAAATATACCGTCTTTGCCAGGCAAAACGGAAAAGAAGCGCTCGAGTGGCTGATGTCGGAAGGTTCTTACAAATCGAAATGCCAACTGATTATTTCCGACGTAATGATGCCCGTGATGGATGGTTTCACTTTTTTGAACCATGTGAAAACCGACAAAAAACTCTACCATATTCCAGTGGCCATGTTGACTGCCAGAGCTGGAAAAGAAGATAAGCTGAAAGCCCTGCGCATTGGGGTAGACGATTATATTTTGAAACCTTTTGAAGAAGAAGAACTATTGGTCAGAATTGAAAACATGATTCGGAACAACGATGCCCGCCTCCAATTCTCAAAAACGGAACTCATCGAGGCAGACACCACCACTCCGGGCATAGAACCCCAAACGGCCGCCACCCTCCCCATTTCACAAGAAGACAAGGATTGGTTAGAAGCCTTGGAAACCAGTGTGCTGGCACAGATCTCTTATTTCGATTTCAATACCGAGAGCCTGGCACAGGACATGGCTCTGAGCCGCCGGCAACTGAACCGCCGAATCAAAAAACTTACCGGGTTAACAGCTGGCGAATATATTCGCGAAGTAAGGTTTCAGCAGGCCCGCCATTTACTCGAAAGCAGAAAATACGGCACCGTGAAAGCAGTCGCTTACTCCGTGGGGGTAAAGTCCCTGGATTATTTTTCAAAGCAGTTTAAACAGCGTTTTGGTAAAAATCCTTCCGCGTACTGAAAGGACAATACCAGCATATTTGACTGTTTAAAAAACCTTTTTACTCCAAGCTTTCAGTAGCACTAAACCTATCAACATCTAGATTGAACCTGGAATTAGGGAGCCTTAAAAAAACTCATTCTTGGCACACGGAGGGCCTATTGTTTCCCAATCTCCCATTTCGAATTATCTTTACTCATTATCTATCTCTAATCATGCTACGAAAGGCGGTGATCCTGAACGCAGCATCAGCCGCTTCCAGTAACTAAAAAAACAAAATGAATCAACATGAAAAATTGTAAAAACCCCCAGCCTCTCTTCACTTTCCCCAAAATGCTCTTGTTCTTTTTATTTACTTCTTTAGCCCTTGTTGCCCGATCACAACCCCTGTGGCTACCGGACAATCCCAACAATTATGTTGGACTCGAACTGCTAAAAACGGCCTACGACAATGCGGATGACCTTTCTTTCCTTACCTCTGTTCATGTCCTTTCAGGCAAGTTCAGACTAAATGATGGTTTGTCCCTTTTAGCTGAACTCCCTACTTCGTACATTGACGGCGAGTTCGGCGACGCCGAGTTTGCACTCGGGAACCCGTATTTAGGGCTGATCATCCGCAACAGCGAAAAAGATCATTTTTTTGAGACTGGCCTTCGCATACCGATAGCTCCTGATGATAAATTTAGCGCTTCGACGGCAGGTTCATTCTCAGATTTTGACCGGGCTGAGGCGTACTTAAGTGACATATTCACCATTACCACCAAGTATAATTACATGAAAAAGAATGACTCCAACCTAATCCTCAGGTTCAGGGGTGGACCTACTTTCTGGATTTCGACCAGTGATGATACTGAAACAGAAGTTCTTCTGGATTATAGTGCCCAGGCGGGTTACGACGCCGGTTCTTTTGAGGTACTGGGTGGGTTTACAGGTAGGGCGATTATTACCGAGAGTGATATAGATTTTGGCGAACGGTCCATTCATCAGATTGGCCTTTCTGGTCACTACAAAGGAGAAAAAGTAACCCCTGGATTATTGTTTAGATTTCCAATGGATGAGGATCTCGGCGATCTGCTTGATTTAGTAATCGGTATCCATGTCATTGCAAACCTCAACTAATTAATGCAGATTTTGAAAAGACCGATTGTTTGGCCGAAGTCAGGTAAGCAAGAGGTTGACTCAAAATAGCTTACCCCTGTCGGGTACCAGTTGTTCAAAATTTATCGCTCACACAACTGGTGCCCGACGTTTTTATAGATGTTATTGCTGCCCGTCCCTTTTGCTACCTAGCATCACAACGGCTTCAACCTGTTTTATTTCCGTTGCCACTTTCAAAAAAATTCCTGGTACGAAACGTATCGTTTTACCATTGTCCAAGTTCGCTTACAAGTCAAAAAAGGAAGAACGGAACAACCCTAAAATCTATTGCAGCTGCAACCATTTCCGTCCTCTGTGGTTGACAGATTCCTTTTATTTGCATCCACAGAATCAGGTTCCCCAAAACTTCATTTCAAATAAAATGAATTTTATAAAATTTCAATTTCATGCGTGATCAAATACTGCAATTAGAACAACTGGCCGCCCCGCTCGAGCCCACCCCCGAAAAGCGGAAAAACTGGACCAATGCCGTACAGGCCTATGCTTTCGGCTACATAGACAGTCTTCCCAACGGCCGTGCCTTTGTCAAAAAAGAAACCCCGGACAAAGGGGTCCTCGAACTGCCCATCGACGGCCAGCCCAAACCCATCGAGCAAGTGCTTTCCGTTTTGAAAGAGAAAATCCCCAACGATGGCCTGAACCCGGCATCTGGTGGGCATCTCGGCTACATTCCGGGAGGTGGTATTTACCCAACTGCCCTGGGTGACTATCTAGCGGCCGTGACCAACGAATACGCCGGTATCTTTTACGGGGGCCCCAATGCCGTCCGGATGGAAAATGAACTGATCCGCTGGATGTGCAAACTGATCGGCTACCCGGAGGGCTCACTCGGAAATTTGGCAAGTGGTGGTTCCATTGCCAACCTGATTGCCTTCGTGACCGCCAGGGATGCAAAAAAAGTGACATCCGATAGAGTGAAACGCTCGGTCATATATTTGACCAAACAAGTACACCACTGTGTACACAAGGCCATCCGCATCGGTGGCCTGGGTGAGGCCGTAGTGAGAAACGTACCTATGGACGACCGCTTTCGGATGGATGCCAGCGCATTGTCCGACCTGGTGGAAAAAGACATCGCCGACGGCCTTTATCCTTTTCTGGTTGTAGCCTCTGGCGGCACCACTGACACAGGTGCTATGGACCCTATCGAAGCGGTTGCCGATATTTGTGAAAAACATCAACTGTGGTTTCACCTGGACGCCGCTTATGGAGGTTTTTTCATTTTAGCCGACGTCAAAAACCCCGACGGATCAACGGTGAAAGACTTGTTCAAAGGCATCGAACGTACGGATTCAGTTGCCATTGATCCGCACAAGGGGCTGTTCCTTTCCTATGGCCTCGGTGCGGTGTTGATCAAAGATGTGAAAGCACAGATGGAGAGCCATTTCTACCAGGCCAATTATATGCAGGACACCCTCAGTGCTACTGAAGAATACAACCCTGCCGACCTTTCTCCTGAACTGACCAAGCACTGGCGGGGCATGCGCTTGTGGCTGCCATTGCAACTCTACGGCATCGCTCCTTTTAAGGCAGGCCTGGAAGAGAAAATTTTACTCTGTCGTTATTTTTATCATGAAATTCAAAAACGGGGGTTTGAAGTTGGGCCCTTCCCCGACTTGTCGGTATGCATGTACCGCTACGTCCCCAATGAAGGCGACGCCAATGCATTCAATGCCCGGCTGGTGGATTTTGTACAAACAGATGGGCGTATTTTCGTTTCGTCCACCACCATCGACGGCGTGTATTGGATCCGGATAGCGATTCTTTGTTTCAGGACGCATTTAAAGGAAGTAGACCTGCTGCTGGAAGTTTTTGAGGAAGGTGTTGCGTACCTGGAAAATAGAAACTGAGAAATTAGAAAATTTTCCAATCATTTTGACTTATAGCGCAATACCTTTTTCAAAATAGAAAAGGCCAATTTGGAGGAATTAATATAAGGCAGACGAACCAGCAACTGCAATCCGGAAAGCCCTGCCCAGCCGGCCATGGCTACAAAAGACAGGTCGCCAAAACGGGTAAAGCCCCGGAAGTCGTGCATGTCCAGTTGGAGGAGTTCGTACATGGCAAAATCAACAACGATATAGGCGCTGTTCACCCAGAACAGGAAAATCATCACACGCAGCATTCTCCGCATCACCAGTGCTTCGAAAAGCGGCTCACCCCCTTCCTTGTTTTTCCGCAAAGTGGAAAACTTGATCTGTGTGTAACGATAGGCCCCAAACAAATAAATGTAAAAAGTACCAATGTAGAGTGCCATTTCCAATCCACCGTAAAAGGGCGAATAAAACTGGCGTCCCAGCCCTTGGCGATGAGCAATACTGTATCCAAAAAACAAGACTATAAAATAAATCCATTGGCCAAATGGAAGCACAAAATGTTTCAGGTCAGAACCCACAAAACGATAATGCGGGAAGAGCCTTGTTTTGACCGAGAAAAACAAGGTCATGCCGAGCGAAAGGGTCAGGTAAATCGGCATGAACAACCACTGAGGCTTTTCCTCGTAGGTATTTTGTAAAACGAAAATATGGTGCAGGCAGGTCAGTGCAAAGGCGATCAGCAAGACAGCTGTAAAATAGTCCGCCCGTTTGTTCTTATTTTTTCGGAACACCAACCCAAGGGCCACCAGACTGTTCAGAACGATACAAGCCACAAATAGTAGCCAACAAATGGTACCCAGCGTTCCGATAAAGAATTTCATTTGTGGGGCGCTTGTTTAGCAAAAAAAGATGGGGACTGTTAAAAAAACACGATTTGCCAAATTTTGAAAATTCAGTAAACCTGCGATCCTGATCTTAAACTTACTAAATCTTTGAGATTTGGCAAGTTGGATATTCTTAAAAAGAATTTTAGTACCTCCTCAAAGGCTATCTTTTCCATTTGATCCCGCAACCAGCGCTTGGATATTGGAGGGATGCTACCTCTTCTCCTTCCAAAACAGCATCCAATGCCGCCCTCAGATCATGTCCCGTCAATGGCTTCCCGGAATGGGGCCGGGAATCATCCAGGCGGCCGCGATAGGCCAGTTTTTGATCTTTATCAAAAACATAAAAATCAGGTGTGCAGGCTGCATCATATGCCCGGGCCACGGCTTGTGACTCGTCGTATAAATAAGGAAATGGATAGCCGACTTCTTCTGCATGGATTTTCATCTTGTCCGGTGCGTCGGCGGGATAATTTAAAATATCGTTGGAGCTGATGGCAACAAAGCCTATTCCTTTGGCAGTGTAATCGTCGGCCACCCGTACGATCTCCTCGTTTACATGAATCACATAAGGGCAGTGATTGCAAATAAACATAACGACTGTCCCTTTATCAGTAGCAACATCACTTAAGGAAATCTCTTTTCCGGAAACAGTATCAGGTAATGTAAAATCAGGAGCGGTGGTGCCCAGGGGCAGCATATTGGATTCAGTTAAAGCCATTTTTTTTGAGTAGGCAAGTAGCAAGTAAGCGAGTAGGGAAGAGTTAAAATCCTATTCAAATAGTTGACTAAAGCCGGTTTTTAAATATTGAATGATGCAAAGAAAAGGAATGAACCACCAACCTCCAACTTGAGCAAAGCGAAATCCCGTGCCGGCACGTCTGGAAAAAAACACCAGCAACCAGTCATTCATTTTGTAAAACGATAAACTCTACCCGACGGTTGAGTTGTCGTCCTTGGGGGGTGGAGTTGGTAGCGATGGGCTGGGCACTGCCACAACCCCGGAAGCGGGTCCGATCATTCTGTATACCATTGTCGACGAGGTATTCGGAAACGGCCTTGGCCCGTTTTTCGGAAAGTTCGCGGTTGTATTCAAAGCGACCGGTATTGTCCGTGTGGCCACAGATTTCAATGGAAAGGCTCGGGTTGTCCTGCATGATTTTCAGTAATTTTTTCAGTTCCACAAAGGAACGGGGCATCAATTCATGCTCATCATGTTCGAAGTAAATATCTCGCAGCGGGACTGATTTTCCGGCCTCTAATTTAATGTTTGACAAATCATCCTCCGGGATGGGAATAGGTAGTATAGGAGGGATTTTTTTGACCAAAATATCGTCAATATAATAATAAGCGTATGGGAGCGAACCTTCCGGCCCAGGTTCTACTGCGGTCAGGCTGTCGGGGAAAAAATTGCCGATGATCAAATATTCCGCCTCCGAAGTTGCAACAAAACGCTCGGAGATCTTAATCCAGCGATTGTATTTACTTTCCAGCACCTGATCAGATTTTGCCTGTGGCTCAAAGTCCAGCACACTGTCGGTGATTTCATCAATTTTAGTTTCTGAAAAATAAAAACCGATATTATTGACCCTCAACGAATTGGTCAAATGGTTGACCCACATTTCCGCCAAATAGTCTTGCCCTTCCACCAACGGTTCGCTTAGTTGAATCTGGATGTATTCCCGGCAATGTGGCTTACCTTCTTCACAACCATAAACCGTGATCCCAGACATGGCGTGGCCACTCCTTGGCGACTGTTTTCCAAATCCTTTTTGCTGCCAATGCACCGGTACCCGTACTTTAGGGCCAAACACATCGGGCGAAGCGTTGGACGCAGACGACCAGTACTTCATGACTGTGGTGTAATGCTCCCCTTTGTAAAACCAGCCAATTGGTGGTGAAGAAAACCTTTCGAAGCTTGGATTTGGAATGATGTTAGGCTGCTCCACTTCCTGAGCAGAAGTTTGGAAAAACAGAAAACATCCTATGATAAAATACAAATGCTTCATACTCCAGAATGAATTACGATGGCCGTAACTCACAACAAATTTTTGTTCAACAAAAACGATTTGCACCGCCGCATATTCTTTAAGAATTCTTTTTTAAGGCGACCCCATAAAATTAATAATGCAAAATGGGTTGCCGGGTTACGTATTTTGCCCAATTATTTACATAAAAACAGGTTTTTCAATAATCACCAACTTCTAAATGCCGGAAATATTGCTGAAACCACTGATTATCAAAAACTTCCAACCTATCGCCAAAAGCAAAAAAACACCCCTCTGCCTTTTGATTCCCCACATAAAGAATCTACCTTTGCGCCTCTTTTGCCAAATACCATCCCACAGCGGGTATTTTCCAGGCAAAAACTGAATTCAAACCCTGTGGTTTTCAATGATTTATAAAAGATAATTTAATGAAACCACATATTTTTTAACCTTTTAAAAGCATTCTATCAATGCTAGAAGAAAAAAATGAAAATCAAGAAGTAGAGGAAACTTCCGTAGAAGCGGTAGAAGAAACTACTGAAACAGTTGCAGCTGAAACACCAGCAGCTGAAGAAACAGTCGAAGCAGTAGTTGAAGAGGCTGCTGACGTAGCAGCTGAAAAAGTGGTGGAAGCCGCTGCACCTGAAGCAAAGGCTGCACCTGAAGCAAAGGTTGCACCCCAAGAAGAGGAAGAGGAAGAAGAGCTGGAATTAGACACATCTGTTGATCTTACCACCGGCGATGCCCATGATGACTTCAACTGGGATGCCGCCAACAAACACGGACAAGCCTACGGTGCATCAGAGTACGAGGATTACCTGCAAAAGTATGATGAGACCCTGACAGCACTCTTAGAAAATGAAATCGTAAAAGGCCGCGTAACTGCCATCAACGATGGCGATGTCGTATTGGACGTGAATTTCAAATCAGACGGCCTGGTTTCCCAGAACGATTTCAGGGACATTCCAGATTTGAAAATCGGTGATGAAGTAGAAGTATATGTGGAACGCCAGGAAGACGAACGGGGCCAACTGGTTCTTTCCCGACGCAAAGCAAAATTACTGCGTGCCTGGGAAGCCATCAAGGACTCTTTCGAAAACGGTACGGTCATCCAAGGTACGGTTATCAGCAAGACCAAAGGTGGTCTCATCGTTGACTGTGGCGGCCTGGAAACATTCCTGCCCGGTTCTCAAATTGACATCAAGCCGATCCTTGACTACGATCAGTTCGTCGGCAAGCAAATGGAATTCAAAGTGGTCAAAATCAACGAGCAGATCAAAAATGCCGTTGTTTCCCATAAAGCACTCATCGAAAGCGATCTGGCCGATCAGCGCGATGCGATCATTTCTACTTTGGAGAAAGGTCAGGTACTCGAAGGGCTGGTCAAAAACATTACCGACTTCGGTGCTTTCCTCGACCTTGGTGGTGTGGACGGACTGCTCTACATTACCGATATTTCCTGGGGACGTATCAACCACCCAAGCGAAGTGCTTTCCCTCAATCAGAAAATCAACGTTGTTGTACTCGATTTTGATGAAAACAAGAAGCGTATTTCCCTCGGCCTCAAACAATTGCAGCCACATCCATGGGAAGTATTGGCCAAAGACATCAATGAAGGCGATATCGTGAAAGGAAAAGTGGTCAACGTAGAAGACTACGGAGCGTTCCTCGAAGTACTGCCTGGTGTGGAAGGATTGATCCACGTATCTGAAGTATCCTGGGGCAACCAGCAAATCAATGCCAAAGATTACTTCAACATGGGATCAGAGCTGGAAGCCAAAGTAGTTACCATCGACCGGGAAGAACGCAAGATGTCGCTCTCCATCAAGCAGTTGACCAAAGATCCTTGGGACGAGCTCGAAGAGAAGTACCCTATCGGCAGCCGCCACACCGTGAAAGTAAAAAACCTGACCCAATACGGTGTTTTCATTGAGCTGGAAGATGGTATTGGTGGTATGATCCACATCTCCGACCTTTCCTGGACCAAGCGTTACTCCCACCCATCTGAATTTACGAAAGTAGGGAAGGAAATTGACGCAGTCATTTTAGAGATCGATAAGAACAACCGCAAATTGTCACTCGGACACAAGCAGACGGAAGAAAACCCATGGGATACATTCGAAACAGTATTCCCTGTTGGTTCTTACCATGAAGCTACAATCATCCGTCGTGACGACAGAGGAGCGATCGTACAGATGCCTCACGGCCTCGAAGCTTTTGCACCGAACAAACATTTGCGCAAAGAAGACAACTCATCTGCCAACGCCGATGAAACATTGATCTTCAAAGTAATCGAATTCAACCGTGACGATAAGCGACTCCTCGTTTCACACACCCGTTATCTTGATGATGTTCGCCGGGAGGCAGACGACCAGGTAAGGGCGGAGCGGCAGAAAGAGCGCACCGAGACCCGTAAAGCAGTTCGCAAGACCCAAGCCTCCGTTGAACGGGCAACTTTGGGCGACCTGGGCGCATTGAGCCAACTGAAAGCTCAATTTGAAGAACAGGCTGCTGACGACAAAAAGGCCGCGGCTACTAAAGCCAAGCAAGAAGCGAAAGCAGAAGCTAAAAAAGCGGCAGAAGAGCCGAAGGCAGAAGCTGAGGCGCCAGCCGCTGATGAAAGTAAAGAAGAATAATCTTTATTTGATCAGATAAAGAACTTTATCCATACATCCCCCGATCTGGCCATGCGCCGGGTCGGGGGTTTTTAATTGTGGCCGACCACTACCCTTTGCTCCCACCTCAAAAACTATGTTTTATGATAAAAGCGAATTCATGCAAAGGATAGCATTGCCTTCTTTTGAGAGGCGAACGCTTTTGTTTTTACCTGAAAAAAACACGACCCCGAAACAAATAGTACATTTGCGCCGTTTTTACACAGTCCTCTTTGAGCGGAACAAAACTTGCCTGTGGAAAATGCTCCACAAACACATACAACTTTTTTAGTGTTTAACTTTCTTTATAATTGAATGAGCCAAAGGCCGATCCTGCTTTTTACCTGGAAAATCCTTTAGCCGAAAAATAACATCACGTAGATAAATGACTCAAACAGCCTACAAATCGGACGTCGAAGCAGTAGATGCTCTAGCCAGTTCGTACAAAGAACTCAAATCAGAAATTGGTAAGATCATCGTCGGACAGGAAGACGTTGTCAAAGCCGTTATCCTCTCCCTTTTCAGTAATGGGCACAGCCTGCTGGTTGGGGTGCCGGGACTGGCCAAGACCTTGCTTGTAAGTACCATCGCCGAAGTACTCGACCTTGGGTTCAAACGAATCCAGTTTACACCTGACCTGATGCCCTCAGATATTACCGGCTCGGAATTGCTGGATGAAGACCGCCACTTCAAATTCAACAAAGGGCCACTTTTCTCCAATATCATTTTGGCGGATGAAATCAACCGGACACCACCGAAAACACAAGCCGCTTTGCTGGAGGCGATGCAGGAACGATCTGTGACCGTATCCGGTATCCGCCACGTGCTGCCAACCCCTTTCTTCGTCCTGGCTACACAAAATCCAATTGAGCAGGAAGGAACCTATCCATTACCGGAAGCGCAGTTGGATCGTTTCATGTTCAATATTCCACTTGACTATCCATCCTACCAAGAAGAAATCGACGTCGTGAAAAGTACCACAGGCGCGAAGAAAGTAGAATTGAAGCACATCCTCAACGATAAGCAAATTCTCGCTTACCAGCAATTGGTACGTAAAATACCTATTGCCGACAATGTACTCGAATACGCTGTTTCTTTGGCGACCAAAACCCGGCCGAATACAGAGCGTGCCACTGAAATTGTCAATAATTATATTTCCTGGGGGGCCGGGCCTCGTGCTTCTCAATATTTAGTTGTGGGTGCCAAGTGCCACGCCGCCATTCATGGTAAATATTCTCCGGACATTGAAGATGTGCGGGCCATTGCCAATTATGTTTTACGCCATCGTATTGTGCGTAACTATAAAGCAGAAGCGGAAGGTATTACTGAAGAAAAAGTAATTGAAAGTTTATTTTAGTTTTCAATTACATAAAAATAAAAAATGGCCGTCCCGAATAAATTCGGGACGGCCATTTTTCATGTAACTCGGATTGTTAATCCGAGCAGCAAGTTTCTCGGATTAACAATCCGAGTTACATTTCTATTCTATTTTTTATTTCCGCCAAATCCTCTGGTGTATTTACATTTTTTAAAGCCTCCGCCCTCGGCACTTCCAACATATTTATTGGTGAATTAATTAATGCTTTCCTCGGACAGGAATATCCCTGCGATAAAAAATTCAATAAAACCGGATAACTGCGCGGCTCCCAGATAGTCACCAATGGCTCAGGAAATTTATTGACCGGACTCCTAAAAGTTGTTGCAATCTCAGAAATATTTCTATTGTTTATTAAAAAGTCCAATGTCGGTTTATCCAACAGGGGCAGGTCGCAAGCTACTACCAGCCAGGCCGCATCGGGTTTTTCCCGAAAGGCCGAGAGTATTGCCCCCATTGGCCCCAGCCCAATAAATGTATCGGGCAATAATGGAAAATCCCCTTTTAATTCTTCCATTTGATCCGGCCTGCAGGAGAGAAATGTTTTTTCACAAAAATGATTTAACAATTGCGCAGCATACTCTCTTTGCGGCATGCCGTGGTAATTTATTAAACCCTTATCTTTTCCCATGCGTTGGCTTTTTCCGCCAGCAAGCACCAAACCGCAAACGGGAGGGATATTTTCGTTTAATTTATTTTTCAGAAAATTAATGATTCCCTCTTCGTCATTTATATCCAAACAGGGAATTTCATTTACATTTTCGATGCGGTTTTTTAAAAAATCATATGGCCCGGCAATATTTTCCGTTAATAAAATTAATTGTACATCTGTCAGGCGGTCCAGTTTTCTGCTGAGCGATTCTTCCTTTTTTGGATCGATAACAACGATCTGATGTTTGGCTTTAAAATGATTGCCATTGACGAGTGCCACATCCACATTATTAAACCGGGGACGAAATTGAAAGACGTCCATTTTTCCTTTCAGATCAAAACGGTGATGCGAAATTTTATCAGTGTATTCCAAAGACGCTCCCGCATCCATCACCGATCGCCCATCGGCAACTGATTCTTTATGGTCTGCATCCACATAAGCGACCTTATATTTTCCTGATAATGCGTCGGTCAACTGCAGTGACAGTTTCTGTATATTGCCACAGGGTGTTCCGATGATCGCCCATTCATTTCTCGCAAAATGACCATAAGCAGGACGGTTAATAGCTGCGTGTTTCTGATGTTTCATAATAATAAGTAACACGGACGATCAATCAGTGTAGTACGCACCGATTGGTCGTTCGTGTCACACGCTCAATTTAAAATCCCTTTTCCCTCCGGTCTTTTCAACAAGCCGGGTTTCTTTGATGACGATATTGTGGGAAAAAGCTTTGCACATATCGTAAATGGTCAGGGCGGCAACACTTGCACCGGTAAGGGCTTCCATCTCCACGCCCGTTTTCCCGGTGAGGCTTGCAGTACATTCTATGACCACTTCTTTTTTTTCATTTAAATGGATGGCTACCTGGCAGTTTTCAAGTCCGAGTGGATGGCACAAGGGGATGAGGTCACCCGTTTTTTTTGCTGCCATGACACCTGCCAAAATAGCCGTCTGAAAAACCGGGCCTTTTTTCGTCTGTATATCTTCATTCTCAAAATGCAATAATATTTCTTCCTCTAGCAAGACTATGCTCCGGGCCACGGCCGTACGTTTGGTGACTCGCTTAGCCCCTACATCTACCATTGAAGGATTACCGGCCGCATCGAGGTGTGTAAATTCTTTTGACATTTTTTATTTGTTAGAGGTCAGAGGTCAGACCGTTTCACTGTCAGAGGTCAGACCGCTTTACTGTCAGAGGTCAGACAACGAGGCCATAGAAGGGATTGGTATTGTCTGATCCCTGGCTTCTGACGGTGAAACGGTCTGACCCCTAAACATTCAATGACATTTTATAAAAATAGACTGAACAAGAAAAGTAAAGTTACGTAAGCATCTGTATTACTGTAAAAGCCAAATGAGGCAGTACGCGAAGGAAACAGTTTTAACTAACTTTGCCTTCTTTTAAAAATATGGAGTCAAGAAATTAGAAATTATACAATTGCTTGGATTAGTAGTTTTATTTACAATTTTGAGAAGGCAAAATTTCCAATTTCCCGTTTCCAATGTCTATGTATGAAGTTCGGTGTTGTTATTTTTCCCGGTTCTAGCTGTGATCACGACATGATACATGTGTTGCGCTATGTCATGAAACAGGAAGTTGTTGAGCTTTGGCACAAGGAAACAGAGCTGCCCGATTTTGATACCAACGACTGCATCGTGCTGCCAGGTGGCTTCTCCTACGGAAGCTATCTAAGGGCAGGGGCAATGGCCCGTTTTTCACCGATTATGGAAACGGTCACTGATTTTGCCAATGCGGGCGGTTATGTTTGGGGAATCAGCAATGGTTTTCAGGTTCTTTGTGAGGCTGGTTTGCTGCCAGGCGTTTTGATGAAAAATGAAAAACAGAAATTCATTTGTAAAAACGTATACCTGTCACCAATGACCCGAAGGTCCATTCTGACTTCTAAATTGCTTGACCTGGAAATACCATTACGGATTCCAATTGCCCATGCGGCGGGCCGTTATTACGCTGATGAAGAAACATTGGAAAACTTGGAGGCCAACGATCAGGTACTTTTTAAATACTGCTCAGAAGATGGTAAAATAACCAGCGAAGCGAATCCTAATGGCGCTTGCAGAAACATTGCCGCCGTCTGCAATGCCAACCGAAATGTATTTGGGATGATGCCCCATCCAGAAAGGGCCTCAGAGGAAATATTGGGCAATACTGACGGCCGGATTCTTTTCGAATCCATCATCGAAACAGTCATCGTGGCGGAAACTGTTTAGTCAAGGTGCCCCGGGTAAAATCGGCTTTTGCTAACAACTGCTATACTTTTTTAATAAATTTGAAAAAAATTTAATCTGAGTGGGCACTTTGGCGCAAACTTAGTTATTAGACAAATTTGAATTTAATTCTCTGAACTATAAGGAATTATTAATTACTGTTTTTTTGAAACCGAGTACTTTTACAGGGTGTTACTTGACCTTTTTAACGAAAAACGAAACGAGTAAAAACGATTGAAAATCCTGTCCAAGCACTTGAAATGAAATACACTGGACCATGAAGTCGAAACTTGTACTTTGGGGCAGCAACGATCAGGACGAAAAATTGATGGTTGCCGTCTCCTTGAGAACGGAAGACAACAAAGTTGATATTTGGACCTTCCCCGAATCGGTGGCCACCGAGGATTTTTACCAAAAAATGATGAAAGAATGGCGAGATGGCGAAGGCCTGGAATTCCCAGAGCCCAATACCCACCTCGAAAGGGAACTGTCAATGAGCGACAGCCTGCTTCCCGAAGACATTAAAGTGGAGCGCGGCGACGTTGTGCAACGGGCACAAACGGAGTGGCATTTCCTCGTCCTTTCCAACAAACTCAACCAGGTTTATCAGAACCAGTTGGAAGAATTGCAGGAAAAAGTAACCCAGCTCACCAAATACGACCAAGGCACCTGGGAGGGCTTGAAAGAGTTCTGGGGCAAAGTACAGGGGCAGGTCAGAGAGCGCAACCTGCTGCGTGAACATGCCGACTCGCTCCGTGACAACATCAACGCACTGTTCACAAAAATGAAAGACCTTCGTTCAAAAATGGATGAAGAGTTTGATAAGCTCTCGCAGGAAACACATGATAAATTCATGGGCTCACTGGAAGAAGTCGAAAAGAAAGTCAGTGAAGGTGCCCGGTTGCCGGTCATGTTTGAAGAGCTCAAAAAAATACAGCGTAATTTCCGGAACTCTAAGCTTAACCGGGAACACCGCAACAAGGTGTGGGCAAAGCTCGATGCTACGTTTAAAGATATTAAAGAAAAACGCTTTGGCCCTCAGGCTGCCCAAGAGGGCAATTCCCCGTACCAGCGCACCAAGCGCCGCTATGATGGACTGATCAATGCCATCGGAAAAATGGAGGCGTCCATCAAAAGAGACAGAAGCGACCTTGACTTTCAAAGCCATAAAATAGCAACCACGGACGGCCAGCTGGAAGCACAGATCAGGCAAGCCAAAATCAAAATGATTGAAGAGCGGGTTCGCTCCAAAGAGGAGAAACTCAAAGAAATGAACGCTACTAAGCTGGAACTGGAAAAACGCATGGCAGGTCAGAAAGAAAAAGAAGACCGCATCGCTGCTCAGAAAGCAGCCAAGGAAAAAATAGCTCAGGAAATCAAAGACTCTGCCGCTGCACGCGAAGGTGAATCTGGGAAACTGGAAAAAGCAGCAGAGGAAATTACAGAAGCCAAAGCAGACAAAAAGAAAGATGAAGAAACCGTCATGGGTGCCGTTGGTGCCACCGTTGGCGAATCGTTGACCGACGTCATGGATACCATAAAAGCTGCCGCTACTGTCATCGGTGGAAAAATTGGCGAAGCGATGGAGGAACTGAAAGAAGATGCAGGAGAAGCTATTGAAGCTGCCAGGGACAAAGCCACAGAAATAGCAGCGGAAGTAACCGAAGAATTGGTTGAGGCCAAAGAGAAGGCCGTTGAGGCAATGGGCAAAGCCAAGGAAAAAGCGACCGAAGCAGCGGCCGAGGCCAAACAGAAAGCGACCGCTGTAGCCGCCGACCTCAAAGAGGAAGTGGCCGAAGCCAAAGAAGAAGCCGCCGAGATGATGGACAAGGCTAAAGAAAAAGCTTCCGAAGTCGCAGCCGACCTTAAAGAAGAAGTGGCCGAGGCCAAGGAGAAGGCAGCCGAAATGACGGACAAAGCAAAAGAAAAAGCTTCCGAAGTAGCCGCCGACCTTAAGGAAGAAGCCGCTGAAGCTAAGGAAGCCGCTGCTGGATTAGTGGCTGAAGCGAAAGATAAAGTCAGTGGGGAAGAAGAGTAGCAGTTGGATCAAGTCGTGACTTTTACGTACGCAACGTAGTTCATCCCGAATTTTCGACAAATCGAAAATTCGGGATTTTTATTTAAAATGCATTTTATTTTTAGCAGACAGTTCGTTTTCAATTATTGATTCTTCTTTTTTCCTTGATGAAAAAAGAATGCAAACCAGCTTGAACCTGAGAAATTCGAATTTTCGTTTCACTGAAAATCCGGGGCGAGCTGATATTCCTCTCAATTCTTCTTCCCTCTTATCCGGTCCTTGATCTCCCTGATCTTTTGTTTCCGCTTCCTTTTTTTCTCCAACTTCTCGTTCTGTTTCCGCACCCGTTCCGATTGCTCGCTGCGGCGGTTGGGCGTGGAGCGGCGGCCATCGTTGGAATCTCCTTTTTTAAAGGCGTTTTGAATAATGCGGATCAGGTCACTGTTCCTGATGCCGGCCTCTTCCATCGCCATGCGGATGGAGTCGGCGAGGAGGGAATCCGCCGAAATAAAATCAGGGCAGCGCAGGGCATTTACTGCTGCAGTATCCAGCGGGGCAAATACTTTCTTCCGGTAGTTCCGGAATTCCCTTGACCGGTAAACTTTTGATAAAAATTGGGCACAAATAGGAAGCGCAGTGGCTGCCCCCTGGCCATGTTTCGTGGAGTACCAGTGGACGGATGGCTGTGATGCTCCGACCCATGCACCGGTAATCAACGTCGGCGTATAACCGATAAACCAGCCGTCAGTGTTATTATTGGTCGTACCCGTTTTGCCGGCAACGGGATATTGAAAATTATACATGCTGCGAACTCTCCTTGCAGTACCGCTGTCCACCACCGTTTGCAAGAAGCTGTTCACGATATCGGCATTTTCCTCCTCAATAATTCTTTTGAAGTCTTCCGTTTTTGGTTCGGATTTTTCAAAAAGAACCTCCCCGTCACGAGTGGCGATTTTGGTTAAATAAAATAATTTCGGCGCCAGCCCCCGGTTTGGGAAAGTGGAAAACGCCTGTATCATTTCATATAAAGAGACATCCGCAGAGCCGAGGGCAATGCCCAGTTCAGGAGGGATATTGGAGGTAATGCCCATTTCTTTTGCCAGTTCCCGCACTTTGCTGATCCCCAGTTCACTCAATACAGAAACGGCCACCACGTTCACCGATTTGGCCAGTGCACCACGCATGGAATAAACCCCGCCATACTGCCCGTCCGAATTTTTTGGCTCATAATCATTGGCGTATTTCACCAATTCATTTTCATATCGCTCGCAGGGCTCAAAACCATTCTCCAAGGCGGCAGCGTATACGATGGGTTTGAAAGTGGAGCCAACTTGCCTTCTCGAATTTATATGGTCGTACTTGAAATTTTTAAAATTAATCCCACCTACCCACGCGAATATTTTTCCGCTTTGTGGTTCAGCGGCAAGGAAGCCGGTACGCAATAAGGTCAGGTAATGCTTTATGGAATCGAGCGGGGTCATCAAGGTATCCCGTTCGTAATCTTTTGCATCCCAGTCAAATACAGTCATCCGAACCGTATCGGAAAAAATGGAATCAATTGCGGCTTCGTCGAGTCCCCGTTTTTTTAATTTCCGATAGCGGGGAGATGCTTTTTTGGTTTGCGCTAAAAACAGATCGTTGCCCCAGGGAATATTTCTTCTACTCCAAGTAAAATGTTGTTTAAACATCGACTGAACGTTTGCCATTTCCTCCGTCACGGCCTCTTCTGCCATTTTTTGCATTCGGGAATCGATGGTCGTATGTATTTTTAATCCGTCGGTGTAAATATTGTAGGGCGTGCCATCGGGCTTTTTTACTCCCTCCAATCTTTTTTCCAGCTCCAATCTTAAGTGCTCCCGGAAATAAGTTGCAATTCCTTCATCGTGGCTTTCGTATTCATATTTCAGCTCAATCGGCAATTGCTTTAAAGAATCAAAAGTGAGACTATCGAGTTTTTTATATTTCACCATTTGTCCAAGCACCGTATTTCGCCTGGACTTAGCCCGTTCGGGATGGTTTCTTGGATTGTACCGCGTCGTGGCCTTGAGCATCCCCACCAGCACTGCGGCTTCTTCCAGTTTTATATTTTTTGGGTTGGTGTTGAAAAAACGCTTGGATGCCATCCGGATGCCGTATACCTTTTCGCCGAAAGGCACCTTGTTTAAATAAAGTGCCAGCAACTGGTGCTTGTCATACATTTGTTCCAGCCGACGGGCTATGAATATTTCTTTCGTTTTGGCTACCGGCAAAGTGAAAACGCCATGATTTTTTCTCGGAAAAAGATTTTTTGCCAATTGCTGGCTAAGGGTACTGCCCCCACCGCCGGAGTCATCCCTTTGTAAAATGGTGACGAAAAGCACCCGGAACCAAGCCCTTATATCGACCCCGCCGTGCTCAAAAAAACGGGCGTCTTCCGTCGTAACCAAAGCATCAATAATGTAAGGTGAAATTTCTTCGATATCGGTAGGCAGGCGGTTTTCGATGAAATATTTGCCCAATAAAACACTGTCGGCGGAATAAACTTCTGAAGCGATGTTCTGATCTATCCCCCGAATCACTTCCTGCGTCGGCAATTCCCCGAATGCACCAAAATAAACTGAAGAGACAAATGTGGCAATGAGAAAAAACCCAAGTACGGCCATCGTCGCTGCAAAAAGTGAAACCCGGGCAGTGACCGGGTGCTCAGCCCGAAGGGCCCGGTAACGCTTGAGGGCTGGCGCTACATAAGGATAGACCTTGATTTTCAGCCTGGCCTTCACCTCCCGGTATTTTATCACCACCGGCCCAATATAAGGCCACATTTTCTCCTTTACCGGCCGGAGTTGTTCCTGCCAATAAGCTCTCTGCCATAGTTGCTTTAAATCACGCATTATTCCTAAGGATTGTCAGTTAGTCTGGAGAATTCAAAAAAAGGTGTTTTTAGTCCGTGGTTTACTTCCAAGTGTAAATACCTTTGCCCTTACTTTTTGTTCGCTCTTATTAGAGGTCAGAGGTTAGGCCGCTTCGCTGTCGGAGGTCAGAAATAAGTTTTTTGAAACTTCTTTCATCAAAGCCTGTTCTTCGACAACGAAACAGTCTGACTTCTCACAGCACAGCGGTCTGACTTCTAAATCCACGTAAAAATCCAATATTTTTCCACAAAACAAAGCATTCTGCTGGTTGCAATTTTCATTCTATTGTTTCCGGCATTGCTGACCAATCTCGGACTGGTCGCTTTTTATGGTGATGAGGCCATACGTGCATTGGTAGCGCTCGAGATGCAAATTTCCGGCAATTTGGTTACTCCCACCATGTTTGGTGAACTTTATTACAACAAGCCACCACTTTACAATTGGATTCTACTGGCTGTATTTGAGCTCACCGGACGCAATGACGAGTTCATTTGCCGTTTGGTCACAGTGTTCTTTCTATTGGTTTATGCGGGGTCGGTGTTTTATTTTTTTCGAAAGCTATATAATGCTGATCCTGCTGTGACTTCCTTCCCCCAGCCTCCCCCAGTAAGGGAGGGTGCCGCCGCCCACGAATCCCATGAAAAAGAGCCAACCAATCTCCTGCCCCGGAGGGAGTCGGGAGGTGGAAAACACTCCGCTCTCATCGCTCTGTACTCTGCCCTGGCTCTCATCACCTGCGGCCGTATTCTATTCTGGGATTCTATGCTTGGCCTGATCGACATGTGCTTTTCCTGGGTGATGTTTTTGTTGTTCATGGTCATTTATACAAACGGTGAAAAGCAAGCGTTCGGAAAATTATTTGCCTGGGCCTATTTTTTAGCGGCCATCGGTTATCTATTGAAAGGGCTCCCCGCTGTCGCCTTTTTGGGCATCACTCTGTTGACTTATTTTATTTGGCAAAAAAAGACAAGGTTGCTTTTTTCCAGGATGCATGTAGCAGGCGGTTTAATTTTTATATTTTTTGTCGGTGGCTATTATTTTCTTTATGCGCAGGAAAACTCATTGTCCGAAATATTAGAAACGGTTTTTCACGAATCGGCCAAACGTACCTTCGTCGAATACGGAATTGGAAAAACGCTGCTGCACCTGGCTACGTTCCCGTTTGAAATGTGGTACCACTTTTTACCATGGACTCTTTTATTTATTTGTTTTTTACAAAAAAATATTCTTGAAAAAATAACAGAAAATAAATTTATCACGTGGAATTTATTGGTTTTTACAACCACCATTTTACCGTATTGGTCATCAGTAGAAGTATACCCCCGTTATTTGTTAATGCATGTGCCACTAATTTTTTCGGCTTTATTTTATATTTATTTAAAAAATAAAAAAGAAAATGGCTGGCAGGCAAAGACAGTGGAAATCATTTTCCTGTGTGCGATATGCCTAACCATTGTTCTTGTGCTGATCCCAATAAAATGGGAAGCAGCTAAAAGCATTTCTTTTTTAGTATTAAAATCAACTGGACCTGCAATAACTTTAGCCTTTTTAGCTTATTTGTTCTGGAAATGGAAACACCAAAGAATGCTGGTTCTTGCACTGGTTTTATTAACCGTAAGATTAGCTTTTGATTTTTTTATTTTACCGACCCGCATAAATGTAGAATGCAGCACAGAGGTAAGGCGCACCACCCAGGAAGCAGTTGACTTTGCCGGCGAAACCCCGGTTTACATCTATAAAGGCAGCCTTGGTTTTCAACCTCTGACTGGCTATTACTTCACTCGCAAAACCGGGAAAATTTTAGAAATAACGGGACAAGACGAAATCGGAGATTCCTACTATCTGGTACATCCTGGAAATTACAATGCCCGTATTTTTAAAAAACATAAAACCGTGAAGATTAATTGGAAGTGCAGTGACCTGTGGCTCATGGGCAAACGAAGTGCCCCCAAGTAAAAAATGAAAAGTAAAAAGGCAAAAGCCCTTTTACTTTTTATTTTTTACCTTTTACTTTAAAACATGAAACTATCCATCATCATAGCAGTGTACAACGAGGAGGAAAATATCCGCCCGATGATCGAGCAGGTCACGGCTGCTTTATCCACATATGATTATGAAATAATTTATGTGGACGACGGCTCAACAGATGGCACTTTAAATGAATTAAAAAAAATAAAAGACCCGCATTTAAAATTCATCGAATTCCGGAAAAATTATGGCCAAAGCCTGGCCCTAATGGCTGGTATAGACGAAGCCGAAGGCGATTATATCATCACATTGGATGGTGACCTGCAAAATGACCCTTCCGATATTCCGATGATGGTCGCCCTGGCAGAAAAGGGCAACTGGGACTTAGTGGCCGGACTCCGGGCCAAGAGAAAAGACGGATTATTTTTCAGAAAGATACCCAGCCTGATCGCCAATTGGATCATCCGAACCAGCACCAGTGTACGCATGAAAGATTATGGCTGCGCACTGAAAGTATTTAAAAAGGAAATTGCCAAAGACCTTGGGCTTTATGGCGAACTACACCGGTTTATCCCAGTACTGGCACATTTGGAAGGGGCCAAAATCACACAGGTCGACGTCAAGCACCACCCCCGGAAATTCGGCCAGTCAAAATATGGATTGGGTCGGACCTTCAAAGTCGTAAGCGATTTGCTGCTGATGCTTTTTATGAAAAAGTACCTGCAAAAGCCCATGCACCTTTTTGGCAATGTCGGTGTCATCTTATTCGCAATCGGTGCCATTATCAACCTGTATATGGGCTATTTGAAATTACTGGGCCAGGACATCTGGGGCAAGCCGCTATTGTTGCTCGGCATTTTGCTCGTCATTGCCGGTATTCAGTTGATAACCATCGGGATTGTGGTGGAAATACAAATGCGGACCTACTATGAATCGCAACAAAAACGGCCTTACAAGGTAAGGGCGATTCATCAATATAAAAGTTGAACTTAACCGTTTGGCTAATTAAAATACCGCCCGGGAGAAATCAATTCATTTTCATCGAGGGCTTTTTTTATTGTTTTGAGAAGACTGTTATTTTTTAACAGCCCATCACTGCGTTCCATATTTAAAATATCCAGCCGGCTATGTGACAGACCTTCTTTTTCCAAAAGGTCGAATATTTCTTGATGGCATTTCAATGCCCATATTGGACTGAAAGAACAATTCCTGTAAATTAGGACCGACACCACTTTTGCACAATTCTGCCAATTTGGAGTTTCTGAAATTACCATACCCAAGTTGAATAATTTCTCCATCGGCCATAACCACTTCCGCATGACAGGCAAATTCAGAACGCTCACAATAAGGCCCGACACCATCCCCTCTTTCCAAAATATTGCCCAGCACACTGGCATGCGGATCACCGCCGATGGTGTTGAGAAAATGAAGCCCTCCCTGGTTTTGCAGCTATTCACTGAGCTGTTTAAATGTAACTCCCGGCTCGACGCGCACCGTCCCGAATTCTTTATCATAAGCAATGATTTTGTCCATTGCTGACAGTTCTAATAATACATCCACATTTTTTACAGGTACCTTAGAACCGAACCCCCAATTTTTTCCATTACTGACCACATATAAGGTCATCTTGTTTTCCGACAAATATTTGACCAGTCGGGATATATCCTCAACCGTTTTAGTCCGGACAATCAGCTGGCTGCTTTTTAAAGTTTTGAATGCTGCAAGATTTGCCATAGCCAAAACCGAGTCATCGCCCACCACTTCGCTATTTTTTAATATTTTTTTCAGCTCACTTCTTTTTGCCTTGTCCATTCTAATTCAGCGAAGTTGTTTGAAAATTCCTGTTGAGTCGAAAATGTTAGGATTTTGAGGGGAGGTGGCTGAAATTTTAGAAAATAGCGAAGTGGTGGGAGATGAC
>JBCBRY010000082.1:20215-40570 GCA_039819485.1 Bacteroidota bacterium | reverse complement strand
CACTTTTATTTGGGCCAATGTTTGATTTCCAAGTCTTAAAAATCTTTTTCAGGCAAAGGAAAAGTGTCATTTTTTTTGACCACCTGCTTATTTAAAAATAAATAATTAATATTCGTTCGATCTATATTTCCGGCCCCTCCAGAAAGGGAGAAAAGAACACGCATATCTTTCCCTCAGAAGGGACCAAACACATCGAGTTTATTTATTTCTAAAAACCATTTTTTAAAATATAAAAAAAGCCTTGCTGGCCAATTGGCCAGCAAGGCTTTTAAATTCAGATTTATGATTTATTGTTTCACCAATTTAAACACCTCCTGCTCACCATCGCTATGGCGAACACGCAACATATAAATACCGGCGTTTAAATGATTTAGATTTGTATTAAAGAAATAACTATTAACGCCGACTTTATTCGACTGCAATATTCTTCCTTCCATGCTCAGTATCTCTACCTGTACTTCTGACTCAACGCTTCTGCCCCACTCTACGATCAGGCGGTCAGTGACCGGATTTGGATAAACCTGGAACTGATGTTTGGAAGCGCCGTTGTGAATGCTTGATCCATTTCCAACACTACCATCAGGGTTAACGATCGCCGTTCCACAATAAACAGGGTCACTTGAAACAGCGATTAACTGCTGGTCGGTGGAAGTACAGCCATTGTTGGTGACGGTCAGCCAGATCATTGGATAGCCGTTCTGACCGAAAGATACCGTTGGTGCAGGATCGTTGCTAAATTGCGGAGTGGCCGTTGGGCCAAAGTTCCAGAGATAATTTGCCCCGGCACCATTACTGGCCGCCGTGAACGTAACATTATCTCCCACACAGATGGCATCCGGCTCGTCGATATTGGCCACTGCTTCGTCATCCACGGTGATCGTAACCACTTCGGTAACCAGCCATTCGGTACAACCAACAGCCCGTACACAGCGGGCGAAGAAAGTCGTCACGTAAATGGGGCCAGGATTCAGGGTAGTGGTGGTCACCGGATTTCCAAACGGATCCTTCACTTGTTGCCAGGCCGTTCCACCGGAAAGTGAGCCATCGGATTCGGAGTAAATCCAACGATATTCTACTTGAGCCGCACCGGCAGGCAAGCTGATCGAAGAAATAGGAGCAGCGAGGTTGCCCGGTCCACAAAGTACCTGATCACAGCAGATTTCTCCCGGATCATAGACATTCAGACAGTCATCGTAAAGGCCTCCATCAATGATCAGGCAGCAGTGGCCCTCGGTCAGGACTACCAATTCCGTGGCAACCCCGTTCATGTCAAAATCACTATCAACGAAATCATCGTCGCATGCATCCTGCGGAGACAAAGTATAGTTGTCAGGAATGTCCATAAAAATCAGGTACTCGCCAGGAGGCAGGCCTTCAAAGATGTATTCACCGTTCAGCATCGAAGTAGTAGTCCCCGTGATGTCGTTCCCCCAGATATCCACACCGAGGAGGCTCATTTCCACATCTGGAATACCGACTTCGCCTGGGTCCTGGCAACCATTGCGGTTGCCATCTTTCCAGACCTTTCCACCCGTACAGGCTTCTACAAACAAATAGGCCGTATCAAGTACCACGCAACCTTCGGCATCGGTCACTGTAACAATGTACTGGCCAGAAGACAGATTGAACAATGAATCAGTTGTTCCACCATTGCTCCATTCAATATCATATGGCATGGTGCCGCCCATGATAGCAACGGACAGCTCTCCTCCTTCCGGATCATCTTCGGTGAGCTGCTGGTCTACAGTAATTTCGATTTCGGGCGACAGTGCCCCCAATATTTCAACTGAAGCCGTGGCTGTACAGTTGTTTTCATCAGTAGCAGTCACAGAGTAAATACCAGCCTCCAGGTCGTTCACATCGGCCGTCAGGTCGCCAGTACTCCACTCAAAAGTAATAGTGCCAGAACCACCGGAAGCAGTTGCGCTCACACTTCCCAAAGCCGTACAGCTAACATCAACACCTGTCGCATTCACTACAACGGCTGCTGGTTCACCGATGGTTACAGTGGCCTCAGCGGTACAGCCCATCGCATCGGTCACAGTGACTGAATGAGAGCCAGCCGGCAAATCAGTAGCCACTTCTACCATGTCACCATTGCTCCAGGCATAGGTAAACCCTCCATTTCCGCCTGAAGCCGTGGCCGTGGCCGTACCGTCAGCAGCACCAAAGCAAGAGGCATCGGTCGTAGATGTAGTGATGATTATTTCATCATAAATATTTAAGGTAATCGTATGAGTAGAGTCGCAGCCATTGGCGGCCATAAACGTCATTTCATAAACACCGGCCGTACCGACTTGTGAACCGAAGATCTCGGTAGTGGTACCAAAGCAGATCGAAATACTTTCAGAGGTAAAAGCATTTGGCAAAACGGCCAAATTGATGGTAAGAATAGAATCACAGCCATTGATGGTTTCCAAGGTGTCAGAATATTCTCCGCTGGTGGTTATTGGATTTCCAAAAATGAGAACGGTATCGCCATCACATATCTGTGCATCTTCAATGATTTGATAATTCGGAAATACTCTAACTGTTATGGTATGGGTAGAATCACAGCCATTCTGTCCGATGAATGTTTCAGTAAAGACACCTGCCATAGTTACCGGATTGCCGAACACTTCCACTGTTTCACCATCACAGATGCCAATTTCTTCCTCTGTTTCTACTCCCAAGATCACATTAACAGTTATGGTATGGGTGGAATCGCAGCCATTTTGGCCAACAAAGGTTTCAGTGAAAACGCCCGTACCGGTAACAACATTGCCAAAAACAATTGTAGAATCGCCTTCGCAAATATTCCTGCTTTCAGCAGTTTCTACATTTAGCAACACAGTGACCGTGGCCGAATCCGTACTTACACAACCATCGGCCGTCGTACCTGTCACGGTATAGACGGTAGTCATGGTAGGTGTAGCCGTTGGGTCAGGACAATCAGTACAAGACAAAGTAGCCCCCGGTGACCATTCGTAAGACTCAAACCCAGCAGTCGCATTAAACATATGGCTGTCACCTTCACAAATTTCCACATCTGGGCCGGCATCGATCTCTACAGAATCGAGGCTCACATTCACTTCATCAACTGCTACTTTTCCACAGGCATCTACCACCGTTACTGCATAAAGTCCAGGGCTGGTTACTTCCAATGTTTGTTCTGTACTTGCGTCGTTCCACAAGTATTCGACGAACCCTGCTCCTGCATCAAGCGTCACTGCTATCGCAGAACATTCGTCGATATCTGGCCCCAGGTCCAGTTGGATCAAAGGTGGTTTGACCGGAATAATATCTTCAAATACAGCGGTACAACCAACCTCGTTGGTCACCACCAGCGTAATGATGGCACCGCCGGGCGGCGTGACAACGAATGTCGGGTTTTGTTCGTCCGACATAAATAGTTCTCCCTCAAAGTCAAGGGTCCAATCCCAGGCTGTGATGGTAGAAAAGACATCTGAAGAAAGATCAGTCAGGCTGATTTCTACTTCGTCCAAACATTCATCAACGTTTATTTCGAAATTAGCAAAAACAGATTCAGGCTGTACGCTCACCTCCAAGAAAGCTGTATCGGCACAGATGGCTCCCGGTTCAGCAATCAGCCAAACTTCATACACACCCCAATCACTGAAAGTATAGGTTGCGTTGGTAGCCGTGGAGATGGCTCCCGGGTTACCGGGGTCGTTGAACTGCCATTCAAAATCATTGGCATTGAAGCTTTCATTTTCAAAATTGACCGTTCTTGAGCCACACTGCACTTCCGGGTCAGCGGCTGAAGCAACGATGGCCTGGCAATCACCAATGTTCACCTGATAGTCACGGCGGTATTCCCCAATAAGTTGCCCGTCGCGGTATTCTTCGATACAAATACCTATCACGAACTGCCCCAGAATAGTAGGCGTTCCCGTGAGCATCCCTGTCTCAGAGTCAATCATCATGGGCGTTTCAGGAGGTATGTTGATCATGTTGTTCACACCGAAGGGTGGCAACCAAGGGACAATATTGTACGGAGGAGGGTTCGGTGGCTGGGGCATTGGGGCGAGGTCGCTTGCTCCGGTCAGCGGGTTGCAGAGCTTATAGACCAAAGAGTCCCCATCCGAATCTATGGCAGATTGATCAATTTCAAACGGCACATTGGCACAGAGATAAAGGGGAGGCCAATCCACAAATTCGGGGCTGTCGTTGCACTCGTTCATGGCATCTTCGGTCAGCACTACGCTGTAGGTTGCCCCGACATCTTCCGGCGCAATGAGGTTAACAATGGTATTGTTCCGACAGCACCGCTGATAGGCCAAATGATAGCCCCCAGGCCGAAACGGCAAATTGACGACGGTGGTATAGGTAGTCGTATTGACACAGACATTAGGTGGAATGGCCAGACAGTCATCGTCCAACGTAGGGTCGATGGTGTCATTTAGCATCAGGTCAAGCGGTACGAGCAATTGATCTATGAACAGATTGGTTTCATTATCAAAGATCCCGATTGACGCCGGATTATCGAACCACGGGATACCATTGAAACAATCCCTAAAAATTGTCAATTTAATTTCGTAGTTATCATTGCCGAGGCACCGGTAGGTCATTTCTCCACCAACAATGTGGGTGGCTTGCAGAGAAAGAGGCAGGAAAGCCAATAGGCATAATTGAATGAGAGTTGAGATTTTGCGCATTAGCATACTTCGTTTTTATTATAAAATGAGAAAACTTAAATCATTTCTAAAAAACAAACATGCCGTCACAATGGCTTGACATACAGCTTCTTTCACTTGGCACATTTTACAATATTAAAAGGTCGTTCTCTTTTGAATGCGGACTATTCCGGTTGGAGGGATGAAACAGGCAATGACTGGCGTTAGTAAAGTGATGTCTTTCAGGAGGATAAAGTTCCCCGGTTAAAGATTGAGTTTTCAAATATAACTCCAAATCTAAAGATTAATACGAAAGTTGGGTATTAAAGGTTGGGGAAATTTACAACTGTTGCAAGTTGGACGCCAATCGGGGGGTGTCTCATTCCCGCAATTGATTGATGATCCCCATCAGGTCCAGCTCCTGCCAGCTGCGGTAGATTTTGCCGTCCCTCATCTCATATAAAACCAAACCGGTAGAGGTAAATTTTTTGCCGGTCGCTTTCAAACCAAAAGCATCCCCATAATGGGTGGCTTCCACTTCGTAGCGAATGGCGGCGTGGGTATCATCTGCAAAGATATGGGTAATGGTAAACTGCGCATCGGGGAACGCCTCTTTGTAATAGGTAACCAATTGTTTCATACCATCATGCCCGATGGTCTGTCCGGGCCGGAGTGGGTTTCCGTCCGTCCATTCAGGATGGAAGACTGCCTCTATCAGCTCAAAGTTGCGGTTGTGGTTCCAGCCCTCCTCAAACCAAAGGCGTATGGTTTCCCGGTTGGTTTCTGCTTGTTTGAGTTTTGTTGTAGAGGTACAATTGATAAAAAAGAAGGGTAACAAAAGGAGTGGAAACAGGTAAGTTGATTTTTTCATAGTGATCTTTCTTTAGAGGTCAGAGGCCAGACTGCCTTTGGCTGTCAGGGGTCAGGCACTTTAAGATTTACCGTGCCTGAAAGTCGGAGGCAACCTGACAGAGAAATCGGTCTGACTTCTGACAGCCGAAGGCGGCCTAAAAGAGAAACGGCCTGGACTCTGCCCCCTAAAATTTCAAAATTCCAAGTTAAGGAAAGTTTTTCCCTAAAACAAATCGGCGATTCGAGCGTAAATGATATACCCCGATTACCTTTGCGCTAAATGGCTGACTGGCCCAATGGTCGAATGGCTTCCCTGAAAACCATCCGACCATTTGGTCATCCAACCATTAAACCATCCAACATGCAATTCGTATATCCGACGTTTTTATATGCCCTCGCTGCACTGGCCATCCCGATCATTATTCACTTGTTTTATTTTAGGCGGTTTAAAAAAGTATATTTCACCAATGTGCGTTTTTTGAAGGAAGTGAAGGAAGAAACAAGTGCCCGCCAGAAGCTGCGCAACCTATTGGTGCTGCTCATGCGCTGCCTGGCCACGGCGTTCCTGGTGTTTGCCTTTGCCCAGCCGTTCATCCCGCAGGATGTGGAAGTTACGACTGGCACCAAGGCTGTGAGCGTTTTTGTGGACAACTCATACAGCATGGACGCCCTGAGCGAGGAAGCCAAACTGGTAGAGAAGGCCAAGCAAAGGGCCAAGGAAATCATCAATGCCTATTCGGTCGAAGACCGGTTCCAGGTACTGACCAACGACTTTGAAGGCCGTCACCAGCGGTTGGTCGACAAAGAGGAGGCCATCGGGCTAGTTGAAGAGATTGAAACTTCACCCGCTGTACGCTCGCTTTCTCAGATACTCGCCCGACAACTACAGGCCGTCAACAGTGGAAAAGCAAAAAACAAAGAGGCTTATGTCATATCTGATTTCCAGCAGAACATTACCGACCTGGATAATTTTCAGGATACCACCATGCAGATCAACCTGGTACCTCTCCAGGCCGTCCAGGAGAACAATGTAAGCATCGATAGTGCCTGGTTCGACGCCCCGGTACAGATGCTCAACCAGCCGAACCCGCTGATCGTAAAAGTGAAAAACTGGAGCAATGAAAACGCCGACAATGTAAGGCTCTCCGTTAAATACGACGGAGAGGTCAAGCCCGTGGGTGAGCTATCCATACCTGCGCTTTCGTCAGTGATCGATACCGTCAATATCAGCATCAGGAATACGGGCTGGTCGGAGGGAGAACTCATCATTACGGATTATCCCGTTCAATTCGACGATCACTATTTTTTCGCTTACAACGTAAAGGAGATCATCAACGTTCTCGTTATCAATGAGCAGGCAACTGACCCCCGGCTGGAGGCGGCCTTCAAAGGAATCGAATATTTCCGGGTAACCAACCAGCTGAGCCGCAACCTGGATTATTCCAAGTTCCCGGCCTATCAGCTGATCATTGCCAACGGACTCTTGAATATTTCATCCGGGCTGGCATTTGAAATGAAACAGTACGTGGAAAACGGAGGTAACCTGTTGGTGTTCCCCGGTGCCAACGCCAACATCGCTTCCTACCAATCCTTCCTGCAAAGTGTCCCTGCCAACGAACTGCAGAACTTCGAGCCCCGGGAACGAAAGGTCGGCGATATCAATACCGAAGAATTTATTTTCAAGGATGTATTTGAAAACCGTTCGGCCAACCTAAGACTGCCGGTCACCAAAGGCAATTACCGCATCAGTAACTTTACAAGCCGGGGGGAGGAGCGACTCCTCACTTACCGTGACGGAAATACCTTTTTAGCAAAATACAAAGCGGAACAGGGGGCTCTTTACCTGTGTGCTGCCCCGTTAAGTGAAGAATACAGCGACCTCTCCAAAAACGGGGAAATTTTTATCCCCATGTTGTACAAGATGGCCATTTCCAGCGCACGCAAACGCCCCATCGCATATACCATAGGCCGCGACGAAACCATCGAAGCGGACAATGTGGTCCGCGGGGGGGAAAGTGTTTATAAGCTTAAGGGGGAAGCAGAGGAATTCATCCCGCAGCAACGGATCGTCAGGTCCAAAGTCATTCTCGGCGTACAAAACCAGATTACCGATGCCGGCTATTATGACCTCTTCCTTTCACAGGACTCTATCCTGGCCAAATATGCCTTCAATTACGACCGCCGGGAATCCAACCTCGCTTACGTCCCGATCGGTCAACTGAAGGATGATGCACCTGAAAACATGAGCGTTATCACCCGCACGCAGGATGACAGTATTGCCAGTATTGTCAGCGACCGCAGCCGGGGGGTCGTGCTGTGGCGCTGGTGCGTGGTTTTGGCACTGATGGCCCTGGGCGGAGAAACCCTGCTACTGCGGTTCTGGAAAGTATAAGCAGATAAAAAATGACCTTGACCTTTTGTCTGAAAGGGAATTTCCGGCAGCTAAGTCGGTCTCGTACAAAGCAAAAACATCGCTTTCGTTTTCCTCGACTTAAACAACAGGTTTTCTTTTTTAGAAAAAATCCACTTGTAACGAATCGATGCCAAGTGGATTTTTTTATTGGTATTTTTATGAAAAAATAAATCTGCTGTTCTCCTGGATTTTACCGCTCTTCTTTTTTTAAAGATTTTTATGACGGTGTTAAACATCCTTTAACCAATAAATTTTTGGACAACTATGCGCTCATTGTATTTTTGTGGCATCTTTTTGTACAGACCAACTTTTCCTTTAAAATCCGATGATTGTTATTTATCAAGATTAAAAAAGCATTTATCTCTCAAATCCAATTTTCAAGAAATGAACAAAACGATACTCAAGGCCACTTATATCTTTTCTCTCTTGTTCTCCTGCCAACTACTTTCCGCACAACATAGAGTCGCTATTTATAAAATAGATTATTCCGAATTGAAAAGTGGACTTTCCTCCGATGTAAACCGCATCAATGCTCAAAACCTAAAAAGTGTAACCGATCAGATCATCAGTTTTTACACCAACGACGACCGGTTTGTGGTCATTGACAAGGCCAATTATGATTTAATAAAAAGCGAACAGGAGCGTCAAAAATCTGAAGACTTCATTGATGGCTATATTGTTGAACAAGGCAAACAGGAAGGAGCTGATTATATTTTTTACACAAAATATTTACGAAAAGAAAAGACTCTTTCCCTCCGCATTTATGACGTGGCAACCGGTGATGTTTTTTGTGAAAGCGAACAGGAACTCGACCTTATTTTGGGAGTGATAAAAGATGCCCGTTCCAAAACCTACCACTTATTAAATAAATTAAACAGCGAATGTTTCGGACTCTTTTTTTCGGTAGTCAGAAGCCTTGACAAAAAGGCTGGACCAAAAACAAAAACATTGCTGATTGCGATGGGCCGCAACCACAAAATCAAAGAGAGCCATGAAGTAGAAATTTTCCGTATTGCCAAAGAAAAAGTAGGCGAAAAAGAACTGAACCGGGAAGAAGTAATTGGCAAGGCAAAAGTTGAAGAAGTTGAAGACGCAAACTTTTCGCAGGTAAAAGTAACCAAAGGCGGGGAACAAATTGCATCTCACCTTAAAAACAACGAGCAGTTATATTGCCGCATCATTGTCGACTAAACCCTTTTTAGAAAAATATTTTTTTAAAATAAAATTTCTCTCTCTGTTAATTAATTGCCTGGGCAAATATAAGAAGCACTAAAAATGACACTTTTATTTGGACAAATGTTTGATTTCCAAGTCTCAAAACTCTTTTTCAGGCAAAGGAAAAGTGTCGTTTTTTTTGACCACCTGCTTATGGCAAACTAAAGTAATTAACACAAAAACATGTCAACATGAAAAAACTCATCATTTTTCTCTCCCTTTTAATTTCAATTCAAATTGTTGCTCAGGAAAAAAACGGAATAGCGGTACTGGTAAACTACCCCGAAAACAAAGAAGATGTCCATTTTAAAAAGATATATTCTTCAATGGTTGAACACTTCAATGCATCAGCGTCAAACAATTATCTTTTTTACGACTGGAACGTCAATTCAAACGATGTCACCTACAACGAAATAATAAATGCCCAAAAGACCGACCAACCTCCGGCTCAGTTAATTTTCATGGCCCCCAGCTTAACCTACTCCGAAAAACCCAAGCTGGAACTCACGGTAGACACCACCGGCAAAACAACTGCGGCCTATTATGTCATGAATTACAAAAGCAAAATCCATTACAAAGTTGTTGAATTTAAAAGCTCCAAAATAATGAGTGTGGGCGTACATGAAACTGTTTACGATGGAGGCCCAATGGATAAAAATTTCATAAAAGTACCTGATTTTAAAAAGTATTTCCCGGGGGACCCGGCCAAGATGAAGAATGGCAATATTAAACAGTACTATGACTCAGAGAAAAAGCTATATGAAAAATATAAAAATAAAATAAACAATTGGATCAAAGAGGGTACAGAGCAATGTGTTAAACAAACTAAAAATATCCCATCCCTTTTTAATGGACTACTGGACAACAACACCTACAAAATGGTAAACCTCGACCCGGCAGCCATCGATAAAAAGTTAACGGATTTCGAAATAAATGGTGGGAAAGAAAATGCGATCACCTTAAACGATCGATTTTTTCTTTACCAAAAATCAGATTACAACGGGAAAGCAATTTATAAACAAATAGCCTGGACACGTGCCACAGAAGTTGGAGAAAAAAAGAGCACACTAAAAGTATTTCCTTTTGAAAAAAAGAGAGCCGCAGAAGCCATTAAAGAAAACCCCGATGTCTTTTTGGTGAGGAACACAAATACCATCAACGAAATGCTCAATGAGACTGGCGAAAAATATATTATTTCCATTGACAAAGGCTGCGTTTTGTGCAATGTTGTATTTGAAGAGAACCTGAAAAAAATTGAAGGGATCGAAATTGTCGAGCGCCAGCACATCCCGGTCCTGAAATATTTTATGGAAAAATATAAGAACGAAAAATTCATAGATTTCAATCTCGACGACCTCCAGGGAAAACAACAAGGCGCGCAGGTTATTTTGCAACCAAGTGCCAAGGGCGTCAAAGCCACCGACGTAAAAACCGGCCAGTTATTAGAAACGCAGTCAATTCGGTTCAGCTCCGATTTATCCGCTATGTTTCTGAATGTTTTTAATAAAAAGATTGAAGTGCTGAAAATTACTGACCAGAAAAAAAATAAAATCAATGAGGTCATGGCCTATCATCCATTTGGGTTTATACGGGGTGAAAAATTTTTATTTTATGAAATAATGGAAGAAAAAGTAGCAGGCCAAACGTTGGAACGCATGGTTGAAATTGGAGCGGGTTATGTTGGGAAGATGGCTTCTAACAAAGTAGCTGCCATCAAAATTAACAAAGGCAAAAAAGAAGTCTCTGCAGCTATGAATGGTGGCAAAAACATAAGGATTGTTTCAAAATCCGAAAAATCCAAATAGGTGTACCAAGTTGTTTTTTGGAACAAATAAAAGGTCAATAAAAATTGATACAAGTATAAAAATCAACTTTTGCAATCGCTTTATCAATCCATCGCAAGGACTGAATCATTGAACAATTTAAAAATTCTTTTAAAAAAAAATAAATCATGAAAATCAATTCTATCTTTTTCTTGCTGTTGTTGTTGGCTGTTTCTACTTCCTCTTGCAGCAGTTCTAAAGCAGTCACTTACCAGCGCAGCGGAAAAGTAACTTGCAGCCAGTATGCAGAAGGTGTGATCACGGTAATTTCCGAGGCCAACGCACAAAATAAAAGAGCGGCCGTTGCCTTTGCTGAACGGAATGCGGTCGAGAATTTATTGTTTAAAGGTATACCGTCCAGCAACCAGGAAAAACCAATCATCCCAAATGAACCGGAAGCACTGCAAAAAAACACAGCTTATTTTTCCAACTTGATTGACTCTACCGGTTATCAAAAATTTATTATGCATTCTGAACCCCTGAACTTTTCTTCCGACCAAGGGACCATGCATGTAAAACAAAAAATTAAATTTGATTTAAATGCTTTGCGAAGTGATTTAGAACAAAATAAAATTATCCGCAAATTTGGTTTGTAACCGGCGGCTGAAATACCCTTTACATTAAAACACCATAAAATGAAAAATAAATTTCTTCTGTTCTTTTTACAAATATTGTTTGCCTCTTCCATCCTTGGACAAGCCGATTCAACAAGTGCAGCACCGGAGGCAAAGCCGACCATACAGCCTACGATCATGGCCATTCCGTTTGCCAAAAAAGGGCAGAGCATCCGGTCCAATTATGAAAACAATGAATTGATTCGGATTGCCATTACCAAAGTAAAAGAGGGTTTTGACAACCGGGGCGTCAACACCATTGACTTACGTGCCAAACTAAAACAGGTAAGCAACAATGAAGTATTGGCCGAAGACCAAAAGTCCTCCATGAAAGAAGACCTTATTGCCCTTTCCGGAGCAGATATATATGTGGAAGTAGAAGCCAATAAAAACATCAGCGAATCCGGTAACAGCGTAACTGTTTTAATGACCGCTTTCGATGCTGTGTCCGGTGAATCTTTGGCAAACAAAGTTGCTTCTTCTCCTCAATTTTATACAGAGAATTTTGAAAAACTGGTCGAAAAGGCCGTCGAGTCAGAAATAGAAAATTTACTGAATACCATCCAGGCAAAATTTGATGACATAAGAGAAAATGGCCGGACAGTAACGTTGCAGGTTGGTGTTTCCGCCGAAGCAGATTACGACCTCGATGATGAAACCCCCAACGGAGATTTACTGGCAGATGCCATCGAAGACTGGGTAGCCGATAATGCTTACAATGGATATTACCACATGCAGGGCAGCACTTCCAATAAAATTATTTTCGACATCGTAAAAATACCTTTAAAAGATGATCGAGGAAGAAACTACCGGGTGTCGAAGCTTGCGGCAAAATTGCGCAGCTATATCAAGAGCCTCGGACTGGAAGCAAGTCGTTCCATTCAGGGAAACAATGTAATTATGACACTTGAATAATTTAATAGAAGGAAAAAAATTCTAAATCACATTTCTAAATATTGATTCATGGTTTTCTATCGCAATATCTTTCTTTTTTTGTGCCTCACTATTACTGCCAATTTATCTACCGCACAAAATTATGACGCCGCAAAAGATAATTTAAAAGTAAATAATCCAACATCTGAAAACAGAGCCGTCGCCAGGGATTTACACAGAGCATTAACCAATGGATTAAAAAAAGATTTCAATATCCATTCCCAATCCATTGTCACCTTGAGTTCGGAGGTTGCCGTTGGCGAGTCAAAAACCGTCGAGGCGATGGAGACGTATATTTACACCGATGTAAAAATTGAATTTCAATTAAACAATAGTGTCACTGAAAAAATAGCAGCATGGGATTATTCGGGAAAAGGCAAAGGGACCGATAAATATAAGTCTTTATCCGACGCCATTAAAAAATTCAGGTCTTCCAAAGAAGGATTAAAAAAATTAAAAGAATTTATTTCAGTTTATATAAATGAAGAATTAAAAAACAATTGTGACTCTTTTATCAGCTCCGCAAAATCGGCGGTCAATGAAGATCAGTTGAACCGTGCATTATTGATTTTAAACAATTTGAATGACAGCCTCGCCTGCCAGGATGCGAAAAAAACATTGGTACAAAAAATTACCGATCAACAGGCAAAAAATATCTGTGACCACCAAATGCAAAAAATAAAAGTAATGGTAAACTCCAAACAGCCACAGCAGCTGGATCAAGCAGTTCGGCAATTATTACTGATCCCTCCAAATGCGCCGTGCGCAGAGGAAGCGCTGCAAGTGTCAGAAGAAATCGGCAAACACCTTTCAGAAAAACAAAGCCGCACACACGAGTTGTTGGTGAAATACCAGCAAGTTGTAAATGAAAATTTAGCGGAAGAGTGGTTCCAATATTTTATACAGAGCAAGCTGAATAAATAAATTAACAGTGATTGTATATTTTTTAAAATCAATGTTCATTTGGTGATTGTATTTATCTAAAAATACTGATTTTTAATAAATAGCAGTTTTCAAAAGTTAATAAATGTAATTCATTCCATCCATATTTCTAAAAATCTCTAATATCGAAACATATGAAAAACACGACACATCATTCTATGAAAATTACAATAAAACCCTGCTTGACAATATGCCTGATTTTATGGGCTATGCTATTAAAAAGCCAGGAAACGATTAGTTTTGAAGCTCCTCAAAAACCAAGATATACTAATTCCTATTTTAAAAACCTGAGAGAAGCAATAAAGGAACACCCAGGCACAAAAAGAATCAGAATCGGACCTGGCAACCTCAAATCAGATGAGAACAACTTCAATGAAAAATTTGACAGTATCTGCCTGCTTTCTAAACTTGAAATTTTAACGCTATTCAAACATCCGGTAAGTGAGCTGAGCGAAGCTCTCGGATGCCTAAAAAACCTGGAAGAATTATATTTAAACCGTTCTAATATTACCAGCATACCCGAGAGCATTTTCGACAGTTTATCACTGCTGAAAAGGCTTTCTATCCGGGCAACTCCGATCACTGATTTAAACCTGAATACGAACGAATTGCCCAACCTGCGCCACATTAGCCTAGTGGGCACGAAACTACCAAAGATGCCTGTTGATTTATTTGAATGCACTGCTCTTCAACGCCTCACTTTCGTCACAGCTCCCGTCTCTTATATACCCGAAGAAATAGGAAACCTTACTAAGCTTACCTCTTTGAGCATCTCAGAAACACAGGTAATAGAAGTACCTAAAAATATAGCCCAATTGAGCAGCTTGAATGACCTTTACCTGATGTCTAATAAAATCAGTGAATTACCTGATGAAATCGGCCGTCTAAAAAATCTTACGTTATTCGATTTAGCCCGAAATAATATTGAAAAATTACCTGACAGTATTATTCATTTATCAAATCTGGTTATTTTAAATTTAAAGGACAACAACCTCTCAACATTGCCAAAAAATATGGGCGCGCTAACTTCTTTGAGAAGGATCGTTTTAGCTGGAAACGACTTTAAAAAAATCCCGGTTGAATTAGGAGAAATAGATAGTCTATATTTGATTGACCTTTCTCACAATGCGATAAGTGAACTACCGAGTACAAGTTTTAACCTGCCAAATTTGAAGGAATTAAAACTTCAAAATAATCAAATCGTTTATCTGCCTGATCAATTTTCTGTTTTTAAGAGTTTAAAATACCTAAACTTATCACGGAACCAATTAACGGAGTTCCCATCACAAGTATTTGATCTGGAGCAACTGGAAGAATTATACTTAAGTGGAAACCCTTTTTCCAAACTGCCTGAAAACATTGAAGACATAACTAAGCTTAAAAAATTGAAAAGGTTAAAACTTTACAAGACCACCCTGTCGGAAGAGCAGTTAAACAAAATCAAAGAATTACTCCCCAACACTAAAGTCTGGTTTTAAATAAAAAATGCATCGCCGAATATCCAGCGATGCATTTTTTATTCATCCAAACAATTACCTAACAACTGATTAAATAAACCTTTCAAAATGATGCCCCACCAGCGCCTTTAAAGTTGCCAGTGCAAGTCCTTTCGAGTCTTTCGCATCAAAACCCTCATCCATGTAATAATCTTCCAGCAGCACGTAAGTTTGGAAGTAGGAAATTTTCAGAGCGGTCGCTATTTCGTCCAGCAATGGGTCGCGGGTGGCCCAGCCGTTTATACCTTTCCAGACACTCTCATCCCAATCCATCAGGGCCTTGCGTTCTTTCCAGCCCATTGATTCGGGGGCCAGGTAGAGCTGTGCCAATTCGTTTTGGCTCGTAGCTATTTTGCCCTCACTGGTATGGCCGCTGGTGCAAAGGTCAGAAGCGATGGCGTTGAGCAACTGTACTTCCTGCCATTCCCAAAAACCACCGCACGTCTGCATACTGAGGCTGGACTTGATGCCGCTGATTTCACCAAAGGCTTTCAATGCCGTGCCTGGGTGGCGACGGAACAGCCAACAAGGCACCGTCACATCCTCCCGGGTGGTTTCATGGACAAAGCGCATGTGGGTCAGCAACTGCTTGATGTCGCGGTAATCATAAGTAGCGTATGGATCAAACGTTGGCAGGGTCGCCCGCACATCTGTTGAACCAGCTTCCTTCAGCGCTTCGTTCATCAGCGTATTCACTTCATAACTTGGCCCTTCGGTCGTAAACTGAAAATAAGCCCGGTAAACTTTAGCAATAGGAGCCTTTGAAACTTCCAGCGTTCCCAGTGCTGATTGTGGATCTTGCCATAGGCTGTTGATGCTACCTTGCAGGGCGCCGGTCTGAGCGTTCGTAGCCGGAATTTCCATGTACCTGGCAAGTATCCGGTATTTCTGCAACTGATGGTCGTTGCGGGCGGCCAAATCGTAGCTCGCCCGAGTGCCGTTACCGTAATAACCGTCCAATGAGCTTTTATAATAACCTTCCGCCTTCAGCACTTTCTGCAATTCCAGTGCAGACGTTCTTTTGACTTTGGCCCGGATGTCCGGCATTTTAGCCCGAAAATCAAAAGCCGGCTCCTTATTGATCACTGTTTTGGGCTTGGCTTTATCTGTCCCTTTGGCAGTCAAAACAGGCTTTTCCGGAGCTTCTTTTCCGGTGGTTTCCGTTTTGGGGACGATGATCGATACATCTTCAAAAGAAGTGGGAACGTCTTTCTTGGTATTTTCCTTGGCCAGCACATTTTCTTTTTCGGAAAAATCCAGCGGGATCAACGGTTTCTTGGCGATACCTCCAGCTTCAAATGTACCAACCTCGTGGAGCAGCACATTATTGACGTTCTTAACAAAGGCATCATCGAAACCCAGTTTTTTAATATTGGACAGGTTCGCCTTTGCAGCATCTATGCTTGCGTAACCACCGGAAAGGATCTTGATCTTTTTGCCGTTGAGCAACACATAGATTTTGCCCGCTTTCAGGTATTGCTCCCAGTCGATCTTGTCGCCGGCCGTCTTGGTATCAAGTTGGATAACCGTCTCGCTCTGTCCGTTCTCCGTGTTCAACTGAGAGACGAAGGCATTCGAGTACCCGCGGCTCTTTAGTTGGCTGACTACTTTGTTCGCCGCTTCATCAGAAGTGAAACCACCCAGATAAACATCCGTGTGGCTATCGGCCCGCTGTACGGCATAGAGAAATCCCATACTCGCAATTTGCTCGAAGTCAGCAGGTTTGGGATTGACAAAATTGCCGACCTGCACCGTAAACTCCGGTACTTCCTGCGCATTTCCAACAAAAGCCGTTAAGAGAATAAAGAATAAAGAAAAGAATGGAACTGAAACTTTCATGTTTGTTGACTATGGGTTTTAAATGGTTAGATGGCTTCATGGCCAAATGGTTGTTAACAACCATTTGGCCATGAAGCCATTCAGCCATTTATTTTTCCATCATAACTTGCTGTAAACCAATGATCAACAATCAAACGCAAATTTAGTACAAAATAATGTAGTATGCTCAAAAAATATTGCCGGCATTGGAATTGGAGGTGTCAGGGGTCAAGGGCCAGGGGTCAGGTGTTAAAGACTGAATCCTGACACCTGACACCTGACACCTCCAACATATCAATGTTAAGAGTGTGAAAAAGGTTGAAGGTCACAAATAACTATTTGTTTTGTTCCTCTTTGTCGTTTTTCCAAAATGACAAAGTGAGCCGTGATTCGTCAACAAATGATGGACTTTGCGTAAAAACAATTGAAAGTGGGAACTTGTAAGCCCTGCATTTGTTACCACTCCCGTACTTTTGTGACAGTATGTAAAACAGGTCAAAATTTTAAAATTTTGACCTGTTCAGAGCAATGACAAAGAGACAGATGCAACTCGAACCAAAAGATTTATTCGAAAAACTCGAATTCGATAAAATACTCGCCCTGCTCGGCAAGGAATGCTACGGCGCCCTCGGTGCCGCCAAAGCACAGCAATTGCCGGTCATGACCGAGGTGGCAGTCATTGAACGCTGCCTCAACGAAACCTGGGAATACAAAATTACCCTAGAGCAGAACGACCACTTCCCGTTGTCGGCTTATGAAGACATTGCCGATGACCTGAAGTATCTCCACGTAGAGGACTATGTGCTGCCGCAAGACGCCTGGCGGCGCATACTTTCCATTCTCCTCATTACCGGCGACATTTTTCGTTTTTTCGACAAAGACCGTAAAGAAATTTATCCGCGCCTCTTCGATATCCTCCGTCCTGTCGAATACGATGCGACCCTGGCCAAAGCCATCCAGCGGGTGTTCGATGAGGAAGGCAACATCAAACCCAACGCCTCCCCTGCCCTCTCCAAAATCCGCAGCCAGATCACTGCCCGCCAGCGGGACATGGACAAGGTGTTCCGCATCCTCATTCAGGAATACCGAGACAAGGGCTGGCTGACCGACAATGTGGAATCCGTGCGGAATGGCCGCCGGGTGTTCAGTGCTCCTGCCGAGCATAAAAGAAAAATCCGCGGGATCATCCACGATGAATCGGCCACTGGCCGGACGGCTTTCATTGAGCCGGAAGCCGTTATTGCTATCAATAACGACATCTTCGATCTGCAGCAGGAAGAAAAACGGGAAATCTGGCGCATCCTCAAAGAACTGAGCGCCACCTTCCGCCCTTACAAAGAACAAATAGCCGGGTGGCTCGAACTTCTCGTGCGCTACGATGTAATCTACGCAAAAGCTCGTTTGGCTTCACAAATGAACGGGTATGTGCCGCGACTAAAGAAGGCTGGAAACGAATCCACTTCCCCCTCTGAAGAGTCGGCCCCGGTTCGCCGGGGAGAGGAAAAAAGCAAGACGAGTACTCCGTCGCTGCCTTCCATCCAGAGAGAGAAAGCCAATCCCGCGGAGGCAGGAAACGCACGAGGCATCCCTCACCTTGGCATCCAAATGGGCCGCCACCCACTGTTGTTTTTGAAAAATAAAAAAGAAGGAAAAGAAGTCGTTCCGTTTGATTTGACCTTGCACGGGCAAAACCGGATTGTCGTCCTGAGCGGACCGAACGCCGGAGGCAAATCGGTTTTGATGAAATCGGTCGGCTTGCTGCAATTGATGGTGCAGGCTGGCATGCTGGTGCCAATGGATGAAATTTCCGAGATGGGTGTCTTTGATAAAATATTCGCCGACATCGGTGATCAGCAATCACTCGAAGACGACCTTTCGACCTATTCCAGCCGCCTGGCCAACATGCGCACTTTTCTCCAGCACGCCAATAAAAACTCCCTCATCCTCATCGATGAATTTGGCTCCGGCACCGACCCCAAGATGGGCGGCGCCATTGCGGAAGCAATTTTAAAAGACCTCAATGAACGAAAGGTTTTCGGTGTGATCACCACGCATTACAGCAACCTGAAAATGTTTGCCTTTAAAAACAGAGGCATCGTCAACGGCTCGATGTTGTTCGACAAAGAACACCTCACGCCAACGTACATGTTCAAGGTGGGCCGGCCGGGCAGCTCCTATGCATTTGAGATTGCACAGAACAGTGGTTTGCCGAAAAAAATAATCCAGTACGCCCGCAAGCGGACGGGCAAAAATGAAATTGCCGTCGATGAACTCCTGATCGACCTGCAACGCGAAAAACTCGAAATCGAGGAAAAACTCCAGTCCGTCGCCGATAAAGAAAAACAGCTCAAACGTCTCATCAGCATCTATGACGAACTGCAGCGCGACATGGAATACCGCCGTAAAAAACAAAAGCTGGAAGCCAAACAATCCGCCTTGCAAAGCACGGCCCGAGAGGACAAAGAAATCCAAAAGCTGATCCGCGAAATCCGCGAAAACCAAAACCTCGAAGCAGCAAAACAACTCGCCGCCGAAGTCAAAAAAGAACGTAAGGAACTAAAAGAAACCGTCTCCGACCTGAACGAGGCCATTTATGAAATACCACTTCCCAAAAGCACCAGCGTCTCTGCCAAAGAAGGCCCCATCCAGAAAGGCGACCACGTAAAAATGCGCACCGGTTCCGCCACGGGCACGGTCATCAGCATTGATAAAAAGAAGGCCATCGTGGAAATGGGCCAGCTCCGCATGACCGTCCACCTCCGCGACCTCGTCCACATCAACGCCCCCGTCGACGTGAACCCAACGCCCAGTGTCAAAATGGACACCATGAGCAACGGCGCCAATTTCGATTCCAAACTCGACATCCGCGGCATGACCATGACCGACGCCCTCGCCATCGTCCAGGACTTCCTTGACCGGGCCCTGCTTACCAGCGCCAACAACCTGCAGATCGTCCACGGAAAAGGCACGGGCGCCCTGCGCAATGTCGTCCGGCAAAAGCTGCGGGAATACCGGGAGATCAAACGGATGTACCACCCGGCGCACAAGGAAGGTGGGGACGGGGTGACGATCGTGGAATTGTGAATGGCTGGATGGTTATTTTATCCCCATCGTTGTTTCACGTTCGGCGGAGCGCAACTTGAAACCAGAAAGCTCGCAGTTTACAACTGCCAAAGCTAACAGCTTTCATCCCTTTGTCATCTTTTTTCCCGGCTCTTAAATGGCACTTCCCAGATTGGTAGTTACAGACTGCGTTTAATGTCATTTCAAGTTGCGCTCCGCTAAACTTGAAATAACGGAGTCGGTTGCATTAAAAAATTATAACTCTTCTAATGCATTTTTCACCCAGTCAAAGTTTTTTTGAAATTCTGCGTAGTCAGGATGGCCTGTTGTCAGTTCCTTCCAAAGGTTACAGCATTGCTGAAAGTACTTTTTCGCTTGAGTTAAATCCTTTTTTTGATCCCGATAAAACTCGCCCAACTTAAAATATGAGATCGCCAGTCCGTTTTTGAAGACCACGTTTTGTGGGTACTTTTCATACAGTTCTTTTCCCAAACGGGAGCGTTCCTCAAAATATTGGAGGGCCTTTTCCAGGTGGCCCAACGAGCTGTGCATGTCGCCCAGTCTTTCATA
>JBCBRY010000082.1:0-20116 GCA_039819485.1 Bacteroidota bacterium | reverse complement strand
TCGGGTACTTTTCATACAGCTCTTTTCCCAGGCGGGAGCGTTCCTCAAAATATTGGAGGGCCTTTTCCAGGTGGCCCAACGAGCTGTGCGTGTCGCCCAGCTTGGAATACGAGACCGCCAGTCCGTTTTTGAAAGTTGAATTTTCAGGGTTTATTTCCAAAAGGTTTGCAAATAACTTTTTTTCTTTTTCAAAAAAGAATAATGCCTTTTCCAAATTACCCGTAGTACGAAAACAGCCTCCAATCCGTTCCGAAAGCATAGCCAAATCAAAATCAGCCTTATCAATATTCACTACCGACTCTGCATAACCAGCAAACACCAATGCATTCTCATAAGTCGCATTCTTAAAATGTCCAACACCTGGTTCATAATCCAGTTTTTTATTCAATCCATCAATTAATGGCTGACAGTCCTTCCGCAACTGTTCGTTCTTCCTCCTCGTCACTTCCTGCACCACCGGACTACATTTAAACGTAGCATCGTCTTCGTTATGCTCAATCCACCCCCTCTGGGAAAGCGACAACAAAGGATCTTCCAGTTCCAGCTCCTCCGGCAGCAGCATTTCCAGCTTCTCAAATGGAATCGCATCGGCCGGCAGGACGGCAAACATGGAGAGCAGCGCCACCTCTTCCCTCGGCAGCTCTGTCAGGTCATACATTGCAGCAATAATGTTCTCCGGTTTCTCCCGACGCAGCGCACCTCTACTTTGGTAAGTCGCCGTGACGGACTTGGACTGCGCGAGTTGCAAAAGGTTCTTTTTCTGTAGATCGCCCAACAGGTCGGCCAGGGTATACCGATCGCGCAGGCGATTGAGTTGGCGGAGGTTTTTGGCGAGGACTTCCAGCACCAGGGTATTGTCATTTACCGCTGTTCGTATTTGGGTAAACAGGTCGTACTCCTCGGGCGATAAGGGGCGATAGTATTTTTCAAACAGTTCGAGCGCATCATCTTTGGGCAGTCCTCGGATGGGATAGGTGTCGGCCTGCGAGTAACGGGTGATCCGGGTCGTGAGCAGAATGTGGAAATTGTGGATTCCGCGCAGCTTCAAATAGTGTTCGTCGAGGTCATTGATTTCATTGGCATTGTCGAGGACGAGCAGGCAGGGAGCCTTGAGGCTGGCCATTTCCGTGAAGAGGATCTTCAGTTTTTCGGGACTCCTCATGGTCGGCGGGAATTTTATGCCCAGTGATCGGTCCAGCCGCAGCAGGGCGTTGGCGATGCTTTTTTCACTAAGTAGCCAGGCCACGTGTTGGTATTCGTGGTGGTATTGAAAATAATACTTGGCGGCCAGGGAGGTCTTTCCCACGCCGCCTTCGCCATTTACCAGCAAGAGGAAATGATGGTCGGTTCGCAGTCGCCGATGAATTTCACTGAGTTCTTTGGTGCGGCCGAGGAATGCTTCGGGGAGGAAAGGATCGGGCGTCAGGGCATGGAGGATTTTTTTCTTGCCGTAATAATGGTAATGGTTTTCATCGCCGATGCGGACATGGCCGCCGGCCTTGATCGAACCCCTCGACACGTTTTTGCTTTGGGCGATGGAAATGGCGTTGCTAAGCTCCTGACGAAGAGTGGGTTCTTGCTGCTGATTTTCGATTTCCTGAATGAATTGCAGCAGGGCTTCCCGAATCTGGTTCTTCGTCACATTGGCATCTTCGTGCGTCACCGTTCCCTTTCGAATCTGTTGCAGCACATCGTTCCAACGGCCAGAATGGAGCAGGGCTTCGTTGAGTTTTGGCGAATTGGCCAACAAGACTTTGAGCTGGCGGATGGCCTCCTCCATTTGGCCATCACCGATGAGCTGGCGGATGTTTTTAAAATATGGATGAATGGGGGGCATGGTCAATTGTTTTGGTCGTTGGGGTAAATGTAACAAAAAGTATCGCCGGCGTCCCCTTCGACGCGGAGTCGAAGGGGACGCCGGCGATACTTTTTTTGTAAATTTGTCAAAAATAAAATCATGGCCTTCACCGCCGAATTACCATACATCAAAGGGAAAGTGGAAATCCCTCAGCATCTCATCAAGGAAACATTGGATGGGGTGCCTGTTTTTTACAAAGGCTATAAAGACGTTCTGAACAAATCAAAAACCTCCGAGGAAATCATGGCCGATGGACTATTACAGGCAATTATTAAGAATTGGCTGCACCTATTATTGAGCAAGGCTCTGGACGAAGAAAAATACTGGATCTTGGTGGGCGAGATCGGCAGCCATCTATCCCACAAAAACAACCTGGCGTACGACCTGGCCGTTTTTGAAACCAGCGTACTAACGCCCGAAAAAATTGCCCATAAATACGCTGATGTTCCTGCCAGACTAATCATCGAAATAGACGCAGCAGTGGAATATGGACAAGGAAAAACCAATGAAGAATACATCCACCGAAAGACACAACGGGTGCTGGAATTCGGTACCGAAAAGGTCATCTGGATTTTCACCCAGACCCAAAAAATAACGGTCGCTGAAAAAGGCAAGGACTGGGTCACTTTCGACTGGGACCGGGATGTAGAAACATTGGAGAATGTCTTTTTTAATCTGCCGGCCTTTTTAAAAAAGAAAAAAATAAATTTGCCTGAATAACCTTTTAACAATTCAACCATTCACACCTTGTTTTTTAAAACGAAATTTCCATCCGGTAAATACAGCGAGCTCAACCCAACCGCCATCAGTCACACTTTGGAGCAGGTCAAAATGCGCATCGACGGCTCCTTTCCCAATGCCGGCCTCGGCCAGGTAGCGAGGGAACTGGAAGTGGTGGCGGAATGCATCTTCAAATTGGTAGATGAACTGCGGCGACCGCTGTGGACGGTCCGGATTCTGACCCTGACAGCCATTGCGGTCTTGATCACTTTTGCAGTTTGGCTGGCCGTGCTGACGATCCAGCTTTCGACTTCTCTGCAAGATGGCCTGATGGAAACCTTGCAGGGCGTGGAAAGTGCTACCAACGAGGTCATCCTATTGGTGATCGGCATTATCTTTTTTGCTACGCTGGAAGGCCGCCTGAAGAGGAAAAAAGCGCTTGAATCGCTTCACCGCCTCCGTTCCATCGCCCACGTTGTGGACATGCACCAGCTGACCAAAGACCCCAACAATTTACTCTCCGGCACCGTGACTGCCTCCTCGGCGCCCGGCCGCTCCATGACACCGCACGAACTAACCCGATATCTCGACTACTGCGCCGAATTGCTGGCCATCAACTCCAAATTGGCTGCATTGCATGCCCAATATTTACAGGACAAAGAAGTGTTGAAAATTGTCAACGAAGTAGAAATGCTCGCCCACGAACTCTCTAACAAGATCTGGCAAAAAATCATGATCCTCGATATCACAGTGCCAAACCTGGAAAAGCCTGCCCCGGCGCCGGAAGAAAAAATGGAAAATTGAAAATTACGGAATTGAAAACTTGATGTTAATTCATTGTTATAAATTGCCCGCTGTCAAATTTATGCTTGGATTTGAAAGATCTCTGCTACCCCTTTTGGCCTTAATTTCTCCATATTTGCAGCTACCAAATGAAAAACGAAAGCCTCTGAATGTAAAAACCAAACGACCCCAGTAAACCAATTTTTAAGAGCGACGATCTTCCCAAACGTCGCTCTTATTTTTTTATCCCTTCGGCAAATAATGCGCCGGCAACGGCAACTCTTCTTTTTCCCCCAACCAATAAATGTGCATGATCCACCAGCGCTCCCCGTCGTTCATCAGTTGAATGGAATTGATGCCGCGCATAAACGGTTTTTCATCAGCCTTGCTGCGGTAAGATTCATAGGTGCTCCAGACGTGAACGAGCGATCCATATTCCTCTGTTTCGCGGTTGATCTCCACTTCGTGAAATCCGTTTTCCTCCAGCCATTTACCGGAACCTTCGGCGTAGCCGTCCGGGGTCATGATGCGGTAGCCAGTTTTGCCGTCCCGTTTGCCAGTAGGCATCAGGCGGGCCTCTTCGACGAACAGGTTTCGGAAACGGTGCCAATCCCGTTTTACCCCTTTATCGCCAGAAATGGAGGCGTAAAGAGCAGACATGATATTATCCAGTGAAGACACGTCGTCTGCATATTGTTCGGGTGTGTTGCCGCCACCTGGTTTCCCTGTTTCAAGGCTCGCCAGGTAGGTTCTTGTTTGTTCCATGTAATTGGAATTATTGGCCGCCCGGGCCCATTCGTGAGCCGTTTTTACCGTGCTGATCGCCATCGCTTCATTGCCTTGTGCCTGAAAGATTTTAGCCTGGAGCAACCCATAGCGATAGTTGTTCTCGCTCTTTTCCAAAGCGGTATTTATCCAGTCCATGGCCTGGTCCAAATCCTTTCCATTGTGCAGGTAATATTCGGCCGCTTTGAAATAGTTCCGGTGCTTCATTTTATCCGGTTCCTGTAAAAGCACGGCCATTTGGGAGTCGATTTTTGCATCTACCTCCACTTCGACGGGAAATTTCACTACCGTATTTTCCCATGAAAGCTGCACCTGCAAAGACTTCGTTTTGATATCTGTAAATTGGATGGTAAAAGTCTCAACATACAGGGGATTGCGACCCGGTTTGACAGTAAAGCGGAAGGCATCATTTTCCGGTTTTACCTTCCCGCCAGCGACACTCCGCATATCCGTTTTCTTATGGACGATCACCGTCCACTCCGCCGGGCCGGGAATGGTGTAAAGGGCATAAGTACCAGCCGGCAAGGCATTGCCCGCAATAATTACCTCTTCCGATACCGTCAGTTTGGTAGAAGCATTGGCTCCGGTCCGCCATATTTCACCAAAAGGCACCAACCCTCCGAAAACGGCCCGGCCCTTTGCACTGGGGCGTGCGTAGCTTAATTGAATTTCCGTCAGGCCAACTTCCTGTTTGATTTCGGAAAACGGGCTGAGTGTTGGGACTTTTAAATTTTGGGCTTCTGCATTTAATAAACAGATCAGCAGGACGAGGGTGGTGAGTGATTTCATAAATATGATCTTTGGTGAGTTTCCCACAGAGTCTGCAAAGCTTAAACGCTGCGTTTCGCAGCGGCACTTTAGGGCAACACTTTGCGAACCCTGTGGGAAATAAAAAAACTATCGACTCCCATCAACGGTATTTCTTTTTTTAATAATCGGCAACCGAATCTGCGATTGATAAATCTCTGCATGATGGACTTTGTTGGATGCCACCACACCTTCCTTTTCATCAAAGTTATTGCCGCCAGTATTCAGGTTGCGAGTGAAACGGGGGAAGTTGCTGCTCGAAATTTCGATACGGATACGATGTCCTTTTTTGAAATAATTGCTAGTACTCAATGGTGTCATTTCAATTTTATAGACCTCTCCCTTTTCCATAAAAACTTCTTTGTCGTAGCCCTCCCGATAACGCGCCCGCTGAATCGTTTCATCCAAATTATAGGCCCGTCCATCGGGGTATACATCAATCAATTTGATGGTAAAATCGGTATCCTTGGCATCCGATTCCACAAACAAGGTTGTTTCGATAAAACCAGTCACTTCCACGCCCTCTTCCAGTGGCTCGGAAGTGTACACGAGAATATCGTTGCGGGCTTCCATATGTTGCTGATCGAAGGCCCCTCCCTTGATGGCATTGCCCGTGCAGCAAACGTTGCCGCCATAAGATGGAACGGGATTCATGGGGTCGTAGGTAAAACTGTCGAAATCGTCGCCGAAGTCAGGTTCCCTTTTCAACAGTCCGTCGCCGAAAAGGCTGTTGGCGTTCCCACCGCCATGTAAATAGAAAGTAGTCATTTCCGCATTGGCGGGCGGCCATTGTTCGGCGGACTGCCATTTGTTCGAGCCCATCGTATAGTACTGTACGCGGGGCGTTTTCTCTTTAAAACCATTGTCCTCGCCTTTCAGCCACATGTCGAACCAGCCATAAATCTGTTCGTCGTAATTCAGCCGGGCATCACCGACACTGCGCTCGCCGACGATGGTATTCTCGGTAGCCCTGGTGTAGCGGCAATGCAGGGTCGGGGCAATCACTAAATACTGATTATCGGCGACTTCTTTGTCTGCAATATTATTTCTTACATGGTTAAACAACGCCAGGTTTGGCGTAATGGACACATCGTACCAGGAGCAGAACCAGAAGCTCGGCACCCCGAATCCCATATCGTCGTGATAGATGCCACCTTTGAACCATTCGGGATCATTCGGCTTGCGGCGGATCATTTTATCATAGATCTCCGTTTTCCCGTCGATGTTTTTTATAATATCCGAAACGGGCAGATGCGCCAGTGCTTTTGACATGTCCACTTTCGGGTTTTCCGGTGCGAGGTCATAAAAACGGGAGATACGGATCAGGTCTTCCTGCGTTGCACCGGCGGGGATACGGGGTTTGAACTTGTCGTGTTCTACGCCGTACAGCCAGGCCGTAAAAAGCATCTGCTGTGCGCCACCGCGGTACCAGTTCCCCTGCTCGTTGATGTCCCCTATACGGCCGACGCCGGCACCGTAGCCCTGTGGCACCATGCAAGCATGTGCGGGATGGTCGAGGGCGGCCACGGCCATCTGCCACTCGGCGGTGGAGGAACAGCCGTAGGTGCCGATCTTACCATTGCTCCAGGGCTGTTCTTTCATCCAGGAGAAGGCATCGTAGCCATCGGTGAGCGGCACGCCGAGAATGTCCCACTCCCCTTCGGAAAAATAGCGGCCACGTTCGTTCTGTACCACGTAGGCATAACCTCTTTTCACTGCTTCATAGGCTCGATGGGCCGTGCGGGTTTTACGTTCGCCGTCGCCCCATGAATTGAAATTGTAAGGGGTACGGGAAAAGATGATGGGTACGGGCTGGTCTGTTTTAGGTCGGTAAATATCCGTACAGAGACGGATGCCGTCGCGCATGGGCATCATCACTTTTTGGTCGATGATGGCGATCTCTTCCAATTTTTTCAGAATGGCCGGCTTGTCATCCTGGGCCGTTGTTTCGGCGAAGCCGGAAAATAGCAATGCGATGAGCAAAAAAGTGTAACTGATAGTTTTTTTCATATTAATGAGATGTTGGATTTCGATAGAATAAAGATAGGGAAATGGGGGAGAATTCATTGCCGGATGATCTGCATCGGTAAAAAGCGAGCATCAGATCGCCTTGCAGGATTTTGTTCTTTGGGATAAATGAGGAGCATCACCTATTGGGATTAATTTCATTTGAACAGTATCCCGGATTAATTTTATATTCGGGATTAAGGAAGTAATATTGAGTAGTTTGAGGTCTTTCCTCGAATCCCCTATCTAGTTTCCTTTAACTCAAATGTCTTCTCTTTGTTCCTCTTCTGTCGTATTTTCTATCTGTTCTACTGTTCTTTTTCGTGATGTCTTTTACCATGACAGAGGTCGTTTTGCCTCCTAAATAAACATGCTTATCGGGTTTTAGCTAAAGTAGGCTGTCCTTTAAAACAAAGGTCCCCTCCATCCGGATTGTGGTTACAAGCACATCTCATAGTTCAGCGTAAAAAACAGAACGCCCGTTTTTAACTAAACTAATTTTAATGTTATTGGATTTTGTTACGCTCAATTTTTTATCCATGTCCTTGCAATGCTACGTCCATTTACCGACAGGCGAACGAAATAATGGCCAGTGGAAAGTTCATGCAACTCAAAGCCTGCCTGCCATTCTGCCGTCCTTTTTTCCAACTCAAAATGACGCAGTAGTTGTCCATTGTTATTGTATACATCGACGGACAGTGGCCCGGTATAAGCACTCGTGAAATTGACCAGTAGGGAGCCGGCGGAAGGATTGGGCGAGAGCCTCATTTCACCTAAAAAGGAGAGACCACTGGTGTGGACCGTTCCGTCGTTCAAGGTTTTGATGAGCAGGATATCAAAGCCGTTTGAGGCAAAATTTCTGCCGTTGCCAGTCATCAGCAGGCCGCCGTCGGACGTACTCTGAACATCATAAACCGCTTCATCGATCAGCTCGTGTTCAAATGATTTTGACCAGAGTTCATTGCCCTGTTCGTCCACCTTGATCAGGTATATGAGATTGCCATCGGGCAGATACCTTTCATTGAAGGAAACGATGGACATCAGGAAATTCCCATCAGTCGTTTTAGTCATACGTGGCAGGTAAATTTCTTGTCCAGGACCGTTTTCAGTAGGGCTGAAAAGTTTGCTCCATTCGACGGTACCGTTTGCATCGAGCCTGGTCAGCACGACCGTATCCCGGTAAGCGAACCGCACATTGCTCTGCACCAATGCGCCGCCATCGGCCGTTTCTTCAATATTGCCACTACGGCCGTAGCTTGCGGAGTCAATGTGAACAGCAGTAGAAAAAACAGCATTGCCGTCCACATCTAATTTATCGACCGCTGCTATTGATCCGTCATTAATATAACCGGTCAATAGCAAGTGTCCATCGGCAGTCAATTTGACCTCCTCGTTTCTGATACCAGGGCCGATGATTTTAGTAAAAAGACTATCGCCCTGGGCATCTGTTCGCATGAATACTCTTTTGTCTTCACCAAAGAGACTGAAAATGAGGACCAACTCACCATTGGGCAATTCTTCAGCAATTACATCATCGGAAACCTTTTCTTCAGAATAGTCATAAAATTTTTCCCAAACCTGATGACCATCTGTATCCGTTTTGATGAGCATCAATTGAAAGATGTCTAAATCATAATTGTAGCGCCGGCCGGCGAGCAGGTACCCGCCATCTGCCAACAAGACCAGGGAAGTACATGATTCATCTTCTTCATTGCCATAGTTCGCCTCCCAAAGCACCTGACCGGTGTCATTCGTTTTTACCAGATAAAAATCATTCTTTGTACCCGGAAATGAACGGGAAGCAACAATGACCAAACTACCATCCACGTCCTCTCGGCAAGTCCATCCAACTTCATAACCATCGGGCAAATGATCGCCCGTTACCACCAGCCAATCCACCTCAAGATCAGGACTGAGGCGGGCAACAAATGGGTCAAAGCCATGATCGGGGTTACGGTGAAAGCCCGTTACAGCGATGTCACTGTTGGCAGCTAAGGCAAGATCCTTAACGGACGTAGTTTGCGCAAGCGACCCTTCGCGAAAGAAGGTTTCCGAAAGGAAGTTACCGGCTTGGTCATATAGCGAGATGCTCCGACGGTTCATCAGCACCAGATCACCATTATCCAGTTCCACCATTCCAAGGTAACCAGGATAAGGTTCATCATCAACCATTTGACGGCCGAGAACCTGGCCCTCCAAATCCAACCAATAAATGTAATTGCCAAGAGTTTCATCACTGAGTATGAGTATTGACCCATTGCCGAGCCAAATGGCAGCCGCAGCCTTGGAGGCAGTGCCGGGAGGGGCGTAAGAAATTTCCCAATCGAGGCTACCATCCGCATTCAACATCGTTGCCCTTGTACCGTGTATATAGAAAATTTGTCCTTCGGGGGTGACCAGAATGCTTTCGATCGACCAACCGCCCGGATCTGTCTGCCAGAGTATTTCTCCGTCGGCATCCAGCCTCATCACTGAGTTCCTCAAAGTCCACATTTCTGTCACGTCAAGTGCGACCACATATCCCCCATCAGCAACCTGTTGAACATCAGTGACCTCCCCAAAGCCATAAGTGCTTGACCACTCGACATTTCCTCCTGCATTTGTTTTTACAACATACGCTTCTTCATCGCTAAAAATATCGGCAGACTGGCATCCGCCAAGGAGGAAGCCACCATCGTTGGTCGTAATCAGCGAGTTTAAGTAATTTTCATGTTGAAAAGTAGCGTGGACTTTTGTCCAGATTTCCTCACCATCTCCGTTCAGTTTGGTCAGGAAATAATTGTTGTTTTGCCAGGAAGTGGTTTGGTCAATTCCAGCTACTATAAAGTGACCATCGGCAGTAGCCACGATTTGCTCACCGGATTCCCAGGTATTGTTTTTTCCGTAATATTTGATAAAAGCATTTTGTGAAAACAAGATGCAAGGCAGGAGAAAAGAGAGCAGCAGTGTTGGTATTCTTTTCATAATTGGTAGAGAGTTTGAAAATTGGAAACGGTTAGCAGCCGCTCTATCAAATGTATTGATCGACTGAACGGCTTTATCAAAAGTCATAAACGCATTTGTAGATTTACCAAATTTAAAAAAATTCAGCAAACCAGCTCTTTTGATACAGCCAATTTTCGCCAATCTGTAAAATACAAGCGCCGGTGTTTATTTTCTAAACCCTTCGGGTCGTTTCCAGCGCACCGGCGGTGCCGGCTCCGGTTTCAGTTCAAATGGATTTTCCCGGACCAGGCGCAGGGCCTCTTTTACCCCTCGTTCCAGTTGTGGATCATTGCCCTGCAATACCAGTTTGGGCTCCTGGATCACTTCAATATCGGGCGCAACGCCTTCGCCTTCCACCGCCCATTTGCCATCGGTATCAAAGAAGCCGCCGCGTGGGGCCACCATGCGTCCGCCGTCAATAAACAGCGGTGTGTCCCAGGTGCCGACCAGCCCGCCCCAGGTGCGGGTACCGATCAGGGGGCCAATTCCCTTGGCTTTGAACATGTAGGGCAGCAGGTCGCCGCCGGAGCCGGCCCGGTCGTTGATGAGCATGACTTTGGGCCCCCAAATACCAGCCATCGGGGTCGTCCAGGGGCGGTGGTCATTGGCCCGGCTGTTGAAGTAGCCAAACAGTTCTCTCGCCATGATATCGATCATGTAATCAGCTGCTGAGCCGCCGCCATTGTTGCGTTCATCTATGATGACGCCTTTTTTGTCTTGCTGTGCAAAATAATAGCGATTGAAATAAGTGAAGCCCCGGCCGGCGGTATTGGGGACGTAGACGTAGGCCAGTTGGCCGTCGGACATTTCGTCCACTTTTTTGCGGTTGCCTTCAATCCAGTCCCAGGTGCGCAACTGGGATTCACTGGCGACCGGTTCGACCAAAACTTCCGTGGCATCGGCCAGGGATGTGGTAGCACCTACCTTGATCGAAGTGACCCGTCCGTTGGTTTGCTCAAAAAGCTGGTAAGGGTTGGTGGGAGCCTTTAAGGGTTGCCCGTTTACGGCCAAGAGATAGTCCCCTTCTTTTACGGATAAACCGGGGCGGTGCAATGGTGCTTTCACATCGGGATTCCAGCTTTCACCTGTATAAATTTTAGCTATTTTATAATAACCATTTTCTTCTGTAAAATCACACCCCAGCAGGCCAACCCGAACCTGTTCAATATCCGGCATATCACCCCCTCGGACATACGAATGACCAATAGACACCTCCCCGCTCATGATGTCAACCACATAATTTAGGTCCGTCCGGTGTTGCACATGGTTGACCCACGGGGCATACCATTCATAGACATCCTCCCAGGGCGCACCGTGCACATTTTTCACGTAAAGAAAGTCCCGCATGTACCGCCAGCCTTCCTTGAAAATCTGGTGATATTCAGCGGTAGGGTTGATTTTGATCTTTGCATCCATCGCCAGTTTTCCGTCATCATTGTCAGGCTTGCCATCGGCTTCGACCAACTGCCAGTCGCCGTTTTTCCTATAAAGCAAATAAGTACCGTCAATAGAAGACACCACCCGGGAAACACCGGATGCGAAGTCCTCCACTTCTAATGCTTCAACATTGTATTGATGTAGCTTCAGGCCGCTTTGACCGGGGATGTTTTCTGTGATAAAAACCTTGTTTTCCGGGCCTGCCACCAATCCGGTGTAATTGCTCGCCGATAAATTCAAAGCGATAATCCTTTGTGCCAAACCTTCTTCGTCAATCTTCACGGCGACTCTTTCTTCTTCCTCTTCATCCTGTTCGGTTTCCTCGACTGCCCCTTCATCACTTTTGGGCTGGGTCGGTGCGTCAGTACCCCCGGACAGTACCAGGCAGTACAAACTTCGAGTGACCGTTGGGTCATAAGAACTCATATCCAGCCATCCTGAATTCAGGCCATAATCCGTGCTGGCCAAAAAGTATAGGTACTGGCCGCCCTGATCCCAAACGGGGGTGATGACATCGGCCATGCCATCGGTCAATTGGATTTTTTTCCCCGTTTCGACCTGATAGGCAAATGCTGCCTTGAAGTGGCTTTCCAACTGGCGGGCATAGGCAATCCATTTACTGTCCGGCGACCAGACGGGGTTCATGGCCCGGTTGGGGTGGGCATAGCGGTCCGTGTCCACTTTTTGGTTTTTTCCGGTTTCAACATTAAAAACCCAGATGTTGTAATCGGTATCCGTGTAAGCGAGGTACTTGCCGTCCGGTGACCAGGCGGGTTGGAAATAAAATGTCGGATTCTCGAGGGCGTAGCTTTTTTTGTTTTGTCCTGTCAGGTCGGCAATCTGTAATTGGTAATTGCCGCTTTCGTCAGAGAACCACGCGAGCTGATCACCTTTGGGCGACCAGACGGGCGCGCGATCTGCCACTCCGGGTGTGTTGGTGAGGTTGCGCCAACTGCCTTCTTCTTTGGGAAACGTAAAAATTTCACCCCGGTACTCAAACGCTGCACGTTTGCCGGAAGGGGCAACGCGACCGTTTTGCAGATTACTGGCAGTTACGTTTTCCCAACGCTCACGGGCGAAGTTTAAATCACCTTTAACGTGAACCTCCAACTGTTGGGCCTCGCCTGATCGTGGGTCAAGCCGGTGCAAATAACCACCCTGCTCATATATGATGGCATCGGTGCCAGCGTCCAGGCTTTTGACATCGAATTTTTTGTGAAACGTAATTTGTTGTTCAGCTTTGGTAGCCGGATCAAATGACCAGATATTGCTGGCGTAATCCCGCTCGGACAAGTAGTATACTTTGCCCTGAAACCAGACCGGGTCAAGGTGCCGCTCCTGTGTCGGCTGTGGAGTGCGCGTCAGTTCCCTGGATTGCATATCGACGATCCAGACCGGCATTGCCTGACCGCCGCGGTAGTTTCGCCATTCGGGGTCTGAGAAGGTGATCGGCACATAAGCAACATATTTTCCATCCGGAGAAATTTCACCGAAAGCAGCCCGCGGGATGCCAATATCGGTAGGCAACCCTCCTTCCAATGGTACTTGATAAAACCGATTGGTTTGGGTTGGATGGCCTTCCCGGCCTGAGCGAAACATTACCTGGCCATCGGGTGTCCAGCCTTGTACAAAATCGCCGGAAGGATGCCAGGTCAACCGTTTGGGCGTTCCTCCTTCGGCCGGAACAACATAGACATCCGTATTGCCGCCATACTCCGCAGTAAAGGCGATCCACTTTTCATCGGGAGAAAAATGGGGCAACGATTCGTAGCCTTCCCCACTGGTCAGCCGAATGGCATCGCCCCCATTTATGCCTACTTTCCAGAGGTCGTTTGCATAAACGAAAACAATGTGGTCACTGGAAATAGTGGGCTGTCGGAGCAGCTGTGTGCCCTGACCAAACAACGGGAAATAAACAGTCAAAAAAAAGCAATAAAGTAAGAGTGGACACCTCATAGTTATGGGTTTTGAAAAGATCTGAGTTGTGAATAGCAAGTTCCTGTTTCAATGAAGCGCGAGTTACCGGATTTGCAACAAGTCAATTTTGAGCTGAACACACCGGGGTGTTCGTTGCGCTTCATTTTTCGAAACCTGAATTTGGGTATAAGGTTCTCCGGTTGGTGCATTAAAGCTCCAACTCGGAAAAATCACCGATCAGCGCATCCACATCCTTGAACCGTAGATTTGCATCCAACAAGTAAAAGTTTATCATCGAAATAAATCAAGATGAATTAAAAAGCTGTATTTTATTGCAGTTGTTTGTCCACCATTTCCAACAAACTGAAAAGTGAAGCCGCAGTCCCGTCAATTGATCGCCGCACCCAAAATGCCGGGGCCGTAAAAGCCTCGTAAATATCGGCCCCTTTATCTCTCTCCAGCGATTCCGCATAAGGCCGGAAGGTTTCCTGAAAAGAACCGCCCGCAATGCCCTCCGGACGGGCCATATCCATGATGTACCCGTTCTTGAGTTTGGTCAAGGTATTCGGGTCTCTGTTCACAAAGCGATAGGCATCCAGGTAAGTTGTTGCCATATTTTTTAAGTGATCGCGATATACTTTTGCTGCGGCCTTTTTATAGACTGGATTCATTAATATCTGCTCGACTCCGGCCCTGACCTGTTTGATAAAATCCGGATTGTAATACCCAAAAGAAGTATTGGAATTAAAATTCATCTCCCCGTCATGGGGCCCCCGTAAAAATACTTTGGTGCCAAAAGTTGTTTCCAGTATTTCAAGGGAGGCGTACTTTTTGGCCATGGCATATTTAGAGCGGAACCCAGATTTCAGCCAGGTACCATCTTCGTTCCGGTTGGGTTCGTAGTCCTGGCTCAATAATTCCCACAGGTAGGTGACTTCCATTATTTTATACGCAGAGGGGCTCGTCCCCGCAGCGGCGGGAGATTTGCTGAAGACAAAAGAGTTTAGAATCAAAAAAATAAAAAGACTTGAAGTGACTGTCAGAATTCGTTTCAACATGTTTAAAAGATTTGTTTTGTGAATATTATTTCGTCGGTCATTAAATTTGAAGTTGTTTAAAAACTCCTTTTGAAAATCATCTGACCTGGTGAACATTGCTCAAATAATTTTTATATCCCAGTCGTTTGCCAGCGCAAAAATTTCCATTTCCTCTTCTACGTTTTTAAAGGCAAATTTTCCGATGGATTCAATTTTTAAACCTGGCTGGTTCGCAATGTGCCTTTCTATTTTTTTGGAAAATAAAACAGCACCGGGAACCCCCATCGATTCGATGCGGGAAGCAATATTCACGCTGTCTCCATAAACGTTGCCTTGTTGAAAAAATACATCGCCGCTGTGCAGGCCGATGCGGACGGGGACTTTGGGCAATGTTTGAAATTCTTCCTGTAATTCTTTGGCACATTGTACGGCCGCAACGGCGCTGTCGAAAGTACACACACAGCCATCGCCATAATTATGGATCACTTTTCCCTGATTGGAATCGACTTGTGTATTGATGGCAAAATGGAATTTATCCAAAAGCTGTCGGGCGGTGGCTTCGTCTTCCTGCATGAGCGCGGTGTAGCCGGCAATGCCGGCGAAGAGAATGGCTTGTAATTTTCGGTTCTGTTTTTCCATGATCGGAATTGGCAGGCGGAAGTTAGGTAAAATAAAATGCTATAGAAAATAGTTGATTTTTACGCTCAAAAGGTAATTCCTCATTCACGCCTACTTAGCTATTTTCCCACAAATACAAATCTATCATGCCCTTTCCTTTAATGTCTACGTCTGGTATTTTTTCAAATGAAAAATCATTTTTCAGCAACGCATAGCACGCCGGAGCAACTTGTATTTTCCCCGCCTGGCCACGGGCTTCCATCCTGGCGGCCGTATTAGCGGTACCTAAGATGGTGGCAGCGCCCAGTCGTTTATTATCGCAAAGACGAAGAGGCAATGCTTACCCATTTGATTTGAATTTCAGCGAAAAAAACGAAATGATTGGCACATTTCAACCAGGTTGCCGGGGAGAATTGACGATCCCACTTCATTTAAAACTGCTACGCCCGTCACCGCATAGTCACAGTGACGGGGAGCAGCCCAAAACGAGGGTCGAGCAGTATTCGGTGGCCTCGTAATCATGAATCTTTCAGCGGCCAGACAGCCGCCGGATTTTTAAAACAAAACGATTGGAGCAGGACGCTCTCTGCCGGCCCACGATAGTGATCAAACTATGAGGGAACTTCCGGTTAAGTAGTTCGGAACTGATTAATAAATACCGAAAATGACCGGCCAAAAGGCTTTGGTCAACCATCAACTACTTTACGATGATTATAAAATGGATAACAGAATAAATTATAAAACTGGGAACAATTAAAAGAACTGTGAACCAAGAAAGGCTGTGAACAAAAAAAGGGGAATTAGGTAGATGCCATATATCTCATGACTGTGCAAATATAATTATTTTTTTCGCAGAATACAGCGTTTGACTTTTACAATTTATTTTTACCCGGCTGCAAAAAAGCGGATATATTTTTATTGACGACCATTGTTTTTCCGAGAAAAATCATGAAAAAAAGATGCGCGTTCGACCAAAAAATATTTGAAGCATTTTGTAAAATGGACCGGGATAATTTTGGGTTGATCAAAGTCTTTACTCACGCGGAGGACGCAGAGATTTTTCCGTACCACTTTGCGCCCCCTGACAAAATAATTTTTTAAACCACTACACCTCTCCAATTTCTCCATTCCTCCTTTTCAGTATCCCACTGCCCCGCCATCAAACGCCCGCGAATCCGCTGCACCGTAAATCATTCCGGTTTCCTGATCGATAAAGATCCCCATTGCGCTGCCTTGTGCCCTGCGGAACCGCACCCCGTGCCCCATCATTTCATACAATTTCTGGGTATCGGGACTGATATTGTATTTTTCAAAAAAAGTGATATCAGGCAGCCATTGATGATGGATGCGGCCTGCTTCGATGGCCTGTCCAATATTCATTTCATGGTCGACCACATTTAAGATCACCTGCAAAACGGTATTGATAATGGTGCGGCCGCCGGGACTACCGATGACCAAAACAGGCTTGCCGTCTTTCGCTAAAATGGTCGGGGACATGCTCGACAGCATTCGTTTTTCAGGCGCCACCAAATTAGGCTTTGTGCCGATCTGTCCCCGCCGGTTGGTCACACCCGGTACGGGGTTGAAATCTCCCATTTCATTGTTCAACAAAAATCCAGCACCTTCAACGGTGATGCGAGAGCCGTAGCTGTATTCGAGGGTGTACGTGAGCGATACCGCATTACCTTCCGCATCGACGACAGAGAAATGGGTGGTCTCCTCGCTCTCGTAAGCGAAGCGGGCTTTATTGAAAAGCGACGAGTCACTTTCCGTTTTTTTAAACCAATCAATCGTTGGTCGGATTTCATCGGCGTAGGCCTTGGAGGTGAGGCGTTCGAGCGGCATGTCGGGATTGAAGGCCGGGTCGCCCAGGTACTCTGCCCGGTCGGCAAAAGCAGTCCTCATGGCCTCGGTGAGCAGATGCAGGTACAGTGCTGAATTATGGCCAATTTTCTGCAAATCATACCCTTCCAAAATATTCAGCATCTCCACGATGGCCACCCCACCCGAACTCGGTGGCGACATGCCGTACACATCGTAGCCACGGTAGGTGCCATGAATGGGTTTCTGTTCGATGGCCTCATATTTGGCCAGGTCCTTTTTGGTAATCAGGCCACCGTGTTTTTTCATGAATCCGGCAATTAGACGGGCCGTTTCACCTTTGTAAAAACCATCCCTGCCATCTTGCTGGATGCGTTTCAAAGTAGCCGCCAGGTCTGGTTGTTTCCACAGTTCGCCGGGCGCGTACATATCCGTCCCGTTTTTCAAAAATGCCTTTCGGGTCGCTTCATAAATCGGATCGGTTTCTTCCTGCACACGTTTCAGAAAGCGCTGCATGTCCCAGGTGGAGGGCATGCCGTTTTCCGCTAAATCAATGGCTGGCTGCAGCAACTCAGACCAGGGAAGCTTCCCGAATTTCTGATGCGCTGCCCACAGGCCCGCTACGGTCCCCGGCACCCCCACTGACAGTGGCCCCTGATGGTTGTAGGCAGCATTTCCGTTTTCATCCATGAACATATTTTCGGTGGATTTCAGTGGTGCTTTTTCCCGGAAATTAAAACAGGTATTTTGTCCATCTGCTCCGTGATAAACCAAAAATCCACCACCACCGAGGTTGCCCGCCGAAGGCAACGTCACCGCCAACGCAAACGCCGTTGCCACGGCAGCATCGACTGCATTGCCACCTTTTTTCAGCATGGCCGTTCCTGCTTCTGACCCCAAATAATGGCTGCTGACCACCATGCCGTTTTTGGCTGGCGCCGGAATGCGGCCGCTTTGGGCGATTGCCGTTTGGAAAACAAAAAGGAGAGCAAGGAGTAAAGCAGAATTGGTGTTTTTACAGTTGTTCATTATTTTTTGTTTGAGGAGTCAGGAGTCAGGGGGCAGGGGTCAGGTTTGAGGGGTCAGGGGTCAGGAGTGGTTTTCCTGCCCCCTGACCCCTGACTCCTGACCCCTCAAAAAGCCATCATTGTTTGTCAAACCAGACGTCCCGTACCCGCCCGCTCGACACTTTGCAGCCACTGACAGTCCCTTCTTTGTTTTCAACAAATTCTATCTGCCCCGCAAACCAAGTGTTGGTCGCAAAATAACCGGGTTTGGTGGGCCGTAGCTCCATGTCCGGATGACGGGAATGGCGGGCGATCAATTTCCCCTCTTCCACTAAAAAAGTATAGGCCGTACTCAACTCTTCACTGTAAAACTTACCGGTATAATGGGACAGGTCCACTTTCTCCGGATCAAAATCACCCAACCGAGGTGCTTTGAATTCACCGCCCCCCTGCTTCAGCGTCAATTGATGCACTTCGCCTTTGTCATTTTTCTGAAAGGTAATAACCGCACCTACGGCGGCGGCTTCGAATTCCGTTTCCGAATTGGCCGTCAGGCCGATGCTGGACTGGCCAGTTGCCTGCGCAGATAGCAGGCCATCTTTTTCTGAAATAGTCAGGACAAAGTTGGGCTGTAGCTCGTATTTGCCGACATAGCTTTTCAGCACTGCAGAACTGACACTTACTTTTTTCTTCTGCTCATCAGCTACTGGTTCTTTTTTCTCTGGCAATGGTTCCGCTACCTCTATTTCATCTTCCAAATAAATGTCGACAATTTGCGATGCGATGCCGTTCGGGTTAAAGGTTCCAAAATTACTGAACACGATCACCGAAAATTGCTGCTCGGGAAAACGGGCCAGATAGGTTCGGTAGCCGGCATCAGCACCACCGTGCTGCACCCGTTTCAACCCTTTATAATTACCGATCACTTGTCCCAGCGCATACCGGATGGTGTCGCCGTTGTTGAGGATGCCGCGTTGGTGCATCTGTCCCATGATCTTTTCATTCCCCACGGTGATGTCTTCAAAATTCGTGGCCCACTTGCTCAAATCTTCCACCGTAGTAAACAAACTGGTGGCTCCGGCATTGGCGTAACTGAGCACTCTTTTGACATATTTTCCCTGGCCCTGGCCATAGGAATACGCACGGTTCGGGACTATTTTTTCGTGGTCGTCATAAAATAGGGTCGATTCCATGCCAAGTGGCTGAAAGATATTGGCAGCACAATATTCTGCGAAAGTCATCCCGGATACGCGAGCCACAATTTCACCTAAAAGGGTAAACCCGGTATTGCAATAAAGGTATTCCGCTCCCGGCTCGAAATTGAGGTCCTTTTGGTTGGCCACCAGTTTCATCACATGCTCCGTGGTGATGACATCGTCCAGCCGCCAGCCGGCGAGGGCCAGCAGGTTCCACTGGTCTCTCATACCGCTGGTATGGTGGCACAAATGCCGGATGGTAATGGTTTTGCCAAAATCAGGTACCTCTGGCAAGTACTTGCGGATGTCGTCATCCAAAGAGATTTTCCCCTGGTCGGCCAATAGGGCGATGGCAAAACAAGTAAACTGCTTGGACACGGAAGCGATGTGAAAAACAGTGGAAGGTGTATTGGGGATGCTGTATTCAAGGTTGGCGCTGCCAAATCCATTTTTATAAATGATTTTTCCGTCCTGCACCACAGCGACCGAGGCGCCTGGCGAATCCTTGCGATCCCACTGGGCAAATAACTGGGCGACACGGCCTTCCTTGGTTTTTGGCTGGGGCTCCGATTTTAATACTTCGAGGGTGTATTTTCCCGGTTCCGGATTTTCTTCTTCACCAAGTGGTTTTACTTCTATCCGGTACTCTCCCGCTGCTGCTGTCACAATTGTAAAAAACTCAGGACCATATCGTCCGTTTGGACTGTCGAAATTTCCTATTTTTTCACCATCAGGCCCATACGTTTCGACCATTAAATCAATGCCGTCCTGTACCACGACCGCCAAGAAATATTGATCGTCTTCTAAATTAATTTCATAGCCATGACTGTCATTGGCGGCAATTTCTTTTTCGTACACCTTTCCTTTTTCGAGCGGAGTATTTTTTTGGGAAAATAAATTGGGACTGATTAAAAACGCTGTAAAACAAAAAAGGAAAATTAATTTCAGATAAATTGCTTTTTTCATCGGATGAGTTATTTTATTCTTTTTTTTAAACACTGAAGTTGTTTGAAAATCCACTGTTTTTCTCTCTGTTTAAACGCTGTGAGAAAAAAATAACACAGAGATTAGACTGAGAATAAATCGGTGCTAAAAATAAAGATCAATTTAATAATTCCATTTTTTTACAAATAATTT
>JBCBRY010000081.1:0-40852 GCA_039819485.1 Bacteroidota bacterium | reverse complement strand
TTTTTGAATTTAGAAACACCCTATGTGCCTTTGTGTACTGATTTCAAAACAACTGCCCCCTCAGACCCCTCCTCCGCCCGGCGCTGCGGAGCAGCGACTTGGGCGGCTGCCATACACAGGGCTGTCCCCATGTTTATCAATCAGTACACAAAGGCACATAGGGTGTTTCTAAATTCAAAAAATAATCTAAAAAAGTGAACATCAGATCAAAAAATACCTCCGGCGCCGAAGTGGCCTGGTTTGCCCCCATTTGCAATGGCGACGATGAACTGCTGGGAGCGCACGATTTCCGTTATAAAAGCAATTGGCGGAATGCCTCCAATATTTTATTGACGGCCGATCAGCTGGGTTACCGGAATATATTATGTCCGTCTTCCTATCAGGTTGGACAAGACACGATGACTTTTGCATCGGCCGTAGCACCGTTGACCAGTAAAATAAATTTATTGGCGGCCATCCGTTGTGGCGAGGTGCATCCCCCCATGCTTGGCAGGGCGATTGCGACGCTGGATCATATTTTAAAAGGCAGGCTCACCATTAATATAATTTCTTCTGATTTGCCGGGATTAAAACAATCTTCCGAAGTACGCTACCAGCGTTCCCGCGAGGTCATTGAAATTTTAAAACAAGGATGGACGCAGGAGGAAATTGATTTTTCCGGTGAATTTTATAAAATAAATTTGAAGAGTGATCCGGTAAAACCTTACCAGCAAAACGGAGGGCCGTTGTTATATTTCGGCGGCTATTCACCAGCCGGTGTTAATCTATGTGCTGAACATTGCGACGTTTATTTAATGTGGCCGGAGACGGAATCCCGTTTAAAAGAACTAATGGAAAATATGAGTACTCAGGCTGCTGCCTTTAACCGGACGGTAGATTTCGGTTTGCGAATCCATGTCATTGTAAGGGAAACGGAATCTGAAGCACGGGCAGTTGCCAAAAAACTGATGTCGAAAGTAGATGAAGATAAAGGCAGGGAAATTCGCGAAAGAGCGCAGGATGCCCACAGCCTGGGGGTTTCGCGGCAGGCGCAGATGCGCGACCTGTCCGACATGGAGGGTTTTGCAGAAGATATTTTATGGACAGGGATCGGCCGGGCCAGAAGTGGTTGCGGGGCGGCTTTGGTGGGTGACCCCGATCAGGTTTTGGCAAAAATAAACCAGTACATGGAGATGGGTATTCGAGCCTTTATTTTTTCCGGTTATCCGCATTTGGACGAGTGTAAATTGTTCGCCAAATATGTGCTGCCCAAAATAAAAACATTTTCTATGCCGGTGGTGCAAAATAGGATTCCCAAGGAAATTCCAATGACGCCCCTGGCAGGCGGCATACGTCAATAATTGATTTATTTTTCTGTCAAAACGCTGTTTGTCCCTCCGTCTAAACCCTGCGTGATTTTTTTTGTCACGCGGAATTTAAACGGAGAATTATTCGGGGTTGAAACAGTGGTCTATATTTTACCCTTGAAAAAAATACTTCCATTTATATTTTCATTAATAATTATTTTGATCGTTGGTGAAATCGCCATCCGGTTATTAGGGCAGTATGATTTTGATGAAAATTTTCAGGTTGGCAAAATAACTTTTCGACCATATAAACTGCCTGTCAATTCAGCTGAAAAATATATTGGCCAATTATTGCAAGAAAAAGAAAAGGCCATTATTCAATATGATTCGTTATTGGGCTGGGCACCAAGACCTTTAAGCCGTTCTGCGGATGGTTTATATATTTATAATGCGCAGGGTGTCCGGGTGGGTGACCAAAATATTTTATTTTCAGATACTGTTTCGCAAGATACTTTTCGCATAGTTTTGATAGGCGATTCCTTTACCCACGGCAGCGAAGTCGTTTATGAAAAATCGTGGGGTTATTTATTGGAAAAAAAACTAAATAAAAACGGTATCCCCGCGCAGGTAATTAACTTGGGCGTCGGTGCTTTTGGTATGGACCAGGCTTATTGGCGGTGGGAGTCAATTGGAAAACAATTTAATTCAGACCTGGTAATTTTCGGATTACAATTTGAAAATGTACGCCGCAATGTCAATCTGTTCCGCTCCATTTATACCCCGACTGCGCATATTCCTTTGTCGAAACCGAGATTCATATTGGATGAAAATAAACTGAAAATAATTAATCAACCTCCGGTGCCACCAGACCAGGTAGTCGATGTTTTATCAGATTTTGAAAATTGGGAATTGGCAACGCATGAATATTTTTACCGTCCACAGGATTTTCGGTCTTCGGTTGTTTTTAAAAGTAAATTTATTGCCTTTTTAAGAGAACACATTTCACCAAATAAATCAATGGTATTACGGCACCCATATGGTACGAAGGCTGGCAATTATTCAGCCGATGATGAATTGGGAACGTTGACGATGAAGATTTTGGATTTAATGAATGAAAGTGTAGAGAACGAAGGTGCCCAATTTTTAATGGTGCATTTGCCTCATATCTGGGGACTTGGGCATTTCCGAAAATATGGCTATTTCCCTTATGATCAATTAAGCCAGGCTATTGAAGGAAAATATAATTTAATCGAAACAAAATTGGACTTTGAAAAAAGATTTAATCAACATGAAAATGAAGATTTTTATCTCTGGTTCCATTATTCCGATTTAGGCAATGAAATCATCGCTGAAAGTGTTTTTAAATACATCGTGGATTTATAAATTATAACTCATATCTCACTCCCTCACCTTCCCCCTTAACACACTTACTTTTGAATTAAAAGGGTTGCCGGATGCCCGGCGAAAACTTACCAGTTGGCCGCAATGCCAGATGGCATCGGCAATGGGTCCGTTGATCGCGTTCCAATAGGGGAATTCGTTGGTGCGGTCTTTCCTTTTGAAGATCATCCTCTTTTTTTTAAGGTCTTTTTTCTTGCTGTTTTTTAGAATATCGCTGGCAGTTTTAATATTGTTCAAAGTGTTTTTGCGCATTTCCGCAAAAGAGATGTCATAATCCAGGCTGCCCTCGTTTGCCTGGTTTTTGGAGGCATTGAGAATGACACGGGAGAGGCCGTAGATGTGTTCGATGGTTGCCCTGGTGGTCCGGGCATCCTCGCTGGGCTTGTAGTTGAGGTCTTCCTCCCGCAACCCTTCCGACGCCCAGTAATACCGAAAGCCGAGTCCGTCGATCATGCGGGCGGCCACATTTACATTGGTGTATTTTTCGGGGTAATCGGGGATTTGATAATAGGGTAGTTCAGTCATTTCGTCCTGGGCGGTTAAGCAGGTTAAAAAGATCAGGCAAAACAGGAGGGCAATTGATTTTTTCATTGTCTATTTATTTATCAAATGATGAAAGCCGCAAAGCTAAAGGTTTAGAATGTTTTTTAATTTTTTATCTCAGCCCTCTTGGTATCAAACTCGTCGGAAAAACCACGAGGCTCTCATGTCCGTCTTTGCCCACCGAAGCCACACCGAAGAGGTAATTGTCGACCACAATATTTTCCAGCGTGAAATCATCCACGTCGCCCACAAAGCGGGAATATTGCCACTGAGGTGATGTGGTATCCCGCCAGTAAAGTTTATAGCCCAAGATATTTTCGTTCCTGACTTTTTCCCAGCGCAACCTGGTCGAAGGCTGCACGGCACCGCCGATCATCACGTTTTGGGGTGGGGGAGGTGCCCAGGCCAGAGCGGCGAGCGTGATGGCGTTTACGCCGGTGAGTTTGGCACAATAAGCAAAATCGACACCTTCAATCACATCGCCATATTCGATGCCGTCCTCGGTCCTGAGGTCCTGGTGTTGGCGGTTATAGTTTTCGTGGGTTTCCATGATGCGCACCCCTGCGAAGCCTTCATCGTTGAAGGGGCGGTGGTGGCCACCGCGGCCAAAGCGGTCGAGCCGGTAAATCATAATGGCATCGAGGTTGGTGCAATACTGGTCGGTCAGCCGGTCGACATAACGGGCCAATTGCCGCGACGGGCCATCGACTTCACCTCCGTAGAACCGCTGCCAGATGCGGGAGCGTTCGTCCAGCCCCGGTGGATTGGCCTCGGAAAAGACCCGGAAAGTGGTGTTGTCAATTACACCGTCGATGCCGTGGATGTTGCCGATCATGTCGTTGTTTAAAATACCGATGATGTCCCAGCCTTTTTCCTTGGCTACTTTCGCCATGTGCTTTCCGCCGAACAACCCCTGCTCCTCGCCCGAAAGTCCCACATAAATAATGCTTGTTGGAAATTGGTATTTCGATAAAATACGAGCGGCCTCTATGGTTCCGGCCATGCCAGAAGCGTTGTCGTTGGCGCCTGGCGAATCATCCGTCCCATTCAATGAATCGGAAATACGGGAATCAATATCACCGCTCATGACCACGTACCGATCGGGATAGACGGTTCCCCTTTGGACGGCCAATACGTTTACGACCCATGTGTCTTCGGGGATGCGGCGGTTGCCTTCTGCCGGGACTAAGTTCTTTTGATATGAAACTTCGAGGCAGCCACCGCAATCAACTGAAATTTTATCAAATGTGCCTTTGATCCAACGCCGGGCAGCCCCAATGCCCCGTGTTTCGGAAACAGTGTCGGATAGGGTATGCCGGGTGCCAAAGTCTGCCAGTTTCCGGATATCGGCCTCCAACCTGTCGGGCGAAGGGGCCGCAGCGATTTCATAGAGCCGTTCATCGGTACTCCTTGGATGTTGCAGCGGGTTTTGGGCAATTGCCAGCAAAGCTATCTTACAGAAAAAAAGAATGGCAAGGGTTTTCGTGAAATGAGATTTTTGCATGGTTTGTTTTTTATTGAAATCTTAAGGAAGTGATCAAAAAATAAGGAGCGCTAAAAATGACACTTTTGTTTTGACAAATGATTGATTTTCAAGGGTTAAAGCTCTTTTCCAGGCAAAGGAAAAGTGTCATTTTTTTGATCATCCATTTGAGTAAACAGGCAAGATTATATACGATTTTGAAAGGCTCGTTCCCTCTTTGTTCGTGCTGTTGATCTTGCCTGCGTGCCTTCACCGCATAAAGTACTGGATTTCAATTCAATTTGAATAAACAGACTGGCCATAATTTTAACGATCTCAGGCAACATTTTTGATAAGTTTTTTTACCATCTCCGAACACTCACCTGCATTGATTATCAACAACCACTTTCCTTGATTTCTAAATCAGCAAATGATTGCTCATTTCTCAGACCATGCTCTTGATAAAAAAGAATCTCCTCCGTTTAACTGTGGTTTTGCCGCTGCTCTTTTTCCTGCAAAAAGGTTCTGCGCAGCCACCCGGGTTTTACCTTTCCATAAATATGTTGGATGATAGCTGCTGGGGTGTTTTTGTAGAGCCCGTCGGCATCGACCCTTCTCCGCTGGCATTAACGGGGTCCGGTCAGGTTACCATTGAGTTTCCGCTTGGGTTTGATATCAGCAGCATGACCAATGTAAGTGGGATGTGGGGGCAGGGCACGACTGTGGTCAGCCCAATGGAGGCACCCAACAGCCAATTTGTTTCATTTGGACTGTTGATCGACAATGGTATCAGTTATGCCGCAGGGGAGTCCACGTTGCTCTTCATTTTCTGCAGCGACGATCCTTGTCCACCATCCATGGACTTGATTGACTGTAGCGGCACCATGCCCGATCCGTTTTGTGATCCTAACTCATTGTCTTCCAACCCTGCCAACGATTTATCAGTGATTGATGTAGGGGTTTTTCCTTTCGGTTTTTATTTTTTGCAAGGCAACGGAAACAGTTCCGTTTGTGATTATCCCGACTGCGACGGGGATGGGATTTCTGACTTTTATGAAGACACCAATGGAAATGGCATTTTCGACCCGGGTATTGACTCTTCTGATCTTTGTGACCCTTGCGATCCATTTTTTAACTATGCGGCATCGGTTGAGTTGATTGGGGACGACCAGACTTTTTGTGGGACGAATCAAGATTCAATTTACTTTGCAGTTACCCTGACTGATTTTGCTGGTGACGCTGCACCGGCAGGCCTTGGCCCGATGACCGTCCGCTATTCCATTGATTCCATATTTTATTTTTTTGATGATTATTTTATCGGTGATTCACTGGCCGTTCCATTGTGGCCGGGGAACATTTCGTACGAAATTCATTCCATCACTTTTAATCAAACTTGTGAACTGGTTTTGGACGATGCCTTATTCGAATTATACGTCGATGGACCCGTTTCTTTTTCGGCACAGCCGGACGATATTTTTTCCTGCCAGCCAGCGGGATATTATTTTATGGCAATGGCCAATAACACCAGCAACGGACCTCTTTATTTTCAATGGCAATGCAGTGAAGATGGTGGCATGTCGTGGAATGATTTATTAGAAAATATACCTTATGAAGGAGTAACTACCGATAGTTTGTTTTTAAGTGATATTTCAGGAATTACAGGCAATTATTATCGGCTGGCGGTACAATCTGATTTTTGTGAAACAATTTATTCTGAAGCTGCTCTTTTGCAGTACGACGGGATGCCAATTGAATTGTTTGATACACTGCAAATTTGTCCGGGTGACTCTGCACTGATAAACAATGTCTATGAAACAGTGGCAGGTAATTATAATTATACAGGAGTGGGGACGGATGGCTGTCCGTATAGTTATCATACCGCGCTCGAATTTTTTATTTTAGAAGAAAAATTTGATACCATTAATATATGTGCCGGCGATTCAATTTTAATTTTTGGTAATTACGAAAAGGAGGTGGGAAATTATACCGGATTAATAAATAATTTAATAGGTTGTGATACTGTATTAAATATTAATTTGCAAATAAATGAATTAGAAGAAATTTTTGATGTGGTGAATGTCTGTGAAGGCGATTCAGTATTGATATTCGGAAGTTATGAATCGGAGGAAGGCGTTTATGTGGATACTCTTGCAGCTGCTATTGGTTGTGATTTAATTTCAACAGTTTGGCTACAATTTTTGCCAGTTGAACAAATTACGGACACGATTGAAATATGTGATTTTGATTCCGTATTTATTTTTGGAAATTATGTGTCGGAACCCGGAATTTATAATGGAATTATTGAAAGTGCATTTGGCTGCGATACATTATTGACTGTTATTTTGGAAGTAAATTATTTTCCTATAAATATTGTAGAATTTATAGATGTTTGTCCGGGTGATGCAGCTTATATTTTTGGTAATTATGAAACGGAACCGGGCATTTATTTTGGGGTGCTTCCTGGTAGTACTGGCTGCGATACTGTTTTAAATATTGTATTGGGCATAACTGATTTAGAAGAAAAATTTGAACAGCAAAAAATCTGTGCGGGCGACTCCATTTTTATTTTTGGAAATTACGAAACTACACCTGGTTTATTTGTTGATACAATAAAAGGAACGGTTGGCTGCGATACGGTTTTTACCATTGAATTAATAGAGGCGCCCACGGAATTGATTTTTGAATCGGCCACCATTTGTGAAGGTGATTCCGTTTTGATTTTTGGAAATTATGAAACAGAAGCTGGGACTTATATATATGATACACCTCCTGCTTTTGGTTGTGATACTGTTTTTTATTTTGACCTTTTTGTGGACCCGCATATTCAAGTTGAAGAGAACCATATATTATGTTTTGGCGATTCGGTTTTAATAAATGGACAGTACATAAATGTTCCGGGCAGTTATTCCTATTTATTGGAAGGGGACATTGGTTGTGATACGATGGTAACGGCTCATGTGTATTACGGGGCGGGGGGGTGGAGCTTTCATGATGTTTCGGTTTGCGAAGGTGATTCTGTTTTGATTTTTGGCAATTATGAATCCGTGGCCGGCACCTACCAAGACGTCGCTCAATCTGTATTTGGCTGTGATTCTTTAATAACCGTCACTTTAGATGTAATCCCGATTGATTTTGTTCAGGAAACGATCACCATTTGTGAGGGAGATTCCGTTCTTATTTTTGGTAATTATGAAACCGAGGCTGGTACTTATTCTGATTTTATAGATAGCATTGGATGTGGGGTAGAGCAAAATTATATTTTAAAGTACAGCCCGGAAATTGAAGTAAATCTGATAGCAGAAAATTCTTGCTTCGACGGGTCATCGGGTAGCCTGTTGGCTGATGTCACAGGTGGAACGCCTCCCTATGCATTTTCATGGAGCAATAACCAGCAAGGGCAAGATCCATTAAATGATCAATTGCCGGCCGGCACCTATTTTTTGACGGTAACCAATGGCCTCGGTTGTACTGCCTCGGCACAGGGGATGGTGGAAGAATCACCGGACATTGATTTTGAGTTGGCTGTAGAAAATGCCAGTTGTTCGGATATGCCCGATGGTCGCGTGAGCATTTTGGATTACCCGGCAGGTATGCAGTTTAGCCTTGATGGCCAAAATTTTACCGGAGAGCCGGTATTTACGGAACTACCAGCTGGCGGGTACATGCTCCAACTGCTGGATGCGGAAGGCTGTACATACGAACAACCATTTGATGTCAAACAACCAGAGGGGTTTGATTTATACCTGCCCGACGATATGACGATCCAATTAGGCGACTCCGTTCAGTTGACTTCTCAGGTGACGTCTTTTGGCCCCATGCAGTATCGGTGGGAAGAGGATGATGATTTGAGTTGTTCCGATTGCCCTGCCCCCTGGGCGAGCCCTTTGCAAACCAGGCAATTTTATTTAACAGCAATCGATGAAAACCATTGTGAGGAAACGGAGTCCATCACCATTTTTATCAATAAAAATACCGATGTGTACGTACCTAGTGCTTTTAGCCCGAATGGCGACGGGATCAATGATCTGCTATTGGTCTATGCAGGGGCCAGTGTTCAGGAGGTAAAGCGTTTTTTGATATTTGATCGTTGGGGAGAACCTGTATTTGATCAATACCACTTTGCGCCCAATTACCCTGCGTTTGGCTGGGATGGCCAGTTCAAAGGGCAGTTCCTGAACCCTGCGGTCTTTGTGTGGGTCGCGACGGTTGAATACATCGACGGAAGGGAGGAAGTGCTGAAAGGAGAAGTGAACCTGATTCGCTAATGAACCAAGCAGGTTCTGTTTACCCTCTGCGAGCTTTGCGCTCTCTGCGTGGTGAAATTTTGCACGCAAAGAGCGCAGGGTTCACAAAGGTTTTAAGGACAAGATCAGCGTTGTATTACCAATTGGGTTGTGCGCATATCATCGGCTGTCAAAGTATTACCAGGTACATGCCATTTTCAAATAATCCATCGTTCAGGTCGAGGGTGATGCGATCAGTGCAGCGCTGTTAACTTGTTTTTATTTACAGTCCAAAGGTGTTGACCCTCGCGGTTTTGTACAAAGACAGTTTTGGTGTTTTATAACTTGTTTTGATTCAATTAAATTTTTAAAAAAAAGTACTATAAGTGATTGATTATAATTGTTTTATATCGGAACTGTTTCAATGGTTGTAACTTGAGAAGTATTATTTTAAATAGCCGTATCAAGTTGTTTTTTGTGGATGGCTAACGACCAGTGAGCGACTGAGGTAGAAATAATCATAAAGTTTAATTCGATAAGAGTGGGTTTCAGGAGGCTTGGACGAACATGCTGGTGCAGAACCGGGTTCAGCGCTTAAGCTCAGGCATGAGACTCCGTGCAGTGCAGTGTGTACTTTTCAGGCATAGTTTCTGCCGTGAAATAAATATCCTATCTCATGAAATTTCCATAGAACATTATTTTTCATCAACTTTAAGCGAACAAATTAAATCTCCCAAAACATAGATTACACAGTAGCTTTTATTTTGTGTTTTTTGAAATATGAAATAAATTGCTGAAATCAACCACACGTCCCACATGGCATCACTCAATACTCGGCAAGGCCCGCTCGGAAATCGGCTGGCTGCCCATCTGCTCCGACGAGCGACCTTTCAAATAACTCCTTCCCGTATTCAGGATTTTTCCGGTAAAACTGCAAAAGAGGCGGTCGATGAACTGTTTCTGCCATTCACTTATGTGCATCCGGAAGGCCCCATCAGCGTGGATGACGAAGTCACTCCCTGGCTGACGGTTGGCCCTTATGAAAACCGGCCTGAAAGCGGTGGTAAGCGGCAACGCTCCGTACAAATGTGGTTTTACAATGAACTGATGCACGACCCGACCATTCACCACAAAATGGCGTTTTTCTGGCATTCCATTTTTGTGACGGGCAGTGATGAAGACTGGCGGATGTTCGACCTGTGGCGGCTGTTCCAGCTCTTTGCCATTGGCGATGTCAAACGGTTGTCGTACAAGGTCAGCCTGGACAGTAAAATGTCCCGCTATCTGAACAACAATGTAAACCGCAAAGGAAGCCCGAACGAGAACTACGCCCGCGAGTATTTGGAGTTGTTTACCATCCTGAAGGGAGAGACTGTCGGAACGGGCAATTACACCAATTATACGGAAGCGGATATCCAGGAAGCTGCACGGGTACTGACTGGTTTCCGAGATGGTGATTTTGCCAACAAAGATGATGAAACGGGGCTCGCCACCGGACGGGCCATTTACAATAACCACGACCCCGGCAACAAAAAGTTCAGTGCTGCTTTTCAGTACCGCATGATTACCGGTGCCGTCGACGAGGCTGATATGTACCGGGAATTGCAGGACTTTGTCGACATGGTGTTTGAGCAGCCGGAAACGGCCCGGGCATTCGTTCGACGCTTGTATTTATATTTCGTGAGCGACCGGATCACCGACGAAATAGAAAGTGATGTTATCGGGCCTTTGGCGCAGCAACTGATCGCCGATGAGTACGTGGTGGAAAATACCGTACGCACCTTGCTGAGCAGCATGCATTTTTACGACGAAGATGACAGCGACAACAAGGACGAAATCATCGGCGGTAAAATCAAACCGCCGCTTGAGCTGTATTATCAATCCGTCAACCTCTTTCATGCCAATCAAATTGGTGTTTTGAACGAAACTCCCGCTTATTATGATGCGGTTGCCTTCCGCATTTTAAGGCAGACCTTACAGCCCATGGGGCTGCCAGAATACCCGCTTTCGGTAGAAGGTTATCCCGGATATTTCAAATCACCCAGTTACAGCCGCTTTTGGTTCGACCAGTCCAACATTGCCCTGCGCTATAAAGTGTCGGAGGCCATCGTGGAAGGGAAGGGCATCAGCACCAATAATGCAGTTCCATTTGAAACGGACGTGGTGCAGTTTTTCAAGGATCATTTCACCCATCAGGAATACGGAGAAGAACTGGTGCGCCAGTTCCTGGAAATGGTATTCCCGGAAATGCCAGATCCAGGCCGTGTCAGTTACTTTTTGGAAAAACTATTAGCTGGCATTGGTCCGATCAACTGGATGTTCGAATGGCGCAATTTTCAGGAAACCGGCGATGATGAGTCGGTGCGGGTCGTGCTGACTGATTTGTTTCAGACGGTTTGCCGCTCACCTGAGTTTAATACTTTTTAAATGGCCTAATGACTGCATGGCTAAATGGGCTAACCCAGGCCCCGTTCAACCATGCAGCCACCCAACCATTCTCTTTCCTATGAAAAGAAGAAATTTCTTAAAATCCACTGCCCCTTTAGGGCTTATGCCACTCTTCGGAGCCGGCCTTCCCGTCGGTTCACTGGCGACTACCAGCCCCTTTTTATTCAACCCTTGTGAGGTGACGGACCGGAGTATGGTCATTATTTTCCTGAATGGCGGAAATGATATTTTTAATACGACAGTGCCATTGGACCAGTTGAGTGACTATGCCAATATCCGACCGGACATTAGACTGCCGGAAAGTTCACTCATTACGTTGGATAGCTCCCTGCCAGACCACCAACAAATCGGACTGCACCCCAACCTGACCGGCTTTAAAGATTTGTATGACAACGGACTGCTGAACATCGTGCAGCGGGTCGGTTATGAAATTCCCAATCGTTCTCATTTCAAAGGGCTCGACAACTGGCTGACGGGCAGTGGAGGGCCGGAACTTAAGAACATCCGCTCAGGTTGGCTGGGCCGTTTTTTGAAAGATCGGTACCCCGGTTATATGGGAAATCCGTTCATCGGGGAGTCAGACCCGCTGGGCATTCTTTTCGGCTCGATGAGCAAAACAGGCTTCCATACGTTCGAAGAGCATTCTTATGAAATCAATCTTTCAGGGCAGGACCCCGCAGGCTTCTTCAGCCTGATTGCTTCATTGAGTGGTGATCCGATTGCACATATTCCGGAATCGGAACACGGAGATATCTTAAAACATATTACCGAAATAGAAAACAGTGTCAACGTGTACGCACAGCGTATTTCCGATACTTTTAATAATGGCACCAACAGCAGCATTGACTATCCGGACACTTCGCTTGGTAACCAGCTGAAAACCATCGCCCGTATGCTGAACGGTGGCAGCCGTACGAAATTATTCATGGCGACGACCGGCGGGTTTGATACCCATGTGGATCAGGTCGAAGCCACCGATACCCGTACCGGCGCACATGCCAACCTTCTACAAAATGTGGGCGATTCCCTGCAAGCATTCCAGGCGGACCTGGCTGCGTTGTCGCTGGACACTAAAGTGATGACGGTCATCTTTTCTGAATTTGGCCGAAAGATCATTCAGAATGACAGCTTCGGTGTCGATCATGGAACTTTGAGTTCCATGTTCATTATCGGTAAAGGGGCCGAGCCGGGTGTCATCGGCACCAACATCGACATGACCGACCAGGATGGTCCGGGAGCTGCCAATCCAAGCCAGTTGGAGCATGATTATCGGACGGTCTTTTCATCTATGTTGCAGGGCTGGCTGGGGGCTTCTGACAATTCGCTGGAAGCGACTTTCCTTTCCTCTGCACTTTATGCCAATATGCCGACACTGATCAATTCGGAGAACATCGTTCCACCGAGCTGCCATTACGAACCGGAGGTGCCGATTGTTTGTGCCTGTGTGCACGTACGATTAATGTTGGAAGGACTTTATAACCCGACTGCCCAAGAGATGAGTTCAGCTCTCAAGGACAATAACTTGCTGCCCAAGCAACAGCCGTTTGCCGCTGCTCCGTTCAATCATAGTGGATTGGAAACGGCCGATATCTTTCCTGAAGACACTGTTGATTGGGTCTTGCTCGAACTGCGGGATGCCGATGATCTTTCTGTGGTAGTGGCTCGCAAAGCAGTGTTGTTACAAAAAAATGGTTTTGTCATGGAGACAGATGGCATCCCGGGGGTCATCTTCGAAGGGGTGACAGAAGGCTCTTACCACATCGCAGCCATCCATCGCAACCACCTGGCCGTTGTAAGTGCAGAGCCTATTTTGGTCAATGCACCGAGTTTCGTTTACGATTTTACCCAGTCGGAATATATGGCCACCGGCAAAGCACAACTGAAAAAAGTAGGCACGGACTGGTGCCTCGTGGCCGGAGACAATGACGGCAACAACGTTATAGATAACCGTGATTTCAATATATGGGAACAAACGGACGGCCAGTCATCCGTTTACCATCCCGCCGATATCAATGCTGATGGGCATGTGGATGCAGCCGATTACGACTTGTGGCTGGAGAACCGCAGTAAGCTCGGTGAGTTGAAGTAACTTTTTTATTTCCCCCGCTGGCGGGGGTTAAGGGAAGGAGTGACATGTTTACTTGAACATCCTCCCCCTAACCCCCACCAGGGAGGGAGAAGCTGAAAGAACATGAAAAAAATATTTACATACATCCTATCCGTCTTCACTTTAGTGGCCACCGGCCAATCGGTCGAACTTGAACTCAAACCGGAGAAAAGCTGCAATGACCGCAGCTATTGCGTAGATCTTCAGCTGAAAAAAAGCAGCTTATCGGCAGCGGATGCGACCATAGGTACTTCTTCTATCCTGATGACCTACGATGCCAGGGTGTTGAGTTTTAAAAATTATACGTCCGAAAATTTTAATGAAAACAGTCCATGCAGCGGCTGGCTGCCGCATCGCTACGATGCCATTTCCCGTGAGGGAGAAGTCGACATCACATTAGTCTTGGCCGACAATGGGAATAGTTGTCCGGTCGTTGGCACTGATGCCGTCAACGTTGGGCGGGTTTGTTTCGACATTATTCAGCAAGGGGCTTCACCAAACATACAATTTGATCTTGACCATTCACAATTCAATCAAAATGATAGCGACGACGGAGTGGAAACAGTGGCCATCGCCCATGCGGCTTCAATTGATGAAAAAAACCTGCTGGTCTGTGATTGCAGCGGCACGGGCGAACCCTGCGACGATGGCAATATTTACACGGTGAATGATCGTTACGATGTGTTTTGCAATTGCATCGGTCAATATGAGGATGTGGATGAGGACGGAATATTGGACGGCGTGGATAATTGTCTGGATCGAAAATACGAAGCAGAAGATGCAGTGCTGAACGAAGTCGCTTTCCGTAATAACCAGCCGCAGTTTTGTGGATTGGGATTTATTGATTTTTTACATCAAAATGGAGATTACATTGAATTTACGGTGCAAGTTACGCAGGAAGGGCTGCATACGTTGGCTTTCCGTTATGCACTGGAAGAAGGAAACCGCCCGCTGGAACTCAGCATCAACGGAGACGTAGTCGAACCTGAACTGGATTTTCCAGCCACCGGCGCCTGGGCAAACTGGGAATTCGTTTCACTGGATTATTTTCTAAATGTGGGGACACATGCGATCCGCATTGCAACGGCCGGCAATCACGGGCCCAACGTTGATCAGCTCGTTCTTTCTGTTTGTTCCGGCTGCGCCGAAACAGGCCAGCCCTGCGATGACGGAAATGCCTGTACCACGGACGACGTCATTGGCCTCGACTGCAACTGCGGAGGTAAATACGAGGATACGGATTTTGATGGAATCTGCAATGTAATGGATGTTTGTGAAGGCTTCGATGATACCAAAGATGCCGACGGTGACGGCCTACCGGATGGATGCGATGAGTGTGACAATGCACTCATTGGAACTCCATGCGATGACGGCGATCCCTGTACCGAAAATGACCGGTATATCGCTGACTGTGAATGCCTTGGCACATTTACCGGCGGAGATGCCGATAATGATGGCGTTTGCGACGATTATGATATTTGCCCAAATGGAAATGATGCGCTGGATGCCGATGAAGATGGTATCCCCGATGCTTGCGACACCTGCGATGACCGACTGATCGGCACCCCTTGCGACGATGGCGACCCGTGTACTTTGCTCGACGTGGTTCGGACCAATTGTGACTGTCTCGGTACCTTTTTCGATTCGGATGACGACGGAACCTGTACCGAATTGGATTTGTGCGAGGGTTTTGATGATAGCATCGATGCCGATGGCGACGGCCAACCCGATGCCTGCGATGACGGAGTGGGGATTTCTTCCATTTTGGAAATTGGAAAAGCTTTTGGTGTCACGGACGATTGGAGAGTAATAGAACTTGAAAATACCTATCAATCCATGGTGGTCGTAACTACCCCTGTTTTGCCAGACAACGAAATGCTGCCCGTTGTGACGAGAATCAGAAAGGCACAAGGCAACCAATTTGAAATAAGATTACAAAATCCGAGCGGCGAATCAGCCGGTCCGGCCGATGTACAATTTATGGTTGGCGAAGAAGGCGTTTACACGGAAGAAGAGCATGGGGTTAAAATGGAGATCCGCAAAGAGTTGTCCACGGAGACCGCCAGCAAAAACAGTGGATATATAAGGGAGCAACACGATTATTTACAACCGTATTCCAATCCAGTGATCGTTGGTCAGGTAATGACCTACAATGATGACAGTTGGTCGGTTTTCTGGTCTTCAAAGTACAACAGCGGTGGCTCTCCTGCGGATTCGATCAGGTTTGCAGCGGGCAAATTAGTAGCTGAAGATTCTATCACCACCCGCCTGGACGAGACCCTGGGCATTTTTGTGATCGAATCCGGCAACTACAGTAGAAATGGCGTTCGTTTTGAAGCGCGGGTCGGTGAAAATACCGTCGAGGGAATATTGAACACAAATTCAGGATATGCTTACCAGTTGAATTTAAATAAACCTAATCATGCGGTGTTGAGCACGGCCGGCCTCAATGGAGGGGACGGTGGGTGGCCCGTTCTTTTTGGGGAGCGGCTCTTCCGGGATAATTCCATGTTCCTGGCGTTTGATGAAGATCAAATAACCGATACGGACCGGTACCATACGTCGGAGGAGATCGCTTATGTCGCCTTCGAATTTGTGCAAGCCCTTGCCGTCGCAGAAATTGAAACGAATGCAGTGACCTGTCACGGCGATAACAATGGATCGGCCGCCATCTCCATTACCGGGGGAGAGGCTCCTTATGAGTACAAATGGAGCAATGGGGCCAACACCGCTACAGTAGATGGATTGTCGGCTGGCAGTTACATCGTAACGATCACCGATGCCAATGGCACCGAACTCACCGCAACGGCCAACGTCAGTCAGCCACCTGCCATAAACTGGAATTTGCAGGGCGGGGCTGTTTCCTGCTTTGGAGCGGATGATGGTTATGCGCTGGTACTTTCCTTTGGAGGAACGGGGCAGCATGCCTATGCCTGGACCAACGGCACCAATACCAATGAAATCAGTGATTTGTCCCCCGGTGATTATACCGTCTACATTACGGATGAAAACGGATGCCTCGTTTCGGACACTTATGAAGTAATCGAACCTACAGCGCTTTTAGTTGAAAATTCACAACTGGATGTACTTTGTTTTGGTGAAAACTCAGGTTCCATCCAAACCACGGCATCGGGTGGTACTGGTCAAATTTCCTATCTCTGGAATACGGGAGCAACAACCCCCAATCTCAACAATGTTGAAGCTGGAGAATACAATTTGACCGCAACGGACGGTAATGGATGTGAAACTATGACGAGCGTTGTCGTTGGGCAACCTCCACTTTTGGAAGTGACCACCGAAACAACTTTCACCTCTTGTAGTGGCGGCAACGATGGTTCTGCTACCGTTTCTCATTCGGGTGGTTCGGGTGATGTGACCTATCAATGGAGCACCGGCAGCACGGATGCATCGATAGAGAACCTTGGAATCGGCAGTTATTCCGTTACTGTAACTGACGCCAACGGTTGTTCGACCACAACAACTGCTGAGGTGACAGATCCGGCCATGTTGGCCGTGACCATCGAAATAGAAGAAACAACTTGTGCCGATCAGCCCAACGGCAGTGCCCAGGCGGTTGCTACCGGCGGTACGGGCGACTTGACTTTCGAATGGGGCAATGGCGAAACCAACCCCTCGCTCGAAAACCTGGATGCAGGCATATACGAAGTCATTGTTACCGACCTGAATGGCTGTACCGCCAGTGCGGTTCATGAAATTCATGGAAACAGTTTATTGGAGGTTTCTTTGGAAGCCTCGGCAGCCAGTTGCGAAGAAATCAGCAACGGGCAGATTCAGGCCTTTGTGTCGGGAGGTTTTGGTGATATTTCCCTCCAATGGAGCAATGGGGAAACTTCTCCAGTGATTACTGATCTGACCTTTGGCGAGTACTCGCTGACGGTTACGGATGAAAAGGGCTGCGAGATCAGTGTGACCGATACCGTGGATATTTTCTCTATTTTATTGCTGGAGGATGATATCGTCGATGTGAAATGTTTTGCTGGCGCCGATGGTATTATAGACATCACCCCGCTCGGGGGAAATCCACCTTATAGTTTTGAATGGAGTGACAGCGTTGCGGGCGATCAATCAGCCGCCTGGATGTTGGAGGCCGGTAGTTATTTTGTCACAGTGACTGATATCGTGGGGTGTACTACGATTGACACTTTTACCGTGGAGCAGCCTTCTGAAATCAACCTGACCATCGACACGGTCACAGCAGCCATTGGAGCCAATGCCGATGGGGCCATTGATATTTCAGTAGCAGGCGGTACTCCGAACTATACTTTTCAATGGTATTTAAATAATGATTTGATCAGCGATGAAGAGGATCCGAGTGGCTTGGCAGCTGGGACCTATGTTTTGGTTTTGAAAGATGAAAACGGATGTGAAGTCACTGATACCATCGTCGTAGAAAGTGTAACCTCCGCGGAAGAACGAAACTTGCTCCAGCATATTCGCCTGACTCCGAATCCGACGAAAGGCCTGTTTTCCCTTTTCCTCGATCTGCCCAATAACAATCAGGTGACGGCTTCCATCTTTGATATTTCCGGAAAAACTGTTTTGGCAGATGTACCTGTCGAAAACCGTTATGATTTTGATTTGACCAATGAGGCAGCGGGTATTTATTTATTGAAAATCAATGTCGGGGATTTGGAAATAACAAAGCGGGTTGTGGTGGTTGATTAAAAAAGGGGATTAAATTAATTATGTAATCGATCAAAATTTTTGTAAAATAATTTACCTCTGTTTATAGCTCAGCGGAATGCTGTGTAGCAAAAAAAAATCAAAAAATTGCACAGAGGTTAAACAGAGAAGGAAATAAAATTTAGTCAGGTATTTTGGTCCGTTAATAATTGGCCAAAAATATTTTGAAAAAGATAAAATGGTGTCCACTGCTTCTGGTAGGCACTATTTTTTTTGCTGTTCGTACGACTTAAATTTTAATTTATTGCTTCCTTATAATAAAAGATGTAATAGGGTGTTTATTCAAAAAATTATAATGAAGTTGTTTGAAAACTCCTTGCTGGCCGCAAATCCAGTCTTTTGAGGGGAGGTGGCTGAAGTTTTTTCAGCGATAGCGCTGCTATCCCTTCTAAAACTTCAGCCACCTCCCCTCAAAATCCTAACATTTTCGACTCAACAGGAATTTTCAAACAACTTCAATCACTAAAACCTTTGACATGAAAAATGCGCTTTTTATTTTTTTCTTTCTTTTTATCGGTTCAAATTTATTGGCTCAAACTGCTGTCGAAAAATATGAACAAAATTCAATTTATATCTCTGGAAATAAGTACATAAAAAACGGGGTGAAATATCCACTGGGTTTATTTTACGGAAAACTGGAAAAAGAAATGGATGTCAGTCCCGCCGCACAACTCGAATGGAAAACGTACCAGAAAAACAAGAATACTTTTTGGCCGCTTTACATTGCAGGTATTTCCTCTTTTCTTGCTGGTGCTTTAATTTATCACGAGAATGAAAATGCCGGGATTGCATTATCAGCCACCGGTGCAGCGAGCTTGTTGGTTTCCTTTCCCTTTGCCATTAATATGCAAAAAAGTGCATCCAAAGCGGTTTGGGTAAGAAACAGGGATATTTTGAAATAAATAAAATCTTTCGAAAAAAAAACGGAAAATTCAACAACTTGAATTTTCCGTTTTTTTTCGAAAGATTTTATTTAATGATTTTTTTGGCTTTAGCAGCTGTTCATTTATTGTTTTATCCAGGTGCTTGATATTTGTCGGCCAGCGGCTTCCAACCTTACATAATAATGACCAGTCGGTAAATGGTGCAAATCCTGTTGGCAGGAAAAAAACTCCGACCGTTTTTGCATTTTAAAATCAGCCATGAGCTGACCTTGCGCATTGAGCACGGTAATTTTTATTTCACCCATGTAATCGCTTTGGAATTCAACTTGAAGTTGACCGTTGGAAGGGTTCGGGGCAATTGATAGGTGCCATTGGTCTTGGACAAAAGAGGTCGACACGGAACCATCACTTAGCACCTTTATCAGCAAAATATCCTGTGTATTCTCTACCGATACATCGCCGGTCATAACGACACCACCATCACTTGTACTGTTCGTGTGGAAAATGCATTCCCCGATGAGGTCACTGCCGATATTCTGTCTCCAGATTTCGTTTCCTTCGTTGTCGAATTTCATGAGGTGGATCAGGTTGTTCTCTCCGGGTGTGGTTGCGTTGTAATTTAACCAAGCGGAAGTAGTCAGGAAAAAATGTCCATTGCCGGCAGGTGTCAAAAAAGAACGGATCAGTTTGGACTGTTCAAATGCGAAAAATTTTTCCCAAACGGTTTCACCTTGTGGAGACATCTTGATAATGTAGACAGAATCCGGGGAAGACGAATTAAATTTATGCACTCCGGTTACCAGGTAATCTCCATTTGCAGTTTCAAGTGAACTGTAAGCATTACTTCCGCCATTACCCAAACCATCGATATTTAAATCGAACGCTTGCTCTCCAGCTGCATCAATTTTCAAAACCAGCCCGCGACCACCGACAGGTCCACTGCCGGTTGCCAGGAGACTTCCGTCCGACATGACCTCCAGAGAATTAATGCGGGTGGAAAGGGTCGTGTAGGTTTTTTCCCAAACCTTGTTTCCATTGGCATCGGTTCTTACCAAATTGGCCCGCGCCGGAGACTTGGATGTGTACATAATAGATAGATTTCCGTCGGGCATTTCAACCCCAAAGGTTTCCGGATAAAAATGATCGGATGGGTAGGCAAAGCTTTGTTCCCATAAAAAATTACCATCGTTGTCTATTTTATAAACCAGCAGGTGGTGGGAAACCGAATCCAACACATCGTCGGCAAGTCCGGTGACCAGATAATTGCCATCCGAGAGCGCAGAGACGGAGTAGCTCACCTCTCTCATGTCACTTCCAATATTTGTTTCCCAGGTTATGTTGCCAGCGGGGTCGGTTTTTACCACGTATACGTCATTATCTTTACTGGGAAAAGCCCGCTCTCCGGTCAATAAATAACCTCCATCATGTGTCTGTAGAACGCTCCATCCCTTGTCACGGTGCGAAGGGTTTTCATCACCAATAATGGCCATCCATTCTTTCTCCAATAAGCTGTTTGATTTAAATAGGAAACCATCTTCATGATAAATGTCTTTACCATATCTGCCGGTCAATATCAGGTTTGGGCCATCGCTTACCATTTCACGCGACAGAAAAAAACCTTCCGAATCAATAACATCATCCTGTAATAATATCTCGATGATGGACCCGTCCTGGTCAGAAGCCTTAGCCAGGTAACTGTTGCCAATGAAGATGACTTGTCCATTGGACAGGTGGGCCAATTCATTAGGAAGAGGTGCATAAGGATCGTCAATCACGGTGGTTTGCCATTCGACATTTCCATCCATATCAATTTTCGTCAACAAAGTGGTAGTCAAACCAAATCCAAGCAAATAAAACCCGTCTCCATTTTGCGACGCCACAGCCTCAATTAAGAACAAAGGATCGGCATTGCCATTGCTGTCGTCCGTGTACGTAATTGACCAACTTTGCTGGCCATCATGATCAAAGTGAGTGAACAAGGAGCCGATATCTGGGTCGAAACCAAAATAAATACTACCGTCATTAACTGGGATAACGCCGGCATTGTCCAGGTAGTAGAGTGTTTCCCAGACGATGTTGCCAGCAAGGTCTATTTTGAAGAATGAATTCCGCATGACCACCAGTGTTCCATCAGCCGTGGCAGCAATATCCTCCACTATTCCATAGCCCAACTCTAAATGCCACTGTTCTTCTCCTTGGTTATCGGTTTTCACTAAAAGTCCATTGCCCGTCTGACCGTTCTGAAAAGGCCCCCTGGTGCCACCAAGAAAGAATCCTCCATCAGCGGCAGCGGCTAATGAGTGGAGGATCTCATATTCTTCCGTGATAAGTATCTTGTTCCAGAGCAGCGACCCGTCACTGTCAAAACGGGTGATCTGAAAATCATAATTATTTCCAGCGGTACCGGTTTCCCCACCGGTGAGGTAGCCGTCCGGCAGAACGATTACCGTAGCTACATTATCGTAGGAGCTGGGCGTCCCGAACCATTTTTTGAAAGCATTTTGAGAGAATAGAAACACAGGCAGGAAAAGGACCGTGAGCAGGGTAATTAATTTTTTCATGAGGTATTTTATTATTAGAGATCGCCAAAGTTAGTCACATTTTTCATTACAAGATATCAGTGTATTTTTTACCGACTCTTTAATATACCTGGGTGGAGCCAGCGTTTTGTTAGGTACTTAGCCGATTTTCCAAAGTGGTGTTTGAAGAGATTGGCCCGTTTGCTTTAGCGGAGGGCACTGAGTGGACATGTCTCTTGGAAAAACGCTCTGAAGTGCAACCGAAAGCAAGCAAAAATATTGGGCTTCAGTTTGCCCTCAATGCGGCCTTGTCGTAAACAAAACTGAACAGCTCAAAACACGCAGCGAAACCTCATTTCATGAAATCTCTCTCTCTTTCATTTGTTGTATCTTTGGTGGTCGAATCACACCATTTAAATGATATTTTTATGCGCCCAGTTTTACCACTTTTTCTCCTGCTGTTCCCTCTGTTTTTATCGGCCCAGGCTTTTGACGATGGTTTTAATTTTTACCTGCCGCCCGACGACAGTACCACGCAACGGTTCCTGCCGAAATTTCCCAAAAAGACGGCTGACAAAATGGTGTCCATCAGTCCTGACGGCCTGTTTTTGGCCGATGGCGAACCATTGCGCTTTTGGGGGATGAACATGGCCTACGGTGCTTGCTTTCCCGACAAAGACGATGCACCGATGATTGCGGCCCGCTTGCGCAAAATGGGGGTTAACCTGGTGCGGTTTGCTTACATGGACAGCCCTTGGACCAACAATAATGAAGGGTCTATTTTTACATCGGCGGGAAATTCAACTTTGGTCGTTGATTTCTTCAAACTGGATCGGCTGCATTATTTCATCGCCCAATTGAAAGCGGAAGGAATATACGTCAACTTGATCTTGCACCATACCCGGACGTTTACCGAAAACGATGGTGTGCTGCACGCTGATAGCATTGCTGCGACGGCCAAGGCCGTCACCATGTTTGACCGGCAATTAATAAAACTGCAAAAGGATTTTGCATTCCAATTGTTGAAATCTGTCAATACTTACACTGGCTTGTCTCTGGCGGACGATCCCGTAGTCGCCCTCATTGACATTACCAATGAAAATACCTTGTACGGATACTGGAAATCAGACTTTTTACGCCACCTTTTTGCGGGAGGGGATTTGATCATGCGGCATGTGGATACATTGAACCTGCGCTGGAATGAATTTCTACAAAATAAATATGCTTCGCAAACTGACCTCGAAAACACCTGGGCGCAGACGGCCGGTTCCGGAGGACAAAACGAACAGGTCAATGATGGGAACTTTGAAATGGGCAATCCTGAATTAAATTATATCATGGAATTGCACGATGCTGCACAGGCGACCATGACAGCTGACAACAGCAACCCATATGAAGGCGATTTTTCTGCGAGGGTGGATGTGCAAAACGTAACCGGCACCAACTGGCACATTCAATTTAAACAATCGGGAGCTTCTTTGGTCGCATTAAAAACGTATCAAATCAGGTTTGCAGCCCGCTGCGACGGTACCCGGAACATCGAGGTGGTGGCCAGCCGGGACAATGCGCCCTATACCTATTACGGGCACCGGGAAATTACCCTGACACCCGCTTGGCAAGAATTTGATTTTACCTTTATAGCCCCGGAAAATAATGATGGGAATTTTCGCCTGGGCTTTCAATTTTTAAGTCAAACCGGCAGCTACTGGTTTGATGAACTGAGCATGACCGAAGCGGAGGTGCCAGGTGTTTTACCCGGCGAATCATTGACGGACGGTAACATCGCACGCATGGATTACGCCGAACGTTTTGAATTTTCGCCACACCGGATGGCTGACAATACCGAATTTTATCTTACCCTGCAAACAGCGTATTTCGATGAAATGTACACCTACTTAAAAAATGAATTAGGCGTGCAGGCCAATATCAGCGGCTCTAATACCTGGAGCGGCATCAGCGATATTTACACGGCCCGCAATATGGATTTCATCAATGATGAGAATATCTGGGACTACATCCGTTATCCAAATGGCTGGTCGCTCACCAATTGGTTAATTTTAAATGAACCCATGGTCGCAAACGGCTGGAGTACCATGCAGAACCTGTTCGGCGGTTTTGCACTGAGCGATAAACCGTACCTGATCAGTCAGTACAGCCATCCTTTTCCCAATCGCTACCAGGTGGAAATGATGCCCTGGATGACGGCTTACGGATCTTTTCACAATGCCAGTGCGATCACTTATAATTATTACAACGATGAGCACGACAGTTGGACCGCTGACCGGGTGGATGACTATTACAGCTTGCACCGCAACACTGCCCAGATGGCGTTGTCACCTGTTTTTGCCTATGCATTTAGAAAGAATCTGGTGTCGTCGGCCGAGCAGGTTTATGAGGTGAATTATAGTTTGCCCTTTTTACGCGCCCTGCCATTTTCTGATGGCTCCGGGCGCTGGGGAAAATACGTGCCATATAACAATCAGCGTGCATATTCCAGCAGTATAAAAATAAGTGGATTTGAAGGTGCTGATGCGCCCGATTTGAACCAACTGCCACCTGCTCCCGGTGTTGTAGCCAATACCGACACGGACGAGACCATGATTGATTTTCCGAATGGAATTTTGAAAACGGTTACCCCCAATTTTATTTCAGTTACTGGTTTTATTGACGAAAACGAAGTGGAGGCCGGCCCATTGGCCATCAACTCCGCCAATGACTTCGGCGTAGTTTCCTGGTTGTCTTTGGATGAAAAAGCATTGCCAGAATCACAGGAGAGTATGTTGGCCGTTTCTTCCAAGTTGCAAAACAATAGCATGACGTGGGACGGTACGCAGTCCATTAACAACAACTGGGGGAGCCAACCGACGGAAATGTTCCCGTTGCAATTGGAAATCGAATTAAATGTAGCCGCTGATTATTTGCAATTAATTCCATTGACACCAACAGGGGCAGAGGGTACACCAAAAATAATTCCGCCCATAGCTACAAACAGATTTTTGATCAACATTGATCAGCAGTCCGACCGTACCTTATGGTATGGAATTGAAGCCATGGAAGGGCCTTTGTCAGACAATGAAATAATCAATGAAAGAATTAATGTATTCCCAAATCCTGCCTCGGAATATGTTTATTTAAACTGGCCAAATGATTTGCCAGTAGAAAATATAACCTTGTCTTTTGCGGATGGAAAAGTAATTGACAGCTGGAAAATAAATAACCAATTAAATCATAAAATAATTATTGAGGATTTATCGTCAGGTATTTATTTTTTAAAAATAAATTGTGGTGAGAAAGTGATTGTTGAAAAAATAATTGTGGATTAATTTTAAAAACCAAAATTGAGCGCAGCGAAATCCCGCACCGCAAGGTCAGGAACCAGAAACCAGAAACCAGAAACCAATTTGTGACTGCCCACTTTAAACTGTGTGCCCAATCTTTATGCTGCTAAGTGATTGGTTGTGAAATGAGTTATTTGTCAGTTGCAAACTGACTGTATGGCTGTTTCAAGTTGCGCTTCGCTAAACTTGAAACAACAAAGTTGTTGAAAAAATAATTGTGGATTAATTTTAAAAACCAAAATTGAGCGCAGCGAAATCCCGCACCGCAAGGTCGGGAACCAAAAACCAGAAACCAAAAACCAAAAACCATAACTCAATTCCTCGGATAAACTTTATTGATCGCTTCCATTTTTGTGGTCACGTGCAATTTTTCATAAATATTGTGGCAGTGGGATTTGACGGTCTCCAGCGAGATGTGCAGGTCTGCGGCGATTTGTTTGTACAATTTACCTTTGGATAATAATTGAAGAACCTGTCGTTCCCGGTTGGTCAACATTTGCTCATAAGGGTTGGCAATTTCGCGGGTGGGCCGCTGGAAAGAGGCAACCACTTTTCGGGCGATTTGGGCACTCATTGGGGAACCGCCGTCGTGTAGTTCACGGATGGCATCCATGATTTTTGTGGGTGGGGTGCTTTTCAGTAAATAACCGCTGGCGCCGGCGGACAGTGCGTTGAATATTTTCTCGTCGTCCTCAAAGACAGTCAGCACCATGAACTGGAGTTTTGGATATTGTTTTTTCAGTGTTTCCATCACCTGTATGCCGTTGATGCCGGGCAGGTTGATATCGACGAGCACGATATCCGGTTTTTGGATCGGGATATCCTTTACGGCCGACTCACCATTGGAATAAGTTAAGTCACATTGAAAACCGGGAGTAGCGTTGAGCATAATTTGGAGCGCAGTTCTAAATTCTTTTATATCTTCGACAATAGCTATTTTTATTGTTTCCATGAAATGATTAGGATTTTATAAACCACAAAAAAAGTAAATTTGCCCGCCATCTGCAATTATCTCCTGGCAAACGGGATGAAATTCCAACAAAAGGGGGATACAAAATATTTACCTATAATTGTTTCTTAGCATTTTAAACCCGATAAATAGGAACGGCCGTTGAGCCAAGGTCAATGACCGCATTCCTGACAATCACAAATCCTATTGTTATGACACCAGAAAAAACAGCCTCTATAACTTTCACAGCCACCGACCTTGGTGACAAACAGTTGCCAATCGCCACTATTTCCAAAACCGATCTCCAAACTTTTCTGAATGGTGTTAACGGCGATGTTGCTTTTTACTTTGCCAGCGTAGGAGATGCTTCTAATGGTATGAAGTTGATCTTGGCGGAAGAAACCCAGAGCGGAGTCAGTGGTACCAATCATTTGGAAAGTGTTGTTCTTCCCTGCCCCCCTTATTGTAAATGATGATTGCATCGAATAAAAGTCTTCTATTGTTAGGGTGTTGGTTGATGGCACTTCTTCCTCTTTCGGGGCAAGAAATTAAACCGGTGCTTCACCACTTAACAGTAGAAGACGGTTTATTAGAGGCGAGAAATGATTTTGTCTATAAAGATAGTTACGGCTTTATTTGGATCAGTTCATTGACCGGGCTTAACAGGTACGATGGAAAGGCCATAAAAAATTACCAACCCGATTTTAATAATCCCAATTCCCTTTTTGGACAAAATATCCAAAGCCCTTTTTTTGAGACAGGCAGTGGGGATTTAGTGTTTACCACTTATAAGGGAATTAATATTTATAAAAGGAATTTTGAAAAATTCGAGCATTTTGTCGTACCTGATAGCTTGAATTCTTATTATGCTTTTCATCTTGACCCGGATGAAAAACTATGGTTCATTAATAACGGAATTCATATTTATACGTTGGATTTAAATTCATATGTTTTTTCAAAAATAGATAGTTTCCCAAATACGGTATTAAGAGTGAGACCCCGACTGGATGAGCGGGGAAAAATAAAGCAGCTGTGGGCTTTTTCTTACCAGAAACCCGGAGTGACCGTCATGGATTATGAAAATAATTCATTTTTATTGGACACGAATATTACGGAAAACACAAACTTTAATTTCGAGTTCCGAGAAATTTTATTCGATACGCAGGACGAATGTTGGATGGCCACCAATACCGGTCTTTTTTTGTATCGGACCGATTCAGGTGAATTAATTGATTATTCTCCTCAAGTCAGTAATTCTGAAATAAATTCCATTGCGTTTTTGCACGAAGACACCCTGCTGGTTTCAGTTGAAAATGAAGGTGTATTTTTTTTTAATAGAAAAACTAAAAAATACCTCACCTCCATAACCATGGACCAATCCAACCGGCATAGTTTATCGTCGGATAATATCAACAAAATATACGTTGATGATGATGGTGGAATTTGGTTGTCCATCATCGGTGTTGGTGTCGATTTTTTTTATCCAGAAAAGAGCAAGTTTGATTATTTTAAATTAACTGGAAACGCTGCGGAAAACAATTTGAATATTCTTCCAAATGTTTCGGGAATAGTCGAACATGCCAATGGGGAAATATGGTGTGCTACTCGGTCGAGCGGACTTTTTATTTTGAATGAGAATAACATTAGGCGGTTGGATGCCTCTGCCGATAATGTTGATCTTCATTCCAACGAAATCAATTATGTTTTTAAAGATACAGACGAGAGGATTTGGGTACACACCTGGGATGGAATTGATTTGTGGCCTCTGAACGGGAACCATCGTTTCATAGATACTGATACGCTGGACTTTTTGTTTATGTACCAACTGGACGATGGCCGTTTGTTGTTGAGTTGCTTTTACGGGGGGATTTATGAAATAAAGGAAATGCCTGATGGCAGCTTCAAAATAGCTGCCGTCAATGAAGCGCTGTTAAATACCGGTTTTACCTCGATGTGGCAAAGCAGGGATGGACTCCTGTATGCCTGCACTGATGTCTCTTCCATCAGTGTGGTCGACCCTGATCAGGGGTTTGTAATTGTTGATGTAATTCAATTGCAAGGTGAGTCAGATGCATTTTACGAAAATACGGCCGATAGCAGCATTTGGGTAGCCAGTAGTTCGGGCCTGGTAAGAATAAGTCCCAAAAATAATGAGAGTCGGGCCGTTCGGTTTTTTACGGAAAAAGATGGTCTGCCGGATCGCGTCGTTTATGGTATTTTGCCTGACCGCCAAAACAACCTTTGGCTAAGTACCAACAGGGGGTTGGCATCCTTTAACTTGGACGATCACACTGTCAGGCGTTTTTCGATCGCCGACGGTCTGCCCTCGCTGGCCTATTCCCCGAGGACCGCCGTGGCATTAAATAGTGGAGAAATGTTATTCGGATCGTCTCAGGGGATTACCAGGTTTTTCCCGGAAAAAATAATTCCGCTAAATATCAAGGCCCGGCCAACCATCACCCGGATTCGGGTGAACGATGTTGAAAACTCAGAGATGGTGAAAGGGAAAAACGGAGCGACCAGTGTAAGTATGGTTGACGAGCTTGAACTGCCTTATGAATTCAACACCTTGTCGTTCAATTTTGCAGCCCTCGAATACAGCGACCCCGAAAACGTCAATTTTAAATACAAGATGGAAGGCCTGGACGATGACTGGGTGGAAAGTGGGTCGCGAAATTTTGCCCGTTATCCCAATATTCCTTTTGGTAAATTTGAATTCAAATTGATGGCCTCCAACTCCGATGGTTTCTGGAGCGAGCCACGCTCGCTCAAAATCGTGGTTACGCCTCCGTTTACCCGTTCGCCGCTGTTCTATGCGCTCATGGCAATTTTGTTCTGCGGGGTGGTATTCATGGTTTTTTATACCCGTCAGAAGCGGCGGGAGGAGCGCAGGCGCCTGGAAGAAGAAAAGCGACGAGCCCTGGAATGGGAACGACAACGGATTGCCCGCGATGTACACGATGACCTGGGGTCCGGGCTATCGGCACTCAGCTTGCAAACGGCCATGGCGCAATACAAATCCTCGCCGGAAGATTTGAAAGAAGAACTGGAAAAGATCAGCCAGTCGGCCCGTGATCTGTCTGGTAAAATCCGGGAGGTCATCTGGACCGTCAGCGCAAAAAACGATACCTTTTCCAATCTTATTTCCTATCTCAACCAATATGCGCTTGATCTGCTGGAAAATACCACAATGGATATTTCTGTCAACCTCCCCGAACACATTCCCGACCTGTCCGTAATGGGAGAACACCGCCGGACCATCTTCCTCGCTTTTAAGGAAGCGCTCAACAATATGGTCAAGCATGCACAGGCTTCCAAGGTGGACATCCATTTCAGAACGACCGAAAACCGGCTGGAAATCGAAGTTGGGGACGATGGAATCGGATTTGATCCAAAACTGTTGGAAGCTTCCACTGGCAATGGCCTCCTCAACATGCGGACCCGTATGCGGGAGATCGGTGGCGACTGCCATTTTTATACTGGCGAGGCAGGTACCAGGGTCGTCTTTTCCCTCCTGATCAACTGAGGTTGGCGGCCGTTCTCCCCCTAATGGGGGATAATGTCCCCCGTTAGGGGGAGAACGGCCAACTTTTTCTCCTAATAAATCCAACATTTGAGTGATTGTATAACACCCGGACTTGGCCGACCTTTGTTTTAACAAACATCGAAAATAACACAGCTTATTTTACTCGTCATTAAAAACCATCTACGATCTCCCTGAAATAATCATTATGCCAAATGAAGACCCCCGATCGACCTTTTTGCCAAATGAAGACTCCCTATTGAACCTTTTGAAAACCTTGGAAAGCCAAAATTTTAACTGTTGTTAGCGTAATTTGTGTTAACCCTGCAAACCAATTTTAAACTGTTGTTAGCGTAATTTGTGTAAACCCCGGAAAGCCAAAATTTTAACTGTTGTTAGCGTAATTTGTATTAACCCCGGAAATCATTTTTAACCAACGGAACCTGGATTTTTTATGTTTCTGAGTGCTTCTAAATGAACATTTCAAATCCTTCCCAAATAACCAATAGAGTGCTTCGAGAGCTTGGTTATGGTTTTTATGATCTCAAGGGACCTCTTTAATTACTTTTTGCGATTCAACCTCTTTGAATTCATGTCCATATCCAAGACCCGAATACCAAATGATCCACCTGGGAAGTGGCCATTCGAAAAATCATCTGTATGTAAAACCTGCCTTAGGTTTTGTGCTCAAAACAATCTTCTTAGTTACCTGCCTTAGGTTATCTTCCCAGGTGTTTTTTAATTTACATTAATGTGAACAAGCCTTATCCTAACCTCCGGAAATCTATGCCTCTCTTGCTTTTTTCCTTCCTGCTTTCTTCTGGTTTCCTTCCTGTTCATCCGCCCGTATGGGGCTTTTACGGCCATCGGAAAATCAACCGGCAGGCTGTTTATATCTTGCCCCCTGAAATGCAATACTTTTTCAAACGGAACATTGATTACCTGACCGAGCATGCAGTGGATGCGGACAAACGCCGGTACGTTAGCCGTTTTGAAGCGGTTCGGCATTACATCGACCTGGATGTGCACGGGGAAATGCCCTTTGACCACATCCCCCGCAACTGGTCAGAGGCACTTTTCAAGTTTTCCGACTTTTATTTTTTAGATGAAAAATCAGATACCCTGTCGTTGTTCATCAAAGATTCGACCTCTCTTTCAAAGGGGCGGCCGGATACTTTATGCCTTCACCCAAAACTGTCGGCCGGCATTTCCCTTAAAGCTCCTTACCGCGACTTTCGCCGTTTTTTTACTCAATATTTTCTGCCAAATTATTATGAAGATACCTGGACTGCCCCTTGTGATAGCTTAGCTAAAGCATTGAACATCAGTGCGGATAGCCTTTCTTGCACAAAGCTCCTGGCAATTGACCACCTGTCGGAACACGGAGTGCTGCCGTGGCACCTACAGGCCATGCTCCGTCGCCTTACCGATGCATTTTCAGTCGGTGATGAAAAAAAAATACGACGTTATGCCGCCGACATCGGTCACTACATCGGCGACGCACACGTGCCACTCCACACTACCGAAAATTACAACGGCCAACTCACGGGGCAGGATGGGATCCACGCTTTTTGGGAAAGCCGTCTGCCCGAGCTGTTTGCGGACGAGCGATATGATTTCTGGGTAGGAAAAGCCACTTTCATTGAAAACCCAAAAGACTACTTCTGGAACATTGTTCTTGAGAGCCATTCCCTTGTCGACAGTGTGTTGGCCATTGAATCAGCACTCCGTCGCCAGTTCCCGTCCGACCGGCAGATGTGCCAGGAACGACGGGGCCAAACGATGGTTCGGACCCAATGCCCGGAGTATGCCGCTGCCTATGATTCTCGGATGGGCGGTATGGTGGAGCAGCGGATGCGCGCTGCCGTTCGTTCGGTAGGGAGCATCTGGTATACAGCCTGGATATTGGCCGGTCAACCAGACCTGCGTTCACTAGGGCCAGAGGTAATAGGAATAGATTCTACGGGCATTGGAGAAATTTCTGAAAAGCGTAAATTTTCGATTTCCCGAAAGCATGAATGAATCTTTTTCTTGAAAATTAATTTGTTCATTTTATTTATCTATAATTGCCCCAGATTTTAATTTTAAACCCGAAATTATGTGCGTTCTCAAAAAAGTTCTTCTTCCTCTATTGTTCCTGTCTTTCTCTTCTGCCCTTTTTGCCCAGGTTTCTCTTGGTGTTCGGGCAGGGATTTCTCTTCCCAAGATCAATATCAGTGACGACGATGACTATGGCTATTACAACGAATTCGACTTCCCAGTGCTGATGGGGGGTGTCGCTGGTGCTGTTTGCGAGATCAAGCTCCATCAAAATTTTGCCATTCAGCCGGAACTGATGTTCGTACAGAAGGGGTCCAAGGTCGAATTCCCGGATTATTACTACTACTATTACTACTACGGGGGTGGCAACGAAACTGAAATCCGGCTCAATTACATGGAAGTACCCGTCCTTGCCAAGGGGATTATCGGAAATGAAACGTTGTCCGGGTATGCGGTTCTCGGCCCTTCTTTCGGTTATGCCATTTCCGGTTATATTGACCAGGGCGGCGAAAAGGATACCATCGATGGGGATGACTGGGACTCCTTCAAAAGGTTTGAATTCGGCGCCAATTTTGGGGCAGGTGCTGGACTACAGATAGGAGAGTCAGGGCAAGCCTTCGTCGACCTGCGTTACCTGCTTGGCTTTACCAATATTGCTGAAGATTCAGACGGTACGATCAGGAACCGGGGCTTCAGCCTCACGGTCGGGTTTATGAAATCCCTGAAGTAAATCACTCTGTATTTTCGTTACAAAAAATCATTCTCCTCAGTGGGAATAAATCATTTTCATACATTTTTTCTTTGACTGGAAATAGGCTACTATTGCCAGTGCTAATTAAATCAACCATATTATTTCACTTAAACCTCGAAACTTATGAATCTTCTAAAAAAAGCCATTTTCTCTTTACTTTTTGTTGCTTTTGCCTCTGCTATGTTTGCCCAGGTTGGGGTAAGGGCGGGTATTACTTTGCCTAACTACAGCGGAGATGAAACGGACGGTTTCGACGCAAACCTTGGCCTGACACTCGCTGCGCTCTACGAAATTCCTATCTCTGACAATTTCGCCATCCAGCCTGAATTGGCATTTGTGCAAAAAGGCTACAAGTTTGAGGCTGATATCTTTGGTACTACTTTCGAGACCAAAACCCGTATCAACCACATTGATGTGCCTATTTTGGCGAAGGTTAAATTTGGAAACGAATCCGTCATGGCCTACGCCGCTGCTGGTCCTACTTTAGGGTACGCCATCTCCGGTTCTATAGAAGTCGACGGTGATTCAGAATCAATTGACGACTGGGATGCTTTCAACCGTTTTGAAATTGGTGCCAGTGTTGGTGCCGGTGCGGGTATTCCTGCCGGAAACGGACAAGTATTCCTGGATGTCAGATACCTGCTTGGCCTGACCAACCTCGCCGACACGGATGATGACATCACCGTCAGAAATTCAGGGCTCAACCTCAGTGTAGGTTACATGGCTAACCTGAATAACTAAGCGTCATTTAAAATGAATCAAAAGGTGCCAGGGCATGATCAATTATGGCCTGGCATTTTTTATTCCCCGTACCGTTCATCTGCCCTAAAGGGCAAACGCTCCATCTTGACTACCTCCAGGCTCGGAAACCCATATTCCTCCACCACCCGCCCTTCGATGCGGTAGATGCCCTTCCCCCGGTACGGACTGCTTTTGATGAAATTGGGAAAATGTACGGTGTCGAAAAAGCGGCCGTCCCGGTCGAGCCAAGTACCAAAAAACATCAGTTCCCTTTTCACTGTGCGCACGTCCTTGCGGGTCACATAGTAGCCGACCATGGTGACCATGCGGCCGAGGTGGCCGGGCATTTGCGCTGCGGTGACGCCATCGGTTGGGTGTGTTTGTTTTTTCAGTAAATCAAATGGCGTACAACTGATCGGGAACCCCAACAATTCTATTTCATCAAATGCCTGGTCGAACGGCCCCTCTTCCAGGGTGGGCAGGTCAAACTGCTCCGTTTCGTCGGCGAAAAGCAAGCCGCTGCCCCGCGAACGGCCCGTCGGAATTTTACGGTTAAAAACGGCATTTTTCTCCCACATCAAAGCACATTTGCTCTGCCCCGTAAACCGGAACGCCCCAATGCGGATGAGAAGGTCCAACTGGGTTGAAGAAACATCGACCCGGCTCACAAAATCCGCAAGGCTGCGGTACGGCCCGCCAATGGCCCGCTGGTGGACGACCTTGTGAGAAGTCGTGCGCTCCAGTTGGCTCAGGTGGATGAAACCCGTGTAGATGTCGGAACCTCTGATAGCAGTGAGGTGGACGCTGTGGTTGACACAGGGCGGGTGGATACGGGCACCGGCCATTTTTGCTTCGTGGAAATAATATTCCGTTCGGTAAAACCCACCAAAATTATTGATGACCGCCACCATGAATTCCAACGGAAAATAAGCCTTCAAATAAAGGCTCTGAAAACTCTCCACCGCAAAGCTTGCCGAATGTGCCTTGCAGAATGAATAGCCCGCAAAACTCGCTACCTGTCGCCACACCTCTCTCGACGGTGCTTCCGGATAGCCTCGCTGCGGGCAGTTGTCGAAATATTTTTTCTTCAAGACCTCAAACCGGTCACCTTTCTTTTTTTTACCGCTCATCAGTCGTCGGAGTACGTCGCTCTCATCGAGGCCGAGCCCCGCAAAGTGGTGGACGATTTTCATCACATCCTCCTGGTATACCATCACCCCGAATGTTTCCCCCAAGTGCTCTTCAAAAACGGGATGCAGGTACTTGAAACTATTTGGCTGATGAAACCGGCGGATGTATTCTTTCATCATTCCCGATTTGGCCACGCCCGGCCGGATGACACTGCTGGCCGCTACCAGGTGCTTGTATTCCTCGCAGCGCAGCTTTTTCAACAACCCCCGCATGGCAGGGCTTTCGACATAAAAACAACCGATACAGTGGCCACTTTTCAGCTGTGCTTTCACTCGCCCGTCCCGCTTGATGAGGGGGATGTCGTGGATGTCGACGGCTTTGGCCTGGTTCATTTTTACCAGTTCCACTGCATCCTTGATATGTCCGAGACCCCGTTGGCTCAGCACATCGAATTTGTGAAAACCCATATCTTCTCCGTGGTGCATGTCGAAGTGGCTGATGGGAAATCCCTTCGGCATCATCTGCAAAGCGGTATGGTAAAAAATCGGCTCTTCCGAAATAATGATCCCGCCCGCATGGATCGACAGGTGGTTGGGGAAGCCCTGGAGGCGGCGGGCGTTGTTCAGCACAGACTGGTGGACGGTGAACGGTTTTTGGTTCTGGGTTTCCCGACCTGCGGCACGGGATTTCGCTTGGCTCAATTTAAGTTTTGGGTTTTTGGTTGGTGGGGAGGTTTTCTCCCTTTGACGGGGCAGGGCTGAACAGTTCTAAAGGTCGCTAATGTGTTTAGCGGTTAAGAACTTAAAGAGTTCTTTGATTTTGTTGGCAAAAAAAATCGTTGCTTTTTTCATGGGTGAGAAACCTTTGCAACGGTAAATGTTGATGGCCATGTCCTGTACCAAGGACAGGACGGCGGCTGCATTGTTGTTCCTGATACCGTTGCCGTCTTCGTTGAAGTGGATATCTTTCACATAATGGACCTTGTTTTCGATACCCCAATGTTCCCGGATGCCCTGCGCCACTTTTGAAGCTTTCCGGAAAGCATGCCCGGTAATGTAATAATGGCTTTCGGGGTAATCCCCCGACCGTGGCCGGCAGCCACTCCGGTTGACGTGGACGACCCGTTGGACGCCGCTCCATTTGGCACCCATCCCCTCCGGCGGGAGGTAAAGCTGGCAAAGCCGCCTTTCCCGCCTGCCCCGGCTTTTCTCTTCGGTCAAATGGGTGTCAAGCGGCCGGTGCAGGGCGACGGTGGCCCTGATCCGTTGCAGCAGCACTTTCTGGTTCGCTTTCACCGCAGTCAGAAAATTGTTCCCGCTTTCTAAAATGGTGTCGATCGTTTTTTTAGACAGTACAGCGCATCCAGTGTGATGACCGCCCCTTTGCATTTCAACGTTTTGAGCAGTGACTGCATGGCCTTGGCCTCCCCGTCCCTGTTGGTGGCCGTGGCAGCGTGGGTGGCAACTTCCAGTTTTTGGCCGAACAGGCGGGCCATCAGCTCGAAGTTCCGGGCAGGCCCCTGCGGGTCAGCTATCGTACTGGCAAGTGCCTTGCCGTCCCCGCTCGGCCACTCGTTTTCCCCAATGCTCACCAAGCGGTTCATCCAATTGAAAAATGCCTGGTTGACGGCCCGGAAATCCAGCCCCTGCAAAACCGTCCGCAGTTGGGTATGGCCAATGGGAGGGTGTTTGAGGTTGAACATCTCCATCAGCTCCGACCGGTTGCCCTTCATGAAGGTCGCCGTGGAACGGTAACCTGAATGTCCGCTCAGGTAGCTCATGACAAGCATGCAGAGCAGGGCGGGCAGGGGCATCCTGAGACCTGATTTCTGGCGGGGGTCGTCCAACCGTTGAAAACATTCGTATAAGCCCATGGTGTTTTTTTGCCAACAATTTCAATGAACTTTCACGTTCTTCCAAATTGTGCATTAGCATTTTTTAGAACTGTTCAGCCCCCCTTTGACGGGGGGCGGGGGGAAGGGGCGTCCCGTTTTTTCTGAATCCATTTCTGTGATCATTGCTGCCTACTTTTTTCCCATTTACATAAATCGCTGATTGCTCGCCGCCAGTCTCCCGGGGCGAGTTCGGTACAAGGTCCGAGGGCTGTAACCGGAGCCGCGGGTTCTCATGCCGCCAGTACCGGACATCCTGTGTATTGGTCGTTCTTAGAATATTCTCACCGAAGCGGTCAATTTCTTCCTTGGGCAGGCCGTACACTTTTCCCACCTCCCGTATGGCTGCGTTGAACTGGAACGTGCTGTAAGTCGCCAGCAGGGCAGTGCGCTCCCGGCCATATCTTTTAAAAATATAATCTGTTACATCGTCCCGTTCGTCCCAGGAAAAATCAATATCGAAATCGGGTGGGGAGGGCCGGTACCGGTTGATGAAGCGCTCGAAATAGAGATCGAGGTCGACAGGGTCGACTTCGGTGATATTGAGGCAGTAGGCAACGATGCTGTTGGCGCCGCTGCCCCGGCCAACGTGATGATAACCAGCTGCGTGCGCATACCGTACAATGTCCCAGGTAATGAGAAAGTAGGCCCCGAAACCCATGTCCCGAATAACTTCAAGTTCCCGGAGAAGGCGGGCCTTGATTGTTGGGGCCCCGACCTGTCGGTGCGGGATTTCGTTTCGCTCAAATTGGTTGTTCCCTTCCCGGCTCCCTTCAAAGGGAGATAAAACGACATCTCTCCCTAAGGGGGGCAGTGGGGGGAGGCCGTTAGCGTACCTTCGTTGAAACCCCTCCATGGCCAGTTTTTCCAGCAGTTTCATGTCACCTTCCTTGCTGCCGGTGAAAGATTGAAGGTTGATCTGTAGGCCGGTTTTTAGTTCGACGTGGCAGCTGTCCACCAGTTGTTGGGTGTTTTCGAGGAGTCGGGGATAGAGTTTGTAAAAATCTTTCAACACCTTGGGCGGGTGTGGCATTTCCGTTTTTTTGGCCAGGTCGGTTGGGTTGAGTTTGGTCAGAAGAGTATTTAAATCAATGGCCCGGAGGACTTTGTGCAGCTCGTAGCCTTCCTTGTTTAGAAAAGTGATCGGGCTGAAAACCAACAACTTATGCGGGTATTTTTTGACCTCCGACGTAAACAGCCCATGCACGTGTTCTGGCCGGATGCCGAGGTATTCATGCTCTGCAAACTGGTCGATGGGTTTTGCCAGCCGGTCGTAGATGATGACGGTAGAGGGTAGGGAACCTGCCCCGAATTCACTGCGGGAGCAGAGGGTAGGAGGAAAGATTTCCGGTAATGGTTTGTTGTCGATGGAATGCTCGGAGAGGAATTTATTGAGTTGGCAAAACCCTTCTGGATTGCGGGCGATGCCGGTGTAGAGCCGTCGGCCGTTTTTAAAAAAATCAATGCCCAGGAGCGGTTTGATGCCTGCTTTTTTGCACCGTTGCACAAATTCACTGGCGGCGGAAGTGTTGTTCACGTCCGTCAGGGCCAGGGCTTTGATGCCAAGCCGTTGGGCAGCCTGCACGAGTTGCTCCGGCGACAAGGTGCCGTAGCGCAGGCTGAAATAAGAATGACTGTTTAAATACATCGCCGTGTCTTTGCCAGTGTTTCATAGCAGTTTTCCCTTCTGTTGTGGGCAAAGTTTGGCGGTATGGATAAGTGCGTTTAGTCTATTGGTGTCATCCCGGATGTTGGAGGCATGGAGGATGGTTCTTAATTTAACTAATGGGGGAGCACAGGGTAGGTAGTACTTTGGTTTTGAAACAAAATTATTTTATTTGAAATAATTTGTTTCAAAATTAAAACAAATTTTAATTGTTTGCCGAAATGACAGGCTATTTCTATGAAAAAGTTTTCCACAATGATTCTAAAGGGAACGAAACATGCGCAGTGGAAATTAGGAATTCATCGTATCCTTGCCACGCAAACCCAGAAACACCAAGTCTTTTGACAAAGAAAAACCAATCAGCGCTCTCGGTCACTCCCAATTTGATCCTACCTGTTGATTTTTCACTTAAAAGTCTTGCATTTTGTCATGATGGAATGCGTGAATGCATAAATGGAAAAACCATCCATTATCCGTTGACCATTATCCATTAAAATCAACCCTAAATGAAAAGTATAATTTTTTTAATGCTCGCTCTGTTTTTCGTTTTCCCAATGGCTGCGCAAGAAGAAACAGTGGCCGAAGAAAGGGAATACACTGAAGAAGAAATGATGGCGCTGTACCAGGCATACATAGATAGTGTGACTGCTACTTTCGAATACCGGACGGGAACCATCACCATCAAAAATGGACTGGCCACCCTGAATGTCCCCGACGGCTATAAATACCTCGACGGAGATGCCAGCGAAACGGTACTGACCGACCTTTGGGGCAATCCGCCATCTGACCCCGCTGATAAATCGCTGGGGATGCTGTTTCCGGAAGACTCCTCTCCCATGGACACATCGGAATATATGTACGCCATCAATATGACCTACTCGGAAGAGGGCTACATCGATGATTCGGATGCCAAAGACCTTGACTACGACGAACTGCTCGAAACCATGCAGGACGATATGGTGGCTGCCAATGAGTATCGGCAGGAAATGGGCTATGAAACGGCCGAACTGATCGGCTGGGCCTCGCCACCATTCTACGATGCCGATAACAAAAAACTGCACTGGGCCAAAGAACTGCGTTTTGGTGACTCTCCCTCCAACACTTTGAACTATAACATCAGAATCCTCGGCCGAAAGGGCTACCTTGAGCTGAATGTGATCGGTGGAATGGATGCATTGGCCGGGGTGCAAAATGACATCGGCGGTATTTTGCCGAGCATCGAGTTCAACGAAGGCAGCCGTTACGAAGATTTTGATCCGAGCATCGATAAAGTGGCGGCCGTCGGTATCGGGGGGCTCATCGCAGGGAAGGTATTGGCGAAGGCGGGCATCCTCGCCAAGATCGGCGTCGTGTTGGCGAAGTTTTGGAAAATCATTGCCCTGGCCGTAGTGGGATTGTTTGCCGGATTGCGGAAATTTATTGGTGGAGGCAAGGGAGAGGAGGTCAGTTAGAAAGAAGTAGGCACGTAGGCAGGTAGACCTACAGGGGCGGGCAGCCAGCAGGAAGTGCTGGCTGCCCGTTTTTTTAGGATGAAAAAACAATCCTATATATTAGCGGCGGGCGGAATGCTACTGAATAAGCGAAAATGACTTAATTGGAATTATCGTAACCTGAAAATCGGAAGATGTACATCCAAAGCCCCTAGCCAGAAAAACAAATAAAGTGTCACAAAACAATATCATGAAAAAACTCACCACTCTTCTTGCCACCATTTTATTCCTCGCCACATTTGCTTTTTCGCAAGATGAAAAAATGATGATGGACCTTGACAAAGCGATGGCCGGGAAACATGGCCACTCCGTCACCAAGCATACCTTAAAATTATCCAACGGCAAAACGATTGACTATAAAGCCACGGCAGGATACACCATGCTGCAAACGGAAGAGGGCAAAGACCGGGCAAAAATATTTTTCATCGCCTATACCAAGAATGGGGAAAAAGACCCGTCGAAACGGCCGGTCACTTTTGCTTTTAATGGCGGGCCGGGATCGTCGTCCGTCTGGCTGCACATGGGGGCACTGGGGCCGAAAAGGATTGTGATGACGGACATGGGCAATGCCACACCGCCTCCTTACGAAGTCGTTGATAATGAATACTCGTGGCTTGAATATACCGACCTTGTTTTTATCGATCCGGTGATGACGGGCTATAGCCGTCCGGCGGATTCGACGGACAAAAAGGAATTTACGGGATATGTGGAGGACATTGAATCGGTGGGTGCATTTATCCGCTTGTACACGAACCGCTACCGCCGGTGGGCATCGCCCAAATACCTGGCCGGGGAAAGTTATGGCACCACCCGCGCCTGCGGGCTGGCCGGGCATTTACAGGACCGGTACGGCATGTACTTGAACGGACTGGTTTTAATTTCACAGATTACCCACTTCCAAACGGCCCGCTTTGAAATCGGGAACGATTTGCCTTACCCATTGTTTTTGCCCACCTACGCAGCTACTGCCTGGTACCATAAAAAACTGGACCCGTCATTTACTGATTTAAATACTTTGTTAAAAGAAGTCGAAGAGTTTGCATTGAACGAATATACGTTGGCGTTAATGAAAGGCGACCGCCTGCCGGAAAAAGAAAAAAACAATATCGCAGAACAATTGGCGAAATATATGGGTGTGACGAAAGCATATATCCTGCAGGCGAATTTACGTCCGGTTATTCACCGCTTTGTCAAGGAATTGAGGAGAGAGGAGGGGATCACCGTCGGGCGGCTGGACAGCCGTTTCACGGCGTCGGATTATGATGGTACCCGGGAGCGTTATGAATTTGACCCGAGTTACAACAAAGCTATTTATGGCCCATATACGATGGCCGTCAACGATCATATTTCCCGGACATTAAAATTTGAAAATGATATTCCTTATGAAATACTGACTGGCCGCGTGCGTCCCTGGAATTACAACAATGTGCAGAACAAATATTTAAACGTTTCGCAAACCTTGCGCAATGCAATGCATAAAAACCCACATTTAAAAGTACTGATCTGCAATGGATATTACGATCTGGCTACGCCTTATTTTGCCACGCAATATACGTTGGATCACCTGTTTTTACAGGATGATTTAAAAAAGAACATTACCATGAAATATTATGAGTCGGGGCACATGATGTATATCCGGAAACCATCGTTGATAAAAATGGCGGAGGACGTGAGAGGGTTTTATCTGGGCAAATAAAAAAAGGACAACAGGTATCAGGAAGAGCAGAGGTGCGGGGATGCGGGGATGCAGAGATG
>JBCBRY010000080.1:0-41153 GCA_039819485.1 Bacteroidota bacterium | reverse complement strand
GGATTTTTAAAGCATGCGTGTTAAATGTTATTAAGGTGTAATTGTTTGACAGTCAATAATTAAAATATACTACCTAAAAAACGGTCAATATTCTGATAAAATTACTGATTAACCTACTTTTGATCTCTTTTTAAATTCAATCAAATCAACGCATGAAAATAGGAATTATCAAAGAAGGTAAAACACCCCCTGATTCGCGGGTGGCCCTGACTCCTGCCCAATGCAAGGCCATCAAGAATGAATTTCAATTGGACATAATTGTCCAGCCCTCCCCTACTCGTTGTTTTCCAGACGAAGATTACCTGGCAGCAGGTATTCCTCTTTCCGATAATCTCTCCGGTTGTGACATATTAATGGGAGTCAAAGAAGTTCCCATTTCACAACTAATAGGTGAAAAAACTTATTTTTTCTTTTCTCATACAATAAAAGAACAGGCTTATAACCAACAATTGCTCTGGTCAGTTCTGGAAAAAAATATCCGCTTGATCGACTACGAAGTACTGACGAATGAAAATGGACAGCGGCTTATCGCTTTTGGAAAATTTGCGGGCATGGTAGGCGCACACAACGGACTATGGACGTACGGTCAAAGATCAGGTGTTTACCAAATGCCTCGAATGAGCAATTTACTCGATTACGAAGAAGCCAAGTCTTTTTACCAAACACTATCTCTACCTCCGGTAAAAATAGTGCTGACCGGTACGGGAAGAGTCGCTAACGGTGCAGCATTGGTGTTGCGGGATATGGGTATTCAGCAGGTAAACACCACAGATTTTTTAACCAAAACAGTTGGTCAAGCCATATTTACCCAGTTAGATTGTGAAGATTATGCAGCACGCAAGGACGGAAGTGACTTTGACCTACACGATTTTTTCCAGCATCCACATTTATACAAGAGTATTTTTGCACCCTACGCCAAAGTTGCAGATATCATGATCAATGGTATTTATTGGGACAATCGGGCACCTGCTTTTTTTTCTTTGAAAGAAATGGCAGAAACAGATTTCAGCATACAGGTCATAGCCGATGTTACTTGTGACATTGCTCCAGTTTCGTCCATACCTTCGACCATTCAGGCTTCCACTATCGCCAACCCGGTATTTGGTTTTGATCCATCGAAAAAAATAGAAATTCCAGCTTTTTCAAAATTGGGCATTGATATGATGACCATCGATAACCTACCAAATGAATTGCCGAGGGACGCATCCAAAGCATTTGGCGAACAGTTCATGACCCATATTTTACCAGAATTGCTAAAAGACAAAAGTGAGGTGATTGACCGGGCAACTATCACTTTGGATGGCGTACTTGGGCCACATTTTCAGTATTTGGCAGATTATGCAGCGCATTAAAAAGTGGCAAGTAAATGAACAACGGTTTGGACGCGTTTTCTAAGCCTTAAAAAGAGTTTTAAGCCTTGGAAATCAATCACCTGCCCAAGCTTAAAATGTCATTTTTTCATGTACCTAATTTTAATCACCTGCTAACAGTCAACATGGCGAGAAATGTTAAGCGCAATGCGAAGGTTCACCGAAACCGAATTGCAAATGGAGCGAGAAACTAAATCCCTGCATTTTTTGTAAGACTTAACTAACTTCGCCACTCATTTCAAATTAGTTTAAAATTAATGGACAAAAACAAAAAATACCTCGTTACTTCCGCCCTGCCCTATGCAAATGGCGCCTTGCACCTGGGACACTTGTCTGGTGCTTATTTACCGGCTGATATTTATGTAAGATATCTGCGGTTACAAGGCTGCGATGTAGCTTTTATTTGCGGATCCGACGAACATGGGGCAGCCATAACCATCCGGGCAAAAAAAGAAGGCATTTCGCCACGGGATATTATTGACAAATACCATTCACTGAACAAAGATACTTTCTCCAAACTGGGCATTTCATTTGATTATTATCACCGCACCAGTGCGCAACTGCACCACGAGACAGCTCAGGAGTTTTTCAAAAAAATGATTGAACTTGGAGGGGAACTGGAAGAAAAAACGACGGAACAGTATTATGATGAAAAATTCGATCAGTTCCTCGCCGATCGCTACATCGTTGGTACCTGCCCAAAATGTGGCCATGAGGAAGCCTACGGTGATCAGTGCGAAAATTGTGGCTCTTCCCTCTCTCCAACTGAATTGAAAAACCCAAAATCCACACTGAGTGGTGAAAAACCTGTTTTGAAAAGCACGAAGCATTGGTATTTCCGTTTGGACAAGCATGCCGACTGGTTGCGGGAGTGGATTGAACATGGGAAAGTGGAGGGTCATACTGACCATGATCCAAAGAAATGGAAGAAGCACGTTGTTGGCCAGTGCCTGAGCTGGCTGAATGATGGAGAAGGGTTGCTTCCTCGTTCCATTACTCGCGACCTTGATTGGGGTATTCCTGTGCCTGCTGAAGGAGCAGAAGGAAAGGTGCTGTATGTGTGGTTTGACGCTCCGATTGGTTACATCTCTTCCACCCGTCAATGGGCCAAAGAAAACGGCAAAAACTGGGAAGAATACTGGAAAGGTGACAATGTAAACCTCGTCCATTTCATCGGCAAAGACAACATTGTTTTCCACTGTATTATTTTCCCGGCCATGTTAAAAGCACATGGAGATTATACCCTTCCGGTCAATGTGCCCGCCAATCAATTTCTCAATTTTGAAGGACAAAAATTTTCTAAAAGCAAAGGCTGGGGTATTGAACAGCATCAATATTTAGAAGAATTCAAAGATTTTCCCAACAAAGAAGATGCCCTGCGGTGGACGCTGACCCGCAACATGCCGGAAAACAAAGACAGCGACTTTAAATGGGATGAGTACGTAGATCATTATGACAAAGACCTTGCAGACAACCTGGGTAATTTCATTAACCGGGTCATTGTTTTGACCAATAATTATTTTGGCGGAAAGGTACCTGCTGCAGCAATCGCTAAAGATCCAGAAGGGTTTGCCCAAAAAATAGATCCCGTTAAAAAACTTGTCAACTCTATCTCGGATGAAATAGAAAATTACAATTTCCGGCAGGCAGCAGCGACTTTGATGGAGTTGTCCTCGTGGGGCAATCAGTACTTACAGGATGCTGCGCCCTGGGCAGTCAGGAAAACGGATCCGGATGCCGAAATCATCAAAGAAAGTCTTTTCATCGGATTGCAAGTCGTGACGGCACTAAGTATCCTGGCCGAGCCTTTCATTCCTTTTACCTCGGTCCGAATCAGGGCATTGTTGAATTTACCGAAGGTTGAAAACGGGATTATGGAATTGCTGGAAGCCAAACTGAAAACCCATATTCCGCTGATACCTGTTGGCCATGAAATTGGCAAACCCGAAATCCTCTTTGCCAAAATCCACGATCGCAAAGACAAAAGCCGTCTGGAAGTTATCGAAAAGCAAAAGGCTAAACTGGAAGCAATTCTGGCCGTTGAAAAAGCAAGCGAACGGCCACCGATCAAAGAGGAAATAAATTATGATGATTTTGCCAAATTAGATATGCGTACCGGCACCGTGCTCTCAGCCGAAGCTGTTCCAAAGGCTGATAAATTACTGAAACTAACAGTCGACATTGGGCTCGAGAAAAGAACGGTCGTTTCGGGCATTGCCAAGCATTTCAAGCCAGAAGAAGTGGTGGGCAAAAAGGTATTGCTGCTTGCCAATCTTGCTCCCCGGAAATTGCGAGGAGTTGTTTCTCAGGGAATGATTCTAATGGCAGAAGATGCGGATGGAAATCTGGAGTTCGTCAGTGCGCCGGAAGACTGGGGCAATGGATTACAAATCAGCTAAATAAATCTTTTCGGGTCAACTATGTCTGTCCGAACAATTAGCATTTCTTTTGGTGGAAAACTACACAGATTGAACAGACATATTTGATTTGGATTGGTTTTCCGCACTTGCCAACAAACAAACATGGAAGCATCTTTTTTTTCGAAAAAATTCAGAATTGTTGGATTGAGCCTATCACTGATCGTCGCTTTTGGCACCGGCTGGTGGATGCTTAAATTATGGCAGGAAGAATCGCTATGGGGGCATTTGCCATTTTTCTTTTTTACGTCTGTTTGGTTGGCCGTGGTTTTTCTATTTTGGAAAAAATATACACACCACCCGAAAGGCCTGCGTTGGTTGGGGCTCTCTACCCTGAGCGGCGTATTGCTTTCCATCGGCTTTCCTCCTTTGCCCCTGACATTTGTCTTGTTTGTGGCCTGGGTTCCGTTGCTGGTAGTAGAACATGAAATTTCTCAAGAGCAGGAAAAAGCAAAATTGTTCCCATACGCCTATCACACATTTGCGTTGTGGAATGTGCTCGTCACCTGGTGGGTGGGCAACACCGCTTTCATTGCGGGTTTCTTCGCGTTTTTTCTAAATGCATTGTTCATGTGCGTTCCGTTTTTGCTGTTTCAAAAAACAAAGAAAGTCGTCCCCAACCTGGCCTACGCAGCTTTTACAACATATTGGATTTCATTTGAAATGCTCCATCTGAATTGGGAAATTTCCTGGTCATGGTTAAACCTGGGCAATGCTTTGGGGCAATTTCCAAGTTGGGCACAGTGGTATGAGTACACTGGAATTTTTGGTGGCACCCTGTGGATTTTGGTCATGAATATTTTGGTATTCAAGCTTTTGCAAAGAGGCAATTTTTCACAATCATTAAAAAACATTTGGCAGGGAAATCCCGGAGGAGTAATAAAAATCATCGTTATTGGCATAGTGCCGATCTTGATTTCGTTGGCCATGTACTTTGCGCATGAAGACCGGGGAAAAGAGGTGGAAGTGGTCGTGGTACAACCGAACGTTGAGCCACATTACGAAAAATTCAAAGTTCCCTACGACCAGCAGTTGGACCGATTTATTGAGCTTTCAGAAGAAGCGATTACGGAACAAACAGAATATCTGGTTTTTCCTGAAACCAGCTTCCGGGTGCGTCGGCAAGACCGGATTGAACAAGACCGGTACATCAGGAAAATGAGGAATTTTTTGGCAAAATACCCAAACCTGAAATTGGTGAGCGGGATCTCGACCGCAAAAGTCTTCCGCCCTGGTGAGCCACATACCAAAGCCACTCGGGAACAAAAGAACAAAGACGGCTCCTCACTCTTTTGGGAAGCCCGCAATGCAGCTGTTCAACTCGACCAGACAGATAGCATTCAAATTTATGTAAAAGGCAAACTCGTACCTGGGGCAGAAATTCTTCCGTACCGCCAGGTATTTTTCTTTTTGAAACCTGTCGTCGATGCATTGGACGGAGCGCTGGAAGGGCACGGAACTTCAGAAAGGCGAAAAGCATTTGTAAGCGAAACCGGGAGCATCGCTCCGGTAATCTGTTATGAATCGGTATTTGGAGACTACCACGCAGGCTATGTCAGGGAAGGTGCTGAAGCCATTTTTATCGTCACCAATGACGGCTGGTGGGACGACTCGCCCGGTCACCGCCAACATCTGAAATTCGCATCCTTGCGAGCCATTGAGACCCGTAAAAGCGTTGCCCGTTCCGCCAATGTCGGAACCACTTGCTTTCTCAACCAACGAGGGGATGTCCTCCAGCCCACCACTTACGGCAAAGCAGCGGCCGTCAGGGGCACGGTTAAATTTAATGATGAAATTACCTTTTATGTGAGATGGGGAGATCTGATCGGCCGGATCGGCTTGTTCCTCGCAGCTGCACTTTTTCTGAATACCATCGCTAAAAGCCTGAAAAGGGAGTGATCGGAGTTATGAGTTATGAGTTATGAGTTATGAGTTCTTGCCACTTCCCAGTTCCAGGCTGTCAGCATGATTTCGTCGATTCCTCTTTTGGGTTTCCAACCAAGTTTTGTGGCCGCTTTTTTTACATCTGAATAAATGGCCATGACATCGCCCGCCCGTCGAGGGCCGATTTTGTAATTTAATTTTCGATTGGTGGTTTTTTGAAATGCATGCACCGCCTCTAAAACGGTAGCCCCATCACCGAGACCTACATTGAAAATTTCACAATTCGATTCGTTTTCTTTTTTCATTAAATATTGCAGGCATTTGGTGTGGGCATCCGCCAGGTCCATCACATGGATATAATCGCGGACACAGCTTCCGTCGCGCGTTTCATAATCATCTCCAAAAACAGTCATTGATTCCCTTTTCCCTATGGCAGTCTCCGTGATGACCGGAACGAGGTTCGTCGCTTTATTGGTCGGCGATTCACCGATCAACGAACTTTCATGTGCGCCAGCCGGATTAAAATACCGCAATAAAATAGCGCTGAACGCAGGGGAGATTTTACAGAAATCTTCAATAATCTTTTCCCCCATCTGCTTGGTACGTGCGTAGGGACATTCTGCCTCCTGAAACGGTGTTTCTTCTTTAACCGGCAGTTCTTTTGCATTTCCATAAACGGAGCAACTGGAAGAGAAAATCAAATGAGGCACCTTGAACTCTTGTGCCAGCTCCAAAATATTGATCAAACTCTCATTGTTGTTCCTGAAATAACGCAGTGGGTGGAACACTGATTCCTCCACAGATTTCAGGGCTGCAAAATGAATGACTCCCACAAAGTCTGGATGCTCTGCAAAAACCTCTCTCGTTCGTTTGGCATCACATAGGTTAACCTTGTAATTTCGCACCTGTTTTCCAGTAATCTTTTTGATCGCTTGAAGCGGCTTTTCCGACGAGTTGGATAGATTGTCAATGGAGATGACCTCAAATCCATTTTCAATCAAATCAATGATGGTGTGGCTTCCGATGTACCCGCAACCGCCTGTGACCAGAACTTTTTTCATTTTATTAAAATTTTGACAGCAAGATTCAATGGAGATGGTTTAAAAAATCAGGCCGCAAAAGTAATTATTGAATTTTACGGTTGATAAAAGGTTGATAAAAAGTTGATCTCAGTCAAATAGAAAGTTTTACGGCCTGCGTTCATTCGTTATCAACCTCCGAAAATACCGCCCAAAGTTCGAACAGGTTAAGTTTTTTCCATTCGAACCTGGCCTAAAAAATATCATTTGTGAAAATAGCAGAATTAATTCCCGACCTGATCCGTATCACCCAAAAGGCAAGCGATGCCATTCTGGAAATTTATAACCATGACGATTTTGGCGTGGAACATAAATCCGATGATTCGCCTCTGACCAAAGCTGACAAGGCCTCAAATAAAATCATTTGCGAAGGCTTGGAAAAGCTGCCCCTGGTCTATCCGATCATTTCGGAAGAAAATAAAGAAGCCGAATACGAAGTTCGAAAATTCTGGCGGCGTTGCTGGTCGGTGGACCCGTTGGACGGGACGAAGGAATTCATCAAACGCAACCACGATTTTACGACCAACATTGCCTTGATCGAGAATGAAAAAGTCATATTGGGCATGGTAGGCATCCCTTATTTCAACGAAATTTATTGGGCAATAGAAGGAGAAGGTGCTTTTGTTCAAAAAAACGGACAGGTGGAAAAACTGACGGCTGCCTCCTTCAAAACAACCGACAAAGGGTTGAAAATCGTCGCTTCCCGTTCCCACCTCAATGAAGAGACCAAAGATTTTATCAGCCATTTTGACGAACCGGAAATCGTATCTCGGGGAAGCGCTTTGAAATTTCTGTTACTCGCCAAAGGAGAAGCACATATCTATCCGCGAATCGCACCAACCATGGAATGGGACACTGCCGCCGCACAAATTATCCTGGAAGAAGCAGGAGGCAAACTCACGGTCCACAACACTGGCGAGCCCATGCGCTACAATCGCGAAAACCTAAGGAATCCTGCATTTATTGCGGTAGGAGACGTGAGCGAGTGAAGAATGAAAAATGAAAAATGAAGAATGAAAAATGAAGAATGAAGAATGTTATTTGGATGAAAATATTCTTCATTCTTCATTTTTCATTCTTCATTATTATTGACCTTCCAACGGATCTGCCTTCAATGAAAAGACCCGTTCGACAGGATTCAATGGCGCATCAATGGCATTGCCAGCATTATCGACCAGGGTCAGTTTTACTTTGTTGTCACCCATTGGCAGGCCTTCAATGAACACTGGTTTCCATTCATCCAAAGTGAATTTTTCCTCGCCGTTCACCTCTACTTTAACTTTGTTGCCATCAGCCGATAAGGTGGTGTTGACCAGGTAAAAGTCCAACATCACCTTGTCCGTATTTGCTTTTCCAACATACTCGCCCTTTGGCCTGCTGTAAAATAACATGGGATCGGAAATAGGTTCGCTGGACTTCATCGAACCACCTTCAAAAGTCGATTTGACAGCAACGTGCGCATCAGCCGTCTTGATGCTCTCGTGATAAGAACGCGACAGGAATGCCAACATGTAATGATCTCCGTCAGCGACTTCATGATCAAAGGAATTGACGTATTTGGCTGCATACGGCTTGTCATCAACAATCAGGTGAATATGTTGGCCTTTTGCAGAATTAGCGCACATTTTCTGTGGTGCATCATCGGTTTGCAAGCCCAGTTCATAATTGGAAACGGTAAAATTGAAAGTCCCGTTTTCTACCCCATCGAGCGCTAATTTAGCACCGGGGAATTCGGGAGAGGCAGAAAATGCAGACTTGGTAATTTCCGCAGGTGCCGGGGCGGCCTCCTCTTTTGGCTCCTCATTGCCAGCATCGGAAGATGGAGCTTCGCCGCCACAGGCAGCAAAAAAGAAAATGGAAAAAGCCCAGAAAAACATAAAAAAGTGGTTTGATCTCATGTCAATTTTTCTTTTGATGAAATGATTTATTTGAACACTTGATGAGGTATTTAAAATACGCTCAACATATTTTATTGTAAAATTGCTTTTTATTCCTGAACGATACAACGTCCATGCATTTAAGGTGTTTAAATAAATAAGACCTTTTTAAAATGATAAAAACAGTAGAGCTAAAAGTTGATGGAATGGACTGCACGGGATGTGCTGCGAATATAACGACCTTTTTGCAAAAGAAGGGGCTGAAAAACGTGCACGTCAATTTCTCCACCGGCGACGTAAAATATGTTACCGATGAAAACAGCGTCCCCCTGGAAACGGTAAAAACCGGCATCAACAAATTGGGATATACTGTAGTGGGTGATGACAGACAACCGTTTTGGACATTGGAAAGGCGGCTGGTGGTGGCAGCCGTATTTACCCTGCCGTTGTTCTTGTCGCATTTTTTTATGATGGCTGGACTTCCTTTTTTGGACAACCCCTGGATTCAGTTGGCAATTTGCCTTCCGGTGTATACTCTCGGATTTTTCTATTTCGGGGGTACCAGTTTGGCTGCACTGAAAAATGGGACAGCCCACATGGATTTATTGATCTTCATCGGAAGCACTGCTGCCTTTATATACAGCGTAATTGGAACCTTGCAAGGCAACCCCAATTATATTTTTTATGAGACGAGCGCGACCATCATTACGCTGGTTCTTCTGGGAAATTATATGGAAAAAAGAGCTGTAAAACAAACCACTACGGCCATCGGTGATCTCACAAAGTTACAAGTAGAACGGGCAAAGAAAATCATGCCTTCCGGCGCCATTGTTGACATTGATACAGAGGAAATTTTACCTGGGGACTGGCTACGGATTAATGAAGGTGATAAAATCCCAGTAGATGGAACTGTTCTAAAAGGCCATGCTGACATTGATGAATCCATGTTGACGGGAGAAAGCCTCCCAGTCAGCAAAAGCATTGATGACAAAGTCATTGGAGGGTCCATCATCAGTAGCGGGAACCTGACCATAGCGGCAGACACGACCAGTAATGACACCGTCCTCAGCCAAATGATCGAATTGGTAAAATCAGCGCAGGTAGACAAACCGAAAATCCAGCGATTGGCCGATAAACTATCAGGGATTTTTGTTCCCGTGGTCTTGGCCATTGCCCTGCTTACATTTCTCATTGCCTTTTTTGTTTTTCAAATACCACTGAAAAACGCCATTATGAACAGCATCGCAGTGTTGGTTATTTCATGCCCCTGTGCCATGGGACTGGCAACTCCAACTGCCGTTATGGTGGGTGTGGGCCGATTGGCCAAAAACGGCATCCTAATTAAAGGCGGTGCAACGCTTGAGGTTTTCTCGACAATCAAAAATTTTGTTTTTGATAAAACAGGAACGCTGACGACCGGAGATTTTAGAATAAAAAACATTCATTATTTCGTAGAAAATAAAGACGAAATTGATGCTGTTATTTTACGGATGGAAAAATTTTCATCACATCCGATCGCCAAATCCCTGGTCAAAGAATTGGAAAAAGAATCGCTGAAAAAAATTACCGTCAAATTATTGGGTATCAAAGAAAAAAAAGGACGGGGTGTTCAGGCAAAAGACCAGGATGGGAACGTATATCGTATTGGTTCTAAAAAATTTACAGCCCCCAATGCAAAACAGGAGGCGGCGCTGTTTTTTTCAAAGAATGAAGAAATATTGGCAGCTATCGAAATTGAAGATGACATAAAAGAAGAAAGTAGTGGCCTGATAAAATACTTGAAGACAACCGAAAAAACGCCCATTATTCTCAGTGGAGATAAAAAAGATAAAACGGTTGCAGTAGCAAAAGAATTAGTCGTTGGCAAGTATTTCTACGAAAAATTGCCGGCAGAAAAACTGGCCATCATTGAGCAGTTAAACCAAGAAGCCCCAACGGCCATGGTTGGAGATGGCATCAATGATGCACCTGCACTTGCAAAAGCGACCATTGGAATTTCCCTGAGCAATGCCTCCCAAGCAGCCATGCAATCCGCCCAGGTTATTTTACTGAATGGTAGCTTAAATCGGCTGATTAAAGGCTTAAAAATTTCGGCGGCCACCTTAAAAACCATTAAGCAAAATCTTTTCTGGGCATTCGCCTATAATGTCATCGCCATCCCCATAGCTGCCCTGGGCTACCTGCACCCGATGTGGGGGGTACTTTTTATGGCCATGTCGGATATTGTCGTAATTGGAAATTCAATTCGGTTAAAATTTAGGAAAATAGAATAGAAAAATTAAATTGCATGTTAGTTGCAAAAAAAATATTCTATTTATGATACGCTTTCTTACCTGCCTGATTTGTTTTGGTTTGATTTCGATCAAGATCCTCGCCTGCCCGCAGACCATAAGCCTTCAATCCGATATTGATAATTTCAAATTTAATTACCCTGAATGCAAGGTGATCAACCATTCATTAACGATTGAGGGAAATAACATCAATCAGCTGCATGGCCTCGAAATCATTACCGAAATAACCGGGAGGTTAACCATCAGAAATACGCACCTGACGAATTTAAAGGGGCTTGACAATTTAAAAGAAGTGTGGTTTTTGAATATCGATAACAATGAAGATTTAATCAACCTTAAAGGCCTGAACCAACTTGATTGCATCTTGAGCCGAATAAGGATCTTACGTAACCATGAACTTATTTCATTAGATGCTCTTGAAAAACTAAGCAGTATTGAAGGAGACTTTGAGATTTTTAATAATCAAAAATTAACCAATATTGGCGACCTCCTCAACTTAGAGTCTATCGGAGGAGCTTTGACGATTGAACACAACCCCCATCTCCAGCGAATATCAGGATTGAACAACCTTAATTCCGCTCATGATATTTTCATTGACAATAATGAAATACTTAGTTCAATCGATGGGTTAAATAATATCGACTCGGTAGTTAACAATTTTCGGATCGGTTACAATTTTCAACTCTCCGACCTATCCGGATTAAAAAATCTAAAAAAGGCGCATAACTTTTCGATTGAAAAAAATCCGAACTTAAATTCTCTTGATGGCCTTGCGAGTCTTTACGAGTTAAGTGGATCATTTTACATCTACCAAAATGAGAACCTTGAATCATTGGACGGGTTAAACTCATTAGTCAAATCACCTTTCATAACCATCATCGGCAATAAAAAACTTGTTGACATTTCTGCTTTAAGAAAAATATGTACTACTTCCTTGACTTTTATAACTGTCAGAAATAATGAATCCCTTTCGGATTGCGCAATCGAGCCCATCTGCTACCTGCTGAAAAGCGGAACTGGTTTTCAAATAATCTCAAACAACAAAGGACATTGTGATAACATTGCTGTTCTTTCCGAAGCATGTGACAATAATCCAGCGTTAGATAATGGTCTGAACATTCAGCTTTTTCCCAATCCTGCACATTCGTATTTATTTTTTGCCTGTCAGGAATTGCTCGAAGTCAAAAGTGTCAAAGTATTCAATATGGCCGGCAGTCTGGTCACCTCGTTAGAACCTGATGGCAATGCCATCGACATTTCAACAGTCCCTACCGGGTGGCATTTAGTTCAGTTGGAAATTGAATCTTTTTATGCAAAAAATTATTTCGAAGAATTAATCTATGTACATTGAATAAAATATGTTTGAAAAATATTTCATATTAATCAGTGCCGTATTGTATTTTTTCCTAACGGTTGTAATGCCTGCATACCTGCTTAAAAAAAGGACTGGTATTCAGCCAATCGTAATCAACAGCGAACACAAACAGTACAATTTCATAGGACATGTATTTAAGATCGTCAGTGGATTAATTGCTGTTAATATTATTGTTTTATTTTTCTTCGAAAAACATCTCTATTATTTAATTCCTTTTTTGCAGTTAGATAATACGGGATGGCACTTCCCACTGGGGGCGATGTTGGTAGCAGGAAGCTTAATCTGGATTGTTTTTTCCCAACAACAAATGGCCAATTCGTGGCGAATTGGCATTGACACCAAAAACAAAACAGAACTTGTTTCCAATGGTGTTTTTTCAATCAGCCGAAACCCCATTTATTTAGGATTAATATTTTGCTTTACAGGTATTTTCTTTTTAATGCCAAATTTGCTGGTTTTGATCGTTACCATTCTTGGTATTATTTGCATATTTATTCAGGTGAAGATGGAGGAATCTTTTTTAGAGAAGACCTTTGGCCAGCAGTATTTAAAATATAAGAAAAAGGTACGAAGGTGGATTTAAAGCCTATTAATCAATTCATAAAAATTCACTCTTTTTTGCAGCCATGAAACTTTCAACTGGTAATTTGACAAGTTCTTTTTATTCATCGCACATAAGTAACTGTTCAAAAAAAATGACACGTTTCTTTTGCCTGAAAAAAAATTTTAAGCTATGAAGTTGTTTGAAAATCCCTACACAAAATAAGCATTTACCAAAATACAAAGTGTCATTTTTAGCGCTTCTTATTTTTGGCCGCCTGCTTACCAACTAAAAACAGAAAATTAAATATACGCTTTACTATGAAAAAAATATTTCCAACAATCGTTTTCTCTTTTATCCTTTCTGGTATTTTGACCGCCTGTCCATTTTCCGTTACGCTGACAAATCAGGCATCTATTGACAATTTCAGTATGGACTACCCCGATTGTTTCGAATTTAACAATGTAAAAATCGAAGGTAACAGCATCAATAACCTCGATGGACTGAAACAGATAACTTTCATCAATGAGAACCTGGAAATAAGTCTGACACAGTTGACGGCCGTTGGCGATTTCCCTAATTTAACAGAAATAGGTGAAAGTCTTATTATCATCAACAATGAATCTTTGTTGACGGTTGATGGTTTTGCAAACCTTAAAATGGTTGGTGGAAATGTAGAATTAAAATTTAATGGCAAATTAAATGAATTTAAAGGCTTCAATAACCTTATAGCGGTGGGAAGTTCAATTGAAGTTGATTTAAACGGATCATTACAAACGCTCGGTGGTTTCGGGCAACTTTCATTTGTAGGCAACAATGTCGAAATTTCAAGAAATTTTAGTCTATTAAATTTATTTCACTTTCCGAATTTAAGTGAAATTGGAGGTAGTCTAAAAATAATTACCAACCAGGCCATTACCTCTTTGAATGACTTAAGCAACTTTGAATCCATTGGTGATGGCTTGTCGATTATTGACATGGATGATATTACGTCCTTGGAAGGACTTGAAAATATTTCCCAGCTTAAACACTTAAGGATTGATAAAAACCTGAAATTAAATTCCATCAGCGCGCTGGAAAAAATTACTACTGCTACAAGTGTTTCATTGTTTAACAACAGTTCTTTGAAATCACTTCATGGATTACATAACATAACCGAAGCCAAGCTCCTCTTAAGTATTGAATGGATGCACCAACTGGAAGACCTTTCCGATTTGCAGGGGCTAAATGAAATTGGTGCGCTGCATGTAAAATTTAATGAAAATCTCCGTTCATTAAATGGCCTTGAAAAAATAACAGGCATCAAAGGGGATGTGACCATCGACGATAATGACAATTTATTGGATTTCAGTGGGCTGGACAATGTCGATTCTGTCGGCGGCAAACTAACTATTTTGAGCAATAGTAATTTAAATTCCTTTAATGGTTTCAATAAATTGGAATATGTGGCTGGCGATTTATTCATCCGTTATAATGGTGGCGTCAACGACTTTACCGGATTCGACAAATTAAGCACGGTGGCTTCCATGATCATTTGGCAAAATGCCCATCTCGAAACCTTTACAGGCCTTAACAATCTCTATCAAATCTGGTATAAGTTGGAAATATACGATAACCCTAACCTAAAAAACCTGAACGGATTAAATGCGTTGGCCTATGTCAAAGTGTTGGACATTGAAGAAAATGCAGAACTTGAATCCCTGGAGGGCTTAAACAATATTTGTTTTCACGAACTTGGCACTACCTCACTGCGGGATAACCCTTCGTTGTCGTTCTGCTCGGTCGATCCCATTTGTGAGGAAGTTGAGGTTGGAGGCTTTATGTTTGTTAGCGACAATGCTGCTGGTTGTAACAATATTGTTGACTTGACTAATGCTTGCACCAACAAAGAGGAAAGAAAAAATAAAAAGGATATTTTCCTATACCCGAATCCGGCTGGCTCGTACATTAGGCTTTTCTGCCTTCCTGATCTTAACCTGGATTATCTTCGCATTTTTGATATTACCGGAAAATTAATGGGGAAAGTCGAAGCCCAGTTTAATGTTGTAAATATTGCTCATTTACCCCCTGGCTGGTATATTGGACAATATCAAATATCGAGCGATATAGCATCGGAAATGAGGGAACAAATGTTTTATAAAAAATAAACAAAAGAGTTAAGTCCGAAAATTAAATACCTGATTTTTATTCTGTATTTAATATAAAACAGCGCCGGTGTTTTCCATAAAAAATACCGGCGCTGTTTTATATTATATATCTATTCAAAATAACTAAAACTATTTCTCGACCAAAAAACTACTCTGTAAAATTTGTTCGCCCCATTTAATCTCAATGAAATGCAAACCATTTTTTAAATCACCTACATGAATGTTTTTTTGATTTTTAACAGTCAACTCTTTTTGGCCAAGAGAGTTAAAGATAATCGCTTCAAACTGAATATTTTGCTCCGGTAATTCTAAAAATAATACTTCGTTGACCGGGTTGGGAAATACCCTTATTTTATTTTCAACAATTTCATTTGAAGAATTGGGCAAACAGGTTAAATCGTTAATATATTCCCACATTTCATTATAAAATATGATCGGCACCAAAGCATTGTCAGGCGCTTCTCCCATCCTCACCAATACCATATTCTGGCTGGGAACTACGCTGAGGAACTGGCCATTTTTTCCAATCGCCGAATAAATATCGGAGGGAGCATCTGGGCTCAATGCACCAGGAAATTCAAATTGCAGACCCGGTAACTGAAAAGATTCTTTTCCATTAAGCCACCACAAATAACCATAGGATTTATTTAAATCCTGAGAGGTATTACGCATTGCGTTGATGTAATCTAAATCCGCTAAAACTGGTACGCCATCCCAACTACCGTCATTCTGCATCAATAAACCAAAACGTGCCATCGCTCTCGCCTTGCTAAACAAAATCCGATTGTACCCCAGATTGAGCCACAATCCTCCCATTCCCGTTTTATTGGCCAATCTGTTCCAATAAAATACATTGTATGATTGGCCGCTGGCCGCTTCCACTACCCTGCTTATATTGGTGTATGGCGCATTGTGATAAGCCCACCGAGTTCCAGCATCCTGCAAATAAAAAAGACATTCCGGATCCGTACAATCTGAATCACCCATTCCATCATCGAGACCCGACGTCATGGTCAATTGATGCCAGATCGTGATCAATTCCTCTTTTTCAGCTGGGGCCATTGTCCAACCTGTGCCCAAATAGTCACTTGTTTTATCATTAATGTCTAAGAGCCCTTCTTCCTGAGCAATCCCGGTTAAAGTTGCCGTCACGGCTTTGCCAGCCGATGCCCAATACCACAGGCTATCCGGGCCATGGCCATTGAAATATTTTTCCAAAACTATTTTTCCGTCTTTTAAAATCAGGAAGGCACGGGTATTCTGATTTTCTAAGAAATTGTACAGTTCATCGATTTTGTCGTCGCACCAGTTCAATGTTTCAGGATCGATGGTTTCCCAATCATCTCCATTTATGGGCGGGAAATATAATTCTTGCGAAATTAGCGGAAGGGAAGAAATAAAAAATAATAGAAGTAACAATGATCTCATATTCGTTAAATTTTTTAAGTAGACCGGCAAAAAGTATTAAAGTTTAATTATGACTGTAGCAAACAAACGATTTAACAAAGATCAATCCCTACTTTTCCATTAAAATATTGAATATGAAAGTTTTCTCCATCCTCTCTTTTTTTATGTGCTTATATTTTCAGGCAGGTGCCCAATTGTATATTGGCGGGCAGCCTTTGGACAGCCTAAATAAGCAATATGTCTATGTCTGTCCGAACTACAACCAGTCCTTTACTTCTTGCAAGGCAGAAGTTGATTATGGACAGGGAAAATACACCCTTACCCAAACAAAAAATCTGTTCTATTTAACGGACAGGAAAGGAACGTTTTTGAAATTCAAGAGCGGGGTCACCATCCTTAATTTGATGGTAGAAAACGGATATGAAGTCGTAAACCCGACCAATCCGGACAAATGCAATATATACCGGAAAATGGATTAATTATTCCAGTGCTTCCTGCGCCTCCATCCATTCAAGCATGGCCATTTCCAGTTCTTCTTTTTTTGCGTTGTAATCTTTCATTGCGGCAGTGCTTTCGGGTTTTTCGAAAAAGGCAGGATCGGCCATCTGCGTTTCGTACTGAGCAATTTTATTTTCCAGCTTTTTCACCTTTTTTTCAGCATTGGACACCGTCCGCTGGAGTTGTTTTCGTTCTTCAAACGAGAGTTCTTTGCCATTGCTGCTGGTCTTTGTTTCCGCGCCTTTTTTAGGCTGGCTCATTTCTACCTGGCGCATGTTCTCCAGTTTTCTTTTTTCCAGGAAATAATTTACATCCCCTAGATAGGAATGCAATCTTTTATCCCGGAATTCGACCGTTGTATCGGTCAAACCACCTAAAAAATCACGGTCGTGGGAAACGACGATCAACGTACCCGAATAATCTTTAATTGCTTTTTTTAATACTTCTTTCGACCGCATGTCCAGGTGGTTGGTTGGTTCATCCAACACCAACAGGTTGATCGGCCGCAACAACATGCAGGCCATTGCCAAACGAGCCCTTTCCCCACCTGATAAAACCATCACTTTTTTGTCATGGTCTTCTCCTGAAAACAAAAAGGCGCCCAGGATATTTCGCAATTTGGTCCGCATTTCGGGAGGGGAATGATCCTCCATTGTTTCCAGCAAAGTCTTTTTGGGATCAAGGGTCTCTGCCTGGTTTTGTGCATAGTAACCGATGTGGATATTGTGGCCAATTTTCACATCGCCATCCGTGGCTTTCAACTTGTCGACAAGGATTTTGGCCAGGGTCGTTTTGCCTTGCCCGTTCTGCCCAACAAAGGCTACCCGGTCCCCTCTGTCCAGTTTTAAATCAACGCCGTTTAGCACCAGCAAATCGCCATATTTTTTCACCACTTTTTTCCCTTCCAGGGCAATGGCCCCCGAACGCGGCGGCTCCGGAAAACGGATATACATGGTCGCGGTATCTTCGTCCTCGATCTCGACCCGTTCCATTTTGTCCAGTTTTTTTTGCATTGACTGGGCGAGGCTTGTCTTCGTCGCTTTGGCCATAAACCGCTTGATCGTTCGCTCTTGCTGGGCAATGACTTTTTGCTGGTTATTAAAAGCGTTCATCAACTTTTCCCGGCGTTCTTTGCGCAGCTCTACGTATTTACTGTACCCAACTTTGTATTCATGAATTTTGCCCAGTTCAATTTCGATGGTTCTTTTGGTTACATTGTCCAAAAATGTTTTGTCGTGGGAGATGACAACAATAGCCCCTTCATATGTCTGCAGCCAATCCTCCAGCCAGATGATCGACTCAATATCCAGATGGTTGGTCGGCTCATCCAACAATAAGTAGTTGGGCCGCTGTAACAGCATTTTTGCCAGTTCGATCCGCATTTGCCAGCCACCGCTGAATTCATCCGTCAGGCGATCAAAATCAGATTGCTTAAAGCCCAGCCCTTTTAAAATCTTTTCCGCCTCCGCCTGCATGTTCGTTCCCCCGATCATTTGAAAACGATGGTCGAGGTCGCCCATTTCATTCAAAAGCTCCATATAGGCATCACTCTCATAATCAGTTCTCACTTCCAGTTCTTTGTGGATATCAGCGAGACGTTTTTCGAGCTTTTTGGCTTCTTCAAAGGCCGTCATGGTTTCCTGCATAACTGTTTTGCCTTTCGGCAAATTCATCTCCTGATGCAAAAAACCGAGTGTGGTTTCATTGGGTCTCGTAACATTCCCTTCGTCGGGGTTGATCATACCCGAAACGACTTTCAAAAGAGTGGATTTTCCAGCGCCGTTTCTTCCTACCAATCCCACTCGATCCCGGTCACCGATCACCACGTTGATTCGGTCCATCAGGATTCGGTCACCATACTGAATATAAATATTGGAAGCTGTTAACATCGTATTCTAAAATTTGGCCGCAAAGGTAATTAATTGGTTAAATGGTTGGGATGAATGGCCATATGGTTAGATTGGTAAAATGGTTTTATTGCTGCCATTGCACAGTAACATCCATTTATCCATTCAAATCCCCATCCATTAATTTTATTTTGAAATTATTGTATTTGACAATTAATAATTTGGAAAATACTTCTATTTTGCGCCGATTATATAACATATCAGCCATTTGCTCTAACCAGACATAAGGCTGACGGATACGAAAGACATAATGAAACTTTAAAAATAAGTCAGTCTCCTCTGGTTCAACTTGAGAGAAAAACAGGCTCCCAGGTGCTATGCTCCGGCTTTCTATTTTTATTTTCATTTCAATTTCACTTTCTCAAATGATTTTAGGAGTACTCAAAGAAGATTCGACGGAAAGACGGGTGGCAGTCACACCAGATACCATAGCTGCCATCCAAAAACTGGGTATCGAAAAAATCATCATCGAACAAGGTGCCGGCTCCACTGCCAGTTATAGCGATCAGGCATATAAAGATGCCGGGGCTGAGACAGCGTCCCGCACTGACGTGCTAAAAGACGCCAATTTGATAGCCTGTATCAAAGGCATTTCAGATGATGAAATAAATGGCCTCTCCACCAGCCAGATGATACTCGGTCAATTCAATCCATTGACCAACCGGGCCGTTCTGGATCCACTCAATGCCAACAAAATAACTGCTTTTAGTTTGGACATGTTGCCACGGACAACCCGCGCCCAAGCCATGGATGTCCTGTCCTCCATGGCCACAGCAGCCGGTTACAAAGCAGTCTTGCAAGCGGCCAACCATCTGCCCAGCTTCTTCCCCATGTTCATGACCGCAGCAGGAACGATCAAGCCTGCAAAAGTCCTGATTATTGGTGCTGGGGTTGCCGGCCTGCAAGCCATTGCTACCGCCCGGCGCCTGGGGGCCGTTGTGGAAGCGTTCGACGTTCGAACGGCGGCCAAAGAAGAGGTGCTTTCCCTCGGTGCCAAATTCGTCGACGTAGCAGGTGCAGCCGAATCCGCAGCTGCTGGTGGTTATGCCATTGAGCAATCAGAAGAATATAAAAAGCGCCAGGCTCAGGCCGTCCACGACCACGCCAAAAACGCAGACGTAGTAATCTGCACCGCACAGATTCCTGGGCGCACCGCTCCGCGCATTGTTCATAAAGCGACCGTCGATGAAATGAAAAAAGGGGCCGTCATTGTTGATTTAGCTGCTTCATCAGGCGGAAACTGCGAAGTGACTGAAAACGGTAAAATTATCGACTACAATGGCGTAACCATCATTGGCGACTCCAACCTGCCGGGTTCCATTCCAAAAGATGCCAGTTTTATGTTCAGTAAAAACATCGTGAACTTCTTAAAACTGCTCATCAAAGATGGTGAAGTCAACCTCAACATGGAAGACGACATCATCGCCGCTACCTGCATTACCCACGAAGGGGAGATTAATTCAGAACGACTTAAAAAATGAAGAATGAAGAATGAAAAATGAAGAATCCTAAACCCACTTCATTCTTCATTCTTCATTCTTCATTCTTCATTCTTCATTCTTCATTAATTATGGAAGCTTTAGCTACTTTTTTTCTGGACAACCAGAGCATGATTTACATCGTGATCTTGTCCATTTTTCTGGGAATCGAAGTTATTTCCAACGTACCCGCCATCCTGCACACACCTTTGATGTCCGGTGCGAATGCTATTCACGGAGTGGTCATTATCGGGGCTATCATCGTGATGGGCCACGCCGATCCGAATGATTACCTGGCCCTCGGCCTTGGCTTTTTGGCTGTCGTACTCGGCACCCTCAATGTCGTTGGTGGCTTCGTGGTCACCAACCGAATGCTCGAAATGTTTAAAAAGAAGAAATAATAATGGTTAATGATGAATGGTCATTGGTTTTTTGAAAATCCCCTTGACCATTCACCATTGATCATTCACCATTAATTACATGTTTTTACTTGAAATATCTTACCTCATCGGCTCGATCACCTTTATTGTTGGATTGAAAATGTTGAGTTCACCCGACAAGGCGCGGATGGGGAATATCTATGCGGCTATCGGTATGGGAATCGCCATTTTGGCTACGATTCTTTTTCATGAAAAAGATGGGACTGCCATTGGCAATTTAGGTTGGATTTTTGGTGCCATGGCCCTCGGCACGGTCATCGGATGGTTAATGGCGGTGAAGGTAAAAATGACCGCCATGCCTCAAATGGTCTCCTTTTTTAACGGGATGGGAGGTGCCTGTGCGGCCATTATTTCACTGGTCGAATTTGGCGGGCACGGAGAAGGTTCTCATGACTGGGGCTTTTTGCTGGTCGTCTTTTTAGGACTGGCCATTGGGTCGGTTTCCTTTAGCGGTTCGATGATTGCCTACGGTAAATTAGATGGATGGATCAAGGACATCCGAGGAGGCTGGATGAAAATTGTGAACCTGATCCTCTTGGTAGTAGTGCTCGGCATGGTGGCCGCAGAAGTCATTTCACCTGGGATGTTTGGGCCGAATTCTATCTGGATTTTGCTGGTTATTTCGTTGCTCTACGGAGTTACCTTTGTCATGCCGATTGGCGGGGCAGACATGCCCGTGGTCATCTCCCTTTTGAACTCCTTTACAGGTATGGCCGCCGCATTCGGTGGGTTCCTATACAACAATGCCGTAATGTTGACCGGTGGTATACTGGTCGGCTCGGCCGGTACCATTTTGACCGTACTGATGTGCCAGGCCATGAACCGTTCTTTGATGAATGTGATCATTGGATCATTCGGCGGCGGCGGCGCTGCCGGCGGTGGCGCTGCAGCTGGGGAGCAGGTTGCAAAGGAAATCAGTTTGACCGATGCAGCGATACTCTGTGCCTATGCCAATAAAGTCTGCATCGTGCCCGGTTACGGCTTGGCCGTGGCACAGGCGCAACACGTTTGTCATGAATTTGAGAAATCACTCGAAGATCGTGGTGTGGACGTTAGTTTCGCCATCCATCCAGTGGCTGGCCGGATGCCCGGCCACATGAATGTATTACTCGCCGAGGCCGATGTCCCCTACCCTAAACTGGTAGAAATGGAAGATGCCAACCCGGCACTCCCAAATACAGACGTCATCATCATAGTAGGTGCAAATGACGTAGTGAACCCTGCCGCAGAAGACGACCCAAGTAGCCCCATTTACGGAATGCCGGTGATCAAAGCCTGGGATGCTAAAAATGTGATCGTGATGAAACGGAGTATGAAACCGGGCTACGCTGGTATCCAGAATCAGCTTTTCTTTCATCCAAGGACGAAAATGTTGTTCGGGGATGCGAAAGATTCGTTGCAGAGTTTGGTGGGAGAATTAAAGAATTTGTAAGCTTATATTTTAGCATGCAAAAGGCGTCCCGATGTTAAATTGGGGCGCCTTTTTTAATAGAAACTATTGCCGGAAACTGTTGGCTTTTTTCCCGATTTTTTTGAAACTTGAGTGAATAACCATGTTTAGTCTGCTCCGATTTAATAAACAAACTTTGAGGATTTTGTCAAATCGTTATCAGCTTAGATAAATAGTATCTTGTAAAAGGCTCTAAAATACTTTTTCGCATAGGTTGTCAGTTGCACTATTTTAGTTTTGCAATGACAAAAACAAACAGAACATTTATGAAAAATAAAAAGATAGTTTTATCAATAATCAGTGTGGTTATCGCTTTAGTAGTAATGCTTTTCGGTAACAACTTAGTAGGTAAATTCTTATTCAATTCAACAGGCGAATTAAATCCAACATCTACTCCTGATGTAAGGGTCCCCAATAAGATCAAAGAAAAAAACGATTACCTTAACGAAGAGAATTTTTTCTATTTTTCACCAAAGGAAAACCTATTTGATGGCAATAAATATTTAAGGCCCTACACTCCTCGCAAAAAGATTTCACTAAAAAATGAACAAATTAATGCAGGAATTGGACTACCTGATCAATACTTCATCAATTCAATTAAGGATTTTGGATTATGTGTTACGAATGATAGCAGAATCGTATCAAGATATAAATTCAATGCTCAATTAAAATACTTTAAACATTACAAAGGAAAGTTGGATCCAAGACTATTTACTTTTTTAAAAAATGAATTTTTGCCAGGAGATTACATATTACATTATGGAGTTAATCTTAAGTCTGATACTACAAAATATTTTATTACTTCTACTAAATTCATTGTCGAATAATCGGGCACAAAACCATTTTCGTTGGATATTTATTGAGTCAATAATTTGCAAAAAGATAAAATCAAATCCTCCTTACCCATTCAGGTTCACAATGCGTTAAGTACTAAAAACTTCATTTTTCAAGATTTGGAAAGGGTTGGTCTGGCTTTAGTGTACAAGACTTCACAGCCAATTTATAATTTAATGAATCTTATAGATAATTATTCGAATAGACTGAATTAATTGTCTATCATCAATCCTGTAGACTATCAAATGATGAACTTAAGAAGCTATGCAAGGTTTTCTACAATTTGTGGGGGTTCGGGGGCCCACAAATTGTATGGATAATTTTGCGAGCTAAAGAAGTTGGTCAAAAAAAATGACACTTTTCCTTTGCCTGAAAAAGATTTTTAAGACTTGGAAATCAAATATTTGCCAAATTAAAAGTGTCATTTTTAGCGCTCTTTATTTTTGATCACCTGCTTACTTATATAAATGAACAGAACCAATAGTGGCAAAACTTTTAGTCAATTATTGTACACCAAACTAAAACATAAAATTTAAGCTATCATGAAACTCAGGACGCTTTTTTCTATATTTTTATGCACTTCTATAATTTTCGATATTTCTGGTCAGAGTAGAAATACTGGACTGGTTGGTTACTATTCTGATAGAAAGGGTATTATGTGTATCGATGAATTACATTTAAATGAAGACGGGACTTTTGTATTTTCTACCTTAGACCCGGATTTAGGTGGATTAGAAAAATTCACAACACAGGGTGAATGGACTTCAAAAGGAAATGAAGTTTTCCTGAATCCGGATAAATCGAGACGGGAGCGAGAACTGATCATTGTTGAAGAGAAAAGGGACAGTTTGTTCGATGATTTTATTGTTCTGAAAATAAATTACCAGCTTGTGGAATATGAAAATGAGCAATTAAAAGGAAAAAGAAATTACAATTTTGACAGATTAAATTTTTGGCTGAACGATACACAGGGTATATTTAAAGCCAAAAGAAATCCGACCACTTCAAAAAAATTATTAATTGGCCCAGATAATACAATTAAAATAAGTAAATCCAAATTCAATATTAATCAGCTCACGAGAATTACGATCGACAGTAACTGTGAGATAAAACTTATTGCAGAACCCAAAAACATGCATGCCAATTATTTTGAACTTGACCTCATACATGGCCTCGATGTAGAAAGAACTCCCAGGAACCGAAGAATCTTAATTGATGGGAAAAAGGCATACATACATGAGTATAGCGGAAAAATCGATCAATCCCTGTTAGCGATGCCATTAAAAAAAAGAAAAAGAAAAATTTAAATACTGCTGTAAAAGCTAAAAAAATTTAATTCATAACAACTTCAATCAGTAACATGGAAAACGTAAAAAAAGGCTCAGAAAAAATATTCATTGGATTCGGAATAATAACGATCATTAGCGGGATAGCATTGATTTTTCAAAAACAGCTCTTGATTGGAATCGCAGGCTCGGTTGTAGGAATTTGGTTGGTATGGCAGAACTGGAAGCAACTAAAAGAGAAAAAGAGTAAATAAGCACCCAGCAATTTTGACATTGGCCCACACCTGACTAAATCACGGCCAGTTTCTATCTTTGCCGTAACTATTTTCAAGTTCACCGCCACTATTATAGGAGCTTAATGCTGTGATCAAATATTCCCTGCCATTATTTAATCATCTCCGATACAAAAAATCGACTAATGAGAAAGTTATTTTTAATTAGCTTGCTATTATTCTCAGCGGTTTTGTCATAAGCCCAGATAAATGCAGTTACCGAAACTGGAGACGAAGTCATCTTATGTCAGGACGGAACCTGCCAATATTTGAACGATAGTGTCTTGATTATTATGGGTACTATTATTCGGATGAATCAGGTACGATTCAATTGTTGACATATACAGGAGAGAATTTGTTCGATGACTACCTGGATGAGATTGAACTGTTTTTAAATGGATTCGCCAAGCTTTAAACTCACCATCGAATATTTTGTCACATTTGTCAAAAAATCGGGGCCTCAAAATTGGTATTCGATTATATTTATTTTTTTTCATCTCTAAAACATCTGATTAATGTCACTTTCAAAACGTCTTTCCAACGGATGGAAACTGGGAAAAACCAGTCTGCAAATCATCCACAGCAATCCGAAACTATTGGCTTTCCCCGTGTTCTCCTCTATTGCCTTGCTCTTAGTATTTGCCTCGTTTCTTGGTGGCCTGGCTTTGACCTGGGGCACCGACCTCGAAGCCTGGTTGGCCGAATCCAATATGGAGGCCCTGGAATATGTTCTGATATTCTCCTTTTACCTGATAAATTATTTCATCATTGTTTTCTTCAATGTCGGTCTGGTATACGCCGCCCGTCAAATATTTGAAGGAAAAGAAGTAACCTTTGCGGAATGTATTAATTTCAGTGCCAGCCGCTTAGTGGTCATTTTGCAGTGGTCTGTACTGGCAGCTACGGTAGGCGTAATACTCAATACCCTTCAAGAGAGATTGGGCTGGGCAGGCAAAATCATTGTCGGAATAATCGGGATGGTATGGAGTATTGCAACCTATTTTGTAGTCCCGGTCTTGGCGTTCGAGAACCTCCAGCCGATAGACGCAATCAAACGTTCCGGTGCCATCATTAAGGAAAAATGGGGCGAGTCTTTGGCAGCTAATGTTGGCTTTGGGCTGTTCTTCCTGATTGGCTACGCAGTCATCCTTTTAGCAGCATTTGCATTAGGCTATGTTATACATCCGGTTGCCGGGGTTGTAGTGGGTGTCCTTTCGGCTTTATTGCTGCATACGATTGTAGCTGCCGCACAAACGGTCTTTCTAGCTGCTGCCTACCAACACCTTAACGATGAGCCTTATGGCGACTTCAGTGGCGAAACGCTGGACAGCGTGTTTATCCAAAAATAAACACCGAAGTTGTACTAAAATTGGCAATTGGGAACTAAGCTGCTCAATTGCCAATTTTTATTTTAAACTATTGCAAATAGATGGAGACAAACACACACCCGACCAACTACACTTAAATATTATTTACATATCTTAGCTGCGAAAACAATTTTTTAAAACAAAACTCAATTCAACATGAATGTCTCACAAAAAATTAACCACCTCAATGACAACTCCTATGATGATGACATTACCGTAACCGATGTCCCACAAGGTCAGTTCTTAGCGATAACTGCCAATTCCATTGCTAATGGGGCAACTACCAGAGAAATAAGCATATCACTCATGTCATTAGAACAAGCCCCAGGAGGAACAAGAACAACAAATACGAACCTTTTCGTCAGGCAAGGCGGAGAAACAGCAATTCAAGTGAAAGTATATGCTGTAGATGGAACTGAATTAGCTTCAAATACACAAGACTATTCGTAATTTTTTTGAAGTACTACACGAGAAAATTTGATTGATACTGAAATGGCAGGCATTTAAAATGCTTGCCATTTTTGCTTATTCATTTTTAATAAAAACGGAACAGAAAAATTTACATCATAAATTCCCAGGCAGTCTGATAATGCCCGCTCTGCTCCACGTGTTCCAGCATCTTTTGATAAAATAAATCATTTCCTACCGTCGCGCTATCTCCTACCATGACCAAAAGTTTTTTGGCCCTGGTCATTGCCACGTTCATTCGGCGATAGTCACTTAAAAATCCTATTTCGCATTTAGGGTTACTGCGAACCAAAGAAATATAAATTACATCGCGTTCCTGTCCTTGAAATGCATCAATTGTATTGATATCCAATTCAATACCGGTCAGTCGGCTATCTTCCGCAGCAGTATCCTGCATGTATAAAACCTGTTCGCGGTAAGGAGAAATAATGGCAATTGACGGCATTTCCTTTCCGTCATGCGCCTGAACCAACTGGTATAAATGCTCACATAAAACCTGAAACTCATCGGGGTTGAACCGGCTCTTGGATTTTTCGTTCAGTTGTTCTTCAAAACCTGTTCCGGCAGTATCTATAAACGCCACAGGCGCCGGTAATTCGATATCGAGCCGGTGTTCAGCAATGGCTTCTGCGGCTTTCAGTTTTCCTTCGTAAAACCATTTATTGGAAAACGCCATGATCTGGCGGTGCATTCGATATTGTACGTTCAGCAAACTACTTTGATCCATTCGCTCCAGGCATTTTTCAATCATCGTAATTCCAAATCCACCTCGCCTGGCTTCATTGGATTTTACGGTGGGTGGAAGTTGAAATGGATCTCCTGCAAGCACCACCTTTGAAGCTCGCGTAATTGGAATCCAGGTAGCCGGTTCCAAACCCTGGGCAGCTTCATCAATGACTACTGTCCGGAAAGTACGGTTGCCCAACGCTTTATGGACCGCCCCGACCAAGGTACAAGTTATGACCTGTGCACTTTCGATAATGTTTTCGACCAACTGATCTTCCAGACGTTTTGCCCAACCCGATAGCTCGCCAGCCTGCTTAAATAAATGGCCCCGTTCTCTCCGTTGCTCCTGCCCAAATTTCCTCTTGAATTTCAATGCCTTACGACGAGTATCGGCCGCCTCCTGCCTGACTTTTTTAATGTGTTTGCTATCTGGGTGATTCGCAATCTGGGACTCCAAAGTATGCCTGATAATTTTCTCATCGACTCGTGAAATATTGCCGATTCTCAGCACCCGAATTCCCTCGTCAACCAGTCTTTCCGTCAATAAATCTGTGGCCGTATTACTGGGAGCACAAACGAGGACGGTGTGTTCTGTCTTAGTCAACAATTTGATGGCTTGTACCAAAGTGGTGGTTTTTCCCGTCCCTGGCGGTCCATGAATAATGGCTACATCCCGGGCCGCCAATACCTGGCTGACCGCCGCGTTTTGTGATTCGTTCAACTGGGGCAACTCAGTGGACGGAATATTTATAAAATCAGCCGATTGTTGGCCCAGAATAATCCTTCGCAGTTCTGCCAAACGGTCCCCTTTGGCCTCCATTACCTTTTTGAGGGCTTTTTGCATTTCGACATAAGTCCGCTCATCAAATTCCAGATCGACGCCAAGCGAGCCGTGGTTCATCCATTCCGGTAAATCCTTACTACTGAGGATAATCTTCATCCGCTTTTTAGTGAGGGAGTGGATTACCCCGGTTTTTTCCTGATGCTTAACTTCATCGGACTGGGTAAAAAAACGGACAGGCTGGCCGGAGCGAAATTGATGCTGTACCTCAGAAACCTTGGTTCTTGAAACTGTGACAAATGCACGTTCCCCGTAAGTATAGCCCGACTTGATAACCTCCACCGGATACCAGGCATACCCTTCAGCTACTCGCTGAGACAAGGGCAGGCTTTGCACGAATGCCCGAAATTGCTCAAAATCTTTTTGTCTTTCCAGCTCCAGCAATTTTGACAACTGCTGCAGTTCCGCTATCTCTTCATTCATAGAATTAAAATGTTCAGTCAACTGAAATATTGAAACGATAAAGTGGCAGCAAAGGAAAGAAGATAAAGGACAAATGGTTTAACTTAACCGTCGCTTTTTCAAAATAAATAACCGGATCTGAAATGTATAAATTATCCCTTCTTTTTTTGCTTTCCCTTTCCTCGTTCATGCCTTATGCCCAGAATAAAACACCAAAGAATATCCTTGCCCATTCCCACAATGATTATGAACAAAAGATTCCGCTGTACACAGCTTTTGATGCCGACTTTAATTCTATAGAAATAGACATCGTAAGAGATCAAAATCGTTTGAGGGTAGCACACGACAGCGTTGATCTTGGTTCAAAGCCGTTCATTGAAGATTTATATCTGAAGCCCCTGAAAAAACTTGTCGATAAAAACACAAGGGAACTGTGGTTGCTGATCGATATTAAATATTATGACCAGCAAACCCTGGACCTTTTACATGAAACCATTTTGACAATGGAAGAGGTATTTCAAAAAAGAAATAACACATCTGAGAAGCCCTTAAAAATCATCCTGAGTGGCGACCTTCCGCGAAAAGAAATCATCTTTAACGAAAAATACATTTTCTTTTTTCTGGACGGTCGTCCAAGCGATTTAAAAGAAAATTATGACGCGCAATTAATGCCCTTGATCAGTACCAACTTCACCAATTATTCAACATTTAAGGGAAAAGGTAAAATATCAAAAGAAGAATTAAAAAGCATTGATAATTTGATCCGGGAGGTACACCATCAAAACAAAAAAATGAGGTTTTGGAAGACCAGGGACAACAAGAAAATGTGGCAATTTTTAGTAGAAATAGAAGTGGACATGATCGGAGTAGATCATATAAAACGTTTTATTAAATTTCAAAAAAAGCTGGATAATTAACGTGCTTTGAACACCTGGATTCTTGCCTGGGGTAATTACAAAAACAGGGACCAATGACAAGATTTAATTGTTTCTCGCATGATTACATTGCGATTTCAATTGGTTCAAAGCCCCTTCCCACTGACCAATGGAAATGGCATCGTCGTGCAATTGGTGGGCTTCCAAGGTAGCAGACCGGATCTGCTCTTTCCATTTATCCAAATTCATATCAACCTGCTCCTGAGACAGCGGTCCTTCCTTAAACTGGGTCAGTAATGCCGCATACTCTTCCTCAAAACTCGCCCAGCCGGCCGTCAACTTGTCGCATGCAGCCGACAGCTGCGACATATTAAATGCACCGTAATTAAAAGGCTGGCAATTATTGCTCGTCTCTCCCCAATCATCCGCAATGGGCGTCACCGGGTTTTGATTGGAAATAATGTTTTCAAAAGCATTGTCAAGGTCCCAGGGAATTAAATGCAAGGTATTGGCGGTCGGTTCTTCATACCAATAGAAATTATGGCTGGAACATTCGCCACCTCCACAATACCAATGAAAAGGCCCGTCGTCATGGCGGATTGTGCGGTCAACAACTGCATAGGATAAAATTTCATCTACGTCCATCCATTTTGCGATCACATTTTGCAGTTCGCTTTGGCCGGCATCCCTGACTTCGGTGGCAAAGGTGCGGATTATTTCTGCGGTCGGGTTTTCATCCTCATTGGTTTTCAAGTGGCTAATGTAAGTCTGTTCAGAGAACGGTTGGCCATTCATGTGCAGAGGCCAAATCTCTTTGTATAAATTTCCTGTACCGTCTTCAAAATTATAGCGGGCAAACCGGCCATCTATTTGTTCCGTAAGTGCATAAATTCCGTTGTACTGCCCGTTGATAATAAGACGGGCGTGTACGGATCGAGGTGCTGGAACCCCCATTTCACGGAATAGCCAATATCCCAAACGTTCCCGCATTTGGGAATCGTCCAGGTTCATGGAATGAAACTGTAGCTTCTTTAGGCCATAAAATTTCTCTTCTCTCCCTTCCCAGTTTATTTTGACCTTCATCGACAATTTCGTACAAATCTTACTACCGGACGGGTTCGACCAATCATCACCGGACAAACATGCCACAAAAGCCCCTACTGAACCTTTGTACCTTACTCCTACCGGGCTGATCGTCTCTCCTTCAAATGTGAGGCTGCCCTCAACATACTGTTCCGCCGCCGGGTCATTATTAATCTTATTCAACAAATGTGCGGGAACATTCAATTCAAAAGTATGGAGTGTCTGCTGGTCAAAAATATAATCAGAGTCAGTGTTGAGGTACTGCTCGGTACCAACAGGTTCGATAATTTCCACTTCCTCCTCAGGCGGACCAACTACAGGTGGAGCAGGGTCGTCCCTTTCATCTGTACTACAACTAAAAAAGAATGCTAAAAAAAGAAGGTAAGAGGTGTATTTTTTCATTCTGGCAAGTCATTTTTATCAAGCAAAAATAACGTTAATTTAATGTAAAACGAAGTTTATGGCCGACACCCTACCTTATTTACCTTTCCGCTAATTATCTAAATTTGTAAAAAATCAAAATGGAAATTCTAATCAGACAAGAAAAAAAAGAAGATTATTTAACTGTACACAACGTAGTTCAGGCGGCCTTTGCCAATGACCCACATGGCGACCATACCGAACACCTATTGGTTGAACGACTGCGTCAATCCGCCGCTTTTATTCCTGAGCTGTCACTGGTGGCATTAAATGAAGACAAAATTGTGGGGCACATTTTATTGACAAAAATTAAAATAAATAATGATCAGGAATCCTTTCCATCTCTTTCACTTGCACCTGTCTCCGTTCATCCTGAATTCCAAAACATGGGCATCGGTGGAAAATTAATTATAGAGGCCCACCAAATTTCAAGGAGACTGGGCCATAACTCGGTTATTGTATTGGGGCATGAAAATTATTATCCGCGATTTGGTTACCGAAAAGCAAGTGATTTTAAGATCCGTTTACCATTTGAGGCACGTGATGAGAACTGTATGGCGATTGAATTAATCGAAAACGGATTAAGCGGTGTAAGTGGAACTGTTGAATATCCGAAAGCATTTTTTGAATAAAAAATGTTGCGTTAAACAGCTCTCTGCGGACTTTACGATCTCCACGTGATAAATTGCTGAATTAATTTACCCGCGGCGGCTGCAAAGCTCGCAGCGGATTTCATCAATCAAGATTTATTGTTGATCAACTTTAAAAATCTTTCATGGAAATCTGGGATTTATATGATCATAAATTAAAGCACACAGGAAAAACCATTGTGAGAGGTTCTGTAATCCCAATTGGTTATTACCATTTGGTCGTGCATTTTTGGCTAAAAAATTCTGAGGATTATTATTTGATTCAAAAAAGATCAGACAAAGTCGAATACAAAAAAGGCATTTGGTCATTCACCGGCGGTTCTGCTATTACTGGAGAAAACAGTGAGGAAGCCGTCATCCGGGAAGTGAAGGAAGAGATTGGCCTGACTGTTCGAAAAGAGGATATAAAGATCGTCAATCGGTATTGTCGAGGTGATTACTGGGTGGATATTTATTTAATGGAAAAAGATGTTTCATTAAGTGAATTTAAAGTTGGACACGAAGTCACATCCGTAAAATATGCAAGTCAGTCTGAAATTTGGAAAATGAGATCGGAAGGATTATTCTGGGACCTTGACGAACCGTATCTAAAGAATTTATTTTCTCATTAAAACCAGTGTGGTCATACTTCGCACATCCGCCACGTTCACTGTCTTGAATGGTTCTACGTAAATTAAATTATTTTCCTGCATTAAATTTTCCAAATAATCTTTGTCCAATAAATAGCGAGTCGATTCATCAGGCAAAAAATAAACATCACCTTTAATCTTGACTGCGAATCGCTCAATAGTATGTTTTGAAGTCATACGGATAAATAAAAAACCATTTTTATTTAATACTCGAATTAATTCGAGCAGTTGTTGTTTGAAATGGTTTCTATTATCTGAAAAATGCAAGACTGCACTACTGATAATAAAATCAAAGAATTGATCGGGAAACGGAACATTAATTAAATCAGCGACCTTGAAATTGTCTTCATTAAAATCGGCATTCCATTCATTTATTTTTTCTTTCAATTTCAGAATGCTTTCTTCATCCTTGTCGACGCCGAATATTGCATAATTGTTTTTAATAAAATATTCTGCATTCCTTCCCCGGCCACATCCTGCATCAAATATTTTCATGGAACCGTTTAACCGACCTTTTTGCAATTGGTCGATTAAATAAATATCCATCAAACCGAGTTGATCAATCATGTCTTGTTTGAAAATTGTTTGAAAATTAATTTTACTATCAAAAATAAAAAAAGGGCAAGCATTAGCTTGCCCTTTTTTTATTGATAGTTGAAATAAAATTATTCCTCTATTGAAAAACTGGCTCGTAGGTATTCCCGGTTCATGCGGGCAATATTTTCTACGGAGATGCCTTTTGGGCATTCGGCCTCGCATGCAGTAATATTGGAACATCTTCCAAAGCCTTCCTCATCCATCTGATGAACCATCTTCATCGCCCGTTCTCCGGCTTCGACTTGCCCTTGTGGCAATAAGGCCAGATGCGATACTTTGGCACTCGTAAACAACATAGCGGAAGCATTGGGACACGCCGCTACACAAGCGCCACAACCGATACAGGTGGCTGCATCAAAAGCTTTGGAGGCGTCATTTCGGTCAATCGGAATAGCGTTTCCATCAACCGCCTGCCCGGTACTTACAGAAATATAACCACCCGCCTGAATAATCCGGTCAAACGCCGAGCGGTCGACGGCCAGATCTTTTATGATTGGGAAGGCCTTCGCCCGGAACGGCTCAATGTAGATTGTCTCACCATCTTTAAAACTGCGCATGTGCAGCTGGCAAGTGGCAGTTCCTTGCATCGGGCCGTGGGGCTGTCCGTTGATGACCATGCTACAAGTTCCACAAATTCCTTCCCGGCAGTCATGCTCAAAAGCGACCGGGTCTTTCTTCTGTTGGATTAAGTCCTCGTTCAGCACATCCATCATTTCCAGAAATGACATGTGCTCATTGGCCTCGACCGTATAGTCTTCAAAATATCCTTTGTCTTTTGCGCTGCGCTGGCGCCATACTTTGAGATGTAATTTCATTTTATTGATAATGGTCAAAGGTCAATGGAAAATGGTCAATAGTTCGATCATCTATTGAACATTGTCCATTGATCACTATTATTTATAGCTGCGGGTTTTGAGTTCCACAACTTCAAATGTCAATTCTTCTTTGTGCAGGTTAGGATCCTGATTGGTGTCCGTCCATTCCCAGGCGGAAACGTAAGCGTAGTTTTCATCGTCCCGCATGGCTTCTCCCTCAGGAGATTTGGATTCTTCTCTAAAGTGTCCACCACAGCTCTCCTTGCGCTGGAGGGCATCCACGCACATCAATTCACCGTGTTCAAGAAAATCAGCTACCCTGGCTGCTTTTTCCAGCTCAGGATTGAATTCTTCGGTAGAACCAGGGACAAAAACATCCTTGTAAAACTCTTCTCGTAGTTCACGTATCATTTTGATCGCTTTCGTCAACCCTTCTTCGTTCCGTGACATTCCACAGTATTCCCACATGATTTTGCCCAATCTGCGGTGGAAGCTTTCTACCGATTGGTTCCCCTTGATGTTCATGAGTTTTTCAAGCCGTTCTTTCACTTCTTTTTCAACCTGTTCGAACTCAGGCAAATCGGTTTCGAATTTAGGCGTACGAATCTCCTTGGAGAGGAAGACCCCCACAGTGTAAGGAATCACAAAATAGCCATCGGCCAGCCCTTGCATCAACGCAGAAGCTCCCAGGCGGTTGGCGCCGTGATCACTAAAGTTGCACTCGCCCAAGGCGAATAGCCCAGGGATATTGGTTTCCAAATTGTAATCAACCCAAAGTCCACCCATGGTGTAATGGACGGCTGGGTAAATTTTCATAGGCATTTCATACGGATTTTCTCCAGTGATCTTTTCGTACATTTCGAAAAGGTTGCCGTATTTTTCTTCTACAACCGCTCTTCCCAATGCCAATATTTTTTCCTTTGAAGGATTGTGCAAATTCATGGAATGAGCCTTTGATTTGCCATAGCGTTCAAATGCTGATGCAAAATCAAGGAACACTCCAAGCCCGGTCGGTACTACTCCATGACCTTTGTCGCATTCTACTTTTGCCGCACGGGACGCAACGTCGCGCGGAACCAAATTTCCAAAAGCCGGGTAGCGTCTTTCGAGGTAATAATCACGATCTTCCTCGGCAATATCTTTAGCTTTTTTTCGGCCCTCCCGAATGGCGGCCGCATCTTCTTTTTTCTTGGGCACCCATACACGTCCGTCGTTCCGGAGACTTTCCGACATCAAGGTCAATTTCGACTGGTATTCTCCTGATTGGGGAATGCAGGTAGGGTGAATCTGTGTGTAGCATGGATTGGCCATGTAAGCCCCTCTTTTCACCACGCGCCAGGCAGCAGTTACGTTACAACCCATCGCATTGGTGGATAGGTAAAAAACATTCCCGTAACCGCCCGTAGCCAGAACGACGCAATGGGCGGCGAACCTTTCCAACTTGCCCGTTAAAAGATTACGGGCAATGATACCTCTCGCCTTACCGTCGACCAGTACTACATCCAGCATTTCATGTCGGTTGTACATGGTCACGTTTCCAACAGAAATTTGACGACTCAAGGCCTGGTAAGCACCAAGAAGCAACTGCTGGCCTGTTTGCCCGCGGGCATAAAAAGTACGCTGCACTTGCACTCCACCAAAAGACCGGTTATCCAGCATACCGCTGTATTCACGGGCGAACGGAACTCCTTGTGCCACACATTGATCAATGATATTGGCGCTCACCTCAGCCAAACGGTGCACGTTGGCTTCCCGGCTCCGGTAGTCTCCACCTTTTACCGTATCATAAAACAAGCGGTAGACACTGTCTCCATCATTTTTGTAGTTTTTGGCAGCATTGATGCCGCCCTGTGCAGCAATTGAATGCGCCCTGCGGGGGCTGTCGTGAAAAGTGAAACATTTGACGTTATAACCCAATTCACCGAATGAGGCGGCAGCAGATGCACCAGCAAGCCCTGTACCCACGACAATTACTTCCAACCTACGTTTGTTATCAGGCGATACCAGCGGCATCTTGCTTTTATAATCGGTCCATTTTTCATCCATTGGACCCGGCGGTGTGTTGCTTTTAAGATTCATTTTTTCGTTGTTGGTTGCTAGTTGTTTGTTGTTGGTTGTACGATCTGAATTGACATTCAACAATTAACAATCAACAATTAACTATTTTTCAAATAAAAAATGATGGGGATGATGGCATAACCGAATGGAATCAGAATCGAGTATGCTTTACCCAAAAATTGAATAAATGGCGTGTACTTGCGGTGATTCAGTCCCAACGTTTGGAAAGCTGATTGGAAACCATGCCAAAGGTGAAAGGCAATGACGACCATACTGATCACATAAAACACGACAAAGCCCGGATTCATAAATGCGACTTTCACCTTTTCATAAAGATCAGCTATTTCAGGACCACCCGCATAGGATACATTGGCAACTACTCCCAATTTCATCTGCAACCAAAATTGATACAAATGGATGAGGATGAAAACAAGCATGATCGTTCCAAGGATGGCCATATTTCGGGCAAAACCCGGATGGGTGTTAGTTGCCCTTACCTTGGTAACTGCGTACTTCTGCCCTCCCCTCGCAGCCTTGTTGACAGCCCATAAATAGAGGCCCAAGATTGCATGGAGTAAGATGAAAAAGAAATTGCCTTTGGAAATGATTTGGATCAGTCCATTATTAGACATGAAATCAGCGTAAATGTTGAACGCTTTTCCCTCGTCGTTCATGAGCAACTGGAAGTTGCCTGCGAGGTGGACGACCAAAAACAAGATGAGAAATATCCCAGTGAGGGACATTAAAAGTTTTTGACCAATAGAGGATGTTAGAAATCTGCCTAACCAGCCCATATTCAGATAAATATTTGTTTATAAAGTTGGAGACCGAAAAGTAGGCAACCGTCGATCAGGCAAGTAGGCAGCAAGCACTATTTTACCCGCTATTAGCAGCTTTTCTTTTCTTACTGCGACACTTTTTTCGCAGCGGTCACAAATGTATTATCTGAAATGATTTTAACCAAGGAGAGTTCGAGGAAGGGGAGTTTTTGAGAGTTATTTAGATTGGTTAAAAATTAGGGAGGAAAAATTGATGAATGCCAGCTGATGATTCTTGGTCGATTTTCTCATCTACTGACAAAGATGCTGGCGCAGGACTGAGCCTCGTTCCCAAGGGCGCACATTTTAAGCAGCCCTGAGCCAGCATCGGTTTGCAAGTAAGTTGGTCGTTAGTTGTTGGTCTATTTCCTGACAACTGACAACGAACGGATATTTATCCCTTCACATATTTTACAGGTGTATCTGTATTGTAAAAGATGAACGAGTAAATGTCTGCTTGTTCATCAATAATTTTTGAAGTCGGTTTGCCAGCTCCATGTCCGGCATCAGTTTCGATTCGGATGAGAACCGGGTTAGCTCCGGTATGTGACTTTTGCAGCTGCGCCGCAAATTTGAACGAATGGGCAGGAACAACCCTATCGTCGTGGTCGGCCGTGGTGACCATGGTAGCAGGATATTCGACTCCTGGTTTCAGATTATGCACCGGCGAATAACCCTTCAGGTACTCGAACATTTCCTCACTTTGTTCAGAAGAGCCATATTCCGGAATCCAGCCTTTACCTACTGTAAATTTGTGATAGCGCAACATATCCATTACGCCAACCGCCGGCAGCGCAACTGCGTAAAGATCAGGGCGTTGAGTCATGACTGCACCGACCAAAAGGCCACCATTTGACCCTCCCTGTATGGCCAGTTTTTCTTTCCGGGTATAACCTTCCTTTATGAGGTATTCAGCGGCAGCAATGAAATCGTCGAATACATTCTGCTTTTTCATTAACATGCCGTCTTTGTGCCATTCTTCACCGTACTCACCACCGCCGCGCAGGTTTGGCATGGCGAATACTCCTCCGTTTTCCAATAATAAAATACGCGAAGTGCTGAATGACGGGGAGAGGCTGATGTTGAATCCGCCATAAGCATACAACAAACATGGATTGTCACCATTTTGCTCCAAACCTTTCTTATGCACCACAAACATCGTCACGGGTGTTCCGTCCTTGCTATTGTAGGTCACTTGTCTTTCTTCGTAATCTTCAGGATTAAATTTCAGCGAGGTTTTTTGAAAGAGGGAAGATTCGCCCGATTCTACGTCATACTTGAAAATGGTAGGTGGGTACAAAAAGGAGGTAAATACATAAAATAAAGTCTTGTATTCTTCCCGACCACCCGGGGCACTGGCAGAACCGACTCCCGGAAGTTTAATCTCCCTTTTCTCAGAGCCATCATAATTCATCTGGTAAATACGGTCCGTGGCTTTTTCCAGGTAATTGGCGAACAGCTTCCCTCCACCAGTATTCACCCCCTGCAACAAGTTTTCACTTTCGGGGATAACATCTTTCCAGTTCTCCTGTCCGGGGTTGTTTAAATCTACTTCTACCAAACGGTAGTTAGGCGCTCCAATATCTGTTCGGACCAGGAACTTGTCGCCCAAGCTATGTATGACGGAACTTTTGTTGGTGTAGCCGTCCACCAAGGTGACGAATGGGCCATCTTTTTCCAGATCCTTGTACATCGTTTTGAAGCCGTCAGTACCTGGTTGTTGAAAGAGGATGAAATATTTATCGTCTTCTGTCACGTAGCCGAAATGATAGTAGGCCGGGTTGTCCTTGTCTTCGTAAATCAATTTGTCCTTGCTCTGTGGATCTCCGATTTTATGATAATAAACAGAGTGGTTCAAGTTGTTTCCTTTCAGTTCATCACCTTCCTTTGGCTCCGGGTAACGGGAATAGAAAAAACCATCTTTCCAGAAAGAAGCACCACTGAATTTGACCCATTCCAGTTCATCATCCAATTTTTGCATGGTGGCTACTTCATAAACGTGCATTTTCTGCCAATCTGATCCAGCATCGCTGCGGCTGATGGCCATGTATTTATTATCGTCAGAAACACCAGCAATGCCGATTGCGGTCGTTCCATCCTCAGACAGTTTGTTTGGATCAATAAAGACCTCCGGTTCGCCATCCAGCCCTTTTTGTCGGTAGATAACGGACTGATTTTGCAGGCCATCATTTTTAGAGAAGAAATAATAATCACCGACCCGGCTCGGAGCTGAGTATTTTTCATAGTTGAACAGCTCTTCGTACCGGTCCCTCACCTGTTCCCGGAAAGGGATTTGGTCGAGGTAGCCAAAAGTCGATTTATTCTGCTCTTTTACCCAGGCTTTGGTGTCTTCCGCATTATCGTCTTCCAGCCAGCGGTAAGGATCGGCCACCTCTGTTCCAAAATACTCGTCTGTAACGTCGCCGGTGGCAGTTTCAGGGTAGGAAACTTTGATTTTTGGATAGTCCATTTCTTCAGTAGAGGTTTCGGTTGTTTTTTGATCGCATGCCATAAAGAGACAGGCGACCATTAAAAATGTTATCAGTTCTTTCATGTTTGTTAGGTTGAGAAGTTGTAGAAGTTTGCAAAAATACGGTTATGGAAGAAAATTCGAATAGGTAGCCCGGTGCCCTGACAGGAGAAATGCGTCCGCTAATTTGCCACTTTCGCCAAAGTGCGATCGATTTGTTTCCGGTGACGGACGAAATGGTCTCGGAAAAAAAGTAACATGCCATCAAAAGTCAACCTGCCAGCAAAAGCATGCTTATAGGTCAATTTGTTGATCCAATCATCAGGTGCCTGTTCCAAAAATTCAGTCAAATCTTTCCGATTCGTTCGCCATTCAGCAAGGAGTGAGTCAAGGGTTACATTTTTCTTGAATTTATCAGTTGCTACCTCAGTCGGTGCTTTCACCTTAATCGGAACTTGCAGGAAAAAGTTTAACCGGAACTTTCGCCATCGGTTGGAGATTCCAGCTTCCTTTAAAGATTCCGGATAACTGGTTTTCTTTTTGACATAGGCCATCGAGCCTTTCTCCGCTATCATCATGTGCTGGATGATGTCCAGCACAGACCAAGCCTCCGGTGATGGTTTTGCGTTTAGTTGTTCTTCAGAATAGTTGACCAGATACGCGGTGAGCGATTCAAGTTGGCTTTCAAGAACTGAGAGATAAGGTTGTAATGTTGGGTGCATATCAACGGGGTTTGGTTGCCCTGACCATCTCACGTTTTCCCGGAGGGCCTTTGGGCGATTCCACCTTAAAACCCACTGATTTCAAAGCTCTTTTAAAGTCCCCTTTCGCACAATAGGTTACCAAAACTCCTTTGGGCAGCAAGGCATCATACATTTTTTGCAGTAAAGGAACTTCCCAAAGCTGTGGTTGAACATTCGGAGCAAACGCATCAAAATATATCAGATGAAATGGCTCGGTGAAAGTCACTTCTTCGAAAGAATGTAGTTTTTTGAATAAGGAAAATTTGTCCGTAAGATTTGTCCATTCATTCCAGGCGAGTTCATGGATGCGGTTAAAAAGGCAGTTACCGTTTGTCAGCCCAACTTTTTCGCAGTAGTTTAATTTGGCGAGCGTCTCAAGGTCCACCGGGTTGTTTTCGACAGAAGTGTATTTCACCGTCAACCCCAATCGTTCCGATTCTATGGATGTCAAAAAAGTGTTCAGCCCTGTGCCAAACCCCATCTCAAGAATATTCAATTCTTTTTTGCCAATACATTTATAGTACAGTCCTTCTCGTATAAAAACATGCTTACTTTCTTGTATAGCACCGTACTTAGAATGGTAAGTAACGCCAAATTTTTCAGATAATAGTGTTGAAGAACCGTCTCGAGATTCAAATACAATCCACATCGCATCAATGGTTTTTATGAATTGAATGCAAATAAAACGTAATAGTTGCGATGATTCCAACTATTTATTGAGATAGTTATCAAATGTAGCTGATTCTGAAAGGAGAACGACCTACCCTAGTACTCTCCTAAGTTTTATGATCTTAAGAAAGTGCATGATCCTCAGGATTGGATAGACAGGATCAAATTCATACCAACGTTTTGCAAAATTGGGGCTGTTAGGATGTTTATGGTGATTGTTTTGAAATAGTTCCCCCAGCATTAAAAAATCCATTGGCAACGAATTGCGTGAGTCATCATCATTATCATAATTCTGATATCCATATTTATGGCCGCACCAATTTACTACTGCACCGTGTATGGGACCCATCAAATAATGAACCGGCAGTAACAAAAACATCCACCAGGCGGTGGCGAATTTGATGTAGAACAACGTGTACATTATCGCCCAAAAAATTCTGGAGGGATAACCATAACCGAACTGGTCCAATGCCCGCCACTCCGGGTAGGAACCCAAAAACTTAGGAGAAACCTTGATGGTTTTGTTAACCAATCCGTGGAATATGACACTGGTATGGTACATCATGCCCCACACATCCTTAAAAAAACTGGGCGAATGCGGATCCTTCTCCGTATCTGAGTAAGCATGGTGCATCCGGTGCATAATGGCATAGGCACTTGGCGTCAGGTAGGATGATCCCTGGGAAACATAGGTCAGAAAATGAAACACTCTTTCCCACGGTTTGCTCATAGAAAACATTTTATGCGAAGCATATCTATGATGAAAAAAAGTCTGAAAGAACAATGACAAGAACCAATGGGCAAGGAAAAAAATGAGAATAGGCATCAGTGTAATGAATGAAAAAAATTTAAATGAAATAAAACTTTGAAGGGCAATTATCGGTATAAGGATTTAATTATCAATTATTTAAAGCTATAAATTTAGGTACCGTTAAACTTAATAAATTGTAAAAATTAAAAATTGGAATA
>JBCBRY010000079.1:0-41720 GCA_039819485.1 Bacteroidota bacterium | reverse complement strand
TGGGGCTTATCAATAAAATTATTCGCAGCCTCATTTTCCGAAACAGCATTAATTAAATAAAAACAAAGAAGGAAACAGCGTTGGAAAAAACCTTGGTAAAAAAGATATTTCTGTAAACAATGTTGAAAATAAAACAATTGTCAAAGCAGATAATTTAATTAATGCTGTTTCGGAAAATGAGGCTGCGAATAATTTTATTGATAAGCCCCAAAAAATAAATCAGGTAGCAAATGCAGAAGCTATTCCTTTTTTACGGATTAAAAAAATTGGAAAAGCGAATGCGCCTTCCCCGAAAGTGAAAGTGCCTGAGACGAAAGCAATTGAGGATGAGGCCAAGTCCGAATTAATCGGCTCGGAAGAAGAGGAACCAATCATTGCTTACCGCCGGAAAAATATTCGGTTTTCAATTGGCTTAAATGGCGGTTTTAGTTATGCCAACCGCACTTTGGAAAGCAAGAATACAGCCTCTGAAGATCTGTTTGGACAGAGGGAAAGGTATGAAAAACAACTGGAAACCAGTCACTTAGGTGTGCAGTTGACGGCGGAGCATGAATCTGGGTTCAGTCTTACGTCAGGGCTGCAATTTACTCGGATGGTAGAGTTGTATGAAAGGAACGAGGTAGTGGAAATCATGGATACGGTCATAGGTGTTGCTTATTACTCAGTCTTACCAAATAATGATACTGTTCCGGTGATGGGAGAGGTTCCGCACCTAACGATCAATACGCTGCGGAAAAGATATTACAATAAATATACGATGCTTGATATCCCCTTGTTGGCTGGGTTTAGGTATGAAAATAATAATTGGACGATCGGAGGGCAGGCAGGTGTTTTTGCTAATATTTCCATCAATACCGAAGGCCGTATTTTGATGGATGAAATAGAAGAGCAGGAGCTGAAAGAAATAATTAAAACAAATATTGGCCTCAGCTATTACGCAGGACTTTCAGTAGGTTATTTATTAAATGAAAATATAGAGATCAGTGTCTCTCCATACGGCCGGTATTTTTCGAAAAGTTTTACAAAAGATGATTACGGACTTTCGCAGAAATATTTGTTGGTCGGTTTAGACGCCAGATTTAGATATTGGTTTTAATAGTGAAAAAAAACGGGGCAAAAATCAACTATTGTTTTTGCCCCATTTTTTATTTTAATCTTTTGCAGATTCAATTATCAATTCTGCATTTTCCATTTTAGTTATTTAAAATGTTTCAGCATAATAATTTCCTGCTTGGTCAAATGGCGGAAGCGCCCGCGGGGAATATCTTTTTTAGTTAGTCCGGCATAGTACGTCCGGTCGAGTTTGACTACCTGATAGCCGAGGTGTTCGAAGATACGTCGAACGATGCGGTTGCGGCCAATGTGCAGTTCCACTCCAATTTCGTCCCTTTTACCTTCAATGTAGCCGGCACTCACCACGGGGGCCAGTCCGTCTTCAAGTTCCAGGCCCTTTTGTATTTCTTCCAGATGTTTTTTGGTCAGTTTTTTATCCAGCGTCACCTGGTAAAATTTAGCGATGCTGTGGCTGGGGTGCGACAGTTTTTTGGCCAGGTCGCCATCATTGGTAAGCAGTAGGAGGCCGGTGGTCATGCGATCGAGGCGACCCACGGGAAAGATGCGTTCAGGAACAGTGCCCCCGATCAGGTCGATGACCGTTTCGCGTCCCTTTTCATCACTGACGGTGGTAATGACGTTTTTTGGCTTGTTCATCAGGATGTAGACCCGTTTGGCTTCCAGCTTGATAGGTTTTCCTTTAAAGGTTATTTCATCCGACTCTTGCACCAGGTAACCGGGGTTCTTTTCCAGTTCACCGTTGACTTTCACGTCACCATTTTTAACATGCTCGGCGGCTTGGCGGCGGGCACAGATACCGCAGTGCGCAATGTACTTGTTGAGCCGCATGGGGAATTCCTGCTTGGCAGGAATGGAAGGTGGCTGTGGCTGTCGGTTGTGTTTTTGGCGTCGGTCACCGAATGCCGACCTGGTCTTTTTTGGTGAATGTTTTTTCATAAATATTGCTGAATAGAAATGCAAAGGTAGTAGAAGGGAGGCATTTGCGGTTATCTTGAAAATTTTGTCTTGATAACTGACCTCCCCCCGGCCCGCTCCAAAGGGAGGAGAAATGCACGTTCCATTCTCCCCCCTCACCAAGGAGCCACGGAAAGGTTCGCTTCGGTCAAATAATAATGAATCAGTTTTGTCCCGTTTTGTCCCGCACACCGAATTGCATTTGAAGGATAAATGGCCCGTCCCCTAAATCCCTCGAACCAATTACCCGCCAATCCGTACCAATGACTAAATGCCGCTCCAGGGATCATTGTGATTATATATATTTGAAAAATAATTATGTTGAAGCCGTCCGTTTACCTGTTGGTGCTGTTAGCCGTTTTGGATGCTCTGCTTGTTTTTCCCCAAAAGCAACAACTGGCCTTGTCGCACCTGACTGATGAGAACGGCCTGTCCTCCAATTTTGTCACAGATATTCTTCACGACGATCTTGGGTACGTCTGGATCGCTACCCGGGAAGGGCTCAACCGCTATGATGGCCGGACGGTGCAGGTTTTCAACCAGGCATTTTCGGATACGACGGCACTTGTTGGCAACGATATTTTATGCCTCGACAAAGATGCTGCTGGCAATATCTGGGCAGGCACCGGGGAAGGCGTACTACATCGGTACGATCTTCACAAAGGCACTTTTGATTCGTATCAAATTCCGGTCAATGCCAAGTTGCCAATTGCAACGATGTGGGACATTGAGGTCGGAGCGGATGGCAACGTTTGGATGGCGCTGGAAAGGGGCCTGGCCTGTTTTGACACGGAAAAACTGACTTTCCGTACGTGGCGGCCAAGCTCCTGCAGCGAGGAGTTGGAATATAAAAAGCACGATGTGCTTTACTCATTACAGGCCGATCCATACGAGCCATCGGTTTTTTGGCTGGGGGCCCGTTACGGCCTGATTCGTTTTGACAGTAAAAGTGAACAGTTTTCATTAGTCGTTCCGCCCGGAGAGAACGGCCAATATTCAAAAAGTATCTACACCATGGAAGTGGGACCAGACAGTACCATCTGGTATTCTGGCCAGTACGATGGCATTTTCCGGTTCGATCCAAAAATGTATCGGTGGGAATTTTACCAAAACAGGCCTTTTTACCGCTTGAGTGCAAGGGCGATATTACCGATCAGCGCGCATGAAGTCTGGGTTGGTGGTTATAACGATGGACTCAAGTATCTCGATACCAATACTGGCCGATTTTCCCATATATCGACGGATAAATCCAACCCTGTTTCAAAAGGTGTTCAGGCGGTTCATGTTGGGCCTGACGGTAACTTATGGATCGGCACACACCAAGGGATGAGCCGATCCATACCTGCCAAATTGAAATTTCAACATCGGTTTTATGAGTTGGCCCCCGGCACGAGCGAAGAGCAGTTTGTTTTCCCGACAGGGATGGTCTATTTAGAAGAAGGGCAGCTTTTTGTCAATTCTATCCGGGGAGAAAAAGCCTATTTGATTGACCCTGCGACAGACTCGATGACAGCTTCGTTCAATCAACTGCCCGTCGGTGTCGAGGAAGGATATTGGAATACGATCGATTCGGAGATGGATGGCCAGGGAAACATTTGGGTCACTTCCAGCAAAGGGCTGTTTCAGGTGGATGTGGAAAATCGGCGGTTGAGTATTCCCGACTGGGAAAACAATGAATTATTTACCCGTTTCCACTCCTATCGGATCAAGGCCGACCAGGAAGGCAACCTCTGGGCGTCCATATACCCCAGTGGCCTGCTCCGAGTGGATGTCTTTGCGCAAAGCATCTCCTTGATTGATTTGTCCGGTGAAACAGAAAATGACTTTCCAACACTCGAGTACATCGGAGATCTGGTGGTGGACAGCAAAAACCGACTATGGGTTGGTGGTGAGCCTTTTGTTGTGATGTACGACCCCGGCACCGGTGCCGTCGAACATTTTTCTATTCAGGAAAATGCCCAGGACCGGTTGTCCTATTCGTGGATCTATTGCCTGGCCGTCGATCCGGATGATGTGATCTGGGTGGGATATAAATTTGGCGGCCTCGACCGTTTGGATATCAATGCACCTGTGGGCCAGCGGGTGACCCATTTTGGAGCGGCGGAGGGGCTGGCGAGCAGTAAGGTATTTCAAATGGACGTCGACCAGTACGGAGACCTGTGGATTGCAACTGGCAACGGCCTGACGAGAATGTCGACCAAAGATTTTAAAACAAGGAGCTTTTTCGAAAAGGACGGTCTGGTCAATAATGATTTGAATAAATATTGGCTGACCGCGATTGAGTCCCTGTCTAATGGGCAAATGTTTCTTGGTGGGCCCGGTTATCATACTTTGTTTCACCCAGGTGATTTCAGGGGAGAAGAGTCGTACTCGAAGTTGAGGTTCAACGGGCTGAAGGTCTTTGATCGGGAAAAGCGTTTTGCGGCGGACCTCAACTTCCTGAAGGAGCTAAAACTGAACTACCAGGAGAATTTTTTTACTTTCCAGTTTGCCAATCTGGATTTTAACCCCACCGACGACCCCTTGTTTCGTTACAAATTGGAAGGGTTTGACAAAGACTGGCGGATGACTGACGAAGGAGTTGCTCCCTATACCAATGTGGGAAATGGAGAGTACCGCTTCCGGGTGCAGGCTGCCGAACGAGCAGGAAATTGGAACGAGCAGGCCGAACTGTCCATCGCGTTGTCCATTGCTCCACCATTCTGGAAAACCATCTGGTTTTCAACCTTGCTGGCGTTCTGCCTACTGGCTGGCCTCTTGGCATATTACCGCAACAAAATGCGCTCCATCAAGAAAAAAATGGCCCTGAAATCGGCCTACAACCTGCGGCTTAAAGAAGCAGAGATGAAAGCACTCCGTTCACAGATGAATCCACATTTTCTTTTCAACTCCCTCAATTCGATCAAGAACTACATCGTCACCAACGATGCCCGCAGTGCGGCCAATTATCTCACCAAGTTTTCGCAGCTTATACGGCTGATTTTGAATAATTCCAAATCCCAATCCATCCCATTGGCGAGCGAACTGCAAGCGTTGGAACTTTACCTCCAACTGGAACAAATGCGGTTTCCAAAAAAAATAGCTTATCAAATAGAAGTGGATCAAAAGGTAAATGCGGAAGTGATCAAGGTGCCGCCGTTGATTCTGCAGCCCTACGTCGAAAATGCCATCTGGCACGGACTGATGCACAAGCCTGGGGAGGGGCGCATCCGGTTGTCCGTATTTCAAAAGGAGCATTTGTTAAAAGTGGAAATAACCGACGATGGGGTAGGGCGCAAGAAAGCCTCGGCCATCAGCAACCAGCGTGGCCGCACCCGTAAGAGTGTTGGTATGCAATTGACCGCTGACCGTCTGCGTATGAACAGCCTGGACAAAGCATCCGTGGCCAGTGTGGAAATTGAAGACTTGTACAGCTTGAACGGCCAACCCGCAGGCACCAAAGTAAATATCCAGATCCCCATTTCGCCAACCACCCAAAACCAACCGATTAACGATTTAAGATCAACTGATTGGTAATTTTAGATTACCTAACCAAAAACCAAAAACCAAAAACCAAAAACCAGAAACCAAAAACCAGAAACCAAAAACCAAAAACCAGAAACCAGAAACCCGACCGCAGGTCGGCAAACCACCAATCCAAAAAGAATGAAGTTAAAAACGATCATCATTGACGACGAAAAAGCCAGCATCGAATCCCTGGTCTGGGAGCTGGAAGATTATCAGGAGCAATTGGAAATTGTCAAAACCTGTTCATCGCCGGAGCAAGGAGTAGCGGCCATTCGTGCCTACCGGCCCGACCTTGTATTTTTGGATATTGAAATGCCGTCCATGAACGGTTTTCAATTACTGGAAAAGGTAGGCCAAATGGATTTCGAGGTAATTTTTATAACCGCCTACGATGAATTTGCCGTACGGGCGTTCAAGGTCAATGCCATTGATTATTTGCTGAAACCCATTGTGCAAGCAGAATTAAAAAGAGCCATTTCAAAAGTGTCGGCTAAGCGGGAAAGCTCCCTGAACCGGCAAAACCTGACTTCCCTTTTGGAAATGGTCAACGCCGGGAAAAAGACCTTGCCGAGCATTGCGTTCCCAACCCTTGAGGGGCTGGAGTTTATCGAAGTTGCACACATCACCTACTGCCAGTCCGATAGCAACTATACCCGTCTGCACCTGGTCGGTGGAGAGTCTGTGTTGGTTTCAAAGACGCTAAAAGAAGTAGCGGCCTTGTTGGAGGCATATCCATTTTGCCGGGTTCATCACTCTTTTTTGGTGCATCTGATTTTTATCAAAAAATACCTGCGTGGAAAAGGCGGCCATTTGGTTTTGAAAAACGGGATCACCATCCCCGTTGCCCGCAGCCGGAAGGAGGAGTTGTTGCAGTTGTTTTAGGCCACATTCCGCAGTTCGTCGGTCTTTGATCTTTCTCTGGCCCCATTTCGGGAACCGTAATCAGCGAAAGATGAAAGACTGCCGAACTAAAAGAGCGTCCCCACCAAGTAACCACGTTCCCGTACCAAGTACTCAATGCTGCCTGCCCTGGGAGCGGATTGGAGATGAATTTGATCCGTATGTCAGTAAAATTTCTATTGACATGAAAAGGCTATTTACGATTCTTATCCTCTTGTTTTTTACCCTTCCTTTCATTGCTGTTCAGGCACAGGAACAACTGAATTTTACGGCACTCAAAGTAGAAGGCTACGGCGTTTACGCCCATGTGCGCGGTCATGATATTCCCTTGCCGGTCTGTGGCCTGGATTACGCCTATTATGCTTTGGAGAGTGCAGAAATTTCCAATGCCGGCTATCAGGCCGCCATGCATTTGGTCGCTGGGGGGACAGGTTTTGCCAATTTCAAAAATGAGCTGACGGCTCAGGGCTATACCATCGATCAGGTTGAAATGACGTTTACGCAAATGGACCTGGGAGCCGACCAGTATGGTCCGGACTGGTTTATTTCCAACGATGTGGAAACCAGGATGTACCGAGGTGGCAACTATACTTTTAAGCTGGATGGGCATGACCTCGTCACTGGCCCGATGCCCGATGTACGCATTGAAATTGATTATAATTCGTTTAGTAATTGTGGCGATGATGTCATCTACGGCCACTCAATGTATACCTCCGTAGCGGATGCTTCGGCTGCCAGTCCGCAGTCTGTCAAAGATGTGGCTGCTGCCTTTCTGGCCGACGTCGGCAATGCGGGCATCAAACTCGATTTTGTGGGCATGCAGCCGGCTGGACAAGGAGCGGGAGGAGCGGTCTTCGAGGCTCAGTCAGGTACGGTAACGAAAGGACCGGTGTTCAATAATATTTTTCAAAATGTAGCGACTGCGGGAGGGACGGCCAACCAATGCCTGACGGCCAACGTTTCTGCCAATTCGAGCGGTTCGGGCGATTGGATACACATCGAGCACAACGACGATCTCGTCTGTTCTATTCTGGACACAGAAAACATGGGGACAATCAATGCTTCCATTTTTGTAAATACCGATCCGGTCAGGGTGACTGCCAATGGCACGGAGTACCTTGACCGAAATTTTGAAATCAGCGTCACCAACCAACCGACGGGTACGGTGCGCGTGCGCATTTATTTCAAAGTAGGGGAGTGGGAGGCATTCCTGGCAGCCAATGACAATGACGGCAATGACATCGACTTGCTGGCCAACGCCAAAGTGACGAAGTTTAGCGGCGTGTCCTGTTCGAATGCCGTGAACAGCAGCGGTGGGGATCTGCTGCCGATTGTTGAATGGGGTACTTCGTCCGATGGGGCGACTTACTATATAGACGTGGAAGTGACCAGTTTTTCTGCCTTTTTTATTCATGGAGGGCCGCTGGCAGTGTTGCCGGTCGAGCTGGTTTATTTTTCGGCGCAGCCGGAAGAAAATAGAATTTCCCTAAAATGGATGACCGCTTATGAAATGGAAAACGACCGGTTTGAAGTAGAACGCAGTACGGACGGTTTCTCTTTTGAAAAAATCGGTACACTGCCGGGTGCCGGTACGAGGGATGGGTGGCAACACTATGCCTATCTGGATGAGAAAGTGCAGGCCAACCAAACCTATTATTATCGCCTTCGGCAAATAGACCGGGACGGCACGTACGAATACTCTGGCATTGCCGAAGTGAAATTGGAGGGGCATGCCGAAGTCAGCGTTTTTCCAAATCCAATTGATGAAATAATGTACGTGCAGTTACCCGAAGAAATCAGTTCGCCCGTGGGCGTAGAGTTGGTGAACGGGCTTGGCCAGGTGGTTTTTACCCAGTTGTTTGAGCAGCCCGGCACCCACGAAATTTCAACGATCCATTTAGTCCCGGGGATGTACGAAATCGTTTTTGTATTTGATCGCCACCGTTCATCAGGTGGTAAAGTCGTAAAGCAATATTGATGCAATTGTTACGTCCGAATTTGGGGATTGGGGTGCTGGCTGGGCCGGTGCCCCAATTGTTTTTTGGTGAGGTAGAGAGTGGTGTAGAGATGTCATTTTTTTAGAAAAATGACATCTCAGTATCTGTCACACCGCCACATCATACTCCCGCAAAGCATCGTTCAGCGATACCTTCTTGTCTGTACGTTCGCTCCGCTTGCCGATGATCAGTGCGCAGGCGACCTGGTATTCCCCTGCGGGAAATTTTTTAGGGTAAGTGCCCGGAATGACCACCGAACGGGCGGGTACCCGGCCTTTGTAAGTGACGGGTTCTGAGCCGGTTACGTCGATGATGCGGGTTGATTGGGTCAATACGACATTAGCGCCGAGCACTGCTTCTTTTTCCACCCGCACCCCTTCCACGACGATGCAGCGGGAACCAATGAAGCAGTTGTCCTCGATAATAGTGGGGGCTGCCTGTGGCGGCTCCAATACGCCACCAATGCCCACGCCTCCACTCAGGTGCACATGTCTTCCAATTTGTGCGCAGGAACCGACGGTTGCCCAGGTGTCTACCATGGACCCGCTGCCGACCCATGCGCCGATGTTCACATAGCTGGGCATCATGATCACACCTTTTTCGAGAAAAGCCCCGTGCCGGGCGATGGCATGAGGAACGATCCTGACCCCTTGGGCAGCGAAGTTTTTCTTCAAAGGGATTTTGTCATGAAATTCGAATGGGGGGACTTCGATCGTCTCCATTTTACAGATAGGAAAATAAAGGATCACGGCTTTTTTTACCCAGTTGTTGACCTGCCATTCTCCATTTTCGAGTGGTTCGGCTACCCTGAGTTTTCCGGCATCCAGTTGATCAACGACGTGGTGGATGGCTTCCTGCACCTCTTTTTGCTGTAGCATGGAGCGATCTTCCCATGCCTGGTTGATGATCGGTTCGAGTGTTTGCATTGATTGAAATTGGGAAATTGGAGAGCGAGAAATTGGAACTTCCTGGAGTTGTCAATTTCCCAATTTCCAATTTCATCTTAAAAGTTCTTCCGGTCTTATTTTATTGTCTTGTACGGGGTAGGCGCCAGGGTAGTCAGGCTTGAGGATGTAAAGGGTGCGCAGCGCTTCCGTTTTGGTTGCAAAAGCACCTGCTTGCACTTTATAGTAAGGTTTGGCATGTACCCAATCGACGGCGATGCTCGGATACAGGTTCTCAAAACGTCGCAAAGCATTTTCCATATTTTGCCGGTCGGTGGTAGCCAGTATCTGTATGCGCCAACCATTGACGGTAGTTTGTGCTTTGTTTTTATCAATGAAGCGGTTCATCAATTGATCCACTTTGGGTTCAACCGTTTCAGTGATGCTTTGTGCATGAATATAAACAACGGAGAAAAGGAAGGACAAGCAAAGGATAATTTTTCTCATGGTAAAGAATTCGTGATCCACTAAAATAGTTTAGCCCCTTATGATCTGAACGCCAGAGGAACTGCCGAGACGATCGGCACCTGCATTTACCAGTTGCTCCGCAAAGTGGCGGTCTTTGATGCCGCCAGAGGCTTTTATCTTGACTTTTTTGGGGAGGAGGCTGCGCAACTGGGAAACAATTTCCACGGAAGCACCGGGTGCATTGAACCCGGTAGAGGTTTTGACATAATCAACTCCGGCTGCGGCACAAATTTCGGCAATTTTCGTTAATTCCCCTGGATTGAGAACACCCGTTTCGATGATGGTCTTGATGGATTTGCCCTTCATATGGCAGGCAGTGGCAAGCGATTCTATTTCACTTTTTACATAGTTCCAATGAGCGTTTTTTACAGCGCATAGATTGATGACCACGTCCAGCTCATCGGCCCCTTCATCAACAGCTCGCTTGATTTCTTCTACTTTGGCAGCGATGGTGGAATAGCCCATCGGAAAACCTATGACAGTAGCAACCTTGACCGGGGTGTTGTTTAAAAACTGGCTGGCTCCCTTGACATAATAAGGAGGAAGACATACCGCCGCAAACTGGTTTTCGATGGCTTGCCTGCAAACTTCCTCCACGTCGGTCTGAGTGCAATAGGGCTTGAGTAAAGTATGGTCAATCAACCGGGCTAAATCCATGTTTAGAGACGATAGAAAAGAGATTTGTGGGCAATCTATCCAACTCAGCGCCGTACATGCTGCCCATTAAAACGGCAATTTAGCACAAATTATATTTATTGCGGACTGATATGTGAAATTCACTAAAAATTTTCAACAAAATTAATGCAACAGAAATTGCTCAGCCCACCCAAATGAAGATGTTTACTATTTCATAAAAGTCAGTTTTTCAACGAGTTAAATGATTGCAGAAAGGTATTTCAGATTTTTAAGAAAAGAGGGGGCACTGTTGGGAAATTTATCCTAACAATTTATCCTGACTTATCAACACCGCACCGCTGGGAAATCGCAACCATTGCCGTTTATTTCCTGTAATTTTGTTTTCAACAGAAAGCTCCCAGGTCATACAAGAGTCATTTGATCATCAAATAAACATAACAATGGCAAATCAGGAAGGTGCAAAAAAGAAGAATGTAAAGAATATCAAAAATAACCTCCGCAAACGGGATGGAGAGCTTTCAGACTATGTTTTTGGGAAGGTGCAGCCACAGGCCACTGACCTGGAGGCCGCTGTGCTCGGAGCGCTCATGCTCGACAAGGATGCGCTGCCCATTATCATGGACATACTTCGGCCAGAAAGTTTTTATACCGATGCCAACCAACTGATCTATCGAGCCATTCTCCGTTTGTTCGAAAAATCACATCCTGTAGATCTGTTGACGGTCACAGAAGAGTTAAAAAAATCTGGGGATATTGACTCCATCGGAGGTCCTTATTATCTGGTGGAGTTGACGGGGCGCGTAGGTTCGAGTGCCAATATCGAGTACCATGCCCGTATTGTTGCCCAAAAACATATTCAACGGGAACTTATCAAAGTTTCCACTCAAATAATCCGGGACGCCTACGAGGATACCACAGATGTATTTACGCTGCTCGATGATGCAGAACAGGGCCTTTTTGCGGTTACACAGAACAACCTCAGCCGCCAGTACGAAAGCATGGGTGAACTGGCCAGCAAGACTTTGAAAATCTTAGAAGAATTAAAAAACAAGGAAGACGGCCTCACCGGTGTACCAACGGGCTTCACCGACCTTGACCGCTTGACTTCGGGCTGGCAGCCTTCGGATTTAATCATCGTGGCGGCAAGGCCGGGGATGGGGAAAACCTCGTTTGTTTTGGCCCTCGCCAGAAATGCAGCCCTGGAGTTCAACAAAGGGGTCGCTGTTTTTTCACTGGAGATGGCGAGTACGCAGTTGGTACAAAGGCTGATTTCGCTGGAGGCGGAAATCTCCGGTTCGAAATTGCGTTCGGGTAAATTGGAAGAATACGAGTGGCAACAACTCCATTCGACCATTGAAAAAATGAGTGAAATCCCCATCTTTATCGATGATACCCCGGGGATCAATATTTTTGAATTAAGGGCTAAGTGCCGCCGTTTGAAAATGCAGCACGACATCCAGATGGTGATCATTGACTACCTACAGTTGATGAGTGGTGGCGGAAACAATAAAAACACCAACCGGGAACAGGAAATCAGTCAAATTTCGCGGGCATTGAAAGGGTTGGCCAAAGAGTTGAGCGTACCAGTGATTGCGCTGTCCCAGTTAAGTCGGGCGGTGGAAGTGCGCGGAGGAAGCAAGCGGCCACAGTTGTCGGATCTGAGGGAGTCCGGAGCGATCGAGCAGGATGCTGATATTGTATCTTTCATTTATCGGCCTGAGTATTATCAAATCCTCGAAGACGAGAGTGGCCAATCGCTGAAAGGTATTGCCGAAATTATTATTGCCAAACACCGTAACGGAGCACTCGATACGGTCAAACTAAGATTTACGGACCGGTTTGCCAAGTTCTCCGACCTTGGTGATCCCAACTTTGACGACTTTCCATCTGCCGATCCTTTTGCTCCGTCTTTTGAGCCGTCGAATGTGATTACCCGCCCGTCGAAGATGAATGACGACGAGGATATTCCGTTCTGATTTTGATAAAGAAATAAAAGCCCCTGTGCAGTTGTTTTTCATTCAAAAAGCACAAGTAAAAATATGCCGATCTTTTGATTGTCAATGACTAGTGCCTTTTGCATTGAAAATACTGCACAGGTTGTTGCAACTGCTCCCTTCGCTCTTACTTTCCTCTTTTATTTCCTACCAAAAAAACATTTCGCCATCTGAGCTTCAAAAACCTCGTTGCCGGGCCAACTTCCCTTGCAGCACAGTTGTTTTCTCACAAAGAATTATATGGTGTTTTGAAAGTGGTTTAATCGATTCTTAAACTCTAAAGAAAACACGATGGTCGATTTAATTAATATTTCCATAAAGAGCGTTGTGATGATGGCGTCCCTAATTTTGATTGGAGTCATTGCGTTACTGATGAACAGCTTATTGCAGGAGAAAGAAGTGGAGGAAATTGTAGCCGGAGGATACTGTGGCAACATAGTTTTTTATTCTGCGACTGGTCCTGAAGGTCAAAATATTGATAGAGGTAAAACGCTCTTTAAAAACAATTGTGCTTCCTGTCACAACAAGGATATGAAAAGCGACATGACTGGCCCGGCACTGGGTGGTGTTTCAAAAAGATGGGCAGCCTACCCGAAAGAAGATCTCCATAAATGGATCAGGTCCTCTCAACAAATGATTGCGGAAGGGCATCCAAAGGCAGTGGAAATGTGGAACGAATGGAAGCCAACGGTCATGAACGATTTTCCGAGACTGACGGATGAGGACATTGAGGATATCCTGGCCTATATTGAAATGAGGCTATATTAAATGCCCGTTTTGGTGGTCTGGTCTAAAAGAAGAAAGCCGATCGAGGGAAGTTCCCCTTGACCGGCTTTAGTTTTGTTTTGCTCTTTATCTAACGGTAAAATTAGTTGCCAATTTTGTACAAAGCATCGGCGTTAGCTCTTGGCTTGGCGTCGGTACGACGATTTTCTGCACGTCCTTCTTTAGTATCATTGGAAGCGGCTGGGTTGTTCTCACCACGGCCAGCAACCGTCAATTGATCAGGGCTTACGCCTTTCTTGATAAGTCTTTTCACGACCGCCATTGCACGGTTAACGCTCAACTGCCAGTTGTCCATGCTTGAGTCGTAACCGAACTGCTTGTTGTCGGTATGGCCTTCAATCAGGATGTGGACATCTGGGTTGTTTTTGAGTGATTCTGCCAGTGCATCGATTGATTTGCGGGCAGCTCTATTGAGGCGTGAGGAACCACTGCGGTAATTGACGGGCTCTTCCATAGTGACATACACATCGCCATTCTTCTCGCTAATGCTGAGGTTGCTGTTGAGGCCCAGGGCACCTTTGACTTCGCCTTTGATCTTGGCAATTTCAGCTTCTTTGTCAGCGAGTGATTTCTTAGCCATTTCAGCATCGTTTTTCGCAGAGTCGATATCTTTGCGGAGGCCAGCAATGTCGCTTTCAAATTGTGATTTTTGATTGGCCATGTCCGTTTCCAGGCCAGAAACCTTGCCTTCAAGCGTGGTAACTTTTTCATTGGCGTCCGCTAATGAATTGGCAAGTGCATTCTTCTCATTTTCCAGATCCATGAATTTCTTCTTGGAAACGCAGGAAGGGAGGGCGAGGGCTACTACCATCATAATGGCAAGCAATCTCATTGTAGCATTCATAATCATCTTGGATAAAATGTTTTTGTTTTTAGAAAAAGATAAAAGAAAAACAAACATCTCGAATTCCTCTTTTATTTTTTCCTTATCTATTGGATAAAATGTTTTAGGCATCCGGCAAAACGGTAAAGTCATGCCATTCCAATTATTTCTAAAGTGGGGAATTGCCTTACTATTCGGTTGGCAAAGGTATAAATTGCTATTGTAAAACTTAAAGGATAGGAAATATAGTTGTTTTTCTTATTTGTAGAGAAAAGAATAGAAATGGGGACGTGACTTATTTCACTATGTTATAACTGCGCGAAACGGTAATGAACTGCCCATCGTCCTGAACAGATGCATAGATACTGAAGGTTCCTCCTTTTTTTACACGGTCGATCACCTTTACCAGTTCAGATGAAATATCGCCCCGACTGGAAGCACTGACCAGCCGACTATCCTTTTGGAAAACAAACTCTATCTGGTCGACATAGCGATTGGAGCCCTCCGGGCCCCGTACATAGAGGTTGTTGGAAATGTTTTCGGTGAGTTGTTTTTTGGTCGTCTGTTTGCCGTGCAGTGTGCCCCAAAAAAGACTGTAAGGCTCGGCTTCATCCAATCCTTCGGCGCGCAAAAAGAATTGTATGGGCAGGTTCATTTTCACCTTTACCGGTTTGCCCTGATGGACTGCCGGTTCCCATCTTGGCATTTCGTTGATGACGTCCAATGCTGCTTGCCCACATCCCCCTCCAATATCCATCAACACACCCGGACGGTGAATTTGCCCATGCTGGTCGACGATGAAGCTGACGAAGACCGTTCCTTCCACACCGTCGTACTTTGCTTTGTCTGGATAAACGAGATACCTCGAAAGAAATCTTACTAATTCGGTGTTCGAGCAAGTCCTTTTTTCGTTAGATCCGTTCTCAAAGCCCTCACAACCAGGGAAGTAGGGCATTTGGTCGGCTCTGACGAATATTGAACTGGTGTCAGGTGCAAATGGATCGGGCTGTGCCGGGAGGAAAAGGTATACCAATAGACAGACAGCAGTGGTGTAGATCTTTCTCACAGACTTGATTTTTGATTTAAAATTTTGAAAAATACTACTGGTGTGTCCGTTGATAATATGTGGTGGAAGGAATAGCAAAATTATTCAAATATTTTTATTTCAATATATTTAAAGGAAAAATTTATACCAAAACTCGTGACAGGGCAGGGCTGGGAGGGAGGTGAAAATCCGAAATTCAATAATTGGAAATGATCAATCGTCTGGTTTTCCACTCAAACCAGATAATTCGCTTTTTTGATAACCAGTGGATGCTGCTGCGTTTTGCAGAAGGACATCCTTAAATTACACTACAACAGGAACTTGACTTATCTTTTAAAACCCCAGGCGGCGACTATTTAAAACTCCAGTCGTATTGGTCCAAATTGGTGAGACTTAGGTTCAATAGTTTTATGGCATCGCGAATATCTTCCTGGTGTACCATTTCGATCACGGAATGAACGTGCCGTGTGGGGATGGAAATCGCTCCGGCGATGGAACCATGCTTGCCATACCTTTGGAGGCCCATTGTGTCGGTACCTCCGCCCGTCAGTATTTCCGCTTGCCATTTGATCTCGTTTTTGTTGGCCAATTCTTTTAGGAAGTTGACCATCCGATAGTCACTGATGACTGTTCCGTCCATGATTTTTATCGCCACCCCTTTGCCTAATCGAGTGATCATTTCATGGGGTTGTGCATTTGGAACATCGAATGCAATGGTGATATCCAGGGCTATACCAAAATCAGGGTCAATCCGGTGTGCAGCTGAAATGGCACCGCGTATTCCGACTTCTTCCTGTACTGTGAACACAGCATAAATATCATAAGGTACCTCTTTGTCCCGGAGTTCTCGCAGGACTTCTAACAGAATGAAAACGGATACGCGGTTGTCGAGGCTTTTCCCGTTCACGCAATCACCCATTTCAATCAACTCCCTTTCGCGGGTGATGGGGTCGCCGACTGAAATATATTTTTCGACCTCCTCTTTTTTCATGCCCAAATCCACAAAATAGTCCTGGATTTGCGGGGCTTTGCTCCGTTCATCAGGTTTCATGAGGTGGATGGGCTTAGAACCCATCACACCCACCAAGTCTTTTTTTCCATGCACGATGACCCGTTGAGCGGTCAGTGTTTTCGGATCGAACCCACCGAGGGTATGAATGCGCAGGAAGCCCTCATCCTCGATATGGGTAACGATGAAACTGATCTCATCAAGGTGGGCTGCTACCATTACTTTTTTCGGCTCGCGCCCTTTTTTTACCGCGATGATGTTACCGAGGTTGTCCAGTGTGACCTCATCCACCAATGGGGTGACTTCCCGAAGGACAAATTCACGAATAGGTTGTTCAAATCCTGGTGCGCCAGGGGTTTCGCAGATTTTTTTTAGAAGGGGTACGTTGATCATAACACGTGCACTTTTTGAAATGGGTTCAAATAAAAACGAGCGAAGTTACTGCAAGTCTGACGGATGCGCCTATGAAAATGAAAGGATTTTATGACTTTTGTAAGCTTTTCATATCAGCCCATTGATAAAATAGTTTTTGCATAAGCAGAAACTCATTTCCAAAATACCTGTATGTCATTAATAAAAAAACTGGCGGGAGAAACAGCAATTTATGGGATTAGCAGTATTGTAGGGCGGGTGCTGAACGTCTTGCTGGTTCCGCTGTACACGAATATTTTTCCAAAAGAAGAATATGGAATCGTTACCCAGTTATACGCTACGGTTGCATTCCTCATGGTCATTTTTATCTACCGGATGGATACGGCTTTCTTTAGGTACGGTACCGAGAAGAAGGATAGGGAAAAGGTTTATTCGACCTCATTTTGGTCAGTCATTGTTTCCGTGCTGTTTTTTTCCGCACTCATTTTTTCTTTCTCCGGAGAAATTGCCGGGTGGTATGCCCTTTCTGCTGACGAGGAAAGTTATATACAGATATTTGGACTGGTGCTCGCCTTTGACACACTCAGTGAGATCCCCCTCGCCAAGCTAAGATTGGAAAGCAAGGCGGTACGGTTTGCTACCGTACGGTTAATCGGCATTGGGGTCAATATCAGCCTCAACCTATTCTTTTTGCTTTTGTGCCCCTGGCTGCTGCAAAACGGGCATGCCACTGGGGTGGTTGATGCGGTGTACAACCCAGCTTGGGGGATTCAGTACATTTTCATTTCCAACCTGGCGGCGAGTGCAACGGTATTGCTTTTACTGACCCCTGAAATCAGGCAGGTGAAATGGCATTTTGATCCGCAACAGTGGAAAACCATGGCTGTTTATGCAGCTCCTTTGGCACTGGCCAGCCTGGCCGGTATCGTCAATGAAATGATTGACCGGGAAATGCTGGTTCGGTTGCTGCCTTTTGATATTGAAACCAACCGGGGGGAGCAAGGGATTTATTCCGCTTGTTACAAACTAGCCATGCTAATGAGCCTCTTTACGCAGGCCTTCCGCTACGCTGCCGAACCTTTCTTTTTTGCCAACGCAAAGCACAAGGACGCCAAAAAGATATACGCCGATGTGGCCAAATATTTTACGATCGTGGGGTCGCTGGCTTTTCTGTTTATCAATTTTTACATTGATATCATTAAATATTTTATCGGAGAAGAATACTGGGGAGGGCTGGCAGTGGTCCCTGTTTTATTGATGGCCAACCTGTTCCTGGGACTCTACTACAATGTGTCGATCTGGTACAAGTTGACCGACCAAACCAACAAAGGGGGGATCATTGCCGTAGGCGGGGCGGTAATTACGGTTGCACTGAACTTCTGGTGGATACCAGTCATGGGTTATATGGGATCAGCCTGGGCAACGTTAATTTGTTACTTTTCCATGACGGTAGCGTGTTGGGCCTGGGGGGCAAAATATTATCCTGTCCGATATGACTTAAAGCGAATACTGTTCTACATAATATTTCCGTTGGCACTTTTTTTACTGAGCAATTACCTGAAAGAAATATTGAATTTAAATCAACAATGGATTTACGTTGTCAACTCGTTACTATTAGCTGCGTTTCTTTTTGTAACTTGGCGTTTGGAAAAACAAGCAGAACCGACTGTTTCCTAAAACTCACCCAACCTAAAGTTAAATTTTTCGTTTGAAAGGCTTCATTTTCAGTCTTTTAAAAGCGTCATTTTTTTTTATATATAGGCAGTAAAAATACTCCCCACATTTCGCATATTTGCGACATTTGCAACTGAAACACTTAAACCCTATCAATAATTATAATCCAATTACACGAAGGAACAAACATTAACTTAACCACCACAATCAAAACACTTGATCTTTGGATCAATTTTCGGCTAAAAACACATTTTATAATGAAAAATTTCAAACTAATCCTACTCTTGCTGTTAATCCCGGCAATGGCATTTTCCCAAGACGAAGAAGATACTGCAACTGTTCAACCAGATAGCTCCTCATCGAGCGGTGAATGGTCTGCGGGGATTTTTGTAGGCTATTCCAACTACCTGGGGGATCTGGTTGACCCGACTTTTACTTTTGACCAGTCTGGTGCTGCTTTTGGAATCTTTGTTAAAAATCAATTATCTCATCGTTTTGGTCTTAGGGCCAACCTTTATTATGGCAACATCAAAGGTGACGATGCCAATTATTCCCGAAACGAAAATAGAGGGACTTCATTTGAATCTTCCATTGTTGAACTAGCTGTAAGGGCTGAATTTGACTTACGTAAGAAAAAGAATTATAGTTTTAAGGAAGGGGATACTGAGTTTACAGAATCAGGCAAATATGACCGGAAAGTTATCCCTTATGTTTTTCTTGGGCTTGGTGCAGCCTTTGCAGATCCCGATGCAGTTTATGGCAATCCTTCCAGACCCGGAGAAATGGCAGATATAAATGCTGATTACTCAAATACCCATATCGCAATTCCTATTGGTTTGGGACTGAGGGTGGACCTTAGCCGAAAAGTATACCTCGGCCTTGAGTGGGGCCAAAGATTAACGTTCACGGATTATCTTGATGGTGTTTCGGAATCGGGAGGCCCCGATAAAAATGACTGGTACATCATGGGAGGGCTCACCTTGGGTATGCGTTTTGTCGACAAAGATTCTGATAACGATGGCATTGCCGACGACCAGGATAAATGCCCAACTATACCTGGCCCTACTTCCCTCGCTGGTTGCCCTGATACCGATGGTGACGGATTGGCCGACAGAGATGACAACTGTCCAAACGAGCCGGGTGACATCAGCCACAATGGTTGCCCCGACCGCGATGGCGACGGTATCGCTGACCATGTAGATGACTGCCCGGATACAGCTGGTTTGCGCCGGTTCTCCGGTTGTCCGGACACTGATAATGATGGTATTGTCGACAAAGAAGACAGTTGCCCAACGACGCCCGGTATTCCGGCGATGAATGGATGCCCCGACTCAGATCGGGACGGTATCACTGACGACAAAGATGGCTGCCCTCAGACTCCTGGAACCGCAGAACACAATGGATGCCCTGATTCTGATGATGACGGCATCGCCGACAATGAAGATAATTGCCCGAATACCCCAGGTATCAGAAGTTTTGCTGGTTGTCCTGATACGGATAGTGACGGCATCCCCGACAATGAAGACAAGTGTCCTACTCTTGCCGGTCCTTCGACCAGTAGCGGCTGCCCGGAAATCGCAGCAGAAGACAAGGCCGTCCTCGACCTCGCTATGCAAAATGTGAATTTTGAAACAGGTAGTGCCAGGTTGCTCAACTCCTCCCAAAAAATTCTGGATCAGATCGCAGAAATCGTACTCCGGTACCCTGGTTACAACCTTTATATTGATGGTTATACTGACAATGTTGGTAACGACTTTGCTAACCAGCAGTTGTCAGAAGACCGTACTCGCTCTTGTGCTGATTACCTCAACAGCAAAGGAGTTCCGAAGTCCATTTTGTTTACAAAGGGACATGGTGAAAATGATCCTATCGCCGACAACAATTCTGCTTCAGGGCGCAGGCAGAACAGAAGGGTCACTTTTAGGCTGGAGCCTCAATAGTAGGGTGCCAAATGATTGGAAAATAAACACCCCCTGAAGCAACCGCATCAGGGGGTGTTTATTTTTCATACTTATGAAGGAAAACCCAGCAGGTCGTTCATTCCAAAAACGCCTTTTTTACCAATGATCCATTCTGCCGCTGATAAGGCGCCCATCGCAAATCCTTCTCTGGAATGGGCAACATGGCTAATTTCCAATTGATCGATGGGCGAGGCCCATTTTACAAAATGTGTTCCCGGTACATCACTGATCCGTTTGGAAATAATTTTCAGACTATCGTTGTCCTTCTCCTCCATGACGGGGGCCTGGTCACTGGCCAAATGAGCAGACCATGCCTTTTTTAAGGCTGTATTTTCAAGGATACCTTCGGCCAGGGTGAGGGCTGTCCCACTAGGGTAGTCCAACTTTTGGGTGTGGTGGATTTCTTCAATGGATACATCATATTGCTGGTGCCGTTTCATAAAATTCGCTAAAGTCCGATTAACGGCGAACAGGATATTGACACCTATACTGAAGTTGGAAGCATAAAAGAAAGCTCCGTGATGTTGTTGGCATAGCTCTTTGACGGCGGGCATCTGCTCCAGCCAGCCAGTGGTGCCGCTTACGACCGGCAGGTGGTTTTCCAGGCAAACAGAAATATTTTGAACAGCAGTGGCCGGTATGCTGAATTCGATTGCTACATCTGCACTTTTCAGGTTTTCTTGGCTCAGGGCAGCCTTGTTGTTTTGGTCGATGCGCAAGACTACTTCATGGCCTTTTGCCAATGCCAATTTTTCCACAGCTTTCCCCATTTTACCATAACCAATTAACGCAATTTTCATGTTAGGTGATTTAAATTTGTTAGATTTGCGTGACTTTTCAAGCCCCAACCGTCCATAAGATTGATTTTTGTTGTTTTACAAGCCGCTCTTTGGCTTAACGCTGCCCCTCCCACCCGGAGGGGCATTCTATTATGGCATTTTGCTGAATGTTTAGTTAAGAAAAACATTAAGTCTGGAAGTGGCTTTTTAACCGAGCTATGTTTTTAATATCAGCTCGTTAGTCGATTTGAGTTTTTAGCTATTCCTTTTTTCCGAAATTTGCGAATCAAAAAATTCATTTCACCAAAAAAATAAAAATGGCAAAATCATCCGCAAGAAAAAAGACAAAGCAGACAGCACAAAAGAAGAAAAAAAAGAAAAGCCCGAAAAGGAATTACCGCCAAATGATCATCAGCACCTTGATAATCTTGGCGGTTGTTGCTTTTGTACTGCCCGATCTGATGCCGCTTTTTACCGGAGGTAGCCGGGGAAATGCCAGTTCTTCGAACCCCACCATACCAACCACCACCAATCCAGCCGCAGCTATGCCAGAGCCAAGTTTTACCAAAGAAGGAGAACTTTCAATAATCAGCAGTGCGTCGGGAGAAGTAATCCATCACCTTGACATAGAAAAGGCCGAAAATGATGAGGAAAGGGCGCTCGGAATGATGTTTCGCAGGTCAATGCCTGATTCAAGGGGGATGCTTTTTTTGTTCGATGAGGCCAGACCACAGTCTTTTTGGATGAAAAATACCTTCATCCCACTGGACATCATTTACATCGACGAGAACAAAAAAATAACGACGATCTACGCCAATACAACTCCCCATTCAGAGACGTCGCTTCCTTCTAAAGGGAATGCGCAGTTTGTGTTGGAAGTCCGTGGCGGATTCTGCCAGGACTACGGAGTGAAAGTGGGAGATTCCGTTGATTGGCAATGAAGTTGCTTGAAAAATCCCCCATGAAAAAAGCCGCCGAAAATATTTTCGGCGGCTTTTTTCATGGGGAGGTCTTCTCGTTTTTTAATCACTCAATTACTAATTTCAGCCAGCTTGCCCTATCCCCGTCAGTTATTTTCAGAAAATACATACCGGCCGCTACTTCTGTTAGATCCAATCTCCGGACTTCGGTTACATGCTGGCTTACCGGAAATTTGTCCGTAAAAATCTGCTTTCCTGCAAGGTCTGTAATTGACAGATGGGCCGGTCCCGTTGCGATGGGGGTCACTTCCAGGGTGAACTGTCCGTTGGAAGGATTGGGCATGATCGATAATTGTCCGAACGGGTTCATTTCTTTTACCGCATTCGGCTGTACGTCGACCGTAACGGGTATTCTCTCACTGAAGCAACTGGTTGGCTGTAAGTCAACTTTCCAATCGAAAAAATAATAATAAAAACCATTGCCATAGTTGGAGCTTAGAATACTGAATATGCCGGGTTCTTCATATGGGTATTCCACGGCCTCGTTCGAACGGAAAAGCTTCGGGCTATTGGTTCCTGAATGTACCTGGTTGGAATCCCGGTTGGTGGTCAGCCGGTAAAAACCTGGTTCAATATTGAAGTTAAGTGCTTGCACAGATTCACCGACCGGTATATCAATGGCAACCGATTCAACCACCTGGTCATTTTCGTCCAGTAGCTCAATGACTCTAATGGCGGGAAAATCAGTATGGACCGTCACTTCCCTTAAAATGACGGACTCATAGACCTCAAACAACAATTGCCCATTGATGGTCGCTCCATTGAGAGGGTCGCCGTCGTGGGTGAGTTCTGGCATGCCGCCTGAAACACTTCCTCCGCCATGCTCCTGGGCAGCGGCTACGTAATAGGTAGTAGTTTCGGTCAGTATGGGCGTTTCAAATTGGTTGCCAACGCCGATCGGGTCGACGGCGTTTAGCGATTCATACCAATAAACATTTTCGCCGGTAGCTTCTAGCGTGGCCGTGGATGGAGCGATGATACTTGCATCATCAGCCATGGGAGCGTCAGCACTTTCCAGTACTTCCACCTCAATGGTTTCGGAAATGAAATCATTACAAACACCTGTAATGGTTACATCATAAATGCCAGACTCGGTCACCGTGATACTTTGGGTAGATTCCCCATTTGACCAGAGGTAGGAGCTCGCTTCCGAGGAAGTCAATTCTACATTTCCACCTTCACAAAAAGTAGTTTCTCCGTCTACATCGACGGCAGGGGTTTGATCAGGTTCGAGTGTTACCTTGACGACATTGGAAGTCGCAGCGCATCCCATGTCGTCGACAATGACTACACTGAAATGGCCGGGCAGGTTAGTGGTGATGGATTGGCCGTTCGTTCCATTACTCCACAGATAAGTGAATCCGGCAGGGGCCGTGAGTGTGATGGATTCTCCTGCACATAAAATGGTTTCGTTGTCTCCCAACTGAAAATCAGGGACATCACAAGTCGACCCTTCTTCGATGGTCAGGAACTGGTCAGCAGCAACATCACTAAGTACGTCCACTACTCCGGAGGGCCATTTGACCACTACATGATCAACGTCTGTTTTATCAGCGAGGCCAAACGTTTGGGTGAGAGAATTTGAAATACCATAACTTTCGCCGGCCCTTACTTCCCTGACCTGAATACCCCAACTGCCATGAATTTCAACACGGGCACCTACCCCCATTTTATTGCTTTGCACACCTGCCAGGTTCACAGCGAGAAAGTGATTGTCGTTTCCGTCGTTCATCCACAGTTTATCAGGTTCGCCACAAGGGTTGTTGAAGCCGCACTGGTAGGAAGTGTAAAGGTCGAGGAATCCATCATGGTTGAGGTCGCCTGCTGCGAGGGAGCCAAAGTCTTCCCCGAAAGGATCGAGTTCGGTAAAGGTTTTGTCACCATTATTTCTAAAGAATAAAGTCGGCTGAGCGGTGATGATATCCACAAAACCGTCATTGTCGAAGTCCTTCATGATTCCCTGGACAAAATTAAAATTTTCGCCCGTGAGGATGCCTGCTTCTTGTGAAATATCAGTAAAATGACCGGAGCCGTCATTTTCCAGCAATTGGAGGTCAAAATAGTGGTTGGTGACGAAGCAGTCGAGATCACCATCATTGTCGATGTCCTGAAAATCAGCGGTCCATGATTGGTGTTTGATTTTCAGGCCATGTTCTTCTGCCGCTTCGCGGTAATTATTGTTGCCGTCGTTGACAAAAAGCGCATTGATGCGGCGGGGGTCATCGGGGTCATTTACCCCGATCCTGCATTTGGCAATGTATAGGTCAATGTCCCCGTCATTATCAAAGTCAGTCCAGACACTTCCATAGTTGCCTGAATTGTCAGACGGAGGAGAGGTCCGCATATCTATCCAGTGGTCGGCAGACTCAAAGATACCTGATCCATTGTTGGACCACATTCGACTTTCTCCATCATCATGGCAGGCGAACACATCGAGGTGGCCATCGTTGTTGATGTCCGCCATATTGCTCCCCTGGACAAAAATGGTTTGCCCGGGAAGGGTGGAAGAAAGGTAAAAAGAACCATTGTCCATTGCGGTCAGAACTTTCACACCATCATAAAACCCGCCGGTCATGATATCGCAGTAACCATCATTGTTCACGTCACCAACCACGATGGCCCAGGCTTCGTTAGGCACAAATCCAAAGGTATAATTGGTGAATGCCGCTGTGTCGGTCATTTGGTATTCGATGTTCAACATATTGTTGTTGTTCATGCGGATGATGTCATCATAGCCATCAGCATTCATATCTGCGACGGCCATAGCATTTCCACTGGTGAAAGCGTCGGGATTGTTCAACCGGGCAGTTTCATCTGAAAAGGAAATTTGGCCGAAGGCCGAACCAGCGATCATTAGAGAAAAGAGGGCGAGGGCTAAAGTGTGGATCTGCTTCATATTGAAGGTTTTAAATATTTTCTGTTCAGGGGGCTCCGACATTCCTGTCTGAGCAGCATGAGTTCTCAAGCATAGGATGCCTGGACGTCATTTACTCCCTGACCTAACGGGCAAAATATTGGTTAAAATTTTGGTGAAAGTACCGACGAAAATACAATTGGAAGAATAGAAAACAAAAAAGGATTTCTGCCCGTCAAAATCGAGGCGTTGAACCTGAACTTTTTACAAAAAAACCCACCTGCAACACAGATGGGTAACAAAAAATCTAAAGCTATGAAAACTAAAACCTTTTCTAAGAGTAGAACGAGCGGATGAAAATGGGCTACAAATGAAGGCGAGCCTTCCTTCCGAGCAACACTTCATCGGTTTCTTCTCGTTCGGGGTCCGGCACACAACAGTCGACCGGACAGACGGCGGCACATTGTGGTTCTTCGTGGAAACCTTTGCACTCCGTACATTTATCGGGCACAATATAATAAAAATCATCCGAAACTGGGTCGTTTTTATCATTTGCACCCACCACGGTGCCGTCTTCCAATTCAAAATTTTCTTTTATATCGGTGCCATCTGAAATAGCCCATTCAATGGCTCCTTCATAAATGGCATTGTTCGGGCACTCTGGTTCGCAGGCACCGCAATTGATACATTCGTCAGTGATCATTATTGCCATAAGTAAAACAATTTTTTAGGTCAGAAATGGTAACAACCAATTACTGGTTGGGTTTATTCGGTCGCAAAAATAAGGGCTGCTTTTGCAAAATGCAAAACCCTTGACACAATCTGCTTTTTGTGGTTCCGTTAGTTCCTTATTATTGGGCTCGGGGTAGTTGGAATGTAATTGGTAGTAAATGCCCGGTAGCTTGAAAAGGTGTTGATAAAAGGCCGGTGTAGGGAGGACGAAATAAAAACCAGCTATCATTAACCTTTTATCAACTTTTTATCAATCTACTCAATGTCCTGAATTAAATAGTAGTTTTGTAGAAGTACTTCCTGCCCTTAGGGGCAAACTGATCAAATATCCATCTTGTTCTTGTTTCGGCAAATAATTATCAAACATCATCCGCAATAGAAATTTGTTTATGCATGCACCTCTTCGCAAAGAATCAGCCCCTCGTTTCGCAAGGTGGCCATTTACCTACGCTTTGTTGTTGCTCTTTTTCCTGTCCCTTCCTTCAATTGCTGTCTTTTCCCAGGAGATTGTTTTAAAAGGGAAGGTGTTGGACGCACACTCCAAAGACCCTGTTCCATTCGCCAACGTTTATCAAAAAAGCAACCCGTCCAAAGGTGTTTCGGCTGATTTTGATGGCCTTTTTGAAATAACATTTGATAAAACACCCGACACATTGGTGACGTCTGCTTTGGGGTACGAGACACTTGAGTTTTTGTACAAAGGCGAAACCGAACTGACCATAGAGCTCAATTCCTCCTCCACCGATCTGATCGAAGTTGTTGTGACAGCCGACGGTGAAGACCCCGCTTACGCGCTGATGCGCAAGGTGGTCGCCAACAAGCCCAAAAACAACCCGGTCGGTAAAGATTATTACTCGTGCGAAGTCTACAACAAGCTGGAGCTGGATTTCATCAACATCACGGAGAGCTTTAAAAAAATGAAGATCAACAAACCGTTTAGGTTTGTTTTTGATCATATCGATAGCATCTCGGGGGATGAGCCGTTTTTGCCGATGTTCATCACGGAAACGATTTCCGATTTTCACTATCAAAAGGATCCGCGGCGGATCAGGGAGATCCTGAAGGCTGTAAAAGTGGTGGGAGACTATGAAAATGAAAGTGTCGGCCAATTGGCCGGGGTGGCACAACAACCATTGAACCCCTACGATAACTGGATCGACCTGGTCTCCAAAAAATTCATCAGCCCAGTGGCGGACAATGGGGCCTCGCACTACCGTTTTTACTTGATTGATTCTGCTTTGATCGATAATCAATGGTGCTACCAGGTACAGTTTTTTCCCAAACACAAAGGGGTCAATGCTTTTAACGGCGATCTTTGGGTACACGACACAACCTACGCTGTCAAACGCATCAAACTGCAATTGCTGGAAGAAGGGCACCTGAACCATATTGAAAAACTCACCATCCTGCATTCCTTCCAAATGGTCAACGACTCGGTTTGGATGCCCGAACGGGACAATATTCTGCTCACTACCAATACCATTACGGAAGCATTCATTCCCGGTTTTTTCAAAAAACTAAACGAAGAAGCACCGGGCTTCCAAGCTAAAAGAACGACGACCTACGAAGATTTTGGCTTTGTCCGAAAGCAGACCGAGGAGCAGATGAATGAAAAACAGATGGTGGCTCAGGACGCATTTAAAAAGGACAGCACCTACTGGGCAGAAAACCGGCATACGGAACTGGGCAAAAGTGAAAAGACCGCTTATTTTTTGGTCGATACCATTCGGACCCTACCGGTTTATGAAGCCTGGAAACGGATCTCGACCACCTTGTTCACGGGCTTCATGTGGGGTGATTACGTGGACATTGGCAACTTCTACTCCTTCTTTTCGGTCAATGACATTGAGGGGTTCCGAACTAAGTTTGGGCTGCGGACGAGTACCAAGGTGAGCAAAAAATTCCTGGTCGGGGCTTATGGTGCCTATGGTTTTGGCGATAAAAGATTTAAATACGGCATCGACTTCGAATACGTTTTCGATAACAAACAGTGGACGACTCTGCAGCTGTCCTATTTGAATGATTACTTCCCGACACCCAATTTCAGCCGTACGTTCAGTGTTGGGGGGGATGGGATCTCCAGCAGTTATTTTCTTCGCCGGGCGGGCATTCCATTTAAGCTACTGGACGTCGAGCATTTTTCTGCTGCTTTTTTCAGGGAATTCAAATCCGGTTTTTCCGTTCAGGTGGGAGCGATCCAGCAGGACAACCGGCCGACCTTTAATTTTTCTTACCAGCCCAACCCTGAAACAACAAAAAACAAATACACTTCCAGCGAAGCATTTATTGAAGTTCGGTATGCCTTCGATGAGCAGTTTATTGCCGGTTCCTACGAACGGTTCAGCCTCGGCAGCCGGTACCCGATTGTTTCGTTAAAATACAAGCAGGGCTTCCCGATTGACAAACTCGGTGGTGACACGGATTTCAAACAATTGCAATTACAGCTGACTGATAATATCCGATGGGGGGCTTTTGGCTACACCAACTGGCGGTTGCTGGGGGGTAAAATCTGGGGCAACATGCCCTATCTGAATATGTTCATTCCGGTGGGCAACGAGGGGCTGATCATGAACGACCGGGGGTTCAACCTGCTCACGGAATATTCCTTCGCCGCCGACCAGTACGCCTGGATCAACCTCGACCACCACTTCGATGGGTTCCTCCTGCAGTGGGTCCCGCTCTTCAGAAAGCTACGGGTGCGCGCGGTGGCCAACCTCCGTTCCATGATCGGCGAGATGACCGATGAAAACCGGCAGGCCAATGCACTGAACCTCTTCGAAAACACCACTGAGGACGATCAGGTACGCATCACCATTCCCAACCGGACGCCTTATACTGAGGCCAGCTTCGGCGTGGAAAATATTTTCCGCTTTTTCCGTTTCGACATGATCTGGCGGTTAAACTATCCGGATTTGCCTTCCAAGCGCTGGGGCATCAGGGCAAGCGTGAATTTTACCTTATGATGTTTTAATACAGGCAGTGTCTTGACCATTGATCTGGTTCTTAGGGGGAGCGCATGCCGGAGAAGAGCATGATGAATCCGATGTCCGCTTTTTTCCAAATCCGGCAAATGAAGAGCTCACGGTGGGATTGGCAAATGGCTCCTGGTATTTAGAAATACTAACTGCAAACGGATCGAGCGTAAGGAAGGACGCATTTCAGTGCACAACGTTTTGCCGTAAAGTGCTGGATGTCAGTGATTTGCCGGCAGGTATTTGTGTTTTACGGGTAAAAAGAGGAAATAGCCCCCCGGCATTTTCGAGGATCGTCATCTTTTAATGCTTTATGTCAAAGCCAGAACAGTTACAGTTTATTTAAAAATATTCCTTTGCTTTGCCAAACTTAGGAGAATTGTTAGTTGTTGGTTGCTGGCTATTGATTGGCGAGAACAATTAGCAATCAACAATCAACAATTAGAAAATGTCTAAAGAAAAAGAGTATTATTTCAGCAAGGACGAACTCAAGCAGTTTGGCAACATTACCGAGTTTCAGGAGCAGATGGGCAAGGATTTTTTCAAATGGTACGGCAACGTCATGGCCGAAGGTGCTTTGACTTCCCGCGAGAAGGCCCTGATTGCTTTAGCGGTAGCCCATGCCATCCAGTGCCCCTATTGTATTGATGCCTATTCCAGCGGTTGCCTCCAGCACGGAGCCGACGAGGAAGAAATGATGGAAGCCGTCCACGTCGCAGCTTCCATAAAGGCAGGCACCACGCTCGTTTACGGCGTACAAATGATGAACCACGTAAAAGAGAAAATTATGTAAGTATACGAGTATGCAAGTAAGCGAGTAGGCAAGTACACAATGATTTCATTGCCTCCTCTTTTTGCCTACTTGCCTACTGGATTACTTGCCTACTTAAAATATGGCCATACACCAAAAAAGTAAATCGCTGGCATCGAGGAAGAATGAGCTTTCGGATACCTTTTATCAGTTGGAGGTCCTGAACGGGCATGAAGCCATTGACGCACAGTTTCCCGTTTTTGCGGAAAAAGTAGCCAATTTAGGTTTTACACCACTCCGTACCACCAACCTGGAGATATTTCAGATCAACATAGGTAAGCTCTGCAACCAGACCTGTGCCCACTGCCATGTGGATGCCGGACCAGATCGAAAAGAAGAACAGATGACTCGGGCACATTTGGAAAAATGCCTGGCCATCATTGCTGCTACCCCAACGGTGCATACCGTGGACATTACCGGCGGTGCACCAGAGATGAATGCCCATTTCCGCTGGTTCGTGGAGGAGGTGAGCAAGTTGGGCAAAAAGGTGATCGACCGCTGCAACCTGACCATCATTGTCGCCAATCCAAAATACCACGACCTGCCCGAATTTTTTGCCAAACACAAAGTGAATGTCGTGTCCTCTTTGCCTTATTACAGCAAAAGCCGGACAGATGCCCAGCGGGGCGACGGCGTTTTTGAGGACAGTATCAAGGCATTGAAAATGCTCAATGACGTAGGGTATGGAAAAGAAGGGACCGGGCTGGAACTCGACCTGGTCTACAACCCCTCCGGTGCCTTCTTGCCCGGTAGTCAAATTTCATTGGAAACCCAATTTAAGAGGCAGTTGAAACGTCGTTACGATATTGATTTTAACTACCTCTATTGCATTACCAATCTGCCAATCAGCCGCTTTCTTGAATATTTACTGGAAAGTGGTAATTATGAAGAATACATGCAGCAGTTGGTGGAAGCTTTCAATCCGTCAACGGTTACCGGCCTGATGTGCCGCAATACACTTTCTGTTAGCTGGGATGGATATTTATACGATTGTGATTTTAATCAAATGCTGGATTTGAAAGTTTCGGCTTCCGGTACACAGCACCTCGATGATTTTGATTATGAGAAACTGCACGAGCGGCCCATTGTGCTGAACCAGCATTGTTATGGCTGTACAGCAGGGGCGGGGTCGAGCTGCGGAGGAGCGATTGAATGACCTTGAGAGGAAATAAAATTTAAAATAAAAATGCAAGTACAATTTTGTGCTTGCATTTTTGTTTTTGTTCAAATTCGCAACCTGCCACATGGATAATAAATGTCATTTTTTCTCTACTTAAAATGTGCTTTCAGGCACGGGGAGTCATTCCTTTGCCAAAATAAAATGTTACGTTTGGCGCTCCTTGGTTTTAGGTTGGATTTTTTTGAATTTAAAAACATACCTTATTGTATGTTTGTGGAAAATATTTCATCTTTGCAATAAATTTATATTTATGGCCCGCCTCACCAAACAAGACTGGCTCAAGGAAGGATTCAAAATATTAGCTGAATTTGCCCAAAACAAATTAAGAATCCTTTACCTCTGTGACCGCCTGCAGGTGACCAAGGGGTCGTTTTACCATCATTTCAAAAACATCGATCATTACATCGCAGAACTGATGAAGGCCTGGGAGGAGGAGAATACCCTCGGTTTTATAGAAGTAGCCAATAAGGGGCAATCACCGGAAGATAAGATGGAACTACTGAATTCACAGGTAATTCAGGCAAATCAGGCAGTGGAGACCTCCATCCGTTCCTGGAGTTTTTACCATCCTGTTGTAAAAGAATATTTGAATAAAGTGGACAAGACCCGCCTGGCTTTTCTACAGGGTATTTTTGAAGAAATGGGAAACGACAAAACCAGGTCAGGCTATCTGGCGAAACTGGAATATGCCTTGCTGATCGGGGTACAGCAGTTGTTTCCTGATATTTCGCGAAAAGAAATGGAAGCGCTTTATCAGGTATACTTGGAGGAATGATTTTTTAAATAAAAAACATACCATGTTGTACGGTATGTTTACGCTGTAATGAATATGAAAACTTACCAATTGCCACTCCCCGAAAAAAGTATCATTCAAGATGCACTCCAGCGAATTGATTACGAAGATACCTTCGCCATGCAGGTCGAAGACCACCTACCGGTCGAACAAATGCCGGGTTTGTTTTTTAAGAGCTTTCCTAAATGGTTTTTGATGCTGATGGGCATTCGGGAAATATTGGGAAAGTTAATTGGCCTGAAAACGGCGCATGGCATAGACGTGAAAAATCAAATACAAAACTTTAAAGGGGAAGTGGGAGAGTCCATTGCTTTGTTTCATGTGATGGGCCGGTCTGCCGAAGAACTGATGATGGGTGAAAATGACAGCCACCTCGATTTTCGGTTGTCTTTTTTCTCCCGGCCGAATGGAGGAAAGACGGAAATTGCAGCTACCACCACCGTACAGTTCAACAATCAGGTTGGGCGCATTTATTTTTTACCAGTGAAGCCGATCCACCGCCTGATCATGCCGATTATTTTAAAGCGGATGTACCGGGAATGGAAGGGCAGGGGACATACCGTTGAACCAACTATTGGGTGATTTCGAAATTGAAATGTTTATGGTTTCCAATTTCCGAATGGCCATTTTTTAAATGTTGAACCATGAAAAACTGGATCGGGCTTTCCATCGTTGCCATCGGCGGAATCCACACTGTTTTTGGAATTGTTTTTCTTCGACCGACCCTGCTGGAATTGTGGCAGGAAGGACTTTTTAACACCGTAAATGGCCAACCGGTGCGCGAAGCCTGCTTTTGGTTTCTCTTCGCGGGCGCAGCTATGGCGATGATCGGTGCTTTGGTGAACCACCTGGAAAAGCAAGGAACTTCGTTTCCCCGTTTTTTGGGCTGGAGTTTACTGACCATTGCCGTATCGGTGGTTTTTATTATGCCGGCCTCTGGAGGCTGGTTGATGTTGGTGCCAGCGATTGGAGCGTTGTTGAAGAATCATTGATTTTTATCAGAATCTGAAAAAAACACTTGACATTTATTCTGTGTGAGGTTATTTTTGGAAGCGTAAAACAAGAGACACATGAAATTACAAGGAAACCACTTTGCGACCATCATTTTAGGGTTTCCCGTTGATTAGGATTTTTCGAGTGAGGTAATCTTAATTTATATATTTGTAATTTATACTCTTTTTTCCTCTCTCGGTATTTTAAATTTTTTATTTATGTAAAAACTTTATTTACCCACCTTGCCGGGCGATGAGTTGACTCCGCCCGGCAATTCTATTTACATTTTTCCTTCCTTGTTGCTCATCAAATTTTTTTTAGAACATTGATCTTGAGAATCCGTTGATCTTTATGAAAGAAAGCCGCTGTTAAGTCTCTATGTTTTCATGTTGCACTGGTTTGCAATTCATCATAATGATTATTTCGGATGATCCCGTTCAATTACTCTTTACTTTTCGTCTGTTGTTTGATCCTGCCTGTTCCGAAATTGTTTTCTGCCGATCCAAATATTGATAGTTTGTTCGAAGTCATGGAGTCAGACTTTGCCTCGTTTCCACCGGACAGCCAGGCCAATATCCTGCACGAGCTTGGGCGCGAACTCTATTATCTGGAGCAGCACTTAGAGGCAGAAGAGTATTTGCTGGAATCGATGAAGATTTCAGAGAAGATGAACTATCGAAAGTTGACCTGCGATAATTACTACTATCTGGGAGCTGTCCAGTTTTGGCAATCGGCCTATCAAAAGTCCGTCGAATCCCTCCTACAGTCCCTCAATGGGTTTGAAGATATATTAACGAAAGAAGACTCCTTCCTGATCATTGAGCAACTGGGGGTCTCTTATTTCCACATGGGGGATTTGGACATGGCCCTTGACAACCATTTGCAGGCACTTGAATTAGCTCGCTGCATAGGCGATTCCACTTACCTGGCCAATAGTTTATATGATCTTGGAAAAATAGAAAAAGAAGAAACGAACTATGAAGACGCGCTCGGCTATGTCTATCAGTCAAAAGGTATTTACGAACGTGTAGGGCGGCCAGATGACGTCAATTACTGCCTTATTCTATTGGGCAATATTTATCATGATATGGGGGACTACCAAAGAGCCTTGGTTTTTAAAAAACGCTCATGTGAAATTTTGGACAGCACAAGCGTAAGCTACCTCACGGCTTATTGTGATTTTAACCTGGCAAAAACCTATGCTAAGCTCGGAGAGCACGACCGGTCAGTTGACCTCTTTCAAAAAGCGATAGAAGTGTGGGACCAGCAGAACCTGATAGAAGATGGCGCAAAGGCAAAAATGTACCTGGGGGAGCTGCTGATAATAAAAGGAGAGTGTACAGAAGGGCTGCGACTAATGTACGCAAGCCATGAGGCTGCTCAAAAACTGAACCTACAGCCATTTATCCAGGAGGTCTGCCACAAATTGTATCAGGCAACGAAGCAGTGCGGCCAATTCGAGGAGGCCCTGCGTTTTCAGGAAAGATATATTTTGTACAGCGATTCGATTTCCATTGAACAAACCCGGATCAGAATCGCCAACCTGCAGGCAAAACACGAGCTGGAAACCCTGGAAATAGAGGTGCTGCAAAAAGACCAACGGCTGAATGCGCTATATATAGTGTTGCTGTGTGTGGCCATTGCCTTTTTGGCACTGGCGATCCTCTTTGTCTTTTGGATGTATAAAAAACAAAAATCTGATGCAGTCCGGCAGGCGGAGCAATCTGCTGTCATGGCCCGGCACAACAATGAACTGGCGGCGGCCAACGAGGAGCTGAAGAAGGCCAATACCGAGCTGGAGCACTTTGCCTTTGTCGTCTCCCACGATCTGAAAACACCCCTGCGCACCATCGGCAGTTATGCGTCCCTGATCAATCGCCGGTATCAGGAAGACCTGGACGAGGACGGTCGCACATTCTTGCGCTACCTGACAGAGGATGCGCAGTACATGTCCACTTTGTTGCAAAATATTCTGGAATACTCCCGCATCAACCAGGTAGGAGAAAACCTCCAGCTCGTGGACTTGAACCAAAACGTTCGGGCGGTCCTCCGACTTTTGGACAGAACCATTCATGAAAAAAACGCGATTGTCGAATGTCATACCCTGCCAACGATCGTTGGCAACGATACCCAGTTGCTTCAGATATTTCAGAACCTGATCAGTAATTCGCTGAAGTTCATACCTGCCGATCGGCAGCCACACATTCGGATCGAATGTTCAGACGAACAGCGCCATCACTGCTTTTCCATTAGTGATAATGGCATCGGCATCGCACCCAACCTGCAACCGAAAATCTTTGCTCCATTCAAACGCCTCCACCCGCGGGGCGAATACGAAGGGACGGGCATCGGATTGGCCATCTGCCAAAAAATAGTGGAACAGCACGGCGGTCGATTGTGGGTAGAATCGGACGGCCAAATTGGCTCGACCTTTTATTTTACCATTGAAAAGCGGCAAGGATAAAAGAAGGGTATTTGAACTCTCTTTTTCCGTACCCAGTCAGCCACCTGCGTCAATCGCTTCGCAAACTATCGACCGGGTTTGCAAGCGCGGCCTTAATGCTCTGGAAACTTACGGTCAGGAAGGCAATCAACAATGCTAAAATGCCAGAAAGGGCAAACATCCACCATTGCAAATCGACGCGAAATTCAAAATCTTGCAGCCAGCCGTTCATCGCCCACCAGGCCAAAGGAGTAGCCAGGACAATGGCCAAAATGACCAGTACCAGAAAATCCTTTGACAGCAAGCCCGTCAGGTTGGTAACGGACGCTCCCAGTACTTTCCGAATGCCGACTTCTTTTTTACGTTGCTCCGTGGAAAAAGAGGCGAGGCCAAAAAGTCCCAGGCACGAAACAAAAATGGCTAAAAAAGCAAACACTTTGGCCAGCTCGCCGGTTCGTTGCTCGCTGCGGTGCAGTTGTTCATATTCCTGATCGGTGAAATGATATTCGAAAGGGTAGGCCGGATTGTGTTTTTTCAGAACAGTCTCAATGCCGGACAACGTTGCCTGGTAATCGGAAGGAGAGATACGGACATACATCCAGTTCTTAAAATCCCGTAGTGTCATCACCAGGGGATCCTGTTTCTCTCTAAACGAGCCCACGTGAAAATCTGATACAACTCCTACGATAGTGCCAGGCTCACCATGAAGGCTCATTTGTTGCCCGACTGGTGCGTCAAGGCCCATCAACCGTGCGGCCGTTTCATTGATGACAAAATTGCTGCTGTCGGCCGGGAACTCAGGGGAAAAATCACGGCCCTCGCTGATCTTTGCCCCAATGGTTGCTACAAAATCGTATCCGACAGGCACTGTTTGGATCAGAATATCTTCCTCTGGGTCTTTCCCCGGCCAATCATAATCAGAGGTATTGTTGCCCCATGCATGAATCCAGCCAGTTGTATGACTGACGCCCATCACGTTTGCCAATTGGCTGAGCTCGGTTTTTACGGTTTCGTATTTTTCAAACAACGTCCCGTTGATCGGTAAAAAAACGAGGTTTTCTTTTTCATAGCCCAACCGCTGGTGGCGGATCAGGTCCATTTGCTGATAAATAACTATTGTACTGATGATAAGAAAAACAGAAATGAAAAACTGTACAGTGACGAGTGCCCTGCGCAGGTTGGCTGCTCTTCCACCCGTTATGGCGAGGCCCTTAAGGACTTTGACTGGCTCGAAACCAGAAAGGAATAAGGCCGGGTAACTTCCCGCTACCAATCCGGTCAGTGAAACAATGCTCGCCAGGCCAACCCAAAATGTGGTGCCTGCCATGTTCAGGCTCAGTTCCAGTTCAAACAATTGGTTGAAATAAGGCAAAAACATGGAGGCTAATGCAACTCCCAACAATCCAGCTATCAGGGACATCAAGGCCGATTCCCCTAAAAACTGCAAGGCCAGCATACCCCTGGTAGCGCCTGTAACTTTTCTGACCCCCACCTCCAATGCTCTTGATGCAGACTTGGCGGTAGATAGGTTCATGAAATTGATACAGGCAATCAATAAAATGAAAATAGCAATGATGCCGAACATCCGCACTTGCTCGATACGGCCACCGCCAGCGTAGGTGCCGTTCTCAAAATCGGTGCGTAAATACCAATCGGCCATGGCCTGCACATGCAAATCGACGACGCTGCCCTCGTTATTATCTTTCACCACGTTTTTGATTTTGTCGCTAATGGAAGCAACGGTCGCTCCGGGCTGTGCCATCAGGTAGGTGCGGATGCCATTACTGCCCCAGTTTTCCAGCCATCCGTTTCTTTTCAGGTGGTTGTCAAGTGGCAGGAGGAAATCAAAATCGAAAGAAGAATTGACGGGCACATTTTTCAGGATGCCTACCACTTTATAATCATCGCCGGCGTCGATCTGTAGCATTTTGTCCATTGCGAGATTGGCACTTCCGTAATACTTGTTGGCCAGTTCTTCGGAAATAAGGATGTTGTTGGGTTCGGCGAGTGCCGTTTCGATATTTCCCAGCACCAGCGGGAAACTGAACATTTCCATGAAGTCCGGGTCTACCGACAGGCCGGCTTCATAAAAAGACAACCCGCCTACTGTAATCAGGTTCTGCCCTCCCCAGGTGACGCGGGAGGCGTGGGTGATTTCAGGAAAATCATCTTTTAGTTTTTGTGCCAAAGGGCCGGGGGTGGCCGCAAAAGTGAAGATCTCGTTGCCGGCATAGGTCTGGTTTTCCAAAACCCGAAACAACTGGCCTTTATTGACATGAAAATCATTGACGCTCAATTCCCGTTGTATCCATAGCGCTATCAACGTGGTACAAGCCAGCCCAATGGCCAGCCCAAAAAGATTGATGGCCGCATGTGTTTTGTTTTTGATTAAATTCCGAAGGGTGATTTTGATAAAGTTGGTAAGCATGATGAAATGATTTTTTTAAAAGAAAGACATCGGTTTTAGGAAAATAGATGTATTGCCAAATTTATTATTTTGATTAATTGCTAAATGTAATGATTCATTCACATAGGCCCGGTAGGGCAACCATGAAAAATAATAGATGGCTTTGGTTTCCAAACTGCAACCACTTATTCCCAACGTCCGGCAGTACTTTGACTGCACGTTTTAAAATTTCACCTCAGCAATGTAAAAAATAAATAATTCAGGAAAGGAGACTTAAACCGGCAGAGAGGAAAATGAATACGGATTAACTACAATTGATTGGTCGAAATAAGTGCTTGGACAAAAATAAAGAGCGCTAAAAATGACACTTTTATTTTGTCAAATATTTGATTTCCAAATCTTAAAATTTTTTTCAGGCAAAGGAAAAGTGTCATTTTTTTGACCGCCTGCTTACATGCTGTTCCGGTTTTATATTTCAGACAAAATCATTTGTATTACTAAAAAGCATCCATCGGCAGACCTGGGCTCCCTGCCGGTAAAATGGCAGGATTTCATTGACCCTTGGTCTTTTGCCTTTTCGGTAAATAATCAAAAAAGGCCCAAAGCCCTCCAAGTTCCAATTTTTTTTATGTGTCAGAAAATCAATGGCCTCTGGCTTTAGCGCGTATTTGATCTCTTCCGAATTATCTCCACTCACGGTATATTTTTCCATAAATCCGGGATGGCCCTCAAATACAATATTGGGCTGCACAAAAATTTCCCCCAATATATGCAGCGCATTTTTTGGGCGTACCCGAAAAGAAGGCAGGTTCAATGCATCGGAACGGAACAGTAAAATGGTGGTGCGGCGTCGCTCTTCACTACTGTTTTGATGTAAAAAATCAAATAACTTGAATTGACCGGGCAGGTCATTTTCCTGAAATGACAAAACGTTCCTGATCCGTCGGGAACTTTTGTTGCGGAAAATTTTAAAACGCCGGACGGCTTTGGGCAGATTTTTAAAAGGTGTTTTACGAGTATAAGGAATATTCATTTCCTCCGCCAGTTCCCGAAGTTGACTGCTGCGGGTTTTGATATTAAAGGCTGATAATATTTCGGACAGCATGGTTGGTCGCTTTTTTGAAAAATAAGGAAGAATTTATGTTGTTAAAAAATCAAATGCAAAAACAATAGATCAAGTTTAGAATAGGCTATACCAAGGAGAAAATCCAAGGTTTTAAGTGGGGGGTATTTTAAGAGGAAAGTTGGTTTTTTATAAAACCGATTGTCGTCATGCTTATATGGTAGAGATGACATTTTTTCAAAAAATGTCATCTCTGAACGTGAATTGAGAAGTGGGTATAAATCTTTAAGATCATTCGTGCTCCTGCCCAACAAATTCCCTTCGGCAAACCCTTTGCACATAAAAAGGCGCACAAAGCCACAAAAGATTATATTTGTGCCAGTAAACCAAAACCATTAGTCAATGAGAATCAACAACTTACTGATCGCATGCACATTATTAGTTCTGGCCGCCAGCAGTTGCGTGTCCACTCAGAAATACAACGAAATGGAAGCAGCCCGCGACCACTACAAAGCCCAGTTTGAAGGAAATAAAGTTGTGGAAGCAGAGAATGACGAATGCCAGCGCAAGCTTCGTGTGGCAGAGACCCAACTCATGAAACTCAACAATATCCTGACACAGGAAAAACTCGAAAAGGACAAAATCGCCGAGGCCAAACTCCTGCTGGAGCAACGCTACGACGAGACCACCAACGAAAACGCCAAGTTGCTCACTGAGTATTCCACCACCCGCTCTGTCATGGAAGAACAACTCGCCAACGTAGAGGACGAACTCTATCTTCGGGACCGACAGCTCAAAGGCATGGAAGACCAGATCGGCGTAACGACCTACGACCTGAAATCGAGGGAAGAACGCGTCGCCGAACTCGAACGAATGCTCGCTGAAAAGGATGCCCAGATGGCCAACATGCGCCTGAGCCTCAACAATGCTCTCCGCGGGTTCGACGATGCCCAGCTCAGCGTCAGTGAAAGGGGCGGTAAAATATATGTCACCATGAGCCATCAGTTGCTCTTTGCCAAAGGCAGTTCCACCGTCGATGTAAACGGCCAAAATGCCATTCGCCAACTGGCGCAGGCACTCTCTGCCAATCCTGATATTGACGTCATCGTGGAAGGTCATACGGACAATACCGGTGCGGTGGATTACAATCTCAAACTCAGTATTGACCGCGCGGCGGAAGTGTCGAGGTTGCTGGCCATGAACGGTGTCCTGCCTTACCGCATCACTGCGGCGGGGAAAGGCATGCACCACCCAATCGTACCAAACACCACTACCGAAGGCAAGGCCCGCAACCGACGCACGGAGGTGATTCTTTCTCCCAACCTCGATAAGCTCTACGAAATGTCGAAGTAAGGATAAATGGCTGAATGGTTTTGCAGCCATTTAGTTATTTAACTTTCTAACTGTACTATTTGATAAACTTAGGACAACTCCAGCGGTAACACCGTTTTGGAACGGTGTTACCGCTAAACCGGGACCGAGTACAAGTTTATAAATCATTATATCTAACCATTAAAAATGCTCACCAGACAAGAATTCCTTGATACCCACCAGCGGATCAAATCTTACATCCACCGCACGCCCGTCATGACCAGCGAGACCATCAACCGCATGAGCGGTGCGGAGGTGTATTTTAAATGTGAAAATTTCCAGAAGATGGGCGCCTTTAAAATGCGCGGTGCCATCAATGCCATTTTAGGCCTGACCGATGAGCAGCGGGCCAAAGGTGTGGCCACCCACTCGTCGGGCAATTTTGCGCAAGCTGTCTCGTTGTCGGCCAGAAACCTGGAAACAAAAGCCTACATCGTCATGCCCAGCAATTCACCTGAAGTGAAAAAAGCCGCAGTCAGGGATTATGGTGGTGAAATCACGGAATGCATTCCCACCTTGCAGGCCAGGGAAGACACCTGCCAGGAAGTGATGGCACGCACAGGCGCCACTTTTTTGCATCCCTATAATGATTGGGCAGTGGTTGCCGGGCAAGGAACTGCGACGATGGAACTGTTAGAAGAGGTGCCGGAATTGGATTACATGATTCCGCCGGTGGGAGGTGGAGGACTGTCGGCCGGAGCGGCTTTGGCGGCGCACTATTTTGGCAAAAACATCAAAACCATAGGTGCCGAACCCCACGGTGCCGACGATGCGTGGAAATCATTGGAGAAAGGGGAAATCGTTTTGCAGACCCAGCCACAGACCATCGCCGATGGCCTGCGCACAAATTTGGGGGACATCACATTTTCAGTTTTACACCAGTACCTGGAGCGTATTATTCTGGTGGAGGAGCAGGAGATTGTCGATGCCTTGCGGCTGATGTTTGAACGGATGAAGATCGTCGTCGAACCTTCGGGAGCAGTGCCCCTGGCAGCATTGCTAAAAGAAAAGGAAACGTTTAAGGGAAAAAAAGTAGGTATCCTCATCTCCGGTGGCAATGTTGACCTGAAGGTATTAGGCCGACTTTTTTGCGATTGTCCTTTTCAGGACAATGGGGGTACTTTGTGATCTTAAAAATTTGCTGGTTGTCCAATAATCGACGAACCAAACGTTTCATTGGTCGTTATTTTGTAACTCGGACGGTCAGTTCTCAACGTACAATCTATGGACTGGCTGCATTATTAAAAAAAGCACAACATGAAAAAATATTTTCTTTTACTTTTAATGACTCCCCTTTTCTTCGTCGCTTGTGACAAATCGGAAGACCTGCCACCGACAGAATATGTGATGATCAAATTTGAGAACAAGACCGGAAAGAACCTGGAAAACCTCTCCATCAGCAGAGCGAGCATTGGAGAGTTGGGAAGAGGAAAAAAATCTGATTACGTCCAATACGACGCACTGGGCCAACAATATGGGTATGCGCTCGTAGAGGCAGTAGCTGATATTGAAGGCACGCGTTTTTATACAGCTTCAGCTTGCCGTGGCGAATGCGGCACCCCTTCGGCACCTGATGGAGTGTGGCTGGAGGCCGGCTACCATAAAATAGCGATCCGCATTTCCGACGAATTGGGCGGCAATTATATGGAGTTCATTATGATGGATTGATTTTTTCCAAAAAATGACAAAAAAAGGCATTCCGTAAAACGGAATGCCTTTTTTTGTATCTGTTTGGTTGCAGCCCCTTCGATAATCTATCTGATACCGTCGGAGAGGACATTGACGGTTCGACTTTTTGGAAAATCAATTTTAATAAAACAATGAAAAAAACACTCCTCATTTTAGGTGCGCTCACTGGTGTCACTGTTTTATTAGCCGTATTTGTCTATTTTAAATTCCAACCAGACGTAGATTATGTTTTGAATTTTATCAAAAATAATCCAAATAAATCTTCATTTGTATTGATAAGAAACGGAGAAGAACTAGCTGCATTAAATAAAAATAAAATAATGCCACTGGCAAGCACGGTGAAAATAATAAAACGGAAATGGCTTATTTTTTTAACGATTTAAATCCCATAGAAGACCTGCGGATGAGTTTAAATGATTTCGATATTGCTGTTTTATTTAATGAAGAATTTAGGGGGAAAATAAAAATTGATAAATTTAATAATGAGAAATAAAATTCAAACTCTTTTA
>JBCBRY010000078.1:0-41919 GCA_039819485.1 Bacteroidota bacterium | reverse complement strand
CCAGACTGCGCCGAGCGGCCGATAGGCCGACTGCGGCGCCAACTTAGCGAACATTTGACCCTAAGTTGATCAATCAGTACCATTGACCATTGACCATTGACCATTACTCATATGATCACCTTCACCAAACATTCGCTGCAAAAGCTGGAAAAAATATTTGAAGAAATTGGATATGTCATCCGGTATGAGCGGGGCAATTTCAATTCGGGTTACTGCATTGTTGAAGACCGGAATATTGTCGTCATCAATAAATTTTTTGATACCGAGGCCCGTATCAATGTATTGCTCGACATTATAGAGTCCGTGGAGTTTGAAGCGGGGATTTTAAGTGAAAAATCGGCGGCGTTTTACGAAAAAATAATCAAGCATAAAGAGGCGGAAAAGGAAGCGAGTTAAAAAAAACATGGGGCGCCCCGAAAATTCGGAATGCCCCATGTTTTTTTCAATTCGTTTTAGGAAAACAAATTACTTCGCAAAAAGCACCTTGAATTCCGTTTCGATATTCTCCCAGTTAAAAACGACGACCGCTTCCCCGGCTTTTGTCTCCTGGATATCAAATTTCATCCGCTCCGCAAAATCTGAAGATTTCGCAGGTGATACGTCCACCCTGAGGGCGTCGAGTGATTTGTCATACTTGTAGGCGCCCCACTGATCCGGGTTTTTGTTGAAAATGTAAGTCCAGTCACCGCCGTCCTGCTCCACGAACATGGCGTATTTTCCTGGTTTCAAAATATTTCCATTGATCATTACCGTCTGGTCAACCTCAAAAGTGGTGGCTTCATTGGCCCCCAGGCGCCAGACTTTTCCATTTGGGATCAGGTTGCCAACCACCTTCCGTCCTTTTACGGCAGGGCTGCTGTAATCGATCGTGATGGTCAGCCCACCAGTGGAGGCAGTGGCCACGGCCGGAGGACTTTTGCGTTTGGATTTATCTTCCTGTGCATCTACTTGGCTGGTGATACCCAATACCAGAAAAGCGAGCAAAAACAGTGTTAAGCTTTTTGAAAATTTCATCAGAAAATGATTTTAAATAAATGAACAATAAATGGTAGAACAGGATGATTAACACCACCATGCCCATTTTAGATTTATTGGCCGGTAAATGTATTAAAAAATGTGGTGAACGGGCTGGCCCCGTGATGTTTGTAGTATAGACAATTCTGTTTTATTTGAGTTGCGAAAAAAAAAGTAAAGGTTTGACGCCCATTGGGTAAAGTTGTCAGCCTTGTCCCGCTAATTTTCTATCCACGAACATTCAGGCAAGGACCTCAAAGCTGTTCGGTAGCCTTGGATCGGGCAAGAAAGATTTAAATAAGGAAAGAAGAAAGGATTTGAGTAAACAGTCCAAGTTGCAAACAACTTGGCAGAGCGAAAATGATGGAACGCAGATACCCCTCTTTTAACCGAAACTGCCCCCGTATCATGCTTTCAAAACATCCACATAAGCCTTCGGACAAATCACCTTTAAAGAACCTGGCAAAATAGAATAGCTCGCCTGGCCCTCAAACGGGTACCCTTCCCCATCGACGTGTACAGCTGTTTTCCATTTAGGCCTGATGCTTATATTTTTTCCGCTGTAGCACTCCACCAGGCTGCTTTTGTGAAAAGAGTTATTTAAAAAACGCCATAGCGAAAAAAGGTAGCGCCATTTGGGAGCCGCCTTTACCAACAACACTTCCAACTGACCATCATTAAACCGGGCGGAAGGGACAATAGACCACCCATAACCGTAAATGGGTGCATTGGCCACTTCCACCAAAAGGCAGGAACGTTCCATTTTCTGTCCATCCACAGTTAATTCGACCGGCAACATCTTGTATTTAAAAACCTCTTCCAACGTGTATTTAAAGTATGCCTTGAAGCCCCGGATTTTACTACCGTGCATCCGCTCTGCCACGACTGCATCAAAACCAATTCCTGCCAGGTTTACAAAGGGCCGGTCGTTCATCCGGCAGGTATCAATCAAGAGGGGCACTCCAGTATTGAAATGATGGATCGCTTTCAGCACATTTCGCCCCAGTCCCAAATGCATGGCAAAACCATTGCCGGAGCCACATGGCAAAATACCAAGCGCTACTTTGGTCCCGACCAATTGCCCGGCGACTTCATTGACCGAGCCATCACCGCCACACGCAACGACAACATCAAAATCATTGACCACAGCATCCCTGGCCAATTCGACGGCATGGCCCGCATATTCTGTAAAGCAAAATTCGTATTGAAATTTTTCATCATCAAGATGTTCTTGCAGTAGCTTGGGCAGGTTGTTCTTACGAACAGTACCGGAAAGAGGGTTAGCAATAAAACGAACTTTTTGCATGCAAAAAAAAGAGTAAAATAGCAGTAAAACAGAATCCCGCACATTGATTCGGATAGGCAAATGTAGCGAAACGAAACCCCGTTTCCCCACCAGAGAGCAATCATTGAGGAGTTCAACAGGTCAGCGGAACACAAAATAGCGAAACATAAAAAAATTGACAGTCACACCAATGATCACCGCCACAATCATTTTGGCAAAGGCCAGTTGTAACTGGGTGTTTTCTACCAACAACCAGACGCCCAGTGTATTCAATCCGATACTCACCAGAACTGCAATCACATAACGAAAAGCCTGGTGTTCCCACCTGGACTGTTTGCTTTTGAACACCCAGTTCCGTCCCAGTAAAAAACTGACCACTCCGCCCGCCGTCGCTCCAACAACATTGGAAACGACATACCAAAGGCCGACCACTTCTGCCAAAAACAACGTCATCCCAAAATCAACCGCAGTCGCAGTGATTGAGGAAACATGGTTGCGGAACCAGGATAAAATCAGTGGTGTTTTTTCGGTATTAATGGCTGAATGGTCTTATAACTCTATCGCTTTAGAAATTTTGCCAAAAACAATAAAGACATTCATCTATCCTATTCATAAAAAACGGCAACTTCTTCCAGCGGTTTTCTGGTCAGGTCAGGGACTTCCACTTCATCGGCTGGATAACCTACTGGAACCAGTAAAAAAGGCCGCTCGTTTTCAGGCCGGTCCAATATTTTCTGTAAAAAATTCATGGGGCTTGGTGTGTGTGTCAGGGATACCAAACCGGCCTGGTGAATCGCTGTCAGCAAAAACCCACTGGCAATGCCGACCGATTCATTGACATAATAGCACTTGCGCCTTTCGCCATTCACCACTTCATAGGCTTTTCGAAAAACGATGATGAGCCACGGAGCTATTTCCAGGAATGGCTTGTGCCAATCCGTGCCGATAGGTGCCAGGTCATCAAGCCACTCCTGCGACATACGGCCATTGTAGCTTTCGTACTCTTCCTTCTCTGCCGCAGCCCTGATTTCCTTTTTGATCGCAGGACTTGAAACGGCACAAAAGGTCCACGGCTGCTTATGCGCACCGGAAGGGGCCGAAGAGGCAGTCATGATGATATTTTCGATGACGGACTTAGGGACGGCCCTGTCCGAAAAATGCCGAACTGTTCGGCGCTGGTCAATCGACTCATAATATTCACGGCTTCGTTTTTCCACTTCCCCCACCGGCAGGATGGTGCTTTTGTATTTTATGAATTTCGACATTGAGCAAGCTTTATTGAAAATGAAAATCTAAAAATCACCAAACATCTGATTAGGACATCGGACGAGATCATACCACGTAGTCCTCAGCGAGCTTTGCGTCCTCTGCGTGACTGGATTCCACGCAGAGGAATTTAAGCTGCAAGTTTTATGGCTATTTCAAATCGTTGATCAAAAAAAGAATCCCCTGCAAAACCACCAACGCATATACTCCCGCCAATACATCGTCCATCATCACCCCCCAACCTCCTTTCATTTTTTCCATCCGGCGGATGCCCAGGGGTTTCCAGATGTCAAAGATCCGAAAAAGGACAAAAGCAATCAGCAGGTTCTGAAAAGTGAATGGGACAAATAGCATCGCAATCCAGACGCCGACCATTTCATCGACCACGACCTTTGCCGGGTCGTGCCCCCACTCCGCCTCCATTTCGTCCGCAGATTTCACCCCTAAAAAAAAGAAGATCAAGATGAGCAGGGCCAACCCGATCCAAGCGTTTTCACCGAAAAAAAAAGAAGGCAATGCACAATGCAACAACCACAGTATCAGACAGCCCACCATTGCTCCTGCCGTACCCGGGGCCAGAGGAGCATAACCACTTCCGAACCCCGATGCGATGATTTTCCAGAGCGCCGACAAAGCAGATGGCGGACGGCGGACGGCGGACGGTTTTGAATTGCGATGATTTTCCTTTTGGTTTGCCTCAGTTGCCATTTTTAATTCGTTGAATTAGTGCAATGCATTTCACCGTCCGCCGTCTGTCGTCTAATAATAATAATCCATCCCCAGGTGCGTGATCAGGTCTTCGCCCATGATGTGGCGCAGGGTGTTTAACATTTTTTGCTGTTGCAGGAAAATGTCGTGCTGAGGCTGCAGGCCGGGTGCTGCCTGGGGAGATTTCAGGTAAAACGACAACCACTCCTGAATGCCATACAGGTCGGCCCGTTTGGCCAGGTCGAGGAACAAGGCCAGATCGAGTGCAACCGGTGCGGCCAGAATGGAATCGCGGCAAAGGAAGTCGATTTTGATCTGCATGCCGTAGCCGAGCCATCCGAAGATGTCGATGTTGTCCCAGCCTTCTTTGTTGTCGCCGTGTGGTGGGTAGTAATTGATGCGCACCTTGTGGTACAGGTCTTTATATAAATCCGGGTTGTTTTCCGGTTGGAGGATCTGTTCCAAAACCCCCAATTTAGATACTTCTTTCGTTTTGAAGCTTTCCGGATCGTCGAGTACTTCGCCGTCCCGGTTACCGAGGATGTTGGTCGAAAACCACCCTTTGATACCAAGGGAACGGGCCTGGAGACCAGGCGCAAGGATGGTCTTCATTAAAGTCTGGCCTGTTTTGAAATCCTTGCCTGCGATTGGGGTTTTGGTCTTTTTGGCCAATTCGACGATGGCAGGCACGTCGCACGAAAGGTTGGGTGCGCCGTTGGCGTAAGGGATGCCCATTTTGACCGCGGCATAAGTATAGATCATGCTTGGCGGAATGTTGGGATCGTTCTCCCGAAGTCCTTTTTCCAGTTTTTTCAAAGAAGAATGTACGTCACTTTCTTCGATAAAAGTCTCGGTAGAACCACACCAGACAATCACGATGCGGTCACATTTATTTTCTTTTTTGAAACGCTTGATATCGTCCATCAACTGTTTGGCCAGGTCCATTTTGGTCTTGCCCTTTTTGACGTGCTTTCCGTCGAGGTTTTTGACATAAGTTTTGTCAAAAACGGCCTTCATCGGCTTTATTTCTTTGAGCTCCTGTTTGATCTTGTCCAACAGACCCCGATCGAGTACCTCAGCTTTTTTTGCTGCCTTGTACATGTTGTCGCTAAATATATCCCAGCCGCCAAAAACGATGTCGTCAAACTTGGCAATGGGTGCGAAGTCCTTGATGAGGGGATTGCGGCCTTCCGTTCTCTTTCCCAATCGAATACGTCCCATCTGGGAAACGGAACCAATGGGAAGAGAAATGCCTTTACGAACGGCAAATACGCCGGCGATCAAAGTGGATGCAACGGCCCCCATTCCGGGAAGTAGGATGCCCAATTTTCCTTTTGCTTTTTTTACCATGGTGTTGCTGGTTGTGTAGTACGAATTGGAAGGAAAAGTAAAAAGTGAAGAACGGCTTCATTCAGCAAATGATTTCCCTTTACGATTTATATCCCCTTCTATTTTTGTTCAATTTTTTGTCAATGTTTTAAAAATGCGGGTGCGAAAGTACGCATTTCACACTTGACTGTCGCAAAAAAGAAGGCGTAAGACGGTGAGTAGTTGTGCATCGATAGCCGGGAATAGTTGTTTGGGTAAAAATCGTCGACCAGTGGAGAGATTTGATAGAGCTTTTTTTATTGGGAGATTGGGAGATTAAAATAAATTTTGTGTTTAATAATGAGGGCTTAAGTCCTTGATTGTTGGAGACAACACCACCAATCGCAACGCTTTTCCTTAGAACCCAATATTTCTTTAGGGTATTCGCCTTGATACCGCATTTTCACATGGCTTTTTTGAAAAAGATATTTACCTTTGCGGCCCTTTTGGAAAAAAGTTCACAACAATGAGTGCTTTTTCAACGTTGTGTAGCTTTTAAAATCGAAAATAAAAGACGTTTAGATATGTTAATTATTGATGTAAAAAACAGTGAGTCCATCGATCAGGCCCTGAGACGCTACAAGCGTAAATCACGCAACACGCAGGTGATCAAAGAATTGCGCTCTCGCAAGCAGTTCACCAAACCTTCTGTTCGCCGTCGCAATGAAAAACTCAAAGCGATTTACCGCGAGCAGCGCATGCGCAGCCTCGGACTTTAGTGACCGGCTCATTTGACCGTACCAACAACCGGACCCTGGCCCATGCCGGAGTCCGGTTTTTCTGTTTCACCTAAAATTATAATTGTGACATGGCCGACGTCAAAATAGCCTGCCCCAAATGCGACTGGGAACCACAACCTTCCGACCAATGGGGCTGTACCTGCGGATATTCCTGGCACACCTTCGATACCGGGGGCGTCTGCCCTTCCTGTAAAAAACATTGGGAAAACACACAGTGCCTCGGACCTTACGTCGGCGGCTGCGGTGAGTGGTCACCACACCTGGAGTGGTACCGCAACCTTGACGAATGGCTGATCGAAGAAATCGAGAAAATCCGCATAAGGGAAAAAGAAGCCGTGTAAAGTGCCGTCGAAGCCCCCTCATCCATACCTGATCAAGTCTCTGAAAGATTTTGCCATTTCATGGAAAAACACCTCACCAGCCTCAGCAATCCAACCATTAAGCAGGCCGTGCAACTCAAGCACAAGGCCAGGGAACGCAAAGCCCAGGGGCTGTTCATTGCCGAGGGCCTGCGGGAAGTCAAATTAGCTTTGAACAATGGGTTTGAAGCCACCCACCTATTTTACGATCCGGAACAGACGCCTGAACCCGTTGTGGACCAGGTGTTGGAAAATGCTTCCATCCCGCCAGCAAGTCTCATCACCGTCAGCGAAAATGTGATGGGCAAAATTGCCTACCGCTCCTCTGTTCCGAATGTAGTTGGCATTTTTAAAAACAAAGTTGTTACCGGCCTACATCCAGCAGTGCGCAGTTCCCAGCTATTGATCTTGGTGTTGGAAGGCATTGAAAAACCAGGTAACCTGGGAGCGATCTTAAGAACGGCCGATGCCGCAGGCGTTGATGCGGTTTTTGTTTGCGAGCCCGGTTTTGACCTCTTCAATCCCAATGCCATCCGGGCCAGTTTGGGAGCTATTTTCACCCAACCTATTTTTGAGCTCTCTTCACAAGTTGCAGCGACTTACCTGAAAGAGCACCATATCTCCATTCACGCGACTTACCTCGAAGCAGCCAAGCCGCTATACGAATGTGACCTCGGCAAGGCCACCGCTTTGGTGCTGGGTGCCGAAGCCAGCGGCATCACTGATTTTTGGGTAGAGCAGGCAGATGAACGGATCATTATTCCCATGTCCGGTCAGGTGGATTCGATGAATGTGTCTGCCTCGGCAGCGATCGTTTTGTTTGAAGCGGTCCGGCAACGGAGAGCAATTTAAATTACCAGAATTGGGATTTTCAAACAACTTTAACCTGATCTTTCCGCAAGAGCAACTTCAAAAACCTAAATTCATATCAGAAAAAACTTTCATCGAAGGTGAAACGTCCTATTATAACAAGGAAATTTAAACGATAAACTTAAGTTAGCAGGTGGTCTAAAAAAATGACACTTTTTCTTTGCCTGAAAAAGAGTTTGGAGGCCATGAAATCAAACATTTGCCAAAATAGAAAGTGTCATTTTCAGTGCTCCTTATTTTTGTCCAATCACTTACTTGTCTAATTTTTTAATTCTTCTGAAATGGCTTATTTATTGAAAAAACTTTCCGTCAAATCTCTATTCTTACTGGGATTCGCCTCCTTGTTGTTCACATTGAACGCGTGTAACAAATCTACTCCTGGCGAGGTGAACAAGGTACAACCCATAAAAGATGCTGAAATCATTGCCTTCCAAAAAGCCTATGGAATATCTTTCAACGCCATTTCGAAGGCGATTGAAGACAAGGGATATTATGAATCAGCGGCAAGGAAGCATATCGACCAACATTACAACTTTAAAGAAGGAAAGGTCATGTTCAAAATTGGCAACAATGAGGATGCCCCTTTCCGCTATACGTACGACGGCCTGCTTTCTTACCTGATCGGAAAGAACAAAGACTTCCCGAAGGATGAAGGCATCGCCAATCAGAACTGGCGAAAGATCGACTGGAACAACAGCGGGATCATCAAGGAAGGAAACATTGCCATAGCCATCGGCACCGTCAAAATGATTAACGAAGACAATGATGAAATTAACCAGAATTATACAATGGGATTGAAAAGAGACAGCCAAGGGGACATCAAACTCATCGTACATAAAATCTCCCGGCCCTGTGAATGAGCATTCACAATAACTTGATTTCAATTGTTTCCCGGACGCGTTTTTTTGTCAAAACCTGAACGCCGCACTTAATGTGCAGGCCAAAATTTTTCTTTTCTACTCCGTCGTACCATTCATCTACAATCCCTGTCCAACGGCATATCTGATTTGCAATTCATCGACAGAAGGCTCAAATTAGCATCAGAATTATCGTTTTTCTGTATTTCTTAGCGAATGAATGTAAATGAAGGCCGTCGGTTGACGGCCTTCATTTTTTGTTTCTGGTTATTGATTCTGATTTTTCGTTGAATATCAAGGTAGTTTAAATACCCTTCTTCGGCAAACAAATAAAAGCGGCCCTGAAGCGAGTTCGGGGTAAACTATCGGGCCTACCAAAAAGGATGGCCCCAGGCTCATCATACAATCCTCGGCCGATCAAGTGTCGAAACGGATTTGCTACTACTCCCAGCTATGCAACAGCGTTGCACTTACCGGCCGCCCCTCGGCGGTGATACCTTCCACGACCACATTAAATGATTTGGCCAAATCTGAATTGGGAAAACTCAATTTGGCACGTCCCTGTGCATCGGTCATGATGGAAGGTTGCCAAAACAAGGTGGAGCGGACATCCCGGCGAGATTTATCTTCATATTTAGGCACATAAAATTCCCGGGCCGTGTAATAGCCTTCGTACGTCTGCGTGATGACGGGATCTTTTCGGCCAGGGTTCTTCTTGGTGTATATCGCGATGACGCCGTTGATTCCGCGTGTACCGTAAATGGCTGCAGCAGCACCTTTCAGCACTTCTACCCGGTCGACTATTTCTGGCGGAATCGCATTCAATGCATCCACTGCCGACTGCCCCCAGGACCGGCTGGCGAGCTCAAAGACCGGAGCTCCCTGAGTGCCATCTTGCTGCGCAAAAGACCCAGGCGAATAAGAATATGGCTGAATGTTCATCGGCAGCCCGTCCAGTAAGATGAGCGGTTCGAACTCCGTGTTCGTCAGGGTCAGCTGGGTCACTGTACCAGACGTTCGAAGGTTTATGCCGGTTACCTGTTGGTTGATAACATCCACCATTGTATTTTCTTTGCCATCAACGCTGAAAACCTGGTTGGCATTGGTGTGAAAGGTGCGGAACCCTTCGGTTTTTTCTTTGGCTTTGGCAGTCACGGTCACTTCGTTCAACGAAATGGAAGTCCCTTCAAAATACAGTTGGTCCTGTAATTTGATTTCATTGAAATTTAGATAGTTAGTAGTCAACGCATCGAGTGTATCCACTGGCAAGGCCAGGTGGTCGCTGGAGATGTTGTTGGTTTCGTCCAATTCCACGGATACTTCGTTGTAATTACCATCGTCGTCAATGGCCTGCACGGTGAGCCGGCTGGTATTCCGGAAGTTGACATTGGCAAAACAAAATTCCCCGCGCTGGTTGACCGTGGCGGTATAGAGGCCTGGCTGTTCGCCCAACGGAATCAGCGTCAGTACTGTTCGGCCATATTTTTCAAAATCGGCCGGGCGTAGTTTCCCACAAATATCAAAACCCGTCCGTGGCACTTTTTGTGAAACGGATTTTCGCAAAGCTCTTTGCCAGGTAAAACGTCGCCAGCCATTGGTCAGCATCACCAGGTCGAGCAGCCGGTGGGCCCCTGGCAGGTCAGGGTTGAAATACAGTTCTGGATTACTGATCTGGCCTTTCAAATCAGAAGTGAGCAACAGGTAGTTTTTAAAGTTTTGGCTGTATTTAGGCAGTTGAATCTGACCGGCATCCGTAACGGCAACTGACATTTCTGCCTGAATGGGGTCACCAAAAGCATCCCGCAAGCGGAAGTTTAACTCGACATTGCTGCGTTTGTTATATTTTTTCTTGTTGGGGTTGATCGACAGGTCGAGGTGGTCTTCATGATCAATAAAAGCAAGCCGTTCGCAAAAGGGCCGGTGCAGGCTGTCCATCAAAGTCAGGTGCAGAATGCCGTTGGGCAGAATGCGCTTGGGAACTTCGAAAGTCAGCAGTTGGCGCTTGAGTGTCCCTTTGCTTTTATAATAAATATGGCGCCTGGTCTGTCCGATCAGGTAAACTTGCGAATTGTTCAGGCTGGGGTGGCTCAAAACCCGGACGATCAGGTTTTTACCGGGTTTATTGCTGACGGTAATCACGTATCCTTTTTCCAGCGGCGTCATTATCTCAACCCTTTTTTCGAACGTCCCATTTGAAACCCTGGCGTAATAAGTACGGCCAGTTTCTGCCCTGAGCACAAAACTTCCACGTCCGTCGTACCTTGTTTCAAAATCGATTATTTTCTCATCGCTGTCATCATAGATCGCTCCCGAGATCGTAGCTGGGCGGCCATTTTCATCGGTCGCATAAAATGCCACCTGGCTGGGAATGTTGTAGACCAGGTTCCCTCCCTCCGGAAAAAACTGCACGTCGATATCCCGCTCAACAGCCGGCGGGGTGGCCGGTTCCAGGCCGGTGTAGATGTTTATCTCTTTTTCAAAAAAATAGTCATGGTCATAGTAGCGCATTTGATCCGTGTAGGCCCGCAACAGGTAGGTGCCTGACAGATAGCCAGGATAAATCAAGAAATCGCCCTGCGCAAAGCCAGAGCCTTCTATCTCCAGTTTTTTATGTGCCACCTCCTCTCCAAGTGGGTTGATCAGTTCCACGTACATGGCCCTGCTCAGGTTATAGGGTCGGTGTACGATGGCGTCGGTGATGTATGCCTTGAACCAAAGCGTTTCTCCGCGGGCATAGTAAGGTTTGTCGACATGCAGATAGACCTTTTCATAAATGGGGACATTCCTGGCCAGTCGTTCGGTCATCACCTGGATGACCGGGTCCTGGTCCAACTCTGGCAGGAAAGCGACTTGGTTTTTATTGTTCAGGTAAATCGACCCAAACTGCCGGTCTGCCTCAAAAGCCGCAATGACCTCCTCTTCGATGGGAGTTCTTTTCACAATGGGGTTTTCTGCCCAAAATACGGGGTCGTAATCCACCCGGTTGATCCGTTCCTGATCACTTCGTTTGAAACGCAAACGGCCACCCAACCGACGTTTTTTTCTTCCTTTGGGTTCATAATATTCATAGAACGTCAACAATGCATTGGTCTCCAGATGGCGGGTTGGATATTTGTCATAAACAACATCGCACGATTGGTTCACCTTGATGTAATCCATCAAAAGATCGCCTTTTTCATTGGGTTTGAAAGCTGCCTCGTAGTTCAGTACATAACTGTCGAATGCACCGTCCCCATGTAATTCAATGACTTCAAGGTCGTCATTTTCAAAGGTGCCTTTGACTTTCAGGATATCATAAGTTTTAAGGTCAATGTAGAGCTCCCCTTTCATGGCTGGAATACCGGCAGTCGCGTCTGGTTTGGGGGTATAGGCGATGACGGCAATTTCCCGATCGTCTGAATCGACGAAACTACTGGTCATCTCGATATCGTAATAATAAATTCCGTCCGATTTAACCGGTGAGAGATACCGGTCGGTTTCCGGGTGCATGGTCGGGAAAATACGGTTGATCAGGGTGAAATTTTTATTGAAAATAAAGGGCTTTCCGCCCGTCCGTTCCAGGAGGGCATAGCGCCCCTGCTCAATTGCCCAGTCATTGATGCCGTCCGCATTGAAGCGGGTATCAAAAAATATTTCGTACAGTTCATTATAGGTGGAATCGTTGGTGGAAAGCTGCCGGTAAAACGCGCGGCCAAAATGATTCTTGAGCGCATGCCGCCGGGCCCTTTTCAAGGCTTTTTCGAGGATGTTCTTGTTTTTATTGGCGCGCCGCTCCGTAACGGTTACGCTCTGCAAGGTAGAAGGCTTGAGGGCAATTCGCACAAATTCGTCCGGTGCATTTACGGATACCGAGGTTCCGTCGTAACCAACGTGAGAGATATTCAGTTGGATAGGCAACGTATCTACTTTCAAGATAAACTCGCCTAAATTATTGGTCACTGTTCCCCTGCGTGTACCGTTCCAATGCACATTCACAAAGGGGACTGCCTTGCGGTCGACCTGGTCAGTGATCACTCCGTTGATTTCATAAACGGACTCATCCTGCGCCACTAAAAAAGCACTGCACTGCAACAACAAAAAGACAACTAACCAACGGTTCATGTATTTACGTGATTTTTTATTTCAGTGGAAAGGTAAAATAAAAAAGAATGAAAATGGGGAACAAGGATGCATGAAGGTATTTAGCTACAACCCGAATACAAGTCATTCTTTTGTTAATTAACGTCCGGCCAATTGATTTTGTCCGCTCGATTCGGCAAAAACCATTGGTCGCCCAAACCAAAAGCCCCGGCAAGTGTATTAATTTTACTTTTTACAAAAAAACACAATAATCACATCTTCAAATGTTTACCGGCATCATAGAAACCCTTGGCGAGATAACGGCCATTGAAAAAGAAGGTACCAATGTCCATTTTACCGTTTCGTCTTCCATCTCAAAGGATTTAAAAGTTGACCAAAGTGTTGCTCACAATGGCGTTTGCCTCACCGTGGTCGCGCTGGGAGAGAACACCCACACGGTGACCGCAGTGGAGGAAACGTTGAACCGAACCAATCTGGGCGAACTCAAAACCGGCTCCACGATCAACCTGGAAAGAGCCATGGCCACCAACGCCCGTCTCGACGGCCATATGGTACAGGGCCACGTCGATGCAACCGGTATTTGCACACAGGTGGAAGAGCTGGATGGCAGTTGGTACTACCATTTCGAATACGATTTTCTGCCGGAATATTTATTGGTCGACAAAGGTTCTATTTGCATCAACGGCGTCAGCCTGACCGTTATCCAGCCCGGCGGGGAAAAAACCGGGAAGGCCCATTTTTCAGTGACCATTATTCCCTTCACGTACGAGCATACCAATTTTAGTGCATTGCAAAAAGGAGATACGATTAATCTGGAATTTGATGTGATCGGTAAGTATGTGGCGAAGTATTTGGCGCTGTATAAAGATTAAGCTGACAAATAAAAAACTCAGCGAAACATTGCGTCAAAACTTTGCGAACCCCTGCGGGAAACAAAGAAACATAAGAAAAAAACTCACCCCCCGATCGTCGCCATGCTCTCACTCACCGGCAGTCCGAACATATTCCTCCGTTCCTCTGCTTCAAAACCATCCTTCGCCCGGTTGCCCAGTGCATCCAGCAGGGCCGTTTTCAGATGCTCGTCCGAGCCACCTTCCCGGATCAGGTTTTTCAGATTAAAAACACCATCGTCATAAAGACAGGTTTTCAGCATGCCTTGCGGGGTCAGGCGGATGCGGTTGCAGGTACCACAGAAGAGGCGGGAATAGGCAGCAATGATACCGACCGTACCTTTAAAACCGGGGATTTGATAATTAAAAGAAGTACTGCTCGGTTCGTCTTTCAGCTTTTGAATATTCGGGAAATGAGATTTGATATGTTCCAATATTTGTGGAAAAGCCCAGGGGGCAGGGCGACCGTCATCACCACTTCCATTAAACGGCATTTCCTCGATGAAGCGGACACCAATGGGGTGTTCTTTCGCCAGTTCGACCATGGGAATGATGTCCTCAATGTTGCGGCCGTTCATCACCACAGCGTTGATTTTGGTAGGCATTCCATTTTCCAGCAATTCGTGAAAAGTTTGCATGACCTTGTCGAAATTATCACGTCGGGTAATGTCGAAGAAGCGCTGGGGATCAAGGCTGTCGAGACTTAAATTGATAGAGCTTACACCAAGAGACCTGAGCTTTGGAATGAGGCCGGCAGTCAAGGTGCCATTGGTGGTGATATTCAATTTTTTCAGGCCATCAATGGCCAGCAGCCGCTCGATAAATTCAAGCATGCCTTTCCGCAAAAACGGTTCGCCGCCCGTAATCCGTACTTTGTCAATACCCATGCCGGCCATCAGCCGAACCACCCGTTCCATTTCCTCATAGGTCAACAGTTCTTTACGGGGCAGGTAATCAATCCCTTCTTCTGGCATGCAATAAAAGCAGCGTAAATTGCAGCGGTCAGTCACTGCGAGGCGGAGGTAGTTGATCGGACGGCCGTGGTTGTCGTAAAGCATTTTTTGAACGGTGAATAATTAACGGTTAGCGGATAACGGAAAACGGTTAGCCGGGATTTATCAATAGCTTTGCAATATCGTAAACCTCTGGGACATGATTTTGGTTTTTAGTAAAATAAATTTGTAGCAGGTAGAAAGTAGCGGATAAAAGGACGACAATGAGCAAAAGTCCCTTACCCCCTGCTCTCCTCTCTGCCATCCACCTAACAACAATGCTCGATCCGAACGAACTAAGAAAACTCTTCCCCATCTTTTCCCACCATCCGGGGCTGATCTACCTCGACAATGCAGCCACGACCCACAAACCGGCTTCCGTCATTCAGGGCATGACCGATTTTTATCAAAAAGAAAATTCCAATATTCACCGTGGCATTTATGAGCTTGCCACGCAAACAAGTGAAAAATACGAACAGGTACGGCAAAAAGTAGCCGATTACCTCGGTGCCGAAAAAAAAGAAAATATTGTCTACACCAGCGGAACAACGGCCGGTATTAATTTGGTCGCACAATCTTTTTTAGCTCCCCAGTTACGTGCCGGAGACGAAGTCGTTATTTCCGCCATGGAACATCACGCCAACTTAATCCCCTGGCAACAATGGTGTGCCATTAAAAAGGCACATTTAAAAGTCATTCCCCTTACCGAAAATGACGAATTAGACATTCCCGCATTTAGAAATTTAATTTCTGAAAAAACAAAGATGGTCGCAGTGGTTCATATTTCCAATTCACTTGGCACCATTAACCCCATTGAAGAAATAATTAATATTTCTCATAAAAAAAACATCCCCGTTTTAATTGACGGCGCACAAAGTGCTGCACATTACGAATTAAATATCAAAAAATGGGATGCCGATTTTTTTATTTTTTCAGGACATAAATTATACGGCCCCACCGGCATCGGTATTTTGTATGGAAAAGAAGAACATTTAAATAAAATGCAACCTGTACAATTTGGAGGAGATGCGATCAAGAACGTAGAATTTAAAGGCACTTCATTCGCAGGCCACCCCCGTAAATTCGAGCCGGGCACCCAAAATATAGCCGGGGTAATCGGGCTCGGATATGCTATTGATTTTTTAAATAAAATAAATAAAAAAATGCTTCGTGAATATTTATTTTATTTAACTAAAAACGCCGAAGAAAAATTAAAAAATATAAATGGTTTAAAAATTATCGGCAACGCAAAAAATAAGTCTTCCGTCATTTCATTTATTCTTGACAATATCCATCCACACGACATAGCTACTTTTTTAGGCTCGGAAAATATTGCTGTACGGGCCGGCCAGCATTGTACGCAGCCATTAATGGATTTTTATAAATTGCCCGGAACGACGCGCGCCTCCTTTGCCATGTACAATACCCGCGAAGAAGTGGACCGGATGGTGGAAGTGGTGCAAGAGGTGAAAGATTTTTTCGGGTAGGCACACATGAATTGGGTTTCCCGCGGAGGAGCGCTAAAATTTTGCGCTGAGTGGCACAGCGTTTTTTACTCAGCTCAGAGAAACATTGCGGAAAACTCGGCGATCCTCTGCGGGGAACCATGTTTTATTTTCCTTTTCTAAAAAACCAACCCGCCTCTTTCTCTCGTAAAAATTGTAAAAACAAGCCCTTTTCTTTTTTGTCCAAGCCAAGACGCTCAAATCCATTAGGAATTGGGAGTTTTGCTGTTCTTCCCAACAACCAAAGGATAGCATATTTGGAAATTGAAAAGTCTATGATCAAAAAAATATACGGCATTTGCCTGTGGCTGGCCTTCTTGGCGACAGCACATGCGCAGATCGATTTAAGTGGCACAGTAAGAGATTCAGCGACCCTGGAGCCGTTGATCGGAGCGAGCATTGCAATAAAAGGCGCAGTGAGCGGAAATGTTACCGATTTGGATGGCCGATTCCAATTAAAGGACATTGCCCCCAATTCGATTTTAGTGGTAAGTTATCTTGGTTACCGGCAAAAAACAGTAGCCGTAAACGGAAAGGAAAAATTGGACATCCTTTTATCCGAAAACGTCGCTTACACGGAAGAAGTCGTCGTGACTGCCCTGGGGCTGGAACGCTCCTCCCGACAGTTGGGCTACGCAGTGGAGCAGTTGGACAACCGGGATATCTCCGAGGTGAAATCAACCAACCTGGTACAAAGCCTGGCTGGTAAAGTTGCGGGCATGACAGTCACCCAAGGAGCTACCGGCATCGGTTCTTCTTCCAAAATTACCCTGCGCGGCGAAGCCTCATTCACCAACAACAATCCTCTATTTGTCGTCGATGGCACCCCGATCTCCAACCAAACCGTTTTCAACAACACCAACGAAGCGGCCGCCGGTTTTCAGGAAGTCGATTTTGGCAACGGAGCCATGGATGTCAACCCGGATGATATTGCCAGTATTTCGGTTCTAAAGGGGCCCAGCGCCGCTGCCTTGTACGGGACCAGGGCGTCGAACGGCGTGATCTTGATCACGACTAAAAAAGGCAGGGCCGCTCCGGGCCTCGACGTATCTTTCAACTCCAGTTTTTCTGTCGAAACGCCTTTTCAGCTACCTGAATTTCAGAATGAATACGGCCAGGGCAACTCGGGGCAGTTCGAATTTGTGGACGGCCTCGGTGGCGGCACCAACGACAACATTTCATACAGCTGGGGCCCCCGCCTCGACCAAGGCAGCCTGATCCCCCAGTTTGATTCGCCCGTTACCTTGGCTGATGGCTCAGTGGTGCGCGGGGGCGATGTGGCTGTCCACGGCGGCCTCCCGATCAACGGTACTCCATTTGTTTCTTATGCCGACAACCTCAAGGATTTTTACCGGACAGGCAGTACGCTGACCAATAACCTGGCCATTGGGAGTGGATTTTCCAGAGGCAACTACCGGCTTTCCTTGACTGATATGCGGAACCGTTCCATCATTCCAGGATCTGATCTGGAAAGGCAAACCCTCAGCGCCAATTTGTCTTTTCTCCCAACGGATAAATGGGAAATTACCACGTCCTTCAGCTACATCAATACCCAAAGCGACAATCGCCCCGCAAATGGCTACGGCTCAGAAAACGTCAATTATTCGTTGGTTGCTTGGGGCCCAAGATCATTGGATATCAGTGCTTTAAAAGATTATTGGCAGCCGGGCCTGGAAGGCGTGCAGCAATATTCTTTCAATTATACCTTTTTCGACAATCCTTATTTTATTTTAAGAGAAAACCGAAACGCATTCGATCGCAACCGCTTGTTCGGCAACCTTTCAATACGGCATATTTTAGATGAAAACTGGAGCATCAGAGCCAGTACCGGTTTAGACCGGCTGGATGAAGACCGTTCTTTTCGCCGAAATTTCAGCACCAACCGCTTCCGCAATGGGGCATATGCCGAACACCAGGTCGTCTATCAGGAACGCAATTCCGATTTGCAGATCAATTACAGAAATAAGTTGGGTGCCTTAGGCGTCGATGTGGTGGCCGGAGCAAACCGGCTCGACCAGGAAGCCGTCTCCCTTCAGTCACAAACCGTGGCGCTGGCACAGCCCGGTATTTTCACCCTGGGCAATGCAGCAGCTCCGGTTGAGGTGTTTTCATTTGACAGTGAAAAGCGTATCAATAGCCTATTTGCCGTGGCCAAGTTTGATTTTCGCAACTGGTTTTTTGTCGAAATGACCGGCCGCAATGATTGGTCAAGCGCGTTGGCGACCCCGCAATCCGCAGATAATGTATCGTTTTTCTACCCGTCCGTTTCAATGGGCTGGGCGCTGTCGGAAGTACTTCCCCTGCCATCGGGCATTTCGTTCGCCAAATTGCGGGCGAGTTGGGCACAGGTCGGAAACGACACCGATCCATACCAAACGAGCGGGGTCTTTGTGGCACAGACGCCTTTTCTCTCCCAACCCACATTTAGCACCCAGGATGTGATTGCCAATAACAATTTGAAACCCGAAAGAACAACTGCCGTGGAATTCGGGGCCGACATCCGTTTCCTCGACGACCGCCTCGCTTTTGACCTGACCTATTATAATGCACTGACAAAAAACCAGATCATTTCCCTGCCCGTGGCCATTTCATCCGGGTACGACCAGCAGGTGGTGAACGGCGGTGAAGTAAGATCGGAAGGCATTGAAGTCCTGGTCAGTTTTGCACCTGTGGTCAGTGCAGGTTTTACCTGGAAAAGCGACCTCAACTTCAGCCATAATACTACTCGCGTGGTGGACTTGCCCAATGAAATTGAAGGACGCCTGACCCTCGCCTATTCAAGGGTCTATGACAATGTTAACCAGACGGTCTGGCATCAGGTAGAAGAGGGCGGGCGCATCGGCGATCTGTACGGCACAGGTTACTTGAAAAACGAAAACGGCGAATTTATCATCGATCAGGACGGCCGTTTCATCGTAGATAATTCGTTGAAAAAGCTGGGTAATTACAACCCTGATTTCATCGTCGGCTGGAGCAATTACCTTCGCTATAAAAACTGGCACCTGAACTTTCTCATCGATTGGCGGCAGGGTGGCATCCTCGTTTCCCGTACCCAGGCACTGGCCGGTGTGGGTGGCCAATTGGCGGAAACGGCCAACCGGCCGGATGCAGGTATCATCGCTGATGGCGTGGTCAATGTAGGGACGGATGAAAACCCACAATTTGTGGCAAACACCACTGCCGTTCCTGCTGAGAGCTACTACCGCCAATTTTACGACCGAAACCACGAGGAGAACAACACCTACGATGCGAGTTATATCAAGTTGAGGGAGTTTTCGCTGACTTATTCATTCGCCCATTTGCTGGGCCAGCAGTCGCCGGTGCAAAACCTGCGCGTTGGCGTTTTTGGCCGCAACCTCTTCGCTATCAGCGATATACCGCATTTCGATCCGGAACAATTGGCGGTACAGGGAAGGGGGTTCATCAGCGGTGTGGAGGATATGTCGTATGCGACCTCCCGCAGCATCGGTGTCAAGCTCTCCCTCAACCTTTAAAGAAAAAACTCTGCGCAACTCTGCGTAACGAGAGATAAGTTGCACCGAGGTTCGCAGAGAAGACGCAGAGTTTAAACAGAGAAAATGATGAAAATCGAAAAGATGAATAAATATTTTTTGATCATAATCCTGGTTGCCTGTTTCTCCTGCACGGAGGGTTTTAAAGAGATCAATACCAATCCGAACTCGCCGGTAGAAGTACAGCCCGACCTGCTGCTGCGGCAGGTCATTTACGACTACGGCGACGAAATGGCCTATGAAGGATTTGTGGCAGGTAACCTGTTGGGCCAGTATTTTACTGCTATAGATTTCAATCTGTTTGACCGGCACAGCTTGTCCGAACCGCAGTTTGGTGGCAACCCCTGGCCAACCTTATATAAAAACCTGCGGGACAATGAAATCATCCTGGAGCAGGCAAGAACGACCCCGGCACTGGCGGTGTACGAAGGTCCTTCGCTTATTTTAAAAGCTTACCTGACCGCCGCATTGACCGACATCTATGGCGACGTGCCATACAGTGAGGCGCTGCAGGGCGACGAGGGCCTCGTAACGCCACGTTACGATCCACAGGCGCAGGTTTACAACGGTGAAAACGGGATTCTGGACAATTTGAGAAAGGGAATTGCTGCCATCCAAAACTATGAGGGTGCAGCCATTTTAGACGGTGACATCATTTACGGTGGTGATCTTGACAAATGGATAAAATTTGGAAATTCCTTGTTGATCAAATCATTGATGCGAATTTCAGAAAGACAGGACGTAAGCCCTGAGTTGCAGCAGGTTTTTAATGAAGGCAACTATATCCGATCCAATGCCGAAAACGCAGTCTTTGGTTTTGCCGACAGCCAACCCAACAACTTTCGGATGGCCAACCTCCGTTCGGGTGATTTCAACCTCTTTATTTTATCCGAAACGATGGAGGAGGTTTTGAAAGACCTTAATGACCCACGGCTCCCAATTTTCTTTCGGCCCGCAGCCAACAGTGGGAATTTTGCCGGCCTGTTGAATGGACCCGATGCTTCGCAAACGTCCATTTCTGTTGCTGATTTTTCCTTGGCCGGTGAGATATTCAGGGAAAATCCCGGATCGCTCAACGCCAATTTTATCACGGCTTGGGAAACGGCATTCTTCCTGGCGGAAGCGGCGGAACGGGGGTTGATATTTGGCAATGCCCAACAATTGTACGAGTCAGCCGTAACGATGGCCTTTGAATTTTGGAATGCCGAATTGCCAACGGCTTACCTGGTCGACGGCCCGGCTGCTTTTGGCCAAAACGGAGCAAATAAAATTGAACAGATCCTTACTCAAAAATGGATTGCCAACATCATCAACGGCTATGAAGGCTGGGTGGATTACCGACGGACCAGCTTCCCAAATTTGAAAACCATCTCCGCCAGCCTGAACAACAATCTCATTCCTGCACGAATGCCCTACCCTGCCGACGAAGAAGCCCTCAACCAGGAGAACTTCAATGCCGTTGGGAATGACATTAACCAGCGGGTTTGGTGGGACGTGGACTGAGTGTAACGCGGACGGCCAGTCCGCACCACCGAAAAGCGGACTGGCCGTCCGTGTTGCTTTATGATCTGGATCATTCTCATAGCCTTCCTACTCTTTTTCCTGTGGCAAGCCCCACGGGCCAACACCGTCAAATCTTTCTTCGAGGCACAAAGTGACCAGGGTGAAAAACCAAACCTCCTCCTACTGACCAGCAGCCTCGTGATCTCCTGGATTTTTGCCAAGTCGATCACCAATGCCGCCAACCTCGGATTGGCCTTTGGCTGGGTAGGCGGCTTGTCGTATGCGGTTTATTACGGATCGTTTATTGTGGCAGGGATCGTGATTTATCAACTGCGGGTAAAAGGTGGGTTTCAAAGCCTTCACCACTTTTTGCAGAGTCGGTTTGGACGAAATGCGATGATCCTGTTTTCTGTACTGGTGGGCTTTCGGCTCTTCAACGAAGTTTGGTCCAACACTCTGGTGATCGGTAGTTATTTTGGGGAAACGGGGAGTGTGGAATATTATGGGGCCATCCTTGTTTTTACCGTTCTTACATTATTGTACACTTTAAAAGGAGGCATGAGCAGTTCCATCCTGACCGATGCGGTGCAGATGGTCTTGTTCGGTGTATTGCTGTTTATCATTCTGGGATACATTTTACCGAAAAGTGATTTTTCCTTAAAAGAATACATGAGTACGGGTGTGTGGAAGATGACCGCCGGCGTTGATTTTTTCTTGGTGGCTCTGATCCAGGTTTTTAGTTATCCTTTTCATGATGCAGTGCTGACGGATCGCGGTTTTTTGAGTGATCCCAAAACGACTTTTCGAAGTTTTATGTGGGCCGGGCTGATCGGGTTCATTTGTATTTTCCTCTTCAGCGTCGTTGGTATGCACGCCAAACTGCTGGGGCTGGAAGGACAGGCCGCCGTAGAGGTAAGTCAATTACTTGGCGTCGGGTTAATGCTGGTCATGAATTTTATAATGATCACGTCCGCTGCTTCGACTTTAGATTCGGCATTTACATCTGGTTCAAAACTTTTGGCAAAAGACATTGGTTCCACTAAAATGCTGACAGTAAGAAGAGGCCGCACGGTCATGATCGGGTTTGCGGTACTCGGCACATTGCCCATTTTTCTGAATCCGACCATCCTGTCCGCCACAACCATTAGCGGCACCATGGTGCTTGGACTGGCCCCCGTTTTCCTTTTATGGAAAATGAATACCCGGCCACTGGCTTTTCACCTCGCAGTCGGGTTTGGCATATTGGTGGGCATCCTCTTCGCACTGGGACTGTGGCCCGCATCGCTTGTTTTTTTCGAAGGAACTTACGGGGCATTATTGTCGGCGAATATAGTGGGAACAATTGGTAGTTTTGTGCTGTACTTTTTGGGTTCGGGCTTTCGCCTGTCCTCCTTTTTAGCAACCAACTAACAGCTGTTCAATGCTGTTATGATTATGAACAACGAACGACATGCTTGATTTAGGAAAAATATCGGGCCGGATGTTAATCTTTGGCGGAGTCTACAGCAACCTGCAGGCATTGGAGGCCATGTATCAAACGGCTGAAAATCAGGGTATTCCGGCCAAGAATATCGTTTGCACGGGTGACGTGGTCGCCTATTGTGCCCAGCCAGAAGAAAGCGTACGGCTGATCCGGGACTGGGGTATCCACTGCATCACCGGCAACGTGGAAATTCAACTGGCTACCGGCCAGGACGACTGTGCATGTGATTTTGTGGAAGGTGGCCGCTGTGATTCATTTTCCCGCCTTTGGTACCCTTATGCGCAGGCGAAAGTAAGCGAATCGTCGTTGGACTGGATGCGCAACTTGCCAGCATTTTTACAATTTGAATATGCTGGCAAACAGGTCGCTGTTGTCCATGGCTCCTTCCACTATACTGCTGAATTTATTTTCCAATCAACGGACTGGTCAGTCAAACAAAAAAACTTTACCGACCTAAAAGCCGATGTCATTCTGGCTGGTCACTGCGGGTTGCCTTTTGTTCACGAAAAAAATGAAAAACTATGGCTCAATGCCGGTGTTATAGGAATGCCCGCCAATGACGGGACACCGAGGGTCTGGTACTTGCTCTTGGACGATCGGGATGGTTTTCAATACCTTCACCGGCCGCTGATGTACGATTACAAAAAAGCGAGCATGCTGATGATGGAAAATAATTTACCGCCGGAATACGCAAAAACATTGGTGACCGGTATTTGGGACAATTGTGAAATTTTGCCAGAGGCAGAAACAAAAACCCAGGGCATTGCATTAGACATTTGAAATTGAAAATTTGACCTTTGAACTGAACCAAAATCGAAATTTCTAATTTCTAATTTTCCAAATTTCAATTTAATTGAACGAACAACTAAAAGCGCTGTATAAATCGGTCATCCTCAAGCATGACAAAACGCCTTTTCATTACGAAAAAAAAGAGCAGGCAACCCACGTCATAAAAGCATACAACGAACTGTGTGGCGACCGCTTTGATATTTATTTTGAAATTGAAGACGATACGATCAAGGATATTTTTTTTCACGGGTATGGTTGTGCTATTTCAAAAGCCTCCACCTCAGTATTGATTAAAAAAATTATTGACCGGCCCATTGCGGAAGCAAAAAAAACAATTGAACTCTTCTTGGAAAATATTACTGGTGAAAAAGACTTTTCCGAAATTACCGATGATGAACTGACCGCTTTTTCCGCTGCTAAAAATTTTCCTGGAAGAAAAAAATGCGCGACTTTGGCCTGGGAGGAGATGCAGCGATTTATGAGTTATGGGAACGGGATGTATAATACAAAGCAAGGAGTTCGGTGAATTTGATAGAATAAGGCTAATTCTTTTTTTTACTTTTTACTTTAACAAATGAAAATTGAAATACTCGCATTTGGCATCGCCAAAGACATTATAAAAAACAGAACCCTCTCGTTGGACATTCCAGCAGGTTCAAATGTTGGTTTTTTGAAAAATGAATTAACCAGCCGCTTTCCAGATTTCGGCAAATTAAAATCACTGGCCATCGCCGTCAACGAAGAATACCAGGCCGATGATTTTAATTTAAGTGAAAAAGACGAAGTAGTTATCATTCCCCCAGTGAGCGGGGGGTAATTAATGGTCAGTGTATGATGTTCAATGGTTAATAATCTTTCATCATTGACCATTATACACTGACCATTAACCATTAAAAAATGATCGATATTCAATTAAAAGATACGACATTAGACACACAGGAATGTGTTGATTTTGTTGCTTCCGACAGCGCGGGAGGAACGACTGTATTTATTGGTACGGTCCGCAATAAAACAAAAGACAAAACAGTTGTCCGGTTGGAATTTGAGGCTTACCCGCCGATGGCTGTTGCAGAAATGAAAAAAATTGCCGAGCAGGCAAAAGAAAAATGGAATGCAGAAAAAATATGCATCCATCACCGCACTGGCATCCTGGATATTGGAGAAATCCCGGTCATTATCGCGGTGGCGACACCTCACCGAAAAGCCGCTTTTGAAGCTTGCCAATATTGTATTGATACCTTAAAAGAAACGGTGCCGATCTGGAAAAAAGAAATTTTCGAGGATGGGGAAGTCTGGGTGGCGGCGCATCCTTGAGAACGGTGAATCATTATAATTTATTTTTTTCTACCAAGCAGGTGATCAAAAAAAAATGACACTTTTCCTTTGCCTGAAAAAGAGTTTTGAGACTTGGAAATCAAACATTTGTCCAAATAAAAGTGTCATTTTTAGGGCTCCTTATTTTGTCCAAGCAATTACTTCTCGCAAGCTTTCTACTCCATGAAAAGGCAATAATGCATCCACATAGGGCATCGCCGCTTTCATACCTTGTACCTCCGGCTGCCAACTAACATTTCCGGCCAATGGGTTTAGCCACAAAACTTTCAAAGAACGACGGTGGATTATTTTCATGTTGTCCCTTACTAATTCGACTTCACCTGTGTCCCAGCCGTCGCTTAAAATAATGGTGAGGGTTTTTGAGGTTAAATATTTATGCGCATATTTTTCATTAAATTCATTTAATGACGCACCTATCTTAGTGCCTCCTGACCAGTTATTTACTTTGTCAATTATTTTTTTCAAAGATGCATCCAACGAACGTGAATTTAATTCTTCTGTGACGGGATGAAGCGAAGTGCTGAAAACAAAAGTCTTGACTTTCGGAAATAAATTTTGGAAGGCAAACAAAAACTGAATGAAAAAGCGGCTGTATAATTCCATGGAACGGCTGACATCACAAAGCAGAACGACTTTGAGGTTTTCTTTTTTCTTTTTTCGGTACATCAATTCCACCAATTCACCATTGCGGACAATATTTTGGCGCATGGTCTTTTTTAAATCCAGCGTTGCCTTTTTATGCGTATTTTTAAAACGGCGGCTACGGCGGTTGGCTATTTTTTTCACCAGCCTTTTTACTAAAACGAACACTTCCCTCAACTCCCGTTCGTCAAAAGCCGGAAATTCAGTCTTTCCCAAAACATCAATAGTAGAATAGGTAGCCGTTTCGGTAGTTTCATTTTTTTGGTTGCCATACAGCCAATTTTTCAGAGCTTGCAAACTTGGAGGCTTTTGGCTGGGTGCCGCGGATGGCTGATCTTTTTCTTCCTCTACATCCTTGGTCTTGCTGTCAACAGCCCGGTCAAGCTCCCGCCAGTATTTTTCATATAATCCCGAAAAAACCTGTAACTGTTGTGGGCTGCGACAAAGTGCGGTTTGCAGGCACAGTTGCAAATCAAGGCGATCGTGATAAGGGGTCAGAATATCCATCGCCATCAGTGCATCCTGTTCCTCCAAAGGCCCAATATTAAAACCGTGTTCCCGCAGGTAACGGCAAAAAGCAACGATATTGGCAGTCAGCGAAGTCTGGCGTTTGATCATGTCCCGAAAGTAAAAGGAAAAACGGAAATGTAAAAAGATTGCATTTATTACCTTTGACACCTATGGCAAATTCTGTTTTTTACATCATGGGGGTCTCCGGATCAGGAAAATCAACTGTGGGAAAAATGCTTTCCGCCACAACCGGCATTCCGTTTTTTGATGGTGACGATTTTCACCCGGCAGCCAATATCCAGAAGATGGCCTCCGGTCAAGCACTGAACGATGATGACCGGCAAGGATGGTTGATTGATTTGAATATATTAGCCAAAAAAGAATCGTTAAAAAACGGAGCAGTCATCGCCTGTTCAGCGTTAAAATCGGCTTATCGTACCACTTTAAAAAATGGATTGGAAAATTGCTTTTTTATTTTTCTGAATGGTGATTTTGATACCATAAAAAAAAGAATGGAGGCACGGGGCGGACACTTCATGCCATCGCACTTATTGGAGTCCCAGTTTGCCGATCTGGAATTTCCAGGAGATGCAGTAGTAATAGACATCGAAAATAAGCCAGAGGAAATAATTTCTGAAATAATCAGTCAAACACACTACAAAAGAAAAAGTGCCCCATAGGAGAATTATGCCTCCAGCGACATGAATAATTTTATTTAACACATAGGCACATAGGACACATAGTCTCGTATTAAAAAAAATAAAGCTATGTGTCCTATGTGCCTATGTGTTTTAAAAACAAGAAAGTAGAGGCCAGTAGCAGCATTTGAATTAACAGACTCGTTTTCTAAATAGGCATTCCACTAAAATCACCGACCATGAAAATCACCTTAAAATATAAGTTTCTTGTTTGCCTGTTGATCATATTTTCCGCTTTCAAATGTAGCGATGACGATGCTCCCACTTTCACCAACGACTGGGATGAAGATGTTTATTATTTTGCCAAAAACCTAAAAGACAACCACAAAAACCTTTTCTACAAAGTAAGCGAAGATGAATTTGACCGGGACATTGACGTGCTGCGCCAACAGACAGATGTGCTGCCGGCTGAGGAAATTGTGATTTCCCTGCAGAAAATAACCGGCAAGATTGGCGACTCCCACACTGGTGTGGCGAGTGGCTCCTATTATGATTTAATGCCCATCAGGTTCGAATGGACGTCAGACGGATTGGTCATTACCGATATTATTTCATCTCAACAAATGTTTTTGGGTAAAACGGTTGATCGAATTAATGGAAATCTAATTGCCACAGTTAGTGACAGCCTGAAAACATTAATTGCTTATGAAAATGAGTCGTGGTTAAAATATCAAATTGTCAATTATTACCGGGTACCACAGATATTAAAATATTTTGGTTTTTCAAACACTGACAATGAAGTTATTTTTAACCTGAGCAGTGGAGAGGAATTTACATTAACGACGGTCAGCAACCCTACCGTTTCACTTTATGACAATTTATCACCGCCACTTTATTTAAGCAATACGGAGGATTTTTATTGGTCAGAATATTTGTCAGACAAAAAAATATACTACATTCAATACAACAAGGCGAGTGCCATGCCCGATTATTCTTTTCAAACGTTTAACAATGATATCAAGGAAGAATTAAGCAACAATAACGAGATTGAAAAAATAGTGATCGACTTGCGTCTAAATACCGGCGGCAACTCGGCCATTGCCCAACCGTTGATCCAACAGATGACAAATTTGGTCAACACCAATCAATTCGACAAATCTAAAATTTTTGTCATCATTGGCCGACGTACATTTTCTTCTGGGTTTTTAAATGCCTGGGATTTAAAAGAAGCCATCGACCCGGTATTTGTGGGTGAGCCGACAGGAGGCAAGCCCAATCATTTTGGAGAAGTCGGGGACTTCAGGTTGCCCAATAGTTTTTTAAGGGTTTTTTATTCAAAAAAATATTTTGAAATATCTGCCAATGATGAGAACACACTCGAACCAGATATATTGATTGAATTATCTGCCGATGATCTTGTCAACGGGCACGATCCGGTTTTGGAATATATCGAACAGCATTAATGGCACGGGCTGACCGTCCGCGTTACTTGAATTTTATGCAGGTCGCTGATTTAATTTCCAATTCAAAACCAGTAGGTGTCAAATCCCCCGTTTCCTGATTAATTTTAAAAGAGACGAGGTTTCCCGTTTCCTGGTTAGCCACTACTAAAATATTTCCAGTTGGGTCAATGGCAAAATCACGAGGCACTTTCCCTTTGGTATTAATATTTTTCACGAAAGTCAATTTACCACTCTGCGGATGGGCATTTAACAATGCCAGAACATCTTCTTCCGCATTTTTTATTCCCCGGTTTGCAGTATATAAAAATTGGCCGTTGGGGTGCATTTTTATGGCGGAAGAAGTGGCGGAATAAAAAGGCAGTTCATTTTCAAAAGTATTAATGGTCTGAAATCGTTTAAATGGTTTCGTTTCATCTTCATAAGTGAACGCCTCAATATTATTATTAAATTCCAAAAGGACATAGCAGGTTTTTACATTTGGATTGAACACCAGATGACGGGGGCCAGTACCGGGGGTTACACTCGTTGCCGATTTAATCCCCAAACTCCCTTTATCTCTAATCCGGTAATGAATAATTTTATCGATGCCCAGATCCACTGCAAAGGCAGTAGAGTCGTTAATGGCCGGACCAAAATAGTGAGCATGTGGCCCTTCCTGCCTTTCTTCAAACGGCCCCTTTCCACTATGCTTTACGACTCTTGATAATTTGTCGAGTGAACCGTTTTCCAAAATAGAAAAAATAGACACACTGCCACCTCCGTAATTTGCCACCAATAAATATTTTCCATCTCCGGAAATGCTTACATGGCAAGGGTAATCTCCACGCGTATATTGTTCATTAATAAATTCCAGCGAATCACCTTCGAGGATTTTATAAGAGCTGACAAATCCCGGTTGATCTCCTCCGGTTTCATTGACGCTGTACAAATATTTTTTATTTGGATGCACCGCTAAATAGGACGGGTTGATGGTATTTTCAAAAACTTGATCGAGGGACATCTCACCTGTGTTCGAATTTAATGAACAGGTGTAAACACCCTTTCCTTCTGCATTAAAAGATGGCAGCGTGTAACCACCTACAAAAAAAGTGTGCAATGTTTCTTCTTCGTTTTGACAAGACATTAGCAATAAAATAATCGAAAAAATAAATAGTGATTTGTTCATTTAAATTAAATTAAGATTTCCATTAAAAAATGGAATACTTCAAAATGTACGAAATAAAAAAAGGCAACAACAAAGCCCTCCCTGGTGGCTCATTTTTGGGCAGTCGAAAATGGCTTCGGTTATACTTTTCCATTAAATCAAAATTCCTGATGGACTCTGAAAATCCAACAAATATTGCAAAATAAAAATTTGCAGCCAATTAATTTTCCATTAATTCATCCCCCAACGCTGCCATTTTAAACCGTTCAATTTTAGCAGGTATATGGCAAGCTGTAAAAATGGAATCTATTTTTTTAATTAAAGCAGGATGATCGGCAGCTATATTGTTCTGTTCTTGCAGATCAATTTCCAGATCATACAATGCAATTTCCAGATTCCCTTCTTTTAAGTTTTGCCGCAAGGCTTTCCATTTCCCCATCCGCAATGCCTGCTGGCCGCCATAAGCCGGAAATTCCCAATATAAATATTCATGTTCTATTTGTTTTAAATTTAACAGGGTCGGCAAAAAACTAATGCCATCTACTTTTGCAGGAACATCTTCACCGATGATTTCACAGGCAGTCGGCAAAAAGTCATAAAACGCAGATATATGACCAGTGCTGCCTCCACCCTTAATTTTACCAGGCCAGGCAGCGATCATCGGCACCCGGATACCACCTTCATACACGGCACCTTTTCCCCTGCCTTTCGCCGTAATAAATGGCGAAGCACTTGCAAAGTATTCCGTGTCCGCTCCACCGGTATAGGTCGGACCATTGTCACTGGTAAAAATAATAAGCGTGTTTTCATACAGCTGCAGTTCTTTTAATTTCCGGATTAATTCTCCGACCTGTTCATCTAAATAAGAAATCATGGCGGCATAGGTCGCCCGGGGGTATTGGCACGGGAAATAGCTTTTACCAATAAATGGTTTTTCCGGTCCCAATTTATTCCGATAATAATTAACCCATTTTATCGGCGCCTGCAAAGGCAGATGTGGAATGGGTGAGGCATAGTACAGAAAAAAAGGGCCGGATTTATTTTCCTCCATAAAATTAAGCGCCTCTTGATGCATTTTATCCGGAGCATATTCGGTCAATTGAAAATCTGCATAATTAGCTGGATCATCAGGATCGGCATTTTCAGCAAAATTAGTATGTGGTGCAACCATTTTATTGTTCAGGAAATCCCGCTCTTCATTTTTCCATAAATGCATCGGATAATAAGTATGTGCCTGCCGTTGGCAATTGTAACCGTAAAAAAAGTCGAAGCCCTGTCTATTCGGAACCCCTTCCGTAGTCGGAGCGCCGAGCCCCCATTTCCCGACTATTCCTGTTTTATATCCTTTTTGTTGTAAAATCTCAGCAACGGTTACAATGCTGTCGGGCAACGGCCTTTGGCCCTCTAAAAAGGGATTTTCGAACATGGCCTCATAATTCCAGACATCACCTCTGGCACTCCATTCATCATTACCTCGTACATGGGCATGCCCGGTATGTTGTCCGGTCATTAGTACACACCTGGCCGGCGCACAAACAGGTGCCCCTGAATAATGTTGTGTAAAAATCATCCCTGATTCAGCAAGCGCATCAATATTTGGCGTCTCAATTATTTTTTGCCCATAAACCCCCAACTCACCGTATCCCAAATCATCGGCAAGGATGTAAATTATGTTTGGCAAATTGGCTTTCTCTTTTTCCGTTGTTTTACAATTTAAAGTAAAAATGAAAATGAGAAATAAAACAGTGTTTTTCATATTATTGCTGGATAGCACAGAGATTCAACGCATTTAAATGATTCACACATGTGATTAAAAACAAGGTGCGTTAAAAATGACACTTTTATTTTTGCAAATGCTTGATTTCAAAAAACTAAAATTCTTTTTCAGTCAAAGAAAAAGTGTCATTTTTTTGATCAGTCAATCCATTTAATCAGTGTCCCGTCCTATTTAATTTTCAAGTCATTTAATTCCTCGACCACCACCCCATCTTTTATTTTTAAAATTTTATAGCTGAGATTTTCGTCAAAAACTTTAGCGCGATAATTACCGGCCGGCGGTCGGATTGCATAAATCAATTCGTTGGAGCCTTGAGCGTACAATTGGACATACTCATCAGCAGCAACCATTAATTCTGGCAAATGGCCCGCAACTTTTTTCCCATAATTGTGCTCTTGTGCAATATTGATCGGCCAACCATCGAAAGGCTGATTATCTTGTTTTTCATTTTTCGGAGAAGACCACCGCGGCCATACCGCCGCTTCAATATTCCGATTTTTTTTATCAAAAACAATGACAGAATAACCCGGTGCTTTGTCAAAAACAATATCCGGTTCCCGTTCGATGTCATATGGATTGGCGATGGCCTTCACCGTTATTTTATTCCCGAATCCGTCCTCATAATCACCCACGTACCTTGGGTCATTTTCAGCCCTACCTGTCTTTGCCATTTCTGCCGGAAACCAACGGCGAGGCCATAAATTAGAAACGGCCGGAGTTGACACCCAGAAGCTCCCCTCACCAAATTCATCAACCCCATACTGGCCGGTAGACCCTAAATGTTGATCCCCGGTTAAATGAACAGCAAATCCTTTACGAATAATTTTTACCGCATGGTTCCTCTTATTTTGGGGCCAGCTGTTGGAATCAAAATCCGCTACTGGCCGGTCGTCGGGCGGATAGCCTCCTTTTTTATAGCGAGGCAGTCCGGGCACATATTTATCGTGGTAAATATCTTTGGGGAGCGTAGCCACATTGCAGAACGGAGACTGGGATATGACCGCTTTAAAATAAATGTCGTTATTCCAGTCTGCTGCCCAATTTTCCAAAAACAATTCTTGTCGTGCGCCCAATAATTCCGCATCTGGATGAAAGGCATCCGTTTTGGCATTCCACTTTTTATTTTGCGGCCAGCCATTTTCTATTTGCGCATCGGGCAATAAATTTTTCGGCGCAGACTTCCACTGCCGGTCTCCCAGGATGGCAAAAGAGATTCCACCATAATTCATGTTGGTGTAATAAACAGAAATATTGTTTGATACCGGAGTCGGATCAAACGCATCCGGCAGGTGTCCCGTTTGGGTGCGGTGGACCATATTTACGAATTCCGGTGGTTCTTTATAGCCGCCGTCATCCTGGCTGTCATATCCCCAACCCAAAGCCGTGTTTGCCCGCTTGCCAGCTTCACCCCATAGATTGCCGTGAAATACATCGTGGTCATCTGGAATAATGATGACCGGTTTGTCCAGAAAAAGATCGCGGAACGACCAGCCCCAGATATACCATTTTCGCAAATAGTCCAAGTTACTGCTTCGCTCCACACCATACCCTCCAACCCGTTCATAAATTTGATCACCATGAAAAACAAATAAATCTGCTTCGTGGTCCTTCACATTTTTCACCAGGTCCTGATGTGGGAAACCGCGGTCGTCCACACAGGAGAGCGAAGCTACTTTTATTTTTTCTTTTATTGGCTCTTTATTTATGACGCCTTTATAAATTTCTCTATGTCTTTTTTTCGAATAATAAGCTATTTGATAATCATGATTCCTTTTACTGTCCCAGTCACTGATTTTAAAAACAACGTTATTTGCCAACGGATTTATTTCGGCTTCCTGAACTTGCATTCCGTTCATGTATAATCGTACCGTTTTATTATCATTTCCGATCGGAGCAAACTGCACACTTAATTTCAATACATTATTTGAAAGTGTATATTGCGACCATAAAATAGGACCAAATTTTCTGTCTTCATGCGTGGAAAAAAAATCCCCGGTCACCATCCAATTGGAAAAAGCATGAAAAGTATTTCCACCTGCTTTTTTCTGAAGTTCCGGTACTTTATGGAACCAGGGTTTTTTATTTTTCAAATCGACACTATCAGGCATTTGTTCTGAACTGCATAATGCGACAAGGCCCTTTAGCCAGGACTTATGAGCAATTGTCTCTAAAGTATGCTCACCATTTTGATGAAAATAAGATAAAGCAAAGAAGTATTCTGTTTTGCTCTTGGGTTTAGCTTTGATTTCCAAATGGTATTTTTTAGAATTTATTTCAGTTTTAATTTTCTCTTTTATATTTCCAATAAATAAATGGCCATCGTTTGCAACTCCAACACAAAACCCTCTCCCATGTACGGCATCATCGCGGTAATCGTCAAATTGTCCTTTTAATCCTATTTGAAACCCTGCCCAACCACTCGTATCATTTTGAACCAAATTTTCAACACTGACTTCCATTGCAAAATAATCTCCATTTCCATTCAATTCATGCGTCAGCAATACGCAATTGCGATCGCCGCCGGAAGCTACCACATTTAACCGGCCATTTTTTTGCTCCCAGGCCTGCAATGGGTTCAACCAATATTCACCACCGGCCCACGGCCGTACTATTTCTTTTTCACTCGACCATGCCGACCGGAAATAAGATACTGGCGGGCTTACTTCCTTTTGACAAGAAAAAAGTAAACTGCTTAATATTACAATGATCCAAAAAAGTATTTTATTAAAATTCATTTCACTATTTATTCAGTGTAGTTGGAGCATTATTAACCTGGGTTATTTCCGGGGCACCCCGGCCCTTCAGAATAAATTTTTGCACCAGTGCTGTTAAAGAATCAACAATCTCAGGGTGGTCGTCAGCAATATTGATTGCCTCTTCCGGATCGGTTTTAAGATCAATCAATTGTAATGCTGGCAAATTATTTTCTTTTGCAAATTGGTATTCAATGCAGAGACATCTCCATACTCCAAATCGTCGTCAAGGATGTATATAATGAAGTTGTTTGAAAAGGTCTTTTTTTCTTTCTGCGTGCAATTCATAAAAGAAAAGAAGACTATCAAGTAGCATATTTTTTTCGACAATTTATTGATTTTGATTAAACCCATGAGCCCTTTAATGCAACACCATCATTTTTGAAATGCGCGTTAATCCGTATCATTGCGACATGGACATCCGCTCAGAAATATTGAAGGAACATTCAAAAGCACAAGCTAAAAAGATTTCTGAATTTATCGGCAACGACCCATCGCGTTTTGCTGAACTTGTTGCACTGTTCTTAAACGATGAAAAGAAAGTGGCACAAAGGGCTGCCTGGATTTTATCTCATTGCACAGATATTTATCCATTGCTGATTCGGCCTCACCTCAAAGATTTAGTGGAGAATTTACGAAAAACAAATTTGCACGATGCCATTCCCCGCAATACATTGCGCATCCTGGCCACACAGGAAATACCTGAAACAGTAAAAGGCCATTTATTGAATCTCTGTTTTGATTATTTAATGGTCGCCAAACTTCCGGTAGCCATAAAAATACACGCCATGCAGATTGTTTTTAATATTTCTAAAAATGAACCTGACTTATTAAACGAACTAAAGATGGTCATCGAAGAGCGACTGCCTTATGGTACTGCCGGCTTTAAATCAAGAGGAAAAAAAATAGTAAAAGCAATTAATAAAATTGTAAAATAGTTAAGGGAAATTGGAAATTACACTAAATGCTAAAAGTCATGCGGAACACAATTTCCGAAATTCTCAATTTCGAATAAAATTCACCTCCTATTAATTGAATTTGAAAAACCGGCAATTAAAATACCTCTTGTTATTAAACCTTGGCATGCTGTGCATCAGCACCTCCGGAGCTCTTGGACGCTACATACAACTCCCCCCTCCCCTGACGATCTGGTGGAGGGCTTTTTTTGCTATCTTTTTTTTGGGTGCTTTTTTATTAATCAAAAAATATCCGTTCGCAATTAATTTTAAAAAGAAGGGAGGTATTTTATTAATCTCAGGAATTTTAATGGCCGCGCATTGGATCACTTACTTTTATGCGCTGCAATGGTCCAATGTGACCATCGCCATGTTGTCACTTTTTACCTACCCGGTCATGACGGCTTTATTGGAACCGCTTTTCTTGAAAACACCATTTCAATCCCGTCATATCTTTTTGGGCGGGCTGGTGTTGGCAGGAGTATATTTTTTAGCACCTGAACTAAATCCGGAAAACGCCATGACACAGGGGCTGCTCATCGGCCTGCTTTCAGCTTTTGTGTATTCGCTCCGCAATATTTTATTAAAAACCCAGATCAATGTCTTGAACGGGTCCGTCCTCATGTTTTACCAAATGGTCGTAACGGTAATGTTGACAGCCCCAACTTTATTTATTTATCAAGATGCACCAGTGAGCGATTATTGGCCCTATTTATTGATGCTGGGGCTCATCACGACTTCGATCGGCCACACTTTGTTCTTAAATAGCTTCAAACACTTTTCGGTCAGTTCGGCCAGCCTACTGGGCGGCATGCAACCGATCTACGGCATTGTGCTGGCCGCTATTTTTTTACATGAATTTCCGAGTTGGTGGAATGTGATTGGCGGGGTGCTGATTATTGCGGCAGTACTATTGGAGAGCCGATTGTCCGGGAAATGATTATTCGAAATCAATGTTTTTGTAAATGCCCTCCATGGAAATGGAACAACCCAACGAACGCAACCTTACTTCATCCTTCCTATCGTTGACCGTCTTTTCCCGCCAAAGGTCCGGTTCTTCGCGGAAGCGGGTCTCGACGCTACAGATATCTTGTCTCACCAAAACGTATTCTTTGAAGGAGTCCAGTGTTTTGTAATCTTCGAACTTGCTGGTTCGATCTCTTTTTTGCGTGCTTTTCGATAATATTTCAACGATAAGCAAAGGATTCGTTAGCAATACATTGTTATCATTCCAATACACAGGTTTTTCACAAACGGCGAGTGTATCTGCATAATAACCAAAATTCAATTTGGGCATGTATATCAGTTGATCTGAACTGAAAACAATGTATTCTTCTTCCAGCTTCTCGATCGCTACCTGCAATAGGTAGTTAATGTTGGAAGCAATAATGTTGTGAGGACCTCGGGCGCCTGGCATTTTTTCAATTTTTCCGTTGATGTACTGATGTTTATATTTTGAACGGGCTTCTTTACGCAAGAACTCTCCCAGCGTATAAAGGCGAGGCTTCCGTTGTGGCTTGATCACCGCTAAAGGATTGGAAGGAGGCTGGGATTTGGAATCGAACATTGAAATAATTATTTGTACAAATTTATGAAAAAATGCCCTGGCATTGAAACAGGAAATCTTGAAAGGTAATTTTTTGATTCGTCCAGCTCATTTCGTGCTTTTTGTAAATGATTCAAAATTTTCTCCAAGTTTCTGCTATTTATGACGGCTGATTTCAAAATAAAATTTGCCCGTAGATACAAATTAAAATAATCCTCAACTAAAATTTTGCTTTTGTGTAAATTTTACAATTACCTTTGGCGCTCATTCTTAAACCAAGAAATGAACCACATTAACGTCAATACAGCCCGTCCCACTTCTATCGTGGTCGTCAATATTATTATTGTGATTCCTGATCCATCAGGAGGCGGCTACTGCGTTTGACCATTATTTTAAACGACAACAAAAAAGCCCGTCTCCAGCAGGAGACGGGCTTTTTTGTTTTAATCCGGCAAACGGTTGACGACAGACGGCGAACGGCAAGTTCGTTTTCAAATTCGTCTGCCGACATCCGTCTGCCGTCCACCGATTTTATGCTAAACAAATACAGTAAAACCTTAACCCAAGACCCCACCCAACCTGGGGCCCAGGCCATGCTCTACGGCATTGGCCTGACCGACGAGGACCTGCAAAAAGCACAGGTGGGCATCGCCAGTATGGGGTGGGACGGAAACACCTGCAACATGCACCTGAACGACCTGGCGCAGGTAATAAAAGAAGGGGTTTGGGGAAATGACCTGGTAGGGCTGATATTCCATACCATCGGAGTGAGCGACGGCATCGCCAATGGTACGCCCGGTATGCGGTATTCACTGGTCAGCCGGGACGTTATTGCCGATTCGATCGAAACTGTTTGCGGAGCACAATATTACGACGCATTGATTACCGTACCTGGCTGTGATAAGAACATGCCGGGCAGTGTCATGGCTATGGGGCGGCTCGACCGACCGTCCATTATGGTGTATGGCGGAACGATCGCCCCCGGGCATCTGAACGGCCAGGATTTGAACATCGTCTCGGCCTTCGAAGCATTGGGGCAGCGGATCGCCGGCAACCTGAATGAAGGTGATTTCAAACAAATAGTCATGCACAGTTGTCCGGGGCCCGGGGCCTGCGGAGGAATGTACACCGCCAATACCATGGCCTCGGCCATTGAGGCGCTGGGCATGAGTTTGCCTTTTTCTTCGTCCAACCCAGCCCTGAGCGAAGCAAAAAAGGAAGAATGTCGTTCGGCCGGAATAGCTATCAAGTTACTGTTGGAGCAAGATATCAAACCCTCCGACATCATGACCCGCCACGCTTTTGAAAATGCCATTACCACCCTGATTACCCTGGGCGGATCGACCAACGCCGTGCTGCACCTGATTGCGATGGCCAAATCGGTTGGCATCAAATTGTCGCAAGATGACTTTCAAATCATCGGTAACAAAACACCTTTTATTGCTGATTTGAAACCGAGCGGTAAATACCTGATGGAAGACCTCCACAACATTGGTGGGGTGCCGGCAGTGATGAAATATTTGTTGGAAAAAAATATGCTGCACGGCGACTGCCTTACCGTAACCGGTAAGACCATTGCCGAAAACCTGGCCGACGTACCATCCCTCGATTTTTCCTCGCAGAAAATCATCGTTCCAACAGAAACCCCCATAAAAAAGACTGGTCACTTGAACATCCTTTATGGCAACCTGGCCACCGAAGGTGCAGTTGCCAAAATCACGGGCAAAGAAGGTGAAAGGTTCAGTGGCACTGCCAGGGTTTTCGATGGGGAACAAGATTTCATAAACGGCGTATCATCAGGCAGGGTTAAAGCAGGCGACGTCTGTGTGATCCGTTATGTCGGCCCCAAAGGCGGCCCGGGTATGCCGGAAATGTTGAAACCAACTTCGGCCATCATCGGAGCCGGTCTCGGCAAGAGTGTTGCCCTAATCACGGATGGCCGTTTCAGCGGCGGCTCGCACGGATTTGTGGTCGGCCATATTACCCCGGAAGCGCAGGAAGGAGGCAACATTGCCCTTGTACAGGATGACGACATCATAGAAATAGACGCCATCAAACGAAGTATCAATCTGCTGGTGGACCAAGAGACCCTCACCGCCCGCCGGGCAGCCTGGCAACAACCAGCTTTAAAAGCCAAAAAAGGGATCCTGTTTAAATACGCAAAAAACGTCACCACGGCCGCCGAAGGCTGTGTGACCGATGAATAACATGTTCCAGACCTGGATTTGCTGAGTTATTAAAATTTAGTGAATCTCAACAATAGAAAAAGAACCTTCAAATATTCACATAGATATGAGTGATCAAAATACCAGCGTAAGTCCCCAAGCCCCAACCATCAACCATCAAATACCCGCCAAGGTATCCGGTTCAGAGATCGTTTTGCGCACCCTGGTCGGTGAAGGAGTCGACACCATTTTTGGTTATCCCGGCGGTGCCATCATGCCGATCTACGATTCGTTGTACGATTTTGATGGTGAAATGAAACACATCTTAAGCCGTCACGAACAGGGAGCCATCCATGCTGCGCAGGGCTATGCCCGCGCCTCTGGCAAAGTCGGGGTTGTCTTTGCTACCAGTGGCCCTGGCGCTACCAACCTGGTCACCGGCCTGGCCGATGCACAAATCGACAGCACCTCTGTCGTCTGTATCACTGGACAGGTGTATGCAAGCCTTTTGGGCTCCGATGCTTTTCAGGAGACCGATGTTATCAATATTACCGCGCCGGTCACTAAATGGAATTTCCAGGTAACTGATGCCGCAGAAATCCCGGATGCCATTGCGAAAGCATGTTATATCGCCCGTTCCGGACGTCCCGGCCCCGTGTTGGTGGATATTACTAAAAATGCGCAGCTGGAAAAAACAGAGTACAGCGGCTATGAGCCGTACACCCATTTGCGCAGCTATCGTCCAAAACCCATTGTCCGCAAAAAATTTGTGGAGCGGGCAGCCGAGTACATCAATGCTGCCAAACGGCCGTTCGTCCTTTTTGGACAAGGGGTGATCTTGGGAAATGCAGAAGAAGAGTTCAAAACATTCATTGAAAAATCAGGTATCCCCGCAGCCTGGACACTGCTCGGCCTGAGTGCTTTGCCGACCGATCATCCGCTCAATGTGGGTATGCTCGGCATGCACGGCAATTATGGCCCTAACGTACTCACCAATGAATGCGATGTACTCATCGCCATCGGCATGCGCTTCGATGACCGGGTGACAGGTCGGCTCGATAGGTACGCCAAACAGGCAAAGGTCATCCACCTTGATATAGATCCCGCCGAAATTGATAAAAACGTGAAAACGACAGTCGGCGTTTGGGGAGACTGCAAAGAAACCCTCCCCATGTTGACGGAATTGGTCGAAGAAAAAACCCACAGCGACTGGTTGCAGCGATTCCGCGATCACGATGAAATAGAACAAACCGAACTTATTTTTGAAGAACTCAACCCCACCTGCGACGAGCTGAGTATGGGCGAAGTCATAAAAGTATTAAACGAACAGACGAACGGAGAGGCCATCATCGTAACCGATGTCGGCCAGCACCAGATGGTTGCCAGCCGCTACGCCAAGTTCAATCAAAGTCGCAGCAATATTACTTCAGGCGGCTTGGGCACGATGGGCTTTGCATTGCCTGCTGCTATTGGCGCCAAATTCGGAGCGCCCGAACGCCCCGTTGTTGCCATTATCGGTGACGGCGGCTTTCAAATGACTTTGCAGGAACTCGGTGTGATGATGCAATACGGTGTCGATGTGAAAGTGATCATCTTGAACAATAATTTCCTCGGCATGGTGCGACAATGGCAGGAACTCTTTCTGGACAAACGCTACTCGTCGGTCGATATGCACAATCCAGATTTTGTGGCCATTGCCAAGGCATACGGGGTCGAAGCCCAATCGATTTCTGAACGTAAAGACCTGAAAGACGCCATCAAAACCTTACTGGAAGACCACCCAAAAGGCTACCTCCTCGAAGTAATGGTCGGTAAGGAAAACAATGTTTTCCCTATGGTACCGCAGGGCTGCTCCGTGGCTGAGATACGGCTGAAATAGTTTTGATTTAGAGAGTTTTGAATTTTGAATAATGAAGGATTCAACAACTCAAAACTCAATAAGGCAAAACTCAAAACTCAAATCTTATTATGAAAAAAGAATTCACCATAACTGCCTACACGGAAAACCAGGTGGGCTTACTGAACCGGATTGCGATTATTTTTTCAAAAAGAAAAATAAACGTGGACAGCCTCAATACATCCCCTTCCGAACTGGAAGATATTTTCCGCTTCAACATTGTCATTCACGAAACGGAGGAAACCGTACAAAAAGTGGTGCGGCAAATCGAAAAACAAGTAGAAGTTCTGCGAGCCTATTATCACGACAATGAAGGCATCGTCTGGCAGGAATTGGCCCTGTACAAAGTGCCGACCAATGCGATTGCGGAAAAAGTGAAAGTAGAACGGCTGCTGCGCGAACTGGGTGCCAGGGCCGTACTCATCCGCAAAGACTACCTCGTCTTTGAAGTGACCGGGCAACGGGAAGAAACCCAGAAAGTACTGGAATTTTTCGAACCGCTTGGCCTGATCGAATTCGTGCGCAGTGCCCGGGTCGCCATCATCAAAGAAAGCCGCCGGTTCCATACCCGCCTCCTCGATTTCGAAGAGGCCGAACCCGGCGAAGAACTCCATACCAACGAACACCTGGACGAAAACGAAACCGTATTTTCTATGTAAAAATTGCTGATTGTTGATTGTTTGTTGCTAAACACACGTGTGGAAAACTGACAATTGACAATCAACAATTAACAATCAACAATAAATCAAAATGGCAAAAATGAATTTTGGCGGCACCGTAGAGAATGTCGCAACCAGGGAAGAATTCCCACTTGCAAAAGCTCAAGAGGTATTGAAAGATGAAGTCGTAGCAGTCATCGGCTATGGCGTGCAGGGCCCCGGACAGGCACTCAATCAAAAAGAGAATGGCATCAACGTCATCGTTGGGCAGCGTAAAAATTCCAAGTCCTGGGACAAGGCAGTGAACGATGGGTTCATCCCCGGCCACGACTTGTTTGAAATTGAAGAAGCCCTGCAAAAAGGGACCATCATCTGCTACCTGCTGAGCGATGCCGCACAGATCGAACTCTGGCCATTGGTGAAAAAACACCTGACACCGGGCAAAGCACTGTATTTCTCTCACGGCTTTGCCATCACGTACAAGGAGCGCACAGGCATCATTCCACCGCCGGACGTGGATGTATTTTTGGTGGCACCAAAAGGTTCAGGTACGTCGCTGCGTCGCATGTTCCTCGAAGGTCGCGGTCTCAACAGTAGCTACGCCATCTTCCAGGACGCCACCGGAAAGGCTTACGAACGGGTGATCGCCCTGGGTATCGCCATCGGCTCCGGTTATCTGTTTGAAACAAATTTTCAGAAAGAAGTCTATTCCGATCTCACCGGGGAACGGGGTACTCTGATGGGAGCCATTCAGGGAATCTTTGCTGCGCAATATGAAGTACTCCGCGCCAATGGCCACTCTCCATCAGAAGCATTCAATGAAACGGTAGAAGAACTGACCCAGTCGTTGATGCCACTGGTGGCTGAAAATGGCATGGACTGGATGTACGCCAATTGCTCCACCACTGCCCAACGCGGCGCGTTGGATTGGTGGAAAAAATTCCGCGACGCGACCATGCCCGTTTTCAAAGAACTTTATTCCGAAGTAGCAGCCGGCAACGAAGCCCAACGCTCTATCGATTCGAACAGCCAACCTGATTACCGGGAAAAACTGGAAGTAGAGTTGAAAGAACTTCGCGACAGTGAAATGTGGCAGGCCGGAAAGGTCGTCAGGAGCTTACGCCCTGAAAACCAAAAGGTAGAAGAACCTGTATGAGGAGGAGTCAGGGGTCAGGGGTCAGGGGTCAGGAGTCAGGCTCCGATTAAGCCTGAC
>JBCBRY010000077.1:0-42377 GCA_039819485.1 Bacteroidota bacterium | reverse complement strand
CCTGCGCCGAATTTCGGCGCAGGATACCGTCCTGCACCAGCGTTTTTTCCAATATTTTTTACTTTTCTATATATGCAAGTTGCGATTTTTAGTCAGGTATTAAAAAAACACGATGAGCCGTATGTGCAGGAATTATTCGACTCGTTGCACCACCACGGTGTTGCCGCCTACGTGTTTGAGTCTTACATGGAATCATTGCGGGATACCATTCAATTTAAAATGAATGTGGGCACGTTTCAGGGGCACACCGATTTTAAAATTCGGAATTTTGATTATGTCATTACGCTCGGTGGCGATGGAACCATGCTGGCGGCCGTCACTCACGTCAGGGATTCTGAAGTGCCCATTCTGGGCATCAACCTGGGGAGATTGGGATTCATGGCCACCGTCGGCAAATCAAACATCCGGAATGCCATCGAGCAACTGGTAAAAGGCCAGTTTTACATTGCTGATCGCCGTACGCTACGCTTGGAATCTGAGCCTCATTTATTTGGTGATATGCCTTTTGCGCTGAACGATTTTACCCTCCTGAAGCGAGACACTTCTTCCATGATTTCTATCCATACCTACATCAATGGAAAATATATGAACACGTACTGGGCAGATGGAATTATTCTTTGCACACCTACCGGTTCAACGGGCTATTCTCTGAGCTGCGGCGGGCCGATCGTATTTCCGGATTCTAAAAACTTTGTCCTCACACCGGTGGCGCCACATAATTTAAATGTTCGGCCGTTGGTTTTGTCGGATTCGTCAATTATTTCGTTTGAGGTAGCAGGCCGGGCAGACAACTTCCTCTGTACCCTGGACTCCAGGTTTGAGGTCATCGAACGGGACCAACAGATCGGCATCCGAAGAGGTGATTTTAACGTAAAACTCGTCCATCTGAACGATGTTGGGTTCATCGATACGATACGCAAAAAATTAACCTGGGGAGTGGATTTGCGGAATCGGTGAGTAGCGGTTAGCGGTACTGATTTACCGCCGGGAAAGAGCTTTAACTGGCAATATGAAAAAGGGCATCTCCGATACCGACCACCGGGGCATTGTTGTGGCCAATGATGTAACCGTCACGTGGGGCCAGTACATTGAACTCTTCCTGCCCGTATGGATCGTGAATGACTCCCAGGGGCTCGCCTTTGCAAACTTTATTGCCCGATCTTTTTCGCCAAATGAACATGCCTGATTTTTTTGCACGCAGCCATGACCTGTTCTCTAAGTACACCGTGGCCTCCTTTTCGGGTGCCGTTGGTATCATATGGTGGTTGGCAAGAACTCTTTGAATTCCAATTAACCCTTTTTCGATACAAAATCCATCAAAGCGCAGGTTTTGACCTCCTTCAAAAACAATGATGGGTTTGCCTGCATCCATGGAAATTTTGCGGAGCGATTTAGGGATGGTGCGGGTGGATATAGTAAAAGGAGCTGCGAATATTCTCGCCAGTTGTTCACTCCGCTCATCTCCTTGTGTGAACCTGATCTGCGGATAGTTATAATTATCACTTCCGCCAGTATGGAAATCAATCCCAAAATCGATCAGCGGTAAAATGTTTTTGGTGAACAAATGTGCCACCCGCGATGCCAATGAACCCCGTGAAGATCCGGGAAAACTGCGGTTAACATCTTTCCCGTCCGGCACATCTCTCGAAAAATTGTTAAACCCGTAGACATTGAGCACTGGAATTGCGATGACACTTCCTGCCAATAGTTTGCTCCCGAACCCACCAGCTACAAAACGGCGAACAATCTCCACTCCATTGATCTCATCTCCATGAACACCGCCCATCAACAATACTGTGGGCCCAGGGTTTTTGCTTCTAAAAACGTGGACGTACAAATCGATACGGGTGCTGGACGGTAACCGGCCAACCATGATCCTGATAATTTTATGCTCGCCCGGTTCAATTGTTTGTTTATGTATGATCATATGTTTTTTTGATAACCAAAAGTCTATAGATGCCCGAAAAGTCAGGATCTGCCCAACATTATAAGTCACGCAGAGGACGCAAAGGTCGCAGAGTTTTATGGAAAAACTCTGCGACCTTTGCGTCCTCTGCGTGACCCATTTTCCCAAACATTACTCAGAAATATCAGATTTGCTTTTTGCTTGGATGAGAAAAATGTCGAATCCCTTTTTCTACATTCTTGATAATGGCCCCTCCAATATCAATTCCGGTTGTCGTCTCTATGCCTTCCAATCCTGGCGACGCATTGACCTCCATCACCAGCGGTCCTTTGTTTGAGCGCAATAGATCCACACCGGCAATGCCCAAACCCATCAACTTGGCAGCATGTAATACAATTTCATTTTCTTCCCCAGATAAGTTTTCTATGGAAGATGAGGCCCCGCGGTGTAGGTTTGAGCGAAACTCTCCCTGCCTTGCCTGCCGTTTCATCGTCGCTACGACTTTCTTGCCCACCACAAATGCCCGGATATCAGCCCCCTTGGCCTCCTCGATATATTCTTGTAGAATTACTTGTTTCCGCATCGCAAAAAAAGACTCCACGACGGAAATGGCCGTCTCGCGGGAGTTGGCTAAGATTACTCCCACGCCATGTGTGCTTTCCAATAATTTTATCACCACAGGGGTACCAGACAATCTATCAATCAAGAATGGGACATCTTCCGGTGTTCCGGCAATGAAAGTTTTTGGAACGGCAATCCCGGAAGCAGACAGTTTTTGCAGGCACTTGAGCTTATCGCGGGCAATGATCAGCGCCTCCGACCGGGTAGCAGTGTAGACATTCATCAACTCAAATTGACGTATGACAGCCGCTCCATAATCGGTGACCGAGGCACCTATCCGTGGAATGACCGCGTCCATTCCAATTAACCGATCTCCCTCATAGACAATCTGTGGCTGTCCTTTTTCAATGACCAAATGGCATCGCTTGTGATCGATCACCCGCACGTAATGGCCCCTTCTGCGGGCGGCCCGAAAAATGCTTTGCGTGGAATACAACCCCGCACCTCTCGATAAAATAGCAATGTTCAACATGATCGGAAATTCAGCTTGTGAGAATCAGGAAATCACAACCCGGCAGCTTATGTCCTTCAAATACATCTGTAAAGAACAAAGAAAATAAGGAAAAACAAAAATACATTATCCGAAAGCCATAACTTCCCGCTAAAGTTTTATTTGATGGACAACACCTCTGACGTAAAATTAAACGACCCTAAAACCATTAACGGCTGGGCCTTGTTTGACTGGGCCAACTCGTCTTATGCGCTGGTCATTACGGTCGCTTTGTTCCCGCCTTATTTTCTTGCCGTAACGGATGACAATTTCACCATGCTCGGCCTTAGAATGACGGATAGTGCGCTTTATGCCTTCGCCGTTTCAGCTGCATATGGTCTGATCACCCTGGCTTCTCCCTTTCTTTCGGGCATTGCCGATTATGGAGGAAGGAAGAAGTTTTTTTTACGGTTTTTCACGACGATGGGTTCCGTAGCCTGTATTTCCCTCTTCTTTTTTACTGGCATGAAAACATTGCCGCTCGGAACTATTGCTTTTATTTTGGCAACCATCGGGTTTGCCGGCGGATTGGTTTTTTACAATGCCTATTTACCGCTCATTGCAACTGAAGATAAATACGACACCGTCAGTGCAAAAGGTTTTACCTATGGATACGTCGGAAGCATTTTGTTGCTCATTACCAACCTGATCATCATTACTTTTCATGAAAACATCGGAATTTCAGAAGACAATGCCGTACGCATGGCTTTTGTAATGGTCGGTTTGTGGTGGATCGGGTTTGCCCAGGTTTCGTTTAAAAGAATGCCGGCAGACCGGCCTGATCCACCGGGTGAAAACCTGGTCAAGAAAGGTATTGAAGAATTAAAAAAGGTATGGCATGCATTGAAGGAAATGACGTTCACCAAGCGGTTCTTGATTTCTTTTTTCTTTTACAATGCCGGTGTACAGACCATTTTGTTTCTCGCAGCCACCTTTGCCGAGAAGGAACTCGGTTTTGCCACTTCTGATTTGATCATCCTGATTCTGGTCCTGCAATTAGTGGCCATTGTAGGTGCATATGTATTTGCTAAAATCTCTGACTGGAAAGGAAATAAAATTTCCATAGGGGTCATGCTAGTGATTTGGATGTTGCTTTGTGTAGCGGCTTATATGGTACAGGAAAAGATGCAGTTTTATCTTTTGGCAGGTGTGTTGGGTTCGGTCATGGGAGGCATTCAGTCCATGTCCCGGTCCACTTATTCAAAATTGATTCCCGAAGACACCGAGGATACCACCTCCTTCTTTAGTTTTTATGATGTCATCGATAAAACCTCGACCATGGTCGGCACTTTCGGCTTTGGCATGGTCCAACTGATGGGCGGCATGCGCAACGCCGTATTGGGGCTGTCAGCCTTTTTCTTTGTCGGATTGCTGGTTTTGTTGAGTGTAAAAATTGGAAAGAATAAATAATGGCTACAATTAAGCATCTGTTTTTGGTTTTGGCTGCTTTGCCGTTTATTCCTTATTTACTTTTTCAAGGGTACTATATTCGAAAAAAAGTGCCTGACCTTTTGCCCCCTACCGATATCAATGGCCATTCCGGTACCCAACCTATTGAATTAAAATTACTTTGCATCGGGGAGAGTACTGTTGCTGGAATTGGCGTCGACACTCACCGCGATGGGATTGCAGGCCAGTTAGGTGATTATTTAAATGAAAAAACGAATAAAAAAATTGTTTGGTCGGTATTCGCCAAAAGTGGCTTGACGACTAAAGGGGTCTTAGAAAAAATAAAAAATGAAGCCGTTGAAATAGTACCAGACATCATAGTTATTGGCGTTGGGGCCAATGATGGATTTAGGCTGAACAGTCCCAACGTTTTCAAGAAAAACATTCAATCAATTATTGAAAGTATCCAAAAAAAATTCCCTGACAAACCAATTGTCTTTGCCAACATGCCCCCAATTTCCATTTTCCCGGCCTTCCCTTTTTTGGTCAGATATTTTGTAGCCAATACAGTCAATATTTATCGGAAAGAATTAAATAAAATAATTCCTCAGTACGCAAACGTCTATTTTGATCATCAAAAAATCGAAAATATGGATTGGGATTTAGAGGGTCGGCCAATCACAGATTTTTTTAGCGATGGCGTTCACCCCTCCAAATTGACTTATGGAATGTGGGCAAAAAACATTGGTGAATTTATTTTAGAAAACAAAGTCATTTATTAGCACCTGATTTTGACCAACTGTTTATTCAAATAATTTAATTAGCATGAAAAATATTTCCTTCCTTTTTCTGTTCACTCTCATTGCTATTCCGATAATTGGATTTTCGCAAAATAAAAAGCTCGATGAAATAATCAGCTCTTATCAAACTTATCAGCGACAGGAATTAAAGGACCAGAATGGGAGACATAGGATTTCCATTCAAGACTTTGAGAAAAGAAAGAATTACTATCGCGATATTTTAAATCAATTAAAGAAATTACCATCTCAAAGATTTGCTGATCAGGACCTCATTAATTATGAACTCTTCAGGTTTATTATTGAAGATAAAATTGCTCATATCGAAAATGAAAATTACTTAGTGCCGATGAACGCCGAAGGCGGTTTCTATTCTGAATTGCCTTCTTCGCTGGACCGGCGGTCGTTTAATGACACCACCGATTATAAAAATTATTTAAACGACCTGAAAAAACTGGATCTTATTTTTCACGACAACATGCAGTTGATGACCCACGGCATACAATCAGGAAGAACGCTGCCAAAAATACTTACCAATAATTGTCGAGCCATGGTTGAGGCTCAATTAGTCCAGCATATTGAAGACAGTCCGTTTTATGTTCCCTTTAAAAATATGCCGGACAATTTTCCAGAATCAAAAAAAAATGAACTTTTAAAAGAAGCTAAAATTCAAGTAGGCCAGACAAATGAATTGTACAAATTATTTTTAGAATTTTTAGACGAAAAATATATTCCAAAATCCAATGAATACATAGGTATAGTCGCTCAACCAAATGGGCGTAAAATTTATGAACAACGCGTTCGATATTTTACTACACTGAACATGACACCTGAAGAAGTTTATGAAACCGGAAAAAAAGAAGTGGCGAGGATAAAGAAAGAAATGGAGGCAATTATTCAGGAGGTCGGCTTTGCAGGAAGCTTTGAAGAATTTTTAAACTTCCTCAGAACGGATGAACAATTTTATGCAAAATCACCTGGGGAACTTTTAAAAGAAGCCAGTTTTATTGCAAAAAAAATAGACGGTCTTTTACCCAAGTATTTTAACAAACTGCCCCGGAATTCTTACGGTGTTCAGCCCGTGCCTGCAGCCATTGCCCCAACATATACGAGTGGCCGTTACAGCCCTGGAAACTTACATCACGGTAGAGCCGGGAATTATTGGGTCAACACCACTAAGCTGAGTTCACGTCCATTATATGCGCTCCCTTCCTTGACCTTACATGAGGCTGTACCCGGCCATCATTTACAAATTTCATTAGCACAGGAAATGGAGGGTTTACCGAATTTTAGAAAACAAACCTATTTAAGTGCATTTGGTGAAGGTTGGGCTTTGTATACTGAGTGGCTGGGCGAGGAAATGGGCATTTACACGACTCCCTATGAACGTTTCGGAAAATTGACTTACGAAATGTGGCGAGCCTGCCGGCTGGTCGTCGACCCGGGCATGCATGTTTTTGGGATGTCACGTCAGGAAGCGATTGATTTTATGGTCAACAATACTGCTCTTTCCATTCACGAATGCACCACCGAAGTTGACCGTTATATCGGCTGGCCAGGCCAGGCGGTTTCCTATAAAATTGGCGAACTAAAAATCAGGGAATTGAGGAAGTTATGTGAAGAAAAAATGGGCGACCATTTTGATATTCGCGAATTCCACGATGTAGTCCTCTCAAATGGTTCGGTTCCATTATTCGTTTTAGAAAGAATGGTAAAAGAATGGATTGTGGCAACAAGAAATAAAGCCACGATTAAATTTCGAAATTAAGGAATTAGCAATAATTGACTGTTCAAAAAAAAACGACACTTTTCCTTTGCCTGAAAAATTTTTTAAGCCATTAAACCTGAGCATTTGCCAAAATAAAGTATCATTTTTATTGCTCCTTATTTTTGATCACCTGCTCATCTGTTGTTCAATTTTAATTATTGTCTTTAAACAAAAAAAGGAGGCAGTTTTAAATTGCCTCCTTTTTTTGTTTAACAACGAACACTATTCTAATTTTTGACAAATCGCCTTACGGTTTCTCCACTTTCAAACTGAAATTTAATAATATAAATTCCATGATTTAGATTGGAGATATCAAGTGTTCTGTCATTAATTAATCTGGCAGGAAAGTTAGTTCCATCTATTGAATAAACGGCCATCTTGTTCAGTTTCAATTCTGTTGGATAATCAATATTTATTTTGTCACTTGCGGGGTTTGGCGAGACTGTTATTTCCAATAATTTATTTTTTTCTAAAGTAGAATTGACAATTTCATAAAACTCATAACAATCTTCCACCAGCTCCCAACTACCCTCACTGTTGCTAAAACACCTTACGCTCCAACCCTCACCATCTTGTACACAAGGCCCCAGGTGGTAGTACATTTCTTCGGGAAATAAATAACCGATATTATTGCTGGTATTATTAATTTCCTGATCTACAATTCCAAATCCTTCGATAACTTTGGTTTTTCCAATCAAGGTAAAATCTCCAGGGGAATAACAATCGGTATAAGTGGTGAAGTACTGGACTTTCCTGGTCGCATTCATTATATCAACACTTCCTACCGAATCCACCACAAACAACAAAGTTGTGAGCGTCTCCTCGATAACCATTTTAAAAGTATCTCCTTCCACCAATGAGAAATCATATTGCAACCTGGGGAATTCTGAATATGGACTGTAATAAAATATGGAATCTCCTTGTTGGTAGGCAAAACGCTTTCCATAGTCACCATCAAAACAAACGATTACCTCACCAGTAATAATATCTAAACAAGCTGATTTCAGGTACCGTTCAACGACTTTATAATTCTGGCCTCCAATAACGGAATCACCTGAAACTGTTAGCTCCATATAGCCTCCTTCACCAAAGTTACCCCATGAATAAACATATTTATCTCCGTCGCCAAACCAAATTTGGGCCTCTGTTTTTACACTCATGAATAAAATTAAAATCGTGGGAAAGAGTAAACGTATTTTCATTTTGCAAATATTAAGTTGGTAATTCTTTAATAAACAAAATTATTTTCAGACTTGCCGAACACCCCCGGTATTGGTCAGTCATTTGACTAAATTACTAAACTATTGTTAAAAACAAGGAAGATTGGAAACGAATTGCTGGTGCAAAACGATCTATATATAAGCTCGATCTAATAAAAGTTCTATTCAATCGACATTTATTGAAAATCAGAATAAAACAAACCACCTTAATAACCAAAAACAATCACCATGTTAGCAGTATTCGGCATATTGATTTTGTTTGGAGCCATGAGCAGATTGGCATTTACCGCACGCCACTGAGATTGAAGTAAATTGTGTTCTCTTTAATTCGTTCATGCGTTCTTCAACTACCTTTTTCATGAATTCCAGATACCAGTTTTAAGCGTATCTTAAAAGTAAGATTTGCCAAATTTAAAAATTCAGCAAATCTGAAACAGTTACTTCAACTCTGCTGGAATAACTGAGATATTCATTTTCTTTCCTCGCCTCAAGACAGTCAAGCCCACAATTTGATTAATTGTTTTTTCATTTAAATTCTTGTGCAGATCATCGATAGAGTGAATGGTTTTATCATAAAATGCGATGATAATATCCCCCCTCTTCAGTTGGGAATTATAGGCAGGTCCATCAGGTTCGACCCCTTGGATCAACACTCCCGATTTAACGGCAAGCTGATGATAATTTACAGTTCGGGGATTTAGCGGAACTGTTTGTCCGGAAATACCGATATAGCCTCTTCTGACCTTCCCTTTCATGATTAAATTGCCCACTACATATTCAGCGAGATTGGAAGAGACAGCAAAACAAAGACCTTGTGCTGGAAGGATCACGGCAGTATTCACCCCGATCACTTCCCCAATACTATTAACCAGCGGGCCACCAGAATTTCCTGGATTCAGTGCAGCATCAGTTTGAATTACGTCATCAATGAGGCGGCCACTTTCCGACCGCAGCGTTCTGCCCAAGGCACTCACAACCCCTGTCGTTACAGAATATTGAAACCCATAAGGATTCCCGATTGCTACGGCTATTTGTCCAACTTGCAGAACATCACTGTTTCCAAAACGTATAGAGCGCAAATTATTTGCGTCCACCTGCACTACCGCAATATCTGTTGCGGGGTCCTCTCCGATTAATTTAGCTGACAGCTCCCTTCCGTCCTGTAAAGTGACACTGATTTGAATGGAGCCATGTACCACATGACTATTGGTTACAATGAAACCATCGCTTGAGATGATGAAACCGCTCCCTGTACCGAAGGGTTGTTGCCGTTGACCTCGCCGGCGTGCCGGAGCCTTCTTTTTCTTCACTTTAATCTGAACTACGGCCGGACTGACGTTTTTGGATACCTGAACAATGGTTTTGGAGTAAGCATCCAACAACGTGTTATCTGTATTTGATAAATGGAATGATTGGTCGATGGGATTTTCAGTCGCAATGAAATCTAACATGAAATTAGGGTTTGAACCGAGCTTCTTTTAATTTTCCATAAAAAAAGCCTGGTGATTAAATCACTAGCAGGCTCTTTCGTTCTGTTTTTTACTTCTGTTTGAAGATTGATAAGCACGACCGTAAAAACTATTCCATCGGGTATTTTAAGTCATAATGGCACTCCCCCCTAAAGAAATTCAGCCAAGATGACGGTATTTTAAGAGCAAATGAAACTTGCAACTATGGGATCAGAAATTTGATTTGATCATGAAATTAGCGTAAAATGGATCGTAACCTCTATAAGCCTAAATAGTCCGGTCCCTAAAAAGTAACTTTTTTCTTCAACTTCTTCTTACCTCTCTTGACAACCACAGTGGTGGATTCTCCTTTTTTATATTGGCTTAACCCTTCCATGTAGTCATAAATGTTTTTCACCTCCAAATCACCGATTTGGATAATAACATCTCCCCCTTCGATCCCTCCTATTTTCGCAGGCCGGTCGTCCATCACCGCATCAATCCGCATACCCTCCCCATCATAAACGTAATCCGGCATCACACCCAAAGTGACTTTGAAACTGGCTCCTTGCTGTTGTTCATCTTTGGTTTTTGTGAAGGTCAGTTTTTCATTTGCATCCAGACCTTCGATCAATTCATAGATGAAATCTGCAATATCCTTAATCCCTTGGAAATTGATAAGTTCACTATCGTCACTGGGTTTGTGATAATCTTTGTGCTGCCCTGTAAAGAAATGCAGTACGGGAATATCTTTTAGGTAAAAAGAAGTGTGGTCCGAAGGCCCTATGCCACTTTCAGTGGTTTTGATCTTAAAATTGTCCTTGTTTTTTTTATCCAAGAGTTCCTTCCAGGAAGGGGAAGTTCCAACACCGTAAACAGCAAGAGTTCGCTCCTCATTTAGACGCCCCACCATATCCATATTGATCATGTAGTTGACGGTCTTCAAATCAATTGCTGGATTATTGGTGAAGTATTTCGATCCGTAAAGGCCTAATTCCTCTCCGGAAAATCCCATTAAGAGATAATTGTTGTTGGTCAAGGCAGCTTCACTCAATTTATGGGCAATGTACAGCATGGCCGAAACACCACTTGCATTGTCGTCGGCCCCGTTATGGATGGCCGGATCTCCTGTATGCAAGGAAGCCATTGGCATTCCCATCCCAAGATGGTCATAATGCGCTCCTATAATTACAGTAGTAGCGGCCCCATTGTCAATAAAGCCCAGAACATTTTTACCACTTCTGTCCTCTCCATTTTCGGTAGAGTGAGGATTCTCGTTATAACTAAAATCAAATGGCTGATACCACCCTTTCAATTTAGCAACTGGTTTCAGCCCAGCTTCCTCAAAACGGGTAGCGATATAATCTGCGGCCATATCTTCTCCTGCTTTTCCAGTCTCCCTCCCTTGTAGCAGATCAGAAGCAAGATAAACTACATCAACTTGAATTTGTTGAATTGTTCTATTCTGGGCTATGGCCAGGATTGTCGAAAGCATGAAAGTGATTGTCAGCAAAAAAGACGACATTTTAAACATAGTAATTTTTTTTTACCAAAAATGTAACCTTAATGGACGGTAAGCGTTTCAGGGGTAAAAATTGCCAGCGTAAAACGCCTAAATCCCTTTAAAGTAAAACATTACATATTAATTATTCGAATATCGAAAGGCAGTAAATTTTGATGAAAAATTTTGCAAATTCTGTCTAACATTGTTATTTTTGGGCGTCCTTTCTTCTGATACTCATTTGCAATAGGTTTAAATCCATAGACATTCTTCAACCCATCAAGTAAATCTGGAATATTTATCCCCTGAATTAAAAAACCTAAGATATAGTGTTTCATAGTGTGAGGGGTAGCCGCTTCGGTGGTTGCTCCTTTTTTTTACCCCTTTTGGTTAATTCAGGCCAAACAATTGCGAAACTCCATCGAATTTTTCAATAAGATCCTTTAGGTGCAAATGTATGAGCGATACTTTAAATTTTCCCTCTGATTAAATAACAATCTTCATCCGCCTGGTGGCTAATAGTTATAAAATTTGAAAAGAGCAGTATCAATATAATTAGTTGAAATAAACTTGGTGGCTTTTGAAAAGTTATGACAAAAACCAACAGGAACTTTGGTGCAATATTTGTTTTACCTCCCCATTATTCAAGTATGTGCTTCGTATAAAAATATGTGTCGTTCCCAGATTAACTATTTTAAAGCAATCTCTGTCGGCTCTGTACCTCCAAATCAAAGAAATAGCTTAACATAGATTGATTTTGGCATATTTCTTTCAAATGGTCATATACCATTTCCTCCTATAATTATTTAAACATTAGTTGCCTTTAGCTTATGTAGGTTTAATTTGGTTCGCTCGTAACTACAGGCATGCACTGAACACTGTTTCCCAGGCAACCGTAACTACCATACAATAGTTAAACTCTAATGAAGAAATCCAGACCCGTGAATATCTTACTTATTGAAGACAATCCAGGAGATGTGAGGCTTGCACAGGAAGCTTTCAAAGAAGGCAATATCAACGTTAACCTTGACGTAGTTATGGACGGCATGGAAGCCATCAACTTTCTAAGAAAATCAGGAAAATATGAAGATTCATTAACTCCTGATTTGGTACTACTTGACTTGAACCTCCCCAAGAAAGATGGCAGGGAAGTACTGAGTGACATCAAAGCCGACCCGGCACTTAGAAGCATTCCGGTTGTCATTCTCACCACTTCAAATTCAGAACAAGACATCTTAAACAGTTACAACCTTCACGTTAACTGTTATATAAATAAACCTGTTGATTTTGACAGGTTCTTTGATATCATCCAAAAAATTGAAGATTTCTGGTTACAAACAGCCATTCTGCCATCTATGGTCGGATGATTTCAAGATAAACTGAAACAATCATTTTCGAATAGCAGCGGGAATTAACTGTCAATTTGAAAACTACATGAATACCAGACAAAAGACTCCTATCCTGTTGGTAGACAGCAATGTATCCGATGCTGCTAAAATTAAATCCTTTCTTTCCGATGCCGGGATCAAATACGACCTGCATCATTCCGAAACTTTATTTGAAGGACTCAACTATTTAAGTCAAAACCATGTCGAATTGGTTCTACTTGAACTTAACTTGACTGATAGCCACGGTTTTAAAACGGTCAATAACTATTTGGAGAGAAATTTCAATGTCCCATTTGTGGTCGTTACCAATATCAACAATGAGATTATTGGCAATCAATCTGTCAAAGCAGGTGCGCAGGACTTCTTAGTCAAGAGTCAATTGGACAGTAAATTATTTGGGCGGGCTATCAGGTTTGCGCTTCAGCGGTCCAGGGTAAAGCAAAGACTGGAAAAGACCGCCAAAGAACTTGAATCAAATAAAAAGCGCTTCCTCGAAGCGCAGGAAATGGCACATTTTGGTACCTGGGAGATGGACCTGGTTTCCAATCAGATGAAGTGGTCAGATGAAGTGTATCGAATTTTTTCGTTCCATCCCGGAAGTCTTTCCCCTACCCTTTCTGATTATCTTTCTTATACTCACTTAGAGGACCGGGATTTGACCGAAGAGTTTTTTGATACATTGATCAAAGATGGCGAACAACATCAGGTCGAGCACCGAATTTTGATCGGGGGTACCAATATCCGTCATATCAACATTCAAGGAAAGATACAGGTGGATCAGGCTTCTGGTAAAATATTGTTGGTGGGAAGTATTCAAGATATTACGGAGCGGAAATTATCGGAGAAACTGATTATCGAAAAAAACATCTCCAGCAAAACCGCAAAGATTCAGGAGGAGGTTCTCTCGGACCTGAGTTTCCAGATCAGAACGCCTCTTTCTTCTGTTGTCAATTTACTTTTCTTATTAGAAAACACAAAAAAATCCTCGCAGCAGAGCGGATACATCAATGATCTGAAAACCTCTGTAGATGACCTTTCTTTGTCAGTCAACAACCTGCTGAACTTTTCGGTCATGGTGTCTGATAATGTAAAACTGGACGAAGAAGAATTCAATATCCGTGAATTCCTTCAGGGGACTAAAAATGTAATTGCAATCAAGGCCGGTAAAGCCAATTTGAAGGTCGGGCTCAACATTGCAGAGAAATTGCCAGAAAAGCTCATCAGTGATCAAAAGAAGCTCACGCAGATCCTTTACAACCTCGTCGATAATGCAATCAAGTACAGCGAAGAAGGTGGCCATGTCATCATTGCTGCTGACCTGCAAGAAAGTAACGCCTCGGAAATTAACCTGCTACTTTCTGTAGAAGACACCGGCAAAGGAATAGCACCGGATAAAATTGAACAATTGCTGGAAGCCGATAAGTTATTGTTGGAAAAAACCCCTGAAGAAGTACCCAATAAAAAACGTCCACTGGGACTGGCCATTGTAACCAAATTGGCCAAAACCATGAAAGGCACCCTGAACATTGAAAGTACAATCAACAAAGGGTCGACCTTCACGATCAGCATACCTGTAAAAGTACCATTGCAAGCGAAACACCTACAAGGCAACAAACCAGTAGCCCCACTTAAAATACTGATGGTTGAAGACCATTTCCTCAACCAGATGGCTACTGAAAAAGTATTGCTGAAGTGGTCCGACTTCGTGACCGTTGATATTGCTGAAAACGGTTTGGTGGGAATCGAAAAATTCAAGGAATATGGCTATGATCTGATTTTAATGGATATCCAGATGCCGGTTATGGATGGCCTGGAAGCTGCCCGGAAAATCAGGGAATTCAGTGATGTTCCCATCATTGCGCTCACCGCCAATTCAAATAAAGAAGAGCAAGACAAATGCCTTAAAATCGGTATGAACGATTATTTGTCCAAGCCTTTTAAACCACAGGATCTTTATGCCCGAATCATGGGTGTCATGACTGCTGTATTAAATTAGCTGGAAACTCAAAACTGATTGATTGCCCTTGAAAATCCTATCAGTTTTTACACAAAAAAAATAGGTGATTCTTCTAAGAAGAATCACCTATTTTTTTTAGACAAACTCTATTGAATTCATTTTTTAACCGTCACTCTTGGTGGTAGCAATTTATAAAGCAGGGGCGTAACAATCCGGCTCAAAAGCATCGAACTGATCAACCCTCCGATCAACACCCATGCCAGTGGGGAAATCAATGGAGAGTCCTCCAAAACGAGCGGAATCAATCCTCCTATCGCGGTAAGAGTCGTCAAAAAGATTGGAAGAAAACGGGTTTCTGCACCTTCGACGATGGCCTGCTCAAGCGGTATTCCCTGCTCCCGTAATTGATTGGTATAGTCCACTAAAAAAATAGAATTCTTTATTTCGATACCGACCAGAGCGATCATGCCGATGGTTGCCACAAATGAAAGGGTTTCCCCGACTAAAAAGAGTGCCGTCAATGATCCAATAATCCCAAGTGGAATAACCGATAGGACGATCAAAGTACTCTTAAATGTCCTGAACTCCAACACCAAAATGGCAAACAATAAAAAGACCGCAACAATCACAATGGTTTCCATCCCTCCAAAACTTTCCTGCTGGGTCTCCCGTTCCCCAGCCGCCTGGAAACCATAACCTGCCGGAAATTCATAGACTTCCAGCTTTTCAATGATTTCATCTGTCAGCGCGCTGGTATTATAGCCAGTCTGCGTAAAAGCTGTGACGTTCGTAAAGCGCTCTTTATTGTAGTGCTGGATAAAAGAAGGAGAAGTTTGCAGTTCCAGTCGGGCAATTTGCGAAAGCGGTATCAACGTCCCACCGAGGGAGGTAATGTAGATTTTTGAAAAAGTTTCCAGCGCTTTTGTTTCATCCTGAGGAACAGAAACATTAATGGCGAACTCTTCTCCATCATCGTTCCTGAATTCACCTACTTCCAGTCCAGCTACCGCCAGCCGCACCGTTCTGGCCACTTCTGAGAGCGGGATCCCTAAGAGGCCAGCTTTATCTTTATTGATCACTACTTCGAGATCCGTTTTTTGTGTGCGCAGCGCATTTTCTACATAGATAGTGCCTTCTGTGTTTTTCATGATATCTTCAACATCAGCGGCCAGCCTTCTGAGTTCATCCAGGTTTTCACCAATAATGCGAAACTCAATCGGCGCTGTAATCGGTGGCCCCTGCTGGAACATTTTCACCGTAATTTTAGCACCTGGATAATTAGCAAATTCCTCCTTTAGTTGATCTGTGTAGGCGACAATATCAGGTACTTTCAAATATGGCTGCAAACCAACGAATACCTGCCCGTAGTTAGGGGAGTTTTGTTGCTGAAATTCATTGTAGTAAATTCTTGGGTTGCCCTTGCCAATGTTGGAACTGACACTCACCACCAGTGAATCATCCATTAACTGGTCTTCGATAAAATGTACCACCCCATCCACTTTTTCCATATTGGAACCCAAAGGCAATTCGACGTCGATCAGAAAAATGGGTTTCTCCGAAGTTGGGAAAAGACTGAAACCAATGAATGGGATCAGTTGCAGACTGCCCACAAAAATCAGTACAGCGGCCGCCAACGTGATAATTGGATGTTTGAAAGCCCATTTTAAGACGCCTTCATAAGGCTCGTTCAGGTATTTTTTAAATGCCCGAAAAAAGAAGTTCCCTTCCGTTTCTTCATGCTTTTTTAATATCATTCTCGACAAAAAAGGGATGATCGTCAAAGCCACAAATAAAGATGCAATAACGGTGAGAATCACCGCCAAAGGCAAGCTCCTGATAAATTCACCGGTCGCTTCCGGCAAAAATACCAGCGGCAAGAAAGCCAGGATCAGGGTAGCCGTACACCCAATCACCGCAATGCCGATTTGTTTGGTGCCCGCTATGGCTGCCTCCATCCGGCTGTACCCCATCCGCATGAACCGTTCAATGTTTTCCACTACAACTATGCTGTCATCTACCAAAAGTCCAAGTGAAACCACTAATCCAACAATACTCAGCTGGTTCAGCGTATAGCCCAACGCATTGAGCAACGCTACCCCGATAGACAAAGAAAGTGGGATTGAGATCATGACGACAACCGATGCCCGAGGCCCCAGTGGCAGCAAGGTGAGGATCACCAGGAATACAGCAATCATAAAGTCACGCCCCAAACCAGAAAGCCTTCGATCAACACTTTTGGCCTGATCAAAAGCCGTTTCCAATCGCATGCTGGCCGGAAGCTGACTTTTAAATTCCTCGACGATCGGATATATTTTTTCACTGGTCTGAATCACGTTTTTGCGGTCCTTCTGACGGGTCAGAATCCAAATGGCACGTTCCCCATTAAACCGCGCTTGGTGGGTTTCTTCTTCATCTGCAAAGCGAACGATAGCAATATCTTTTAGATAAATTATCCGGCCTTGCTCATTGGTATTGATGATGGTATTCCGGACATCGTTGATTTCCTCATAACTGCTCGTTGTTTTTATGTTGAATCTTTTTGAGCCGATATCGATACTGCCTCCCGGAATATTCACGTTGCTCGCTCCAATAAGATTGACCACCTGATTCAGCCCGAATCCAAAACGGGCCATTTTTTCCAGATCAATCTCCACCTTCACCTCCCGCTCCGGGAATGCTTGAATTTCTACCTGCTTTAGTTCCTTCAGTTTCTCCAACTGACTCTTCAGCCGTTCCGCTTGTTTTTCCAATTCCTGAAACGAAGCGCTGCTGGACACAAGGGCATGTTGAAAAATTTTGACATCCGAAGATTGCGCCCTGTTGATGTTTATTTCAAGGATATCTTCTGGCAAATCCGGACGCAAACGGTTAACCTCCCGAATGATATCATTGTATTTATTGATGGTGTTGACGCCGTAATTAAACTCTACCTGAATACGAGTTACACCATCGTAGCACTCCGTGATGATTTCTTTCATTTCCTCCAGCTCATAAAGTGCTTCCTCGACGGGTTCTGCCACCAATTCCTCCATATCGTTCGGGCTGGTTCCCGGATAGATGATCGTAACCACGTAGATCGGGGCATTGAAGACGGGGTCTTCCCCTCTCGGCATATTGAAAAGAGCGGAGAGCCCCAGTAACAGCACCATAATGAACAAGACGATGGTGAACTGATAATTTTTGACAGAAAATTCTGCTATCTTCATTTTAGGCTAATGATTCGTGATTAGAAAACAGGGCTTACGTTTTTGGTATTTTACTATTCTACCACTTCTACTTTTGCCCCTTCGTACAGATAAGGGGCGCCATCGGTCACTACGTTTTCAACCCCTTCCAGCCCGGCGCTGATGACGACTTTATCTTCATGCAAAAAGGCTATTTTGACGGTTACCTCGCTGGCAGTTTCGGCCTCTACGGTAAAGACCTTTGCATCGAAGCGATTGGTTTCGACCAATGCATCCAAAGGTATAACCACCTGATTATCAACATTTTCAGGAAATATTTCTATCGAAGCCAACAACCCTGCCGCCAAACGTGGTGGTGATTCCAACAGCACAAATTCGACGTCGAACGTACCGCTTCCAGGATTTCCCGTATCCGCCAGTTGAGTCACCTTCGCTTTGTAATTTTTCCCTGGGTAGGCATCAAATGAAACGCGTGCCTGGTCACCTTTATTGACCCGCGCCCAGTCCCTGTCCGAAAGGCCGGATTTGATGACCCAGTCACTTTTTGTATTTCCCAAAATATAATAGGCCGGCATTCCAGGACCTACAATTTCACCAGTATTGACCAGCTTTTGGATGACTTTCCCGGCGATCGGAGAACGGATTTCGGAATAACTTTTATTGAATTGGGCCATCTTTAAATTTTCTTCCGCCACCCGCAATCCTGTGCGGGCATCCTGTACGTTTTCCAGTGTGGCCACACTGTCCGCGTATAAATTTTCAGCTCTTTGCAAATCACGGTTCGACTTTTCTACTGCGACTGTTGCCTGTTGTACCTGAGCATCGATCTCTGTCAGATCCAGAGTTGCCAGCAGTTGGCCCTTGTTTACAAAACTCCCTTCTTCTGCATACATCTTAGCGATCACTCCGCCTGTTTTAAAAGCAGGTCTTGCATCGTTCTCAGATGTTACCTGGCCAATTGCACCGATCGACAGATTGATGTTTTCCTTTTGTACCTGAGCTAAACGCACGGTGATCGCCTTTCCATTGAGAGAGGTCTGGTCACGTGAATCAGTAGATGGGTTCTCTTTTCCGCAGGCGATCAGGAGCAATGAGCAGAAAATGGATAAATAATATTTCATTTTTTTATCAGTTGTTTTTTAAGGAAAGAGATTCATTGATTTACCAAAACCCGACAAGCGCGTTATCAAGGCAACCGATAAGCAGCAACGGCCCGCTCCAGTTCTACCTTTTTGATCAGAACAGAAAATTTCGACAGCGACTGTTGCAACTCCACATTGGTGACTTGTGTGCGGGCATCTAAGACTTCAATATAATTGGAAATGCCCTCCTTGTATCGCCTGAAGGTATCCCGGTACTGTCGCTGTGCATTGCTCAGTTGTGATTGGTAACTCTGCCATGTTTCAAAGGCCGCCAACATGGAATTACGTGCAGTTTGTGTTTGCAAAGCTATTTGCTTTTCCACCTGGGCAAGCTTTTCGGCCGTAGCCTGCATATCCAATTCTGCCTGTTGTACTTGCAGTTTGTTTCGTTTAGCGGTATAGATGGGGAATTCGACAGATAATCCCGCCAGTACATACCCGCCATATTGGAAGTCAAAATTTTGTGATCCCACATCTACCTGTAAACCGACTTTGGGCACTTTGTAGGCGTCTTCCAATTCTACTACCCAGGCATTGATTGCTTGAGCTTTATTCAACTGATCCAATTCCTCCCGGTTGCCCGTCTGCATGCCTGATTCATCAATTATCAAGGTGGCCAATATTTCTTCATCTGTTTCAATAGTTGCTTCCAGGTCCCGGTTCAGCAAGAAATTAAAGTAGGCTGCCGCGTTTTTTTGATTGGTCAGGGCTTCATTTTTTTGCGCTTCTACATTCGTAATTTCACTCTCTATCCGCAATAGCACGGAAGGAATAATCTTATCGTTTTTCAATAAGCTTTCGTTGACTCTTTTGTTTTCATTCAGCAGTGAGAGCGCATTGTCATAAACACCGATGGCTTCAGCTGACTGCAAATACTGGAAATATGCTGTTTTAATATCTTTAACCAGCTCTCTTTTAAAAACCAAAATCTCCGCTTCCTTCAAGCCTATCATTTCCCCTTTTATCTTTTTATTAAAATAAATTTCCCGGTTGATAATCGGCTGGGTAATACGAAAGCGGGCATCATAAAAATTATGGGGCAAGAACATTTCATCCACATTGTCAATCTGCGGAAACAGATCCATCAACAAAAGATCATTCAACGTCGAATAAACGGGGTTGAGTAAATCACCGACCGGTATGGCAATATTCCGACCGCCTGCGGCAGCGGTGTAGCTCAAGCCAAATCCTACTTCCGGCATGTAAAGCCTTTTTGCTTCTTCCAATGCCAGAAGGTTTTTTTCTAAAAGAAATTGCTGCTCTTTTAACCCATGGTTGGTTGCTATCCCCTGCTTGATGTAGTTTTCTAAAATACCATTTTGAGCCTGGGACCGTACAAACGTCCATTGGACTGCACTTGAAAAGAGGAGTATGATTAAAAAAATTCTATGCATTCTGTTTCCTGTTTGGAAAAATAAATTACGATGCGAAGATGGCGTTTAAGTACCTCATTTTAAAATGGTTTTAATTGAAATGCAGAATTCGAGGGTTGATTCGAGCAATGCGGAACATGAAGCGGATTTTTTGTAGACCGCTGCGCTGTCAGGGGTCAGGGGTCAGATCGCTGCGCTGTCGGAGGTCAGACCGCTGCGCTGTCGGAGGTCAGACCAATGTGTTGTCAGAGATCAGAATTTACAATGACTTATAATCATAAGTCTGACAGCGCAGCGATCTGACCTCTGACCCCTGACAGCGCAGCGGTCTGACTTCTAAAAAATTTCCCACCTTTGCCACATGACAAAAAGAAAGCAGGGTACGACGACCAGCACCTTTGGTACCAAGGGGCGGATCAATCATGATGCATCCAAGTTTTATAATGCCCGGATGTACACGGAGTTGAGTGCGAAGGAAGTAGGACAGGATTTTGTCATCAATGAATTGCCCGCCGAATTAGAAAACAAAATACTTCGCTCGTCAGCGGAAAAAATGGATGAGCTACCAGACAACTGTCTCCATCTAATGGTTACCTCCCCTCCCTATAATGCTTCCAAGGAATACGATGAGGACCTATCGCTTGAAGAATATTTATCCTTATTAAAAAATGTTTTTGCTGAAACTTACCGAGTGCTGGTACCTGGCGGACGGGCATGTATCAACATTGCAAACTTGGGTCGCAAACCCTATTTGCCGCTCACCGCTTTCATCACTCAGATCATGATCGACATTGGATTTCTGATGCGTGGAGAAATCATTTGGGACAAAGCCAGCAGCGCCACTCCCAGCACGGCATGGGGCAGTTGGAAATCAGCATCCAACCCAACCCTGAGGGACATTCATGAGTACATCCTCATTTTTTCCAAACAGGGATACAAAAGGCACTTGACCAGCAAAGAAAAAGAGTTCAAGAAAAACACCATCAGCCGGGATGCATTCCTGGAATCCACCAAAACCATCTGGCAGATGAAAGCAGCTTCTGCCAAACGAATTGGCCATCCTGCTCCGTTTCCCGAAGAGCTGCCCGCCCGCCTGATCGAACTGTATTCTTTTGAAACTGATATCGTACTCGACCCCTTTATGGGAAGTGGGACAACTGCCCTCGCCGCACTGAAAAACAAAAGGAAATTTGTGGGTTACGAAATCGTGGCAGATTATATTACTTTAGCGCAACAACGGGTCAAACGGTGGATGGCAGACGGCGGACGGTAGACGGCTTTGCCTGATCTCTGACTGCTGGCAGCGCTGCGATCTGACCTCTAAAATTTCTAAATTTTCAAATAAAACAAGATGCTTAACTTATCTGTATTGCTCGAAGACAGCGCTCGCCGCTATCCTGCCCAGCCTGCTTTCACTTTCATGGATACCACTTTGAATTATGCCCAGATCAACGGGGCCGCCAACCAGGTCGCTGCCGGATTGCGTAGCATTGGTATCCAACCAGGTGAAAAAGTAGCGTTGAGTTGTTTCAACTTGCCGTATTTCCCGATCATCTATTTTGGCATCTTGAAAGCAGGTGCGGCCGTTGTTCCATTAAGCGTTTTATTGAAAAAAGATGAAATTGCCTACCATTTAAAAGACAGTGACGCAAAAGCCTATTTCTGCTTTGTAGGAACGGACGAATTGCCGATGGGCCAAATGGGCCATACAGGTTTTCAGGAAGCACCGGACTGTGAGCATTTTTTCATGATCATGCCGAAACCTGATCTGCCTTCCTCCATAGAAGGCACCAAAACGCTCGGTTCACTAATGGCCAATCAATCTCCCGTAAATGACACACATGCCACCAATGCGGAAGACACCGCCGTGATCATTTATACTTCCGGTACCACTGGGCGGCCAAAAGGAGCAGAGCTGACCCATTCAAGTTTGTTGACCAACGCCATTCTTTCCACCGAAATTATTAAAACACGGAAAGAGGATACCCAACTGATCGTACTTCCCTTGTTCCACATTTTTGCCATGACCTGCCTGATGAATGCGGGGGTTTACCGAGGGGCGCACAGTATTTTATTACCTCGTTTTGATGCAGAAGCTGTATTTGGATTAATGGCAAAACACCAGGTGACCGTGTTTGCGGGAGTCCCAACAATGTACTGGGGATTACTGAACGAGACCAGCGGTAAGTTCGATTATCAAGCCATTGCCGACAAACTAAGAATCTGCGTATCGGGTGGTTCTGCCTTGCCCGTTCAAGTGCTGCATGATTTTGAGAAACGCTTTGGTGTGGACATCTTGGAAGGCTATGGCATGTCCGAGGGATCGCCGGTTGTCACCTTCAACCAGATAGAAGTCGGTCGTAAACCCGGTTCTGTGGGTACCCCCGTATGGGGTGTTGAGGTGAAACTGGTTGACGCTGACGACAACGAAGTGCCACAAGGCGAAAAGGGAGAATTATGCTACCGGGGCCCCAATGTTATGAAAGGTTATTACAAACGCCCAGAGGTAAATGCCAAAGTGTTAAAAGGAGGCTGGATGCATTCTGGTGATGTGGCGATCAAGGATGAAGACGGGTTCTATTTCATCGTCGATCGAACCAAGGACATGGTGATTCGGGGCGGGCTCAATGTTTATCCACGGGAAGTAGAGGAAGTGATGATCAAGCATGAGGCCATCTCCCTGGTGGCTGTAATTGGCGTTCCGAACGACCAATTCGGGGAAGAAATAAAGGCCTTCGTCGTACTGAAAGAAGGAGCCTCCATCCGCCCCGAAGCCATCATCAATTGGACCAAAGAACATATTGCTGCTTATAAATATCCCCGTTTCGTGGAAATAGTCGACTCATTGCCAATGAGTGCCACCGGGAAAATTTTGAAAAAGGAACTGCGGAAGCAGTAACTAATTGAAAACGAAGAATTCGGAATGAAAAAATTAGCAGATTACCCCATCCAGCAAAAATACCAGGTTCACTGGGGAGATATGGATGCGGCACAGCATGTCAACAACTTGGTTTATTTGAAGTGGTCGGAGTCTGTCCGCATTTATTTTTTTGACCAGTTGTTTGGAGGAGCATATGATTTCAATGAAGGGATTGGACCGATACTGGCCTGGCAGGACTGTAAGTATATTTTTCCTATCACCTTTCCGGACAACGCAATCGTTGGCGTAAAAACAGTAGAAATTTTACCAGATCGTTTCATCATTGAAACAGCTACTTTTTCTGAAAAAAACAATCGCATCGCCGCATTCGGCCAGCAGACCATCATGGCTTATCATTATGGCAAATTAAAAAAGGCGGAGCTGCCTTCTTCCTGGCAAGTGGAATTGAAAAAATACCTATAAAATTGTTGGCTGCCGGTTGTAATAACAAAAGAGCTGCTACGACAAAGCCCTCTGCGAACTCTGCGTCCTCTGCGTGAGAAAAGAAATCACGTAGAGGACGCTGAGTTCGCAGAGGGCTTTGTCGTGCAAGTATTAGTCTTTTCGTTTAACTGTTAGTTGTTACCAACAATCAACGATCTTCTCATTTAGTCAATGATGACCCTCTTCGTACCTATACCCTCTTCCGTCCGCACTTGAACGATGTAAACACCTGTCGGTAAATGACCAATTTGTAATTGTGTCTGCCCCATCAAGTTGTCAAAGAATCGGCCAAGCACCCGCTGACCTTGTGCATTGAATACAGCGACTTCTTCCATGCCTAAAGTTTCGTCCAATAATTCCACGTTTAGAACATCGGAGGCCGGGTTAGGATAGACCGCCAATTTGCCACCACCGATTAATTGCTCCCGTGCATCAAGAATACACATTGGGTCAATGTCGATATCTGAAACGACGAGTCCTAAAAATCCGCCAGTCACATCCTCGGCAATGAAAGTAAATTGATCTGCCAACTGGCTATCATCCTCATTGGTGTAGGTTACTGAACTTGAATTAATGTCAGCCATAGAAAACGAATCCCCTTGTCCTAATTCGGTACCATTTCTTGAAATGAAGCCATATTCAGGTAGACTAACGAGGGTGATTTGAATTTCACTGGCATTATTATCGGCATCCGTAATTTCAAAAAATGCATTTGGAATAAGTGACGTGACTCCTGGCAGCACACAAATGTCGTTGGTGCCTACTTCCGGGTCAACTGGAACCGAAGCGCCACAAATTTCCAGATCCCACTGGTCGATCGTTCCACCGTCGCCAAAGCCAGTTACGACTTCTACCTCCAATATCCAGTCACCTTGGGCATCCAGGCCATTGAAGACATTGAGGGGTTGAACCGGGCGATAAGACGAACCAGAAGACGGAGGCGGGCAAGGAATATCGGTAAGAGCTGCCTGGTCATCGAAGCCCAGGTTAAATGGATTCGGGTTAGAACAAGGCTCTTGGTTCATTAATTGAACAGTGTTGCCTGGGCCGATCAAACGAAATACAATATCACCAAATGCATTATAAACTCCATCTATACTTTTAACATTCACATCGCTGATTTCACCTCCGACCGGAATATTGATAGTGGATTGAACCATTGAGCCATTCGGGTTTGGAATATCCAAAACCGCTGTGCTTGAAGTAGTATTACATGATTGAGCAATTGTCTTGAATGCACCAATTGGCCCAAAGTCCCCGGTACCACATTCATTGGTGACCGCCACTCGCCAATAATAAACAGTGCCCTCTTCCAGCGTTACCGAACTCTGATAGGTTGGGTCTTCCAAACCAGAGGCAGCATCAACAATGTTGTTGAAATCCACATCGGTCGCCACTTCAATGTTGTAGCTCAAGCCATTCGGTAAATCAGTCCAGTCATAATCTGGCAAAGTACTGATAGCAGAACCAGCTGGTTCGTTTAATGCAAGGGCCGAGAAATCACTGTTCACTACATTGAACTGTACAATCCTTTCCTCCGTATCACCGCCCATTGCTTCTGCTACAATGGTGACCTCAGCATCTCCATCCATCGCTGCATCGGAAAAATCGAAAGTCGCAACGGTTGATTCCCCCGGCGCCACAGGATTGGTACTGAAAGCAACAGTAGCACCTGTAGGCAAATTAGTGGTAGAGAAAGTGATCATTTCACTGAATCCTAAAATTGAAGCCGTTTCTAAGGTGACTTCAAAAGTACTTGGCACACATACTTCACCACATTCAGGTGTGTAACTGCTCACGGTAAAATCAGCCTCGGTAGCTGCCACTATACTGAAATTTTGATTAGAAATATCAAAGAAAATATTGTCTCTCGCTTTCACTTTTACTCTCGCTGCGTTGGATACATTATCAGGCACTACGACGAAAGCACTGCCATCATTTTTAGTATTTGCCAATAAGGTCACCGGATAGGTAAAACCACCATCGGTAGACAAATAAATATCCACAAACTGGCAATCAACCTGCGGGCCGTCGGTATTGGCTACATCCCACGTTACTTCGACATAATCTCCAACTTCCCAAGACTCGCCACCTGCGTTGGGGCTGGTCACCAGAAATGGGCCGGCGTTTACAGTAGAAGCGAAGGCAATCTCATCAAAATCAAAACCGCCCGCCTCGGAGTTGCAGTCCCGTGCAGTAAAACGGAAAGTCAGGTCACGGGAAGTAGTCGGCAATACCTCTGAAATAGAAGAGTTGTTGCTGACAATGTTTTGAATTCTTGGAAAAATACGAGTTGGATCATCAGTTGGTGGAAAGGAACGAAACAAAGGTGGATTGCCTGTCAAAGAAGGTGTTCCGAGTGGACTGGCTGGTCCAAGATCATATTGTTCCCAAGTGTACAGTAAATCATCATCTTCCGCATCAGTGGCTTCACCTGTCAGTTCGAAAGGCGTGCTAATTGGAATAGTAAATCCTCCGTCGATGGGGATGTTGGCTTCGGGAGTGTTGTTGGAAGTAGCCGTCACAACTGCACAAGAACCGCCGACCAGACCGGTTTTGAAAGCTCTGATCCTTTCCAGTGAATTGATGTGGAAATAGTCTTCTGCACTTTGAACTACAGCATTGCTGCCACAAACGCCCGTTCCCACATAACTCATCAGTGCGCTTCCACCACCTGGTTCATAGCCTGTGCCCGGATTTTCATTATCACTATCACACAAGTTAAAGGTATGCGTAGCATTGAACTGATGGCCGAATTCGTGGGCCACTGTTTGATAGAATCCCGCTGGTCCGAGTGTATTACTGACACCGCGTGCTTTAATGTTATCGTTACAGACTGCGGCCAAAGATCCAAGTCCAACTGTACCACCTCCGGGAGCTGTACCAAACACGTGCCCGACATCGTAGCCATCGGACCCATATGCATTATCCAAAACAATCTGATTGACGTCGATCATCGCCCCGGCATCTCCATTTTCATACGGATCATTGGCAGCTGGCGGGAAGTAAAATGTTTCTGTCGTATTGGGGATTAATTCCAGACGTATTGCATTTTCCTTTTCAAAAATACCGTTCACCTGATTCATTACAATGGTGACTGCATTGAGTACTCCCGCCGTATTACCACCGCCACCGCCATTGGCCTGAGAATACTCAGCGGTTGTTGCCAGTGCCAGGCGATAGGTCCTCAAGTCAACAGGTGCCGCAGATTTAGCGGAAAAATTGAATACCGCATCCTGACTCAAGGGGACAATCTCCTCGTCTTTTCCGGTAATATCATGATTTCCACAGGTAAAATCACCAATCACCTTAGCATCTTCTAAGTGATAACTGACGTATTGATCAGTTTGTCCGTCAATGGCCGTTTCAATTAAAATATCATTTCCAGCACCCATTACGGTGGCATTGAAGCCCAATGGACCAGTAGTGATTCGCACGGTCAGGCTTGGGACATTCAACATTTGCCCCGAGTAGGTTTTGATATTTGGATATGCTGCCGCCAGCTCAGGCGCCAGGATGGAAATTTCATAAACCTCAAAAGTTCTCATTTGGCCGTTCGGAAAAGGGATTTCCAATGCCAAAGTAGCCTGGGTACCAGTACCTATCGACTCCATTGGAGCAGCCTTCAAATAGCTTTGCATTTGGGAAAAATCCAATGATAACGTTCTGCCTTCCGTTTCGGGCAAGTATGATTTTGTCGTATTATTGGAAAAAACTTCAGCCGTACTAATGTCTTTCCAAAGAGTCTGAGATGATTGCGCCATCAAGCCAACGACGGCGAAAAGTGCGGTAATAAGCGTAACGATGTTCTTCATATTTCTATTAATGGTGAGTAGTCAACGGCCAATGGTAAATGAAGCATCTGATCCAATTGACCATTTACCATTGACCATTAACCATTAATTAGATCATGCAAATCTAAACAACCGTCTCAGATTAATAAATATGCAGGGAAAAGGTTTTGGTTTCAGAGGAGACAAAATTTAGGAGAAAGGGATCGGCTTTAACGTTGGCAGACATCTGAGATGTCTTATTTTTGCATTTTCGCAAAAGTATTAAGCTCATTTATCTTTGAAATCACCATCCACATATCGACTCTTGCCGCTGCTCACCGTCCTGATTTTTTTTAAAATTGAAATGTCGGTTGCCAATAACGAAACGGCGGTTCTTAACGACTCGTTGGAGCTGACCGTTTCAGAGATCGTCGGTGTCAATTGCAGTAGCAACGGCCTGGGATCTATCACGTTACGGGCTAAGGGAGGCTTTTTTCCTTATTTTTATAGTATTGACAATCAAAATTTCAGCCTGGATTCCGTTTTCAACGTCCCAGCTGGCAGCACCAATGCCTGGGTACGCGACGCTACCGGCTGTGAAGCCAACCTGGTCAATATTGTCGTACATGTGGAAGACCCGCTCGAAGTCTCCATCAGCGGCCCAGTCACTATTGTCGATCCCGGTGAACCGTTTCAGGTTCAGGTTGCCAGCAATCGGCCGCCGGACAGTGTCTTTGTCGATTGGGCGCCTGACTCGCTCGTTTTTTGTGACGATTGCCTTTCCGTCACCACCGCCATGTTTCGCACAGATACTATTTATGCGACCATTTCAGATTTTTTTGGCTGTGAGGAAACCCTGTCCTACCCCGTCAACGTAGCCGTCTATTACGACGTGTACATTCCCAATGCTTTTTCGCCCAACAATGATGGGCTGAACGATATCTTTCAAATCTACCCTGGTTACGGTGTCGATCAAGTCTTGACTTTCAAAGTCTTCAACCGCTGGGGTGCCTTGGTTCACGACGCCCCCGCCATGGGCTGGGACGGTACGTTTAATGATGAAATCATGGATGTAGGAACTTATACCTGGTTCGCTGAAGTACTGTTTTTGGACGGGGAGATGGAGCAATTTAGAGGTGGGGTATTGTTGGTAAGGTAAGTTTGAATTTTAAAATGGACATTATTTTATTTGAAAGCATATCCTGATTCACCAAATTTCTAAATATAAAGCAAACCAGGATCTGCTCTCCTACTGATTATTATTTAAAATCAGCTCCGCCAAATCATAAACCATGACCGACTCTTGTTTTTCCTTGGCTTTAACGCCATCCGACATCATCGTCATGCAGAAGGGGCAGTTGACGGCGATGATCTCCGCTCCGGTGTCCAATGCTTCTTCGGTTCTTTCCATGTTGATTCGCTTTTCACCAGGTTCATCTTCTTTCCACATCTGGGCGCCACCTGCCCCGCAGCAAAGGCCGTTGGTACGGCAGCGTTTCATTTCTACCAGGTCGGCATCGAGCGCAGAAAGAACGGTACGAGGAGCCTCGTAAACCCCGTTTGCCCGACCCAAATAGCACGAATCGTGGTAGGTGATTTTCTTGCCTTTGAATTCACCTCCCTCAATTTTCAGGCTTCCTTCGGCCAGGAGGCTTTGCAGAAATTGAGTGTGGTGCACTACTTCATAATCCCCGCCTAAAACAGGGTATTCATTCTTGATGACGTTGAAACAATGGGGACAGGCCGTTACGATTTTTTTTACTTCATACATATTGAGCACTGCAACGTTTTGCTGTGCCAGCATTTGAAACAAAAATTCATTGCCAGCCCTGCGGGCCGGATCTCCGGTGCAACTTTCTTCCTGCCCAAGAATGGCGAAATCAACGCCTGCTTTTTGCAGTAATTTAGCGAAGGCAACGGTTACCCGTTGTGCCCGGTCATCAAAACTTCCGGCGCAGCCAACCCAAAACAGAATTTCTGGTTGGCGCCCCTCAGCGGCCAGTTCGGCCATGGTAGGTATGTGAGACATATTTTTTTCAGAGGACGGTTGTCGACGGGCAGAGCCGAATCTCTCTTTTTCAAAAGAAGTGTGAAGGATCAGATTATGAAAGATTCACTTTACAAAACCGATAGCCGTCAATCAACAATCACTATTTTTTTTGAAAACATGCGCCCATTTCTGTCCGATAAATTCAAAACATAAAGTCCAGTAGGAATGGGCTCGGCAATGTTAATGAAATTTTGATTTTCTATTCGTTTCGAATAAACCATTTTTCCAGAAAGATCGAAAATTGATAGTGCTATTGGCCCCTCGCTTGCCAATTCGCTACAAATGACAAGGTGGCCAGGTCGGTAAGGGTTGGGGAATTCACAGGTCATCTCCCATGTTTCCCGGGTACTAACCACCTCGTGATGAAATCGCCAGAACAGGTCGCAGCTGTTTAAGGCTCCCCACTCACCTTGTGACCAGATGAACACTTCAAAGCGAGTCTGATTAAAAACAGAGTCATAAGAATTGTGGGTTTGAAAGAAATTGTTCCATTGCTGGCCATTCCATGTCAGGTGAGTCTGGATGGTCACATCCCCATTGCTGTTGTAATTTCTGAGGAACCGGTTTTCATTTAGCCAGTTGTTGTTGGGCGCATCCCATTTCTGGATCGTTTCCGTTGCAAGATTGGCATTTGAATCGTAGTCCTTCACCACCCGGCTGCTGCGCTGCCAAAACATGGAATCGCTGATCCATATTTCTGACAGGCGTTCAGTTTCCAGATCGGCAAATACCGGATCAAAGGAGTAGATTTCCCGGCTGATATTTTGGTAACTATTATTGATGAACAGTTGAAAATAGGTAGTTGCAATCGCCCCTTCCGGGGTAACGGCATAAACGATCCGAAAGACTTTTGACCAGTCATTTGCAGCGGTATCCCACTCCTCAAATTCAAGGAGTTGTATAAACCCTTCATCGTTGAAAGTTAATTTTTGCTGGTTGACATTTCGCCAATCACCAGCGGCCTTGTTCCAGTTTTGATTCAAAACATGTGTATAATTTCCAAATTCATTGGGTTCGTTGAGCGTCTTGGTGTCATAAACCCAATCTGACAAACCCGTGTCCCAACGATGCCGGATAGTTTCTGTCAGGTTGTTTTCATCATCGTACCCATTGTAGGTAAAAAACACGTTAACCCAGGTGTGTGTGGCCTGATCATATTGTTGTTCCAGCGTTTCTAAGATTTCTCCGTCCTGATCCGTAAAAGCCAGGTTATACGACCGGGAAACCGGAACCTGCATTTGCAGAGAGTCCACATATAAATAACAGTAAATGGAGTCGACGACATAGAAATCACCGCTGTTGTTCCAGTTGGCAACTTGCTGTTTTTTATAAATGTCGGTTAATTGAATGTTATCCCAGGGGTAGGATTGGCTGCACAGAAATACTGGCAATGCAATAGCCAGTACAATGAAGTAAAGTCTATTCATGGTATTGATGGTTTAATAAGGAGGGAAGAATGCCTAAATGTGATTTAAAAATATATGCGGTGAGAACAGAAGCAGGCAAATGTAATTAAATATGATTTATAATTGATGATTTATGAGGTAAAAACAAATGATAAACCATCAACTATAAATCACAAGCCCAAGGTCAAACCTGGGACTTCCAGGCATCTCTTTCGGTGGATACCGCCCAGGCCGCCTGGCTGTTTTCCATGCTATTAAACAACGGCAACCAGTCGGAAGGGCCAGCGGACTCCATCAATATCTCATAGCGCCGGAGTTGTAAAATGATGTCAAGAGGGTTGATCAGAACGGGACATGCCTCCACGCAGGCATTACAGGTGGTGCAGGCATGGATTTCCTCACGGGTGATGTAGTCAAACAGTGATTTACCGTCTGCATAATTTTCTTTCGATAAAATAACTCCCTCTCCTTTTTTGTCGGGACTGATGAATTCTTCATTTCCGGAGTCAATATTTTGACCGATTTCTTCGGCCCGGTCTCTTACATCCATCATGATTTTACGGGGAGAAAGCTTTTTACCTGTTTGGTTTGCCGGACAAACAGCGGTACAACGGCCACACTCGGTGCAGGTGTAGGCCCCCAAGACATCTTTCCAGCTGAGCCTGGTGACGTCATTGGCTCCAAAGAAGAGTTCTGATTCGTCCATCTGTTCACTGCCCTGAGCAGCTTCGGGGTTCATCATGCTGGCCACTTCCTGCTGAATCCGGGGCATATTGTTCATTTGTCCTTTGGGCGCTTGTTTAGCAAAATATGTATTGGGGAATGCCAGTAAGATATGCAGGTGTTTCGACTTAGGCAGATAATTTAAAAAACCATAGACCACGAACAAGTGCAACCACCATCCAAATCGCTCAATTCCGACTAAAGTCCCATCGCTAAGCCCTCCAAACAGGGCCGGCCCCAGCCAGCTGCTTACCGCTAACGATCCGGTATCCGGGAAATCAGCCCCCCTGCTTTGTAGCACTATATCCGCTCCGTTCATACTGAAAATACCAATCAGCAAAAGGATTTCCAGGTATAAAATGATATTTCCGTCGAGTGTTGGCCAACCCTTCATCTCGGGCTTATGGAAACGTGGCACTTTGAGCAGGTTCCTTCTGGCCAAAAAGATGAATGTAGCAATAAAGGCCAGCGCGCTTAAAATTTCGATAGTGCTGATCAAAAAAGTATAAAACCCACCGAGAATCGGGGCGAAAAACCGATGAATGCCCGTAAAACCATCAATCAATATTTCTATCAATTCAATCTGAGTAAAAAGGAATGCTACGTAAATAAACAAATGGAAAATGGCCGGAATAAACCTTTTGAACATCTTTTTTTGTCCGAAAGAAATAAGCAGGACATTCTGCCAGCGCTCTCCGCTATCTCCGGTCGTTTCCTCGTCTTTTCCTAACAGGATGTTCCTTCTGATTTTCATAAATTGCCGCCCTGCAAAATAGAATGCGGCGATGGTGACTATGGTAAAAATGATGGGTTGAAGCATGATAAATTGTTGATTGTTGATTGCTTATTGTTTCTTTGCTCGATCAACTTTTTCAGTTGGGGGAAAAATACAACAGTTGCAGGGAATTTTACAAATGTCAATGGGTAAGCTTAACATATCAGGTCATTTAAACGGGCATGAGTACCCTGTATTCTTGATGAAGTTCCCATCATTTATCCATTTGATTTACCATTGGAACGGGATGCTTCTGCAACGAAACAAAGCCGTCAAAAGAGAATTGAACATGGCTTTCCAGACAATGAAAAACGGGCAAGTTCTGGACGCTGGCTGTGGCGAGGGGATGTTCATCCTTCCTTATGCTAAAACATATAGTGGCCTTCATTTCACGGGAATCGACAAAAACCAGGGCCACATTGATTTTTGTGAAAAGTATAAATCCGTCCATCACCTAACCAACGTTACCCTCTCCCGACAACCACTTGAATCAGTATCATTAAACAAAACTTTTGATTTAATATATTGTGTAGGCACGTTGCAATACGTTGAGCAGGACGTTTCGGTACTCTCCATGTTTCATCGGCAATTAAATAAAAATGGCCAGTTAATTATTTATTCGCCGATAAACGGAAAAATGATCACAAGTGTTTACAAGTATTTTTCCCAACAAAAGAACAATTATGAAATCCAACAAAAAAGAAAAAGAGTTTATTCAGAAAAAGAATTAATTGAAAAATTAAAAAAGGTTGGGTTTAAAGTAATTTTAAAAAAATATAATTATGGAAATTTGGGGATAATCTGCCATGAAATATATTCTATATTTCTCATCAAAATTGGAGATAGTAAATATTTTTTCTGGATTTATTATTTTCTATTGATCATTATTTCGCCCATTATTTTATTATTATCAAACATTGATTTTTTAATAAAAAAAAATAATGGAAACGGGATTCTAATTATTTTAAATAAATGAAGGTCACCAATTTAATTTTAGCAGTCGTTTTCTTATTATTTGCTTATTTTCAAGTGAATGATCCTGACCCATATTTATGGATGCTATTATATTTTTTCCTGGCGGCGGTGTGCTTATTTTCGGCATATGGCCGGAGAAATAAATATATTATTTGGATGGGAATTGCAGGTTGTACTATTTGGATTTTCCTTTTGCTTCCCGAATTTATCAATTGGATAAACATGGGCATGCCCAATATTGCCGGGCAGATGAAAGCAGAAGAACCACATATTGAATTTACCCGCGAATTTTTGGGTTTGGGGATATGCCTGGCTGTTTTGTTTTGGCAATTGAGAAAAGTTAAACGATAGTGCTTTCATCTCTACATAAATACACCACTTGCTGGAAAATTTAATTCCCGAAAAAACATGTTAATCAGCGTTTACCAAAAAGATATTTTATGAATTTAAACCAAGTTACCGTTCCAACTAAAAACCTGACTAAGGCCATTGAATTTTATAAGAAGCTGGGGCTACAATTAATTGTTCACACCAATGATTATTATGCCCGCTTCGTCTGCCCAAATGGTGATTCAACCTTTTCGCTGCATGTTGTGGATGAACTGCCCAAAGGGAATGGGACAGTTGTTTATTTTGAGGTGGAAAAATTAGATGAACACGTAGAAGCCCTTATAATGAAAGGCATTCTATTTGACACCCTGCCTACTGACCAGCGCTGGCTTTGGAGAGAAGCCCATTTACAAGATCCTGACGGTAACCTTTTGATTTTGTATCGTGCAGGAGAGAATCGAAAAAACCCTCCCTGGCGTTTAAAAGAATAATTATTTAGGCCGACAAAACAATCAATCCATCCCGGGTTGTTTCATTTCATATTCTTCTTCACTTTTTGCCAGTCTAACCATTTCGCGTACATCAGCCAGCAATTGTTTGGCGTCGAAAATGATACCGTCCTTAATAGTGTATTTTACACCTCCGACTCTTACCGCTTCATTGTTTTCATTTAACTTAATCGCCCCTGTCCCGTAAAGCACTTTCAAATTAGACAATGGGTTTTCTTCCACAATTACAAAATCGGCCAATTTTCCAACATGAACAGAACCAATTTGATCTGCCATCCCCAAAGCCTCGGCTCCATTGAGCGTAGCTGATTTAACGACTTCTAACGGATGGAACCCAGCCTCTCTCAACAACTCCAACTCCCTGATGTATGCAAAGCCATACAATTGATAAATAAATCCGCTATCCGAGCCTGTAGTCACTCTGCCGCCCCGGTTTTTGTACTCATTCACGAAAGTCATCCAAAGGCGGTAATTTTCTTTCCAGGCGACTTCCTGTTCGGTCCCCCAATTGAACCAATAGCTGCCATGCGAAATACGGTTGGGCGCATAAAAACGCCAAAGAGAAGGCATGGTATGTTCATCATGCCATTCTGCACGGCGGGCGCGCTGGAAATCCCGATTGGCTTCATAAATATTGAAAGTAGGGTCGAGGGTGAAGTCAAGTTCAAGCAGCTCATTCATGACTTTGTTCCAGTGTTCAGAGTAAGGCTTGGCGGCTTGCTTCCATAATTTTCCGGCTTCTTCGAACCGGTTCTGTTCATTTAAGTAGTTATAATCCAATGGATAGTGCTGAACGGTACGGTCGCTGAACAAAGCCTCAGGCAATCCGTACCAATGTTCCATACTCGTCAATCCGGCACGGGCTGAATTGAGCACATTCCAGCCTGCCACATCCATTTGAGCATGGTGACAGGCGGAGCGTAAGCCGAGTTTTTTGTTTTCATCCAGAGCAGCCGCCATGATCTCGGGAGGCGCTCCGAAGAATTTTATACCATTTGCGCCTTTTTTTGCATTTTCCCTTACCCATGCACGGGCTGCTTCAGGAGTTGCCGGATAAGGATCAGCCCCCTGGCCAAATACAGTGTATGCCTCAATGCGCGGAGCAGTGATTTTATTTTCTGCACTTTGCTGCTTTTGGTCAAGCACCCATTCCAGACCATTGCTTGCAGCAGGATCGCGGACCGTTGTAATGCCATGCCCCATCCATAATTTAAATACATATTCTGCATCGGCTCCTTGTGCCCGGCCGCCAATGTGTCCATGCATATCTACAAAACCAGGCATTAAGTACATGCCTTCACAATTCAATTCATATCCTCCATCTTTAAGCTTCGGCCGTTTGGTACTGTCAATGGGGACTCCAGGGTACCCAACATTTTTGATCTTGACGATCTTGTTTTCTTCCACCACAATATCTACTGGTCCAATAGGTGGTGCACCGTTACCGTTGATCAGGGTAACTCCGCGAATGATCAATTGAGCAAAAGGCCCATCCCCTTCAGCCCTTGGCGGGGCTTTTTTAACTTGAGCTTCAACAGAATTCACCAAAGAAATAAAAAAGAAAACCAGGGTGATTTTTTTTAGGATAGCCATAAATATTGCTTTTGATAGAAGAATTCCCAAAGCTGGTGATTTTATTGATTCTGGCAAAATTACCACTACAATAATCCCAGGCAACTCATAAATAAAAGAAGGAACAAAACACTGACAATCAACACTTTACAAAAATACATATTCGTCTACGAAATTTTAATTGGTTAGCTTTGGCTTTCTGCTCCGAATCAATAATTACGCTTCAAGATGGCAAATCCCTCAAACACTCCGCACGACCGGCTGTTCAAAGCAACTTTTTCCATAAAGTCGGAAGCGGTTCTTTTTGTAAGGCATTTTCTGCCAAAAGATATTAGCCTGTATCTGGACTTAGCGTCCATGCAACTGGAAAACGCCTCATTTACGGACAAGCGATTAAAGAATCATTTTTCTGATATCATTTATTCCTGCAAGTGGAACGAGAGTAAAAGATCCGTATGGCTGACTTTTTTATTCGAACATAAAAGTCATCCGGAGCAATACCCTGAACTGCAATTGTTACGCTACATGTTAGAGTGTTATGAAAGTCAGTTAAAGCAAAAGAAGGAGCTATCACTGATCTTGCCTATTGTGCTGTATCATGGAAAAGGGAAATTTAATACAAAGCCCTTTTTTGAATACCTGGAGTTACCCCATCCAAGATTTGGAGTGTTTATGCCCAGTTTCGAGTTCATCATGGCCGACCTCTCCCGTTATGCCGATGAACAGATTTTGGCTATCGGGATGAGTTTTTTAACATCTTCGTTATTGCTTTTCAAGCACAAACGGGATAAAGAATTCGTGCTGAACAACTATAGGGAAATCTTTATATTTGTAGAAAACTATAAAAGCAGGCAAGAAACCGAAAGGTTTCTTGAAACGTTGATATTATATGTTTATCAATCTTTTGCAATTGAACAGGAGGAAATCAACGAAATCGCTGATGACCTTCCAAAAAATGTAGCTGATATGTTTGCAAGTACTTATGATAAAGCTGTTGAAAGAGGAGAAACGAGAGGCATCAGAAAAGGTGAGCTGATTGGCATCAAAAAAGGTGAACAGATCGGCATCAAAAAAGGTGAACAGATCGGCATCAAAAAAGGCGAGCAGATCGGCATCAAAAAGGGTGAACAGATCGGCATCAAAAAGGGTGAAGTATTTAAATCGTTTGATACTGTTTTCGGAATATTTAGCAATTCACCTGATTTAAACCCGAGTATTATAGCTGAGATTGTTGGAATGGAACCGGACCTTATCAAAGCTCTCAAAATTGGTTTTGTCAACCAAGATACTCATCATATCACTCAGACCATGTCCGTGTACTTAGAAACACAATTTGGAAGCACTCATTCGGAAGGTGATCGAATCAGCAAGATCGTTCAAAAATTTTTCAACAATTAAATCTTTTTTCAAATCAGTTTATTCATGACATCAAACAATTTGCCGGACAGTACAAGGGTTTGGATTTATCAATCAAGCAGGCCCTTCAACGATGATGAAACTCTCCACCTCAGAGCAAACCTCCAACAGTTTGCCCAGCAATGGACCAGCCATAACCGGCAGCTTCGGTCACATGCCGATGTCCTGTACAACCGTTTTCTTGTATTGATGGTAGACGAAACTATGGCCGGTGCCAGTGGATGCTCCATAGACAAAAGCGTTCACTTCATGCAGCAGATTGGCCATTCTTTCAATACCGACCTGTTTGACAGAATGAACTTTGCATGGAAAGATGGTGACATCGTCAAAACTGCCTCCAGCGAAGAGTTTGCCCAACTGTATCAAAAAGGTAACATAAATGATCAAACCCTGGTTTTTGATAATTTAGTCAAGACAAAAGGCGAGTTGGAAGAAAAGTGGCTCAAGCCGCTCAACGAAAGCTGGCACAAGCGGTTTGTCTGATAAATAAACAGCTGATTGGTTGATTTGACCAAAAGACTATCGTTAAAACCCTTTGGCTGTTAAACCATCTAACCATTTATTTTTATGTTTAAAAAAGTAAAAAAATGGCTGGGCATTGAAGGTGTAAAGTTGGAATTGATTTTACCAGAACTGGCCTTCGTGGAAGTCGGAGCTATTAGTGGAAAAATTCGTTTCTATTCTAAAAATGATCAGGTTGTCAAACAGGTCAAGTTAGCAATGATAGAAAAATATAGCCGCGGCAGAAAAAATGAAAGGTTGGTTGACGAGTATGTACTTGGCGAATTGACTTTGAAAAAAAATATTGAAGTCCCGGCTGAACGTGCGGTCGAAATCGGCTTTACCCTGCCTTTCCAAAAGGTCGATGCCCCGATTGATGAGTTTGGCAACAAAAATTTTATCAACAGCGGCCTTACCAAATTGGCCAAAGTCCTGCGTAAAGTTAAATCTGAATATAGAATCGAGGCAGAGGCGAAAGTAGAAGGTACTGCCCTGAACCCATTCGACAAGCAAGAAATTAAATTGAATGGTTGAAATGCTAAATCAGCAATAGCACATTAAATCCGCATAACTATCACATCAACCCTCGCTTCCTTAAATTCCTTTTATAAATCTGGATATTTTTGTTGTGGCCGCGCAACGTAACCGAGAAATTATGAAGGCCAGACTCATCACCACGTGCGCACATATAAATATACTTGTGCTCTTCCCGGTTCAAAACAGCATCGATGCTCGGAATGGAAGCCATACTGATGGGACCGGGCGGCAAGCCTGGGTACATGTAGGTATTGTAAGGTGAATCGAGCGTTTTGTATTTGGCGAGACTGCGGCTTTCCCAGTCACGTGAAGCAAAAACCAAGGTCGGATCAGCCTGTAGCAACATGCCTTTTCTGATTCGATTGTAATAAAGGCCCGCCACTCTTGCCTTCTCACTTTTTTGGTTCGTTTCACGTTCAACAATTGACGCCAAGGTGTACACCTCTTGCTTGGTCAAATTCAGGTTCCCTGCTTTTTCTGTTCTATTGTTTTTGTCCCAAAAGGAATTATGCTCTTTGACCATTCGCTTTACAAATTTTCTGGGAGAAGTATTCCAGAAAAATTCGTAGGTGTTGGGGATGATAAGCGTCATAATCGTTTGGGGGTTATAGCCGAGGCTGTCCAGAAAGACTGGATCTTTCAACAAAGTGACAATGCCGAGGGAGTCTGCTTCAATGAATCGAGCTGCTTTGGCAGAAACATCTTCCACTAACCTTTCATTGACCAATATTAATCTTACAGGTTCTTGCTGACCTCCTCGTAAGTGGCGGATTAATTTGCGGTTTGTCCATCCTGGTTCGATCCTGAACTGCCCTGAACGACCTCGATATTTCATTTGTTCCGCCATCAGGCGAAAGGAGTCCTCGTCCTTAATAACCCCCCTCTTTTTTAAAATGGCGACCACGTTGTTTAAATCGGCCCCGGATGGGATTTGCACTAAATTTTCTTTCAAGTCCGTCGGCACATTTGACTCATATAAAAAATTGTAGACCTTAATTCCAGCAATCACTGCGCAGATAAACAGGACAGTGGCGGCAACTCTGCCCCACCTTATTTTCTTTGCCTTTTTTTTGGGAGCCTGCTCCATTTCAAGAAAACATTTTAGGTTAAATAGACTGGTAACTTTTATAAAATTGAGAATCTTAAAATTTGAAATCAGATAATCATTTTTTTAATCCTTCCCTTCCAACTTCGAAAGGTTTTTAATACTGCTCTTTTTCATTTGGGAAATCACCAGACTTGACATCGGCGCAATATTGTTCCATTGCACCTTTTATTACATCAAATAACTCCAAATAACGGCGTAGGAAACGGGGATGAAAATCTTTTGTAATCCCGAGCAGGTCATGCGTTACCAGCACTTGACCGTCTGCATGCATGCCACCACCGATACCAACAGTTGGAATGGTAAGGCTTTCAGAAACCTCTTTGGTTAAAGCTGCGGGAATTTTTTCCAGAACAACGGCAAAGCAGCCTAATTTCTGCAAAAGTTTGGCGTCTTTTTTAAGTCTGCTGGCCTCGTCTTTATCCTTTGCCCTCACTTTATAGGTTCCAAATTTGTAGATAGATTGTGGTATCAGGCCCAAATGTCCCATTACTGGAATACCCGCCGACAAGATCCTTTTCACTGAGTCTTCAATCTCTAGTCCACCCTCCATTTTAACGGCGTGCGCACCAGATTCCTTCATAATCCGAATGGCGCTCTCCAGCGCAACCCGGGAACTCCCCTGATAATACCCAAAAGGCAAATCAACAACTATCAAGGCCCGGTCAACGGCCCTCACAACAGAAGAGGCATGGTAAATCATCTGATCCAGCGTAATGGGCAAAGTGGTTTCATGTCCAGCCATTACATTGGAGGCACTGTCTCCGACCAGGATAACATCTACACCAGCTGCATCGAGAATGCGAGCCATGGAATAATCATAACCAGTTAACATGGTAATTTTTTCGCCCCTCGCTTTCATTGCCTGCAATACGTGTACAGTTACTTTTTTTACTTCTTTGTGAATTGACATAATCTGACGCCTACCGGCATTTTTGATGGTTGAAAAAGCTGAAAATCTGGCTGGTCAAATCTTATTCACTCCGCAAATTTTCAACAGGGCCAAACTTAAGGATTTACATAGACTTGAAAAGGCAGGACGAGACAATTTACTTGCTTTTAAAGCGGAAATAAGCAAACACAACCAACGCAAACAATAAGCACAAGCCACCCCAAATCCAATAACTGACCGGCGTAACAATGGGTGATGGATCGCCGATGTTAACAAATGGAGCCCAAAAAAAAGGATGCTTTTGATGAGCCGGTTCTTCTAAATATTTCAACTTGGCTGTTCTCAAAGCACGATCTTTTGCTACCCCATCCCTGAGTCCTTTATAATACTCTCCCATGATAAATTGAGTGGCGTGGTCCTGGGCTTCCCAAAGACTCATGGTTACTGATTGGGCACCTACCTGTAAAAAGGACTGGGCCAGACTGATGACTCCTTCTCCGTGAACAAATTGTCCAAAACCAGATTCACAAGCACTCAATACAACCAACTTTGAATTTATATCCAACTGATATATTTCGTAAGCATACAGTTGATTATCTTCTGTTGGATCGTCAACTGGGGAAAAGTCTAACTTAGCATACATTGGTGCATCCGTATTGGTGGAACCATGCATGGCCAAATGTACCAGGCCATATTTATTTGCCTGGTTTTTAAAATTGGTTTCTGTTGCGTCTTTACCAAAATAAAAATCACCGGAAAAATATTTTCTTAAAGCCGACACCTCTTCCTGGGCACCTGGCAAATCAGCCTGACTGTTCCCAATGGTAGAAGGTTCTTCCGGATGACTGTAGAAAGGAGCAAAAGCAAGTAAATCATTATTCAATGCCTTGTCCGATTTTACCATGTCAAAAAATATACTGGCTGCCGGAGCATAGTTTATGGCATGGCTCCTGAACAAATAAGGTAAATGCCTAAATGAAGCCCCGGAAGCATCACTTGTCAACAATAACTCAAATGGTATAAAATTCAGCCAGCCATGAGGAACGATCAACAATTTTTCAGTGTCAAAAAGCTTTTCAGAAAAGGGGGCGATCAAAAAATTATACAAGTCTCTGGCAGACGAGGAAAAATTTGTTGTAGCCTCTTTCAACGAAGCAGAAGGAGGCTTATTTATCTGATCAACCAATGCTTCGGCCTGCTCCTTGACCGGCACTTCTAAACCGAGGGAAAAAACTTCGTATTGGTCTTTGGTAATTACGAAAGTAAATATCTGCTCCTGGCCCGTAAAATACTCTATAAAAATCTCGTTCTCCGCTAACAGGTCTTTTTGAATTTTTCCTATATCCGGCAAATCGGGTTGTTCTCTAAGCTCAGCATAACGGGGAAACTGTTCATTCAACATTTCGTTTAAATTTTCCAAAGACCTTTTAAGTTTAAATACTTTTTCACTCCACAGATTTATTTTTAATGAATCAGCATTCTCACCAAAAAGAGACTCATCAAATAATTGTTTTTGATAAAACGAAATATCTTGTTTCAGCATTTTTTCTTTCTGCAAAATACTGTCCGGAATATTTGCAAAAATCTTTGCTTTTGATTCATTTATTCTTTCCAATAATAAAATGGCCTTCCCTTCTTGATTAAACTTAAACGCCTCATCAATGTATTTTGGATCTCCAGAAAATTTATAAAGTGCTATTGCATTGGCAATTGCATTTTCATAAAACGGAAGTGTTTCTTTGAGTAAAAACTGTTTGGATTCAGTTGTCACGGATTCATTCCTCATGATGCCAAGTACCTCAATCCCAAATTGGAAAGTTTGGTGGGTCAATTCAATGAACGCGGCATTTTTTTCATTTAGAAATAACTGTTTCGCAGTTTCGGTCTTGATTTTTATCAACTCAAAAAGATGGGAATACCTGACGTTTTTTACCAAACCCGGATTATCTAAACCATCCGTTAGAGTACTGTCATTTAATAATACAGCCATCCCTTTCTGGCACTCATTCAATGCCTTTCTAAATTCCTTTTTTTTCAAAGACAACTCTGCCAAATAAGTGTACCCCAGGTTTTTTCCCTCGTAAATACCATCTTTATTATTCTCATAAACCTCAATGCTTTTATTTAAATATTTTTCGGCCAAAAAGAAATCTTCAGCTAAAAGATAGGCACGCCCCAAATGTAGGTTTGCTAAATACAAATAGTCTACATCTGTTTTATTTAACCTGCTTAACATCAGGTTTGCTTTTTGGATACATTTTTTA
>JBCBRY010000076.1:15263-42881 GCA_039819485.1 Bacteroidota bacterium | reverse complement strand
AAAGCTTTGGGTTCGCAACCAAAAAAATTCCTGAACCACCATGACAAACCCGATTCTTTTTGGCCCCGTTATGAAGCCTTCTTCAAATGCGTTTCACTTAATTGATTTATTTTGAAATAATTTACACTTCATACTTATGTTGAACAATTTAATGCCCGACAAAACACCGTATTATCGAATTCGCTTCAGTTACCGTAAATGCCTTACACATTACATGAACGCAATTTTTGATAAAAACAAATTTTATAACAGAAAAAGAAAACCCTTTGTTAAGCATTTGGAAAAGCAAAAGCGAACAAGATTTATTTCGATCAACAACAATGTTTTTTGGCCAGGGCGAAAAATTTTCAAAAATGCCAAAATGATACATTTAATCCGACATCCAAAGGACATCATTATCTCTGGATATTTTTATCATAAAAAAGGATCAGAATTATGGAATACACTACCAATTCGCCGGCCTCATTTATACTGCTTATCCTTCGAGTTGGATGACGTGTATAACGAACAGGAAAAAAAATTGCTAAACCCTGAAATCACTTATCAGCAATTACTGGAAAACTTATCATTCGAAAAGGGAATGATGACCGAAATAGTTTGGGTTAAATACGTGCACACATTCAACCCCATACCATTTTATGAGTCACCTTTAATCCAAACATTTCGATTTGAAAACATTGTAGAAGAACCAGTAAAAAAGATTGAAGAAATCTGTCGATACTGGGAATTATCCGATCAGGAAATCGAATATTATTGTCAACGTGCTGCCCATTTTGACAAAACACCAAACTATAAAATCAGAGATCGGTCGGCCTACCAATATCAAAAGTACTTTGATGATACTCTAAATTTATTTTACAAAAAGCATTTTGGAAATGTTGTCAGGCGACTGGAGTATCCAGATTGATTTTTTAAGGATGTCGTTTACTCTTAATCTTCTGGTAAAATCTTTTTTAGATTGTTTTCAGAAGTGTTGGTCACCTAACTGAAAAAAACTGTCTCTTTCAGCTATTTTGGTCATTGATAAACTTTGTTTCTATTTCATCAAGCCAACGGAAAAATTCAGGTTTAACTACTTCAAGAGAGCAATACTTTTTAGTACTTAGAGAGGCCGCAATTGACATCTTTTGATATACTTTGGGATTTTCCTTAAACAATTTAAAACTTTGCAATAGTTGATTTTTGATAGATTGTATTTTTTTGTTCTGAACAGACGGAATGAATGAATTTTCTGTATTTAACAAGTTATTGTTATCAACTAAACTTATCGCAGGTTTCCCAGCCGATATAAACTCCAAAATAGATTTACCGACTTTCCTATCAGTTGAAAAATTGATAATAAAAGCTGTAACATCAATTAACTTCTCGTATTGCTGCTGAGATAAATGTTCATTTATTAATATAATCCTGCCTGAAATAGATTTTCTTTTTATTTGATGGAAAATAGCTCTCTTAACAGATTCTTTTAAACTTCCTACCGCTTTTATAACCAAGGTTGCACCTGTTGTATTTTTAAAAGTATCACAAAAATCATTAATTATTAATTTCCATTTTCCAGGCCGATCGGCCGAACGTAAATGCAAAGTATATACGACCCCGTCCATTATCAGTTCTGAAGGATAAAAATGACTACTTTTTTTCCTTAACAAATAATAAAGTCCTAATCGCATTTTCCATTGTTTAATGGCGTACCAACTTGCTTTTAAGCTTCTTTCCAAAGGCATCAGCCGAACTTCATATTTTGGCAGGAAACCTGGCAAGTTCGTATCAATAATATTTCCTTGGGTAATTATACTAACGTTTTGAGTATTTTCTTTTGAGGTGCTTGATGTCAAACAATGGAAATGATCCCAAACCGGTGGTGGAATAAACGAAGGAAATATTATTTTAGGGCATTGAAGTCTATCGAAATCCCGGTCTTGTTCGGAGAAGAAAATACATATAGCTGACTCACCGAGAGATTTCGCAAATTGAAAAACACTCTCAACACCATCTTGCAGGAACTCAACTTGTACAACTGTTCCTCTTTGTTCGAGTAAAGGAAGAAAATATTTTAAATCAGAATAATGCTGAATTTCTTTAATACCTATTCGATTTAAAAGTATTTCATTTTTGTTAGAGTAAACAATGTAAATCATTTTATGATTTTAAAAAAAATCGGAATATACTTCTATTTCGTTTTTCCGGAAAAGTATATCCATAGTTGACAATATCGTACCAGTACAATTCTCGAACATAAGACTTTGCATTTTCATCATAATACTTCGTATAGGGTACATTTTTTTTACGTTTGTTGCTATGATTTAATTTAGCATCATTTACATTTGGCAATCCTAAGGCTTTAAGAAAAGGCTTTAGCTCCTTATTAATATCTTCGAAGCGAATGACTTTATCGACCAAGATATTCCCTTTTTCGTCTTTGATGAAATGCTCTATGGAGTAAGCCCCATATTTTCTCCATCGCTGATGATCTTCACCGAGGCCACCTATGCCATACGGCTTGATGGAATATAACCATTCTTTAAATTCTATGTGATTGGCAGGATTTCGCATAATATGTTCATAAAGAGAAACCAACCTTGTCCAGGGATTCCTTACAAAAACAAATTTGTTGTAACTGTTAAAATCCCAACCCAACTGCTGGAAAATAATTTTCGTTTCACTTGGAGTTATATGTGGATAGAATGGGTTTTCGGGCGTTCTTTTAAGATAGTTCAATACTGGTTGAACATCGGTGTAAGGATTCAAAAACTGCCTGACACTCGAAGAAGCTGTCTTAGGATTGGCAAAAAAAATGAATTGGTAGCGATGTGAGATGCGCATTTAAAACTATTATTTTTCTAATATTCGTAATTCATTATTTGAATTTCCCTGGCAAATATTATTTTGATTAATTCGATCGACTTTTCGTCAAGTACATCAGAATAATTTCTCACCTTCCTATGCAAGGATTTTGCCTTGTAAGCTGGAAGTTGCAAAGGATTTCTTAACTGAAGTCTTTTAGTTATATCTTCACAAAAAAAAGAAAGGTTTTCGAATCGGTATATTTTATCGACCGCTACAAAGCCATCTATCGAGTAGATATCATAACTACTGAAACCCTTTAATCCTCCCCTTCGAATAAATTCGTAGATATTCCCAAACCTTTTGTCACCTTCTCTCCAGTAATAAAGTGAAACTATCTTGTCAAAAGGATTTCGTTCTATTGTGAATTTAAAATATTCGCTCCATATTTTTTTCGGAACAAATTGCTTTATTTCCCGACAGCCAATGTGCGGATAAAACCGTAACGGAAGCTTTTTATTCTTGGACAAATAACTCAAAAGCTTTCGTTTGGAATATTGGTTTAGTGGAATGTAAAAATTTTGAGCAGAAATATTAGCAAATGATTTTCTGGCTGATTCATCTTTCTCGTTGATTGGTGTCATTATATCCTGAGGTCCACAAATTTTGCTCAACGCAATTTCCACAGAAGTACTCGCCGTTTTCTTCGTTTTTATAAATATGAACTTGTGTTTATGGCTGATGATCATACTGTTATTTTTCTGGAGGGCTTACCAGATTATATTTAATAATGACTTAATTTGCATTTTTAGAGATTGATTGATGCATTCTGCCAAAGGTATGAAAGCAACTTTAGACAATACACCAATCACCAGAATTTTCTATGACTCAAAAGCAAGATGGTACAAACTCGACACCCTCAAAAAGCAATGTTATATTTGCTTTGGTACCAATATTTTTTGGGCTGATCTGGTTTTTATTAGTTGTCCCGACCTACGTCTTTCATCACCCATATTATTCGCAAAGCATAAGTCAATTCCGTTATTGGGGTTTATTAGGTGGCGTGTCTATTTTACTTACCATTGCTTATTTATTTTTTACTAAAAATAAAGCAAAGTGGAGCGCACCGAATGGTTGGAAACTCTATATATTATTTCTCCTGACATTATGCGTGATCCTATCGTGCTATGTCTCTCGAAATGGGCTATTTAATTTTAGTGTATTTAGCCACTTGCCTTATTTTATTGGCTTTATGGTATTGCTTCATTTGGCCATACTTTACATCACAATTTTAGGATATGCATTGGGTGAAATATTATTGCGACCATTATCCGGACAACTTTCCACCGCTTCTTTTTTTCTAATTGCGATCGCATTGGGCTGGAGTGTTTTGGCATTCATAATGGTGCTTTTAGGCCAGCTTCAGATTCTTAACCCGTTCCTCTTATGGGCAACAGCCCTGGCTGTAACAATTTTACGGAATCAGTCAATCAGAAGATTTCTACAAATTCTTTTATTCCGTCCGCTACCGATAAATGATTTAAAGAATCATGGCTTAATACCTGTTGCTTTTTTATTTATATTCTTGGGCGTTAATGCGATTGGTGCCGTCAAAGCTTTCCCATCCGGCTTTGATGGAGCTGGATTGTATATGAATATCACCAAGCTTATTGGTGAGTACCAGGCATTACCCGCAGGCGGACAGGCCTATAATTGGTCTGTATTGATGAGTACCGGCAATCTACTTTTCGGACATATGACCGTTGCTATTTTATTGGCAAATTTGATCGGGTTTTACTGTTTTCTTGCGGTATACAGAATCGCCCGGCTTTTTGTTTCTTGCAGCAGCGCCTTGCTTGCCGGTGTGATTTTTTACATAACCCCGGAGCTTGCCTATCACAATTATGTAGATGAAAAGGTGGATTTAGGTTTCCTGTTTATTTCTCTTTGTACACTATTGTTGTTGTTGGAGTTTTACAAGAATAAACAAAAAAGAACAAACCTATCCCCGTTGATTAAAATTGGTTCGTTCAGCCTTTCAGATGAAATGGCCGTTTGGATTTTGGTTGGCTGGCTGACTGGATTTGCTTTTGGAATTAAGTATAGTGCCCTCTTCAATATCATTGCCCTAACAACTTTTGTATTTTATAAAAATGGAGGTCGTTTTGCGTTTATCGGAAGTTTACTTCTTGCATTTTCATCGCTTTTCCTACTCGGCATTCACCAGTTTGCTGGTCTTGAATTGAACGGAACTTCACCATTCCTGTTGGGATCAATCCTTTTCATTCCAGGGGTTGCATTGATCGGCAGGGTTTATCGGCATTCTTTTTCAAGACTGTTGAGGGCGGCTACTATCATTGGGGTTTTTGCCGCGGTAATCACATTGAACTATGCTCCCTGGGCGATGAAGCATGTAAAGGAAAACAGATCAATCAGCCTTTCAGCAATCGTGGAAGGTAAATCCCCTGAACCCAAGGTTCGTATCAAAAAAAAGTACCGGAAAAAACAACCAATAAAAAGCTATGATCAGCCACGAAAAATAAAGGAAGCCAATACCACATCAGCACAACAAACAAGGCGGGAAGAGTTGCAGCGCTATCTGGGATTTGAAAAAGGATTGCCGCTTTACCTTTCTCTACCCTATGACCTGACAATGAATACAAATATTGTCAATCAAAGTTATCTTGATATTGGATTTTTATGGCTGCTATTAATTCCTTTGTTTTTACTTTCTGTAAAACCTAAACTGCTTTGGAAAAACATATTGATGTTGTTCTTTTTGTTATTTTTTCTGTTGATTTCAATACAGGCCGTTTTTATAAAAAAACCAAGTCCAATCACACCTGAAGAGTACCTCGAACGTCATTCTGAGAGCTTTCAATCCTTTTTCGGAAGTATTTTTCAGAGTAGTGCAGACGGCTTGATACAGCTTTCTGAGCGTGCCTCAACTGTATATGTTTGGCTCTCCGGGTTTGGATTCATGCAAACTTTGTTGGTATTGATCGGGTTATTGTTCTTTGTCATTTGGCTCGCCTCCGAGAAAATCAAAATGATGCCGGTGCTTTTTAAATGCTTATTAGCATTTACTACAGTTTATTTTTTCATCTGGTTTATTTTGGGGAGTGGGGTTCCGTGGTACGCTTTCCTGGTTGTAGCAATACTGCCAGTTTTAGCTGTCTATTATTATGAGCGCCCAGCATTGATTTTCGGAGAAGGGAACAAACGGTTTGCAGTCGGTTTCCTTGCTCTGTGTTTTGGAATTTATTTTATCTTAAGTCTTGGTCTGCATTTTCATGATGCCAACCGTCGGGGACAGGAGCATTTAATCTATCAATCCCCTTTTTTAGAGTTTGCTTCGCAAAATCGGAAATCTGATGAAATCATTACACTTTTTAACCCGGCCCACACCACGGCTCTGCAATATTTAAATCAAAATCCAACAGAAAAAATTTACCGGATTGGTACTTTTTTAAATTATCATATTTCACAAAATGATACAAGAGTATTGGAAGATAACCAATTGGGGAAATTCAGTGAGATCACTTCAAAGTTGTCAGATCCGAATTATTTTTTAAGCGTACTGCGAGATCAGGGATTTCGGTATATTCTTTACGATTTTAATACCGCCACTATCGACAGGACACCCGAACAGTCGTTGAAGAAAAAAAATAATGAATTCATCAACCGGATCAGCAAACCCAACGCAATTAAATTATTAGTGACCGACCGGATCATCGAAGACTCCAATAACCTACTTGAATTGCAGCGTGGAAATAAAGTAAAAGGAAGATACGGGTTGTCGGGGAATATAGTTTATGGAGGTACATTTGCCCTATTCGAAATTCTGTGAAACCATCATCATGATTGGAAAATCTGAAATAAATATTTTTATCCCTGCCTATAACGAAGCAGCTACTATAGCTCAGGTTATTCAGGATATTCGCTCATTGGGGTATCAAAAAATATTTGTTGTGGATGACGGAAGCACCGACCAAACCAACGCTCAGGCTACCCATGCAGAAGCTGAAATTATCACCCACTTGATCAACAGAGGTGCAGGTGCAGCTACACAGACAGCTATTGAATGTGCCCGGCAATTAAATCTCCAATATATTTTATTGATGGATGCAGATGGGCAACATTTGCCCCAAGACATAGACAAATTGGTAAAACGAATGTCGAAAGGAGATTGCGACCTTGTTATTGGGAGTCGATTTTTGAACAATGTACAAGGGATGCCCCTCAGCCGAAAATGGTTTAACCACATTGCCAATTGGCTAACCAACCTGGTTTGTCAGAAACACTATACCGATTCACAGTCAGGTCTGCGTATGCTGAATCGCAAGGCGGTTGAACGCTTGCATCTTAAACTTGATGAATTTGGATTTTGCAGTGAAATGATCTATCTCGCAGAGCAAGGTAATTTAATCATCGCTGAGGTACCAACAGAGACAGTTTACACGCCCTATTCTCTCAACAAGGGACAGAACTTTTTTAAAGGAATTCAAACTGCTCTGAGCTTAATTTCAAAAATTATTTTCAGGTAGTTAATAAATTTAGTCAAATATGGAATTGCGCTTTTTCCAAATCATAGTACCATTGATTGCCCTGTATTTTATTGCCAATCTCATCTTTAATTTCCGCAAATCACAGATAACCATTGCGGAAATGATAATCGGGAATATATTTTGGGTTGCGGCACTGATTTTTGCACTGTTCCCTGATCATATTTCAACTAAAATTGCGCTGGTATTCGGCATTGAAAGCAATGTAAATGCAATCATCTTTTTTTGTATTGGACTGCTGTTTTTAAATCAGTTTAAAATGTATTTTCTGATTCGCAAACAAGAGAAATCACTTACCATCCTGACTCGTAAACTTGCACTGAAAAATTACTCCGAAGAAGGTAATTCATGAAGCTACTTTTTGTACTTGAACATTTCCACCCATACCTTGGAGGAGCCGAACATTTATTCTGCGAACTGACCAAAACACTAGCCGGGGAGGGACACACAGTTACTGTTGTGACCACTCTACATGATAAGCACCTTCCTGGGGATGAAATAGTTGAAGGTGTTCAGATTATAAGAATAAATTGTTTGAATCGTTTCGGCTTCACTTTTCTCAGCCTCCCAAAAATATTAAGAATTGCTTCGAAATATGACATGATCCAAACCAGCACCTATAATGCAGCGATCCCTGCCTGGATAGCCGGAAAATTATTGAACAAACCGGTCATCCTTACTTTTCATGAATACTGGGGAGAGCTATGGATGAAATTGCCATTTATTTCCTTTTGGCAACGAAAAGTATTTCAATTATTCGAACGGTGGATTATGTGCCTGCGGTTCTCTCATTATGTGGCCGTGTCCAAATTTACGCAGACTCGTCTGGAACAATCTGGGATTCCGGGCGATCGAATTTCAATGATCTACAACGGATTAAATTATGCAGCTTTTTTGTACCATAAACACCAGGCGCCTACTGAATTCAAATACACTTATTTCGGTAGATTAGGTATTTCCAAAGGGTTGGATATTTTACTGCCCGCTGCCCAACTTTTTTATGAAAAACACCCTGATTCTAAATTACAATTGATCGTGCCGCGCACCCCAACATCTATTTATAAAAAAATATTGAAATTGATCGATGCATTAAAATTAAAAGATCATATCAAAATATTTCACAGCTTGCCAAAACAACAACTTTACAAAGTTATTAGCGAATCCTCCTGTGTTGTTATCCCTTCGTACAGTGAAGGGTTTTGTTTTGCGGCGGCGGAGGCCATAGCGCTTGGGGTTCCTCTGGTTTCTTCTCAGAAAGGTGCGCTCAAAGAAGTGGTTTCCGGAACTTATTTACCAGTTGAGCCACTTGATGTGAACTCACTTTTCGACGCTTTGACCAAGGCAGCCAACGGAGAATGGCAAGAGCTTCCGATTCGGTATTTTCATTTCGAAACCACCATTGAACAATATATCAAGCTGTATGCAGCTGTACTGGATAAAAAAAGATCCTCATGAAAATCGCCATTCTTGCTGATCCTCTTGACAATCAATCTGCCGGTGTACACTCCTTCACCAGTGGGTTTGTAAATGCGCTGATCAAATATGATCAGGACAATGAGTATGTCCTGCTCCGCGAGAAAAAAGATCCTGGCATTCCCAACCATATCCAACAGATTGCCATTCCCAACAATCGCTTCCTGTTGCTTTTTTCCGCTTTGCGGTTGTTTATCATTTTTCCGATAATTTTACGACAACTTAAGGTCGATGCCGTCATTGAACCGGCCCATTTTGGGCCGTTCAACCTACCCCGCCACATCCGCCGCATCAATATTATTCACGACCTGACCCCCATCATTTTTCCTCGCTATCATCGTTGGCTTAGTCGTCATTTACAGCGTTTTTTCTTACGCCATATTTTGAAAAAAGCAGCATTGATAATTGCTGTTTCTCAAAGTACCGCAAATGATCTTGCTCGGTTCTATCCTTTCGCAGCACCCAAAACAAAGGTCGTTTATCCAGGGCGGGATGAGTTTTTCAGACCTATGGCTTCCTCCAATAAGATTTTAGAAAAATACCAGATCAGCTCCCCTTTTTTCCTGACAGTTGGAACCATTGAACCGAGAAAGAACCTGATTTTTCTACTGCGTACTTACCAGAAGTTCCGGGAAGAACATGTGGACAAAGTGTTACTGGTGATTATCGGCGGTGAAGGCTGGAAGTACCAATCATTCTATGATGCACTGAATCGACATCCGTTTAAAGATGATATCATCATGACCGGCTATGTCAAAAAAGAAGATTTACGCGAATTCTATAACAAAACAGTGGCATTGATCTACCCCTCTTTTTATGAGGGTTTTGGTTTGCCGGTGCTGGAGGCACTGGCATGTGGAACAAGAGTCATTTGTAGTGATCAATCAAGTTTGCCAGAAGTTGGCGGGAAAACTGTACGCTATTTCAACCCCAAAGTACAGCAACAATTATTGACTCAGTTACATGCTGTGACCCAGCCAGTCAACCCACCATCAAAAACTATCTCCTCCAGCATTGACCAGGCCGCAACTTTTTCCTGGGAATTATCCATTGCTGCATTTACAGAGGTGTTAGCTGTAATCTCAGCATCTAAAACTGAGTTCAAAAGCCAGTGAAAACAAGCAAAAGTTGTCATTGTCTGAACGATAAAACCATAGTTTAGACCGTTATTTTTTTTCGATTTCCGTTTCACCCAACATGCAACACGTAAAGCGCTAAAAATCAAACACTTAAACCCTTCCGTTGCAACACGATGCAACATGAGCTGTAGTTTTTTCTCTGTACATGGCACATGCTTACTAATCATTGGAACATCATTTATACTCTCCTCATACCATTGCGACGATCTTTGCCTCACCAATCAGAAAGAATATCATCAACCATGTCAAGATCACAACAGCCAGGGATAGAGAGAACTTCTATCTTAAAATTTGGAATCACAATTAATTCGTTTTTTCAGCAACAATCCAGTAGAAAGTTTAGAGGATTAAAGCTGGTGCTGATGTCAGTAATCTTTGCGTTCGGTTCGGTCTCGATGTATGCGCAGCCAGCTAACGACCTTTGTGAGGATGCTATTGAACTTGCTGCAGGTAACTTATTCCTCGCAAACATCAACGGTGCCACTGCGGATGACGCTCCTGCCAATTGCGGTCCCGGAGTGAATAACGCAACTGGAGGAGGCATGTGGTACACCTTCACTGGGAGCGGCAACAGTCTTTACGAAATTACCACTTGTTTTCCGGCAACAAATTTTGATACAGAAATGAGTGTATTCAAGGGAACTTGTGGTAACCTAACCTGCGTAGATGGCAATGATGATGATGACAATTGTACGTCTGCTCCAAATTCTTCCACTTTATTGATTTTTTCCCCCGAGGTAGAGCCCTACTATGTTTATGTGAAGGGCAATCCAGCGGTAGGTACGTTCTTCCGAATGTCGTTTATTGACGAATCCTACTTACTGCCAACAAATGATATATGTGAAGATGCAACAGTTGTGACACCCGGATCGACAGTGAGTGGCAACTTAACTTACGCTTCCTCGGACGGGGCTCCTGCCAACTGCGGAACTGGGGTCAACAATGCCGATGGCGTAGGGATATGGTATACATTTACCGGCGCCCCGAATACTTCTTACACAATTACAACCTGTGACAATGATACTGATTTTGACACCGAAATGAGCTTATTCGCTGGCACCTGTGGAAATTTGATCTGTCTAGCTGGTAATGATGATGATAGTTTTTGTTCAGCAGGTTCTACGCTCTCTACCTTATCGGTAACACCTACGACAACATCTCAATATTATATCTATGTAAAAGGGAACAATGGAGCAATCGGCAATTTTGATCTCTCGATCATAGAATTGGCTAACGACATTTGTGCAAACGCAATCCCTATCGATTTAGGTGAAATATCAGAAGATATTACTGGAGCCACAAATACGGATGCCCCAGTCAATTGTGGAACAGGAGTCAATAACGCTGATGGAGGCGGATTATGGTACACTTTCACTGGCAGTGGCAATAAATTGTATGAACTCTCGACTTGTATCTTTACAGGCACTAATTTCGACACAGAACTGAGTGTATTTACTGGCAATTGTGGGAACCTTATCTGTGTGGATGGAAATGATGATGATGCAGATTGTCCGCACAGCTCAAATTATTCTACCATTGATTTTTATTCACCAATCGAAGAGCCTTACTACGTCTACTTAAAGGGAAATAATGGAGCGATTGGTACCGCACAACTAAAGTTCTTCAACAATTCTTTCCTGCTACCTGGTAATAATCTTTGTGAAAATGCAGAGGAAATCCCAACACCCTCAAATGGTTCACAATCAATGGTATCAAGCTCCAATGAAAATGCCACCACAACTGGTGCCCCTCCTAATTGTGGGACGAACGTAGTTAATGACGACTCTGGTGGAGTATGGTATAAGTTCACCGCAGAAGCGTTCAGAGAATACGATGTCCTCACCTGCTCAAACGAGACTAATTTCGACACAGAGATCAGCCTGTTTACTGGTAGTTGTGGAAATCTTACCTGTTACGATGGATCCGATGAGTCTTTCTGCAGTCCTGATCCCGTCGGATTCTCTAGCATAAACTCTATTTACCAAACGGTCCAAAGGGAATTTTACATATATGTAAAAGGAAACCAGGGAGCAACCGGTAATTTTGAGTTAATCATTGAGGACATAACGCCCCCTCCTCCCGCCAATGAAGTTTGTAGTGGTGCAAGACCTATCGATGTGTTCTGGGGTGGACAAGAATCGATTACCGGAAATACGAAATACATCAACAACATAGCAATTGCTCCCGATGATTGTGGATCAGGAGTAGAAAACGACGACATTGGCGGATTATGGTACTCCTTTACTGGAACAGGGAATCGTTATTATGAAATAACAACCTGTGCCGGTATAACGGGATTCGATACAGAAATCAGTGTATATACTGGCAATTGTGGCAGCCTTGCCTGTCTGGATGGCAACGACGACGATGTGAGCTGCACTCCTTTTAGCAATAGATCCACGGTAAACTTTCAGGCCACTTCCAGTCCGCCAGGTACTCCAGTTACCTATTATATTTATGTAAACGGCAACAATGAAGGATATGGAGCATTTACGTTAGCCATCAATGACCTCAGTCCATCCAATGATGAATGTGGCAACCCGAGGCCCATCTACGCACCACCCGGTGGCACAAAAACAAAAAGTGGTACACTTGATTATGCGACCACAAATGATGCACCTGTAGACTGTGGCAGCGATATAATTAATAGTGATTCACCTGGTGTTTGGTACCTTTTTAAAGCTAATCCCTTTACCATTAATGAAGTAACCACCTGCAGCCCCAATACTAATTTTGACACCGAGTTTAGCATCTATCAATCTTGTGCTGCCGGTAGTTGTATCACTGGAAATGATGATGGCAGTAATTGTTCCTGGGGAAGCGGTAGTTCCAGCTCAACTGATACTATCTACACTAATTCATTTAGTTACGGTTTTTATTATATATATGTAAAAGGCAATAGTGGTGCTACAGGAGAATTTGATATTACGGTCAATGAAATATATCCTCCTAATGACAACTGTGATAGCCCCATCCATTTAGTTGTTCCGATTGGAGGAAGTACATCATATATAGATTCTATCTATTTTTCTACATATTCTCCTTCTTATTCGGCGAGTCATTGCAGCGGTGAGGGTGGAGAAATATATGGAGCGGGCCTTTGGTATAGCTTTACTGCAAAAGCAGGCCGTAACTATAGAGTGAGCAATTGTAATGCAACTACAGATTTCAATTCAGCCATTCTACTCTATGAAGAAGGAGATTGTAACTCCTTGGTATGTGTAGCTGCAAACGACGACGATCCCGACTGCACATTTTCTGGTGGCGCCTCTACCGTTGAATGGACAAATAACCTGGGGACTGATCAAGATATTCTTGTTTTTGTAAAAAACAGATTCGCCAATAATATAGGAAAATTTAATCTGGAAATCTCCGACATAAGTGCCTTGCCAGTCGAATTGCTTTCATTTACGGGCCGCCCTGAAGGTCGCATCAATCAATTGGAATGGACAACCGCCAGCGAACGCAACACCGCCTGGCATGTCATCGAACGTGCTGCCAATGGAGTCGAGTGGGAGGAGATTGGTGAGATAGCAGCAGCAGGAGAATCTACCAATGAAATCCGATATGAATTCACGGATAATTCACCACTCAGAAAAGGTTATTACCGATTGAAAACAATCGATTTTGATGGCAGCATCTCCTTTTCAGCAATCATCGTGATTGAAAGGGAACTCGATGCAGGGTTTGCAATTCTTGACGTATTTCCGGTTCCAACGGAAGATTTGCTGAATGTCACTTATCAAACCAAATCGGAAGAAAGATTGACTTTGATGCTTTTCGATATCTACGGTCAATTATTGAAGCAAGAAGAAATCAACGCAGCAAAGGGTGAAAATCAAGTGCAGTTAAACCTGAATGATATCCCCGCTGGGACTTATCTGTTGTCGCTCACGAGCCGTGAAGAACGGATCAGCAAAAGGGTTTTAAAAGTCAACAGGTGATAATTTTGATCTATGAAAGATTTAGTTTTCTAAAATAGTAAAGAGAAACTCCCAGCTTTTTAATACCGACCCTAACAGTCAATTTTCCTTCGGCCGATCTAAGGCAGGTCCGTTGCCGTAACCCAATATCAAGCGTGCATTTTTTGAGGTTTTGCTTCCCAAAACTTCGAAGAGTGCACTTGCCAAAAGGCATTGATGTTTCTGAATATAACTGAATTTGATAAAAAGAAAAACGCTAACCGCGCAACATATAAACGACTGAATATCTGCCTTTTAAGCTCAAATCAAACAACAATATGCAACATCAGTAGCATTCTTTTTTAACGAATGTAACATAGTTGTAAATCATAGCATCATGAGTGCAAATGCGCTAGAAGAATCTGCCTCATCTTTGTGGTATTAGTTATTACCGACAGTCAAAATACTTACAAATGAAAACCTCTAATAAAAAATTCAATCAGAAAACTTCTCCTGTTGTTATCTTTAGTAAATCATTAAAATTGTTTATTGCTTTGCCCCTCTGTGCATGCTTAATGATCATTTTAGGTTATGCCCCTTTTGATGAATTCTTGCTAACTCCAGGCAACGATCTTTGTGCAGATGCCATCCCCCTATCTTTTCCATCTGGAGGAGAGGCTACAATTACCGGTACAACAGTAAACGCAACCACCACGGATGCTCCACCCAATTGTGGAACTGGGGTAGACAACTCAGAGTCAGGAGGTGTATGGTACTTATTATCGGGGACAGGAGGACGGTTTTATGATATCACCACTTGTGATGTCGGAACTGTCATTGATACCGAGATCAGTGTTTATACTGGTAGTAGCTGCAACTTTCTGGACTGTATAGACGGAAACGACGATGATAATGCCTGTTCTCTTGGTAATGGCAGTACAAATTCTTCGGTCAGGATATCGGTAGATGATGCAGACGGCGAGCCGATTGATTTTTTTATTTATGTTAAAGGCCAGGCAAGTCTGGCAGGTAATTTTGTTTTAAATATTGATGACATCAGTCCTATCAATGATGACTGTGTAGAAGCCACCCAAATGATGCCACCGCCCGGTGGTACCATCTCATATTTTGGGACAACCCATTTTGCTTCTGATGTTACAGCTCCTCCAAATTGTACCGCTGATGTCAATAATTTTGACGGGCCTGGTGTTTGGTATGTCCTTGATCCACGCCCTAATTCCACGTATGAAGTTACCACCTGTAGTCCAAATAATTTTTACGATACGGAGATCACCGTAACCAGAGGCGCATTCTGCGGTGTAAATATATGTGTGACTGGAAATGATGACGACCTTTTGTGTTCAAGTGGTGGAGGAAGTACTAGTTCAACGGTCACTTTCACTAGTGCTGTTCTTGGGAATACAGAAGCTTACATTTACGTCAAAGGGAATGGCGGGGCCACGGGAGACTTTGAAATCACCGTCAGTGAGTCGGTGGCCCTACCCGCGGAACTTGTCTATTTTGAAGGGCGACCAAATAATGAAAAGAACATACTCCAATGGACAACGGCGAGTGAGATTTACACGGAGTGGCATGTGGTGGAGCGTTCCTCAAATGGTCAGGATTGGCACGAAAAGGGTCGTGTTTCCGCAGCGGGTACATCTACTACCGATATTCATTATGAATTTGAAGACACCGCTCCACTTCCAAAATCTTATTACAGATTGAAAACAGTGGACCTTGACGGAAGTACCTCTTTCTCCAAAATTGTTTTTATTGAACGGGAACCCATCCTTGATTTTGCCATTCTTGATGTCTTTCCAATACCCACTGAGGATTTATTAAATGTAAATTTCCAGGCCAAATCAGAGGAAAAATTATCTGTGTCTATATTCGATATTTATGGAAAGTCAATACAAAAAGAGACCGTGAACGCTGTGATGGGTGACAATCAATTTCATTTAGACCTATCCGATTTACCAGCAGGTACTTACCTTTTGAATCTTACGAGTCAGGAAGAACAGGTCAGCAGACGAATCCTGAAAACGAAAAATTAAAACAACGGTCATCTCCAATCAACTGCCTGCTCTGTTTTTCGGTTGGAGATGACCTTCAATTAAATCCTGATAAAGTTTTAATGTATCAATCGCCATTTTTTTTCTTGAAAACAAAGAAGCCCTTTCCAGCGCCTTTTGACATAATGAAGTGCGTAATGCTTTATCATTAAATATTTTTTCCATCTGATTTTTAATATCCACCACATTATCCGGATTTGCAGGTAACCCAGCATTTCCAATGACCTCCGGCATCGCACTGCTGTCACCGTAAATGACTGTAGTTCCACAAGCCATAGCTTCTACCGGTGGCAATCCAAACCCTTCGTAAAAGGAAACGTAACACAGGGCCAACGCATGAGAATAAAGAATGGACAAATCTTCATCTGAAATAAAGCCGGTGAAAAATACATTTTTATTTGAAGCAAATTGTTGACTTTTTAAATCATTCATTTTCCAGCCCGTTTTTCCGCAAACGAAAAAGCCAACCTTTTCATCAACTTTTTTTGAAAAAAGATCAAACGCTTTTAACATGTTGCTGATGTTTTTTCGCGGTTCTAAAGTGGAAAGAGATAAAAAATACCGGCAATAAGGAAGGTTATATTTACTTAAAACTTTCCTTAACAGAGCATGAACTTTCTTTGGAAAAAACAGATCCTCATCAAACGATTCGTACACCGTGTGAATTTCTTCCGGGCCAACTGGATAAAATTTTAAAATATCTTTTTTAGTCGCTTCCGAAACTGCCAACAATCTGGCCTTTTTCTTGAAAATTAAATCAATCCCTTTTGATGAACGGCGAATATTATCCTGCGTATGGAATTCAGGATAAAGCAGGTGGGACAAATCATGGATAGTCACTAAAAATTTTCCATCCACTTCATTTAAATAGTGAAAATTTTGAGGTAACGGAACGTGAATCAAATCGTACTTTTCAAATTCTTTTTTTAATTTTTTCGCATCCTTTTTAGCAAGTTTAATATTTAAATTGCGCAAAAAATATCGAATTGGCAAGGATGCATAAATACGTTTAAAAAGACGATAAACTAAATCCGGCAAAACACTTCGAATACTTTTTTTTATTTGCAATAATTTAATTTCAACAGGTGGGTTTTCTTTTATGGAAGCAATTTTATCGGCCAGTTCAGTTATATGATCGCTTAAACTAAATGGAGCTTTTCCCTGCACATAAAGATCTATTTCAAAAATGAGATTAGCATGGCGGTCAAAAGTCATAAAGGCTTTTAGAAGTTCCGTTAAATAACGTTTAACTCCATCATTACCTGCCATAAACAATTTATTGGCCTCAATAAGTATCCGATACTTTTTCCGGTGATTAATATCCATTCGTCGTACAGGTCACAGGTTATAATCGTTTATTTTTTTCAGTTTTAATTGTCGCTGATCTTCGTCCAGATGTTTTAAACAATTATTTATGTAAAAACTGAGGGCACCTTTCACATCTGTCGATTCATGAATAATCTGGCCATCGTCCATTACCAAAACCCGATTCGCCACTTTGAGAACTTTACGGATATGATTCGAAACAAACAAGACTGCTTTGCCCGGCTGTTGTACATATTTTTTTAGGTGTTCGAAGCACTTAGCCTGGAATATAGCGTCCCCTACAGCAAGTGCTTCATCAACAATAAATATATCAGGCTCAGTCGATAACGCAACAGCATAAGCCAACCGTGCCCGCATCCCGGAAGAGTAATTTCCCAAAGGCCGATCCAATTGGCCCTGTAGCTCAGAAAATTCCACAATAAAATCCATTTTATTTTCGACCTCTTTTTTTGTCATGCCATACATCGCTGCTTCTATATAAATATTTTCTTTCCCGGTAAACAAGGGCCTTAATCCGACACCAAGTACAAAAATTGCGGTTATTTTTTTATTGGCTGACTTATAAACAACACCGGCATCAGGATAATAGATTCCTGTGATGATACGCATCAAGGTAGTTTTACCAGACCCATTAGCCCCAACAACTCCCAAAATATCCCCAGCAAATAAATCAAAACTAACGTTAAATAAACCCCAGAATTCTTTTTTCCGGAGTTGTATGTTTTCCTTTCTGCTCCTCCATAAATCACTCACTATGTCACGCAATCCATAATACAAATTGTATTTCAAATCTCTGCTAAATTTTTTGCAAAGATTTTTCACGGAAAGAATTGGATTTTTATCAGTCAACTTATAAGTAAGTATTTTTAAAAAAATTATTTAATCAAACGCTCAATTACCCTTGGCTCTGCGATAATAAAGATACGAACAGTTAATAGAAAAAAAACAAACGAGAACAAAATACAACCCGCCCAAATGACAGGTTGATAAAAACTTCCTTTGGTCAACAAATCCCTGCTAAATCCAATAAGATAAGTCAAAGGATTAATTCGGATTAATTGGCCAAGGAATCCCAATTGTAAATCGGGTGCATAAACCACCGGTGTCAAAAACATTAAAAAGCCCATCGCCTGATCTGCAAAAATTGCCAGGTCTTCCAGAAGCACCCTAAATATTGAAACCAATAACCCTATCGCCATCCCTAAGATAAATAATGGGAAAAGTGAAAAAGGAAATAAAAATATCGTCCAGGTAAAACGTACATCGAAAAAAAGCAAAACAATCAAATTAATGACAAAGGGGATGGTAAAGCGCAATAAATGAACGATGGCCTTTTCTGCAATAAATGCTTCATAAGGGAAACGAACCATCAACTTCATTCTTCCACCAGAAAGAAAGATATTATTTGTGTTCTTGTATATTTCGATAAAAAACCCCCAGATAGAAGTACTTAAAAATACATATGCTGGATAAGGAACTTCTGTTTTCCCCGGATTAATTATTCCCGCACTGTTCATACAAACCCATACTAAAGCTGCCACTACTGGTAAGATAAACAACCATAACAAACCCAGGTATGAACGCTTAAATTCTTTTAAGATTGAAATCTGAACCAGTTTCTGAATAAAGTATGAATAATTTCGAATTGTTTTAAATATGGTATACCAGCCGGTATTTTTGGTACTCTTGTAGGAATGCCATTCAATCAACTGCTCCGAAGTATTTTTATCAGGTACTCTCAAAACAATAAACTTAATGAGCAATTTAAAAAATTAAGCAGGTGGTCAAAAAAAATGACACTTCTCCTTTGCCTGAAAAAGAGTTTTGTGGTTTGGAAACCAGGCATTTACCAAAATAAAATTGTCATTTTTACAGAACCATAATTTTGCGTAACTGCTTGAGCAAGCACGCAAAATCATTCGTACAAATTAATGGGGGCCCAAAGCGAGTTCGGAGGTAGACTATCAAGCCCCATTAATTTGTTAAAAAAGGGTTTAAGGGGAGCATCATGAAATGATGTTTATTTCTTTTCATCAATATTCCCGAGCACTTTTTTTTGAGAAAATTGAGCTATCTGACCTTGAACTTTTATCCGAGCGTAATCATCTCCTTTTCCCATTCTGAGCATGCACCGCCGCAATGCCTACCATATCTACTATCTGCCTGACGGTGGAGCCCAATTGCAGGACGTGTACCGGTTTTTTCAAGCCAAGCAACATGGGGCCGATCACATCCATATTGGCCGTGTTGCTCAAAAGATTATAGGCAATATTAGCGGCAGAAAGATTTGGGAAGATCAGCACATTGGCCCGGTGCCCAGCCAATTTTGAGAAGGGATAAAACTGCTTCAGGTTGTCCGGGTTCAGGGCCATGTGGGCCTGCATCTCACCGTCCACGATCCAATCCGGATGCCTTTTATGCAAAATCTCCGTGGCTTTACGCATCAGAACGGCAGATTCGCCATAGGGCACGGAACCGAAGTTGGAGTAAGTGACCAGGGCTATTCGAGGCTTGACATTCAATCCACGGACCTCTTCTGCCACCAATTCCGTGATATCTGCAATGTCCTCCGATGTGAGGTGGTGATTAATGGATGTGTCAGCGAGGAACAACGGACCATGCCGCGTAACGAGAATATGCATGGAAGCGACCTTCTTGATCCCTTTCCGCGGGCCAATAATCTGCAACGCCGGACGAACAGTGTACGGATATTTTTTTGTCAAACCTCCGATCATGGCATCACAATCACCTCTTTCTACCATCATGGCGCCGTAGTAGCTGCGGCTCCGCATAATGTCCGCCGCTTCAAAAAGGGAATACCCTTTCCTTTTTCTTTTTTCGTAGAAATAACCGGTGTAATCTTGGAGGATTTTGTTTTCTTCTTCGTTGGCGGGTTTTTGTGGGTCAATAATCTTTACTGCTGGTAATCTTAGATCATATTCGTCAATAAAATTCTGGATACGTTCCCTGTTGCCAAGGAGTACCGGATAGGCTATTTTTTCTTCGAGGACAATTTGCGCAGCTTTAAGCACCGTTGGGTTTTCTGCATCAACAAAAACGACTCGCTTGACATCTTGCTTGGCTTTTGTTTCGATGATTTTCGAGATGGTATTTTCGTTACCAAGGCGAATTTCCAGCTCACTGTGGTAAGCTTCCCAGTCCGAAATCGGCTGGTCAGCAATCCCAGCGTCCATTGCTGCTCTCGCCACGGCCGGGGCAACGGTTGAAATCAAACGCGGATCAACTGGTTTTGGAATAATGTAGTCCACACCAAACTTCAAATTGACATTTCCGTACGCCATGTTAACGATGTCTGGTACCGGTTTTTTAGCCAGTTCAGCGAGTGCCCGAACGGCTGCTAATTTCATTTCCTCGTTGATCTCAGAAGCTCTTACATCCAATGCTCCCCGAAAAATAAAAGGGAAGCCAAGCACATTGTTTACCTGGTTGGGATAGTCCGAGCGGCCAGTTGCCATGATGCAGTCCTCCCGGGCGGCTTTGGCATCTTCGTAGCTGATTTCAGGTGTTGGATTGGCCATGGCAAAAATGATCGGGTTTGGTGCCATAGCTTTGACCATTTCCTGCGAAAGGAGGTTGCCGCGAGACAGCCCGATGAATACATCGGCGTTCTTCAAAATACCCGCAAGTGTTGTGTCTGCCGGAACGGTGCCGTTGACAAATTCTGGTTTTTTGCCATCCAGATTGTCCCGGTCCGGGTGAATCAGTCCTTTGCTGTCATACATGAAAATATTTTCCTTCTTAGCTCCCAACGCAACGTAGATACGGGTACAAGAAATTGCAGAAGCCCCTGCCCCGCTCACCACGATCCTTACTTCCGAGATATCTTTTTCAACAATCTCCAAAGCGTTTAGCAGGGCTGCTCCACTGATGATCGCAGTTCCGTGCTGGTCGTCGTGCATGACAGGAATGTTCAGCTCCTCTTTTAATCTTTCTTCAATTTCAAAACATTCAGGAGCAGAGATGTCCTCCAGGTTGATACCGCCAAAAGTCGGCTCTAAAATTTTCACGGTTCTGACAAATTCATCGACATTTTTGGTGTCCAACTCCAAGTCAAAACAATCGATGTCCGCATATATCTTAAAGAGCAATCCCTTCCCTTCCATCACTGGCTTACCGGCCTCCGGACCAATATCACCCAATCCCAAAACAGCCGTACCATTACTGATGACCGCTACTAAATTTCCTTTCGCAGTATATTTATAAACATCATTTCTATTCTTAGCTATTGCCAAACAAGGGTCAGCAACTCCTGGGGAGTAGGCAAGGGATAAGTCCCTTTGGTTCGCGGTCTCTTTGGTGGGAATAACTTCGATCTTTCCGGGCCTTCCTTTCGCGTGGTAATGGAGGGCCGCTGCTTTGAGTTTGGATTTATCCATAATAAGTTTCCAATATTTATCCTGTCATTTAATTCTTGAACAAATCCTGAGGCAACTTTGAACTTGATCATCTGACAATAGAATTCTACGTCGATATTTTACGGTCAGCATCATTTCAGGATTCGTTTCAGCCCTTAATTCAAAAGGCGGGCAAAGAAAAAAAAATACCAGCGAACCTTACATGATTCGCTGGAGTAATTTTTTATTTAGGTTTTAATCAGGACACCGTCATTCGACCAGTCCCATATTTATCTGCCTTCTTGCCAGGTCGGTTTGCAAGATTTTCACTTTAACAGTATCCCCCATCTTCAACAAACGGTCGGTTTTTTTACCCCGGGCATATAATCGGGAGTCGTCGATATCATACGCTTCCGACAAGGTATCGAACCCAACCATGCCTTCGCATTTGTTGGTAACGATTTCTACGAAGAACCCACGGTCAATGATTCCTGAAATAACACCCTCGAATACTTCTCCCACATGTTTTTCCATAAACTCTACCTGTTTGTATTTGATGCTCTCCCGTTCGGCTTCCATTGCCTTTCGCTCCTGCGCAGAGATATGTTTGCACATTTCCTCGAGGTCTCCTTTGTTCACCCTCCATTCATTCTCATTCAGGTTTTTTTCTAAGATCCGGTGAGCCAGCACATCCGAATAACGCCGGATCGGGGAAGTAAAGTGAGAATAGTGATCGAACGCCAAGCCGTAATGACCAATATTATTGGAGGAATAAACTGCTTTGGCCATCGTTCTCACCGCCAATGGTTGCAGCAGGTGCAGTCCGGGGTCGGTCTCTGCCAATTTCACCAGACGGTTAAACGATTTGGCAACTTCCTTCGGAGAGCCTATATGCATTTCAAAACCCAGCTCTTTGGCGAACATGGCCAACTCCGCAACTTTGTCCGGATTTGGATAATCATGCACCCGGTAAACAAACGGTATCTCCGCTTTGCCTTCGGCTTTTTTGTAAATAAATGTAGCCACTTCGCGATTGGCCAGCAGCATAAACTCTTCGATTAGCATATGCGCATCCAGCCGCTCTTTGACGTACACTTCAATGGGGGTACCTTCATCATCCAAACGGAAACGCACCTCGTACATATCAAAATCAATGGCGCCGGCTTTGAAGCGGCCCTTGCGCATTTTTTTTGCCAATCTGTTGATCAATTTCATTTCATCGGCAAAATCACCTTCTCCGGTATCAATAACTTCCTGCGCCTCCTCATAGGCAAAGCGACGGTCTGAATGAATGATCGCTTTACCAAACCAACGGTCGACTACTTTTCCATTATGATCAAATTCGAACGAGGCAGAAAAAGTCAACCTGTCTTCGTTTGGCCGCAAGGAACAAAGGCCATTTGACAACCGCTCCGGCAACATTGGAAGCACCCTGTCGACCAGGTAGACTGACGTCGAGCGGTTATAGGCTTCTTTGTCGAGAGCAGAACCAGGTTTGACAAAATGGGTCACATCGGCGATGTGGACACCGATTTCGACATTCCCGTTTTCCAAAAATTCAATCGAAATGGCATCATCGAAATCCTTTGCATCCGCCGGATCTATCGTAAACGTATCAACACCTCTGAAATCCCTTCTCCTGGCAATTTCGGATTCGGTAATTTCTTCCGGATAAGATTCCGCCTCAGCCAACGTAGCTTCATCATGAGTCAGGTTAAAACCGGCGTTGATCAGGATGGTGTTCATCTCAAGGTCACTACCTTCGGTACCCAACACTGCGGTTACCCGGCCCTTTGCCTTACCTCCTTTTTTGAGTGGCCATTTGGTCACTTGAACCACAACACGGTCGCCATCCTCAGCGCCTTTTATGTCATCCAAATCAACAAATACTTCGATGTTGACATCTACCCGGATCGGTATCACATATGCATTCAATTTATGGATGAATAAATTGCCAACAAAACGGTCGGCTGCCCTTTCCAAAACACGGGTTACTTCCCCGTCCGGTTTGCGGCGGCCACGCGGGTACCAATATTTGATTTCGACCAAATCGCCATGCATGGCCGTTCCCATATTCTTGGCCGCCACAAAAACATCCTGGTCGCGGCCTTCGATTTCAATGTAAGCGGCACCAGTGCGGGTACTGTCAACTCTACCGGTAGCAGTACCTCTGTTCCCAAAGGACTGGCGGTCCTTTACTTTGTATTTATAGTCATCTGGAGAATATACCTTTCCTGCATCAATGAGTTTTTTCAACGCATCAACAACGGAATCTTTGGAATTATCAACCTTCAGTTTTTTAGCAATTTGCTTTGCGTGAAATTGTTTTCTCGGATTTTTACTCAACAAATAAAAAATGCTTTTCTGTAACTGGGCCTGGGTGAGTTTTTTGGTTTTCTTTTTAAATTTTTTCTTTTTCATTTAAATAAATTAGTTGTTGGTTGCTGCTTGATATTTGTTTTTCAGCAATCCAAATTAGTTGGTTCAAAGTTAGGTTGAATCAAAATAATGTCTAAAAATTTTTGATCTAAAAAATTGAATTTCAAAGAGTTGAAAGGCAGGCAGCAAGGATTTGAAATGATTCGGGAGCGAAAATACAACCTTACAACCGAGGAGTTAAGGGAAAAGTTCAAAAAGAAAGAAGTTGAAATGAATTTTTGAAAAGTTTTCAAAAGATGACATGAGTTTGCTAAAACAAACTCAATATTTGAATATCAACAGGTTACCGATTCTCAAATCCTTGATCGTGCCTCAAAAACCCTCGGCATGGTCGTCTATGTTCCGCGGGTCACCCGCCCCGTGCAGTTGGCCATCCGGCAATACCTGAACTGCTTTGATCAAAGCCATTCTTTTGACCTCTTGCAAAGTATGCCCCAATTCCCAGAGTTTTTTCCTTTCTGCGGTGTCTATGGCGGTCGGTTCAATTTTTATTTCATCGGGCAGCCATTGGTGATGAAAACGGGGAGCAGCCACGGCTTCATCTAATGGCATTTCATACTCAACGACATTCAAAATGGTTTGTAAAACAGCCGTGATAATTGTTGAGCCACCTGGAGCGCCAAGCACCAAAAACAATTCGTCATCTTTGGTCAAAATGGTAGGCGTCATTGAACTGAGCATCCGTTTACCGGGTTCAATGGCATTTGCCTCGGCACCGATCAGACCAAAAAAATTCGGCACCCCTGGTTTGGCACTAAAGTCATCCATCTCGTCATTGAGAAAAAATCCGCACCCTGCCACCAGCACCTTCGAGCCATAGTTCAGATTCAGTGTAGTCGTCACCGAAACGGCATTCCCCTCCACATCAACGATGGACGTGTGGGTTGTTTCAAAACTCTCCACCTGCTGAAAACTTCCCGATTCAATGGAATCACTTTTGCTGGCAGCAAGCGGATCAAAATCGGCCATCCGATTTGCTAAGTATTCTTCCTCGATCAAAGAATCGACAGGCACCGGATAGAAATCACTATCTCCCAAAAATTGGGAACGGTCTGCGTAAACCCGGCGTTCAGCTTCTGCAATTAAGTGGACTGCTTCAGCCGACTGAAACCCATATTTTTTGATAGGGAAATGCTCCACCATTTCCAATAGTTGGGACAGGGCGACCCCTCCGCTGGAAGCAGGTGGCATGGTGATGATTCCATAGTTTTTGTACTGAGTAACAATTGGCCGGCGCCAGATCGCTTTGTAGTTTCTCAGGTCCTCATGGGTGATTAAACCCTTGCCTCTTTGCATTTCAGCCACTATATAGTCAGCAGTTTCACCTTCATAAAACCCTTTCGCTCCCTGATTGCTGATTCTCTTCAGTGTCATCGCCAAATCATTCTGCACCAGTAAATCTCCCATTTTCCAAGGTGTATCTTTTACAAAAGGGGCAGCATTTTCGTTGATTTTTTCAAACTGTTCTTTATAGTTGTTCAATCGGTCTGCTTCCGGAGAAGTAATCTTAAATCCCTCTTCAGCCAGGTGAATCGCAGGTGCCAGGAGCCGCTCCCAATTCTGTAATCTGCTGTATTTTTTAAAGGCAGCTTCCATACCTGCCACTGTCCCCGGAACTCCAACGGCGAGATGTCCAACTTTGCTCAACTCCGGCTTGACGGAACCAGTGCTGTCAAGGTACATATCGCGATGGGCTGCGGCTGGCGCCATTTCCCGATAATCCAGTGCTGCGGCCTCACCGTCTGCCATTCGGACAACCATAAAACCACCGCCCCCAATGTTGCCTGCCCTGGGATAAACGACGGCCTTGGCAAATTGAGAGGCAATCGCTGCATCCACCGCATTGCCACCTGCCTGCAAAATCTCCACACCAACCCTGGCGGCCAAAGGATGCTCAGCCACGACCATGCAACTGTCGGTTGTCAGGTTTTGCACAATTTCGTAGGGAGGTTGAGGAGGTTCGGTTCGACAGCTGGCAAATATTACAACAATTGAAAATATCCAAAAAAGTGTACTTCGTTTCATTTTGGTATAGTACTTGTTAAACATAGAAATGTTTTTAATTTAAAACTATTTTTAAAGTGTTTAGCGAATCACCAAAGGCAGATTTTAACAAAAATGCCCCTCACTTGAAACACTATTTTTATTATTCGCCAAAATACTTTTTTAGTACCCAAAGCACCTAAGAATCCTATAATATAAAGTTTGGTTAATTATTTTCATGGTTATGTTGTCGTGCCATCTAGAAGATGGCACTTTTTATTTTCCCCATAATGTAGATTCTTTCCACCCCCCACCTTTACATTTGCGGCCATCAATTATCAACAATCAACAACTTAATATGCTCACTGCAATTTCTCCGATCGACGGCAGGTATGCCGGCAAAACAAAAGAACTTTCTGGCTACTTTTCTGAATTTGCGCTAATCAAGTACCGCGTACTGGTGGAAGTAAAATACTTTCGGGCCCTTTGTGAACTACCCCTTCCACAGTTAAAGGACTTCAACCCTGAGGTTTTAAACAAACTGGATGAGATCGCTGCAGGTTTTTCGGAGAAAGATGCGCAGCATATTAAAGAAATAGAAAAGACTACCAACCATGATGTAAAAGCGGTCGAATATTTTCTGAAGGAACAATTCGACTCACTTCAAATAGCCGACTATAAAGAATTCATCCATTTTGGCCTGACATCACAAGACATTAATAATACGGCCACGCCCATGTTGCTAACGGATGCGATTGAAACAATTTATCATCCTTTGCTGGCGCAGGTCAGCCATTTTTTGCAGCACCTTTCAGACGAATGGAAAGATATCCCGATGCTCGCACGTACACACGGACAACCAGCCTCCCCTACCCGGCTGGGTAAAGAAATTGCAGTATTTATCGAAAGGATCAATGTGCAATCACAACAATTAAAGTCTATTCCTGCAAGTGCCAAATTTGGTGGCGCCACGGGCAATTTAAATGCCCATTTCGTTTCCTATCCAAATATTGACTGGCACGAGTTTGCCAATCATTTTGTCAATGAATATTTGGGGCTGGAAAGGTCCCAGACTACCACGCAGATAGAGCATTATGACAACCTCGCTGCAACCTTTCATTCATTGAGCAGGATCAATACCATTTTGATCGATTTATGCCGCGATATATGGACCTATATTTCAATGGATTATTTTAAACAAAAAACGGTCAAAGGGGAAATCGGTTCGTCTGCCATGCCTCATAAAGTCAATCCAATTGATTTTGAAAATGCAGAAGGTAATTTAGGAATTGCCAATGCCATCTTTGGGCATCTGTCCGAAAAACTACCCATTTCCAGGCTACAAAGAGATTTGACCGACAGCACAGTTTTGAGAAATATCGGAGTGCCGGTTGGGCATACAATAATTGCCTTTAAATCTATCTTAAAAGGGTTGGGAAAATTGTTGTTAAATGAAAATAAATTGAATGCAGATTTAGAAAATAACTGGATGGTTGTGGCAGAAGCCATGTCATACGGATTACCGGTTCTGTGTTTTGACAACCATGGCCCCGGTGAATTCATTACGCCTGCCTGTG
>JBCBRY010000076.1:0-15253 GCA_039819485.1 Bacteroidota bacterium | reverse complement strand
AAATTATCCAAAACCTTACGAAGCATTATTACAACTGACCAGAGGGAAAGCCAATGTTGCAAAAAAAGACATTCATGATTTTATTGACAGTTTAAATATTTCAAATGAAATAAAATCTGAATTAAAAAATATTTCACCTCAAAATTATGTTGGCAATTAAAAATTAATTCCCTTCGAGACACCAATAAAAACAGGTGCCTTTCGGATATTTAAATAATTAAAAAGCCCCGTATTTTTTACGGGGCTTTTTAATTATTTAAAGAAAATTAATTCCCGAAACCAAATCCACCTCCTCCTAATGCACCCATTTTTTCCTGGAATTCCGACATCGTCATAGGTGTGTATCCTTCTCCTGTTTTAAACACTTCATCACTGAATTCACGACTGACTTCTTGAGCTGTAAAAACCATTTCTACACCTTGTCCTGTATCAATGATCATTTCCAGCGGATAGCCTTTTAAGATATTGGCATCTTTCTTTTTGACAGGCATTGGTGGCTGTATTTTTTCGGTAATATAGTATTTCATTACCATATCGTCTTTGGTGGTCACTTTAGCAAAATAACATGGAAAACCGGCGATATTTTTCTGATCCTTTTCGTTGTAGGTGACTTCTTTCACGTTATCCATGTTCATGAAATTATTGCTCTCTGCAAGCTCATCTTCATTCATCTCGGTAATCTGGATTTTCTGTCCCATCATATCCATGAGTATCGTTCCTTCCTGTGGGTTTTCCAATGGAATAATCGTTTGAATACGCATCATGCCGCCCATCATATTCATGTCCATTTTTTGTTTTTTCCCTTTAAAGTAAAAGTCAAGTGTAGTATTTCCCATCATGGCCATTTCAGGGCTGTCACCACCCATTTTATCCATGTTCAGTTGAAATTTAACAACACCTTCTTTTAATTTTTTTTGAGAAAAAGCAGTGTTTGAAATGGCTAAAAATGCCAGAAATAAAAAGCTTAGTTGCAAGATTTTTTTCATCGTTATTATTTTAGTAAAAAAGAAAAAACAGTAAAAAATGATTCAGTAAAAAAATAAAAAATTGAGCAGTACAAAGACGATTGCCAATAGAACATTCCACAATCTTAAACTCAACGATTATCAATTATTACGACCATCAATACTGCCACTCATCAATATATTTTTTAAAGATTTTTGCCAAATTATGCGCATCGGAAATTCCTCGATGATAAATACCGGTAAATTCATACCCTTCCAGTTTTACAACTTTTTTGAGGCCCTTGTATGTCTGCCAGTTTTTCAGCGCATGGTATTGACGGCGGATATTGATGTGGTTTTCTACCCAATCAGCATCCATGTCATGTAATTCGCAGTCCTGGATCAAAATCCGTTTGTCAAAACTACCCCAGGAGCATAGTAAATAATCTTCATCGTCAAAATATCCGATCCATTCCTGAAAGTCATCGGCAACTTCCGGGAACGGCCTTGCCTGGTTGATACTGATCTGATCGATGGTAGTCAATTCGCGACAAAAAGGGGAAAGATTAGGGTGAATCTTTGGCCGGATAAACCTTTCAAAAGTATCTATCAATTCTCCAAATCGGTTCAATTTCAACGCACCTATTTCTATAGATTCCTGTACCCTGTCAGAAGGTTTGCCTTCCCAGCAGGTTGCCTCAATATCATAAACAATATAATTCATTCGGGTTTTGCGTCTTCTGGTTCTTGTGAATCAAATAAAGTGGCAGCTATCTGAACATTTCAAAGTAACCACGCTGCACAGTGGTATTTCCGTTATCCGACCACTCCAAGATATAATAATAAGTTCCATCTGGTAAATCAATGTCATCGCCCCATGTCCCAGGCCAGTTGTTCTTATATCCCTCACTTCCAGAATCAAACACCTGATTGCCCCAACGGTTGTAGATCCACAAACGGTTATTTGGAAAATTTTCAATTTTGGCAATGTAAAAGTAGTCATTCACATCGTCGTTATTTGGCGATACCGCGTTAAATATGGTTAATTCGACACACTCAATGAATATACTGACGGTCGACGTGTCACATCCGATAGGATTGCAGACCACATAGGTAAATTCATCCCAACGGGCACAGAATGGAGGATCAGGTACGTAACTGATGGAGCCATCAAAGTTGATCACCGCACTTCCAGACAAGGGTGGGTTCAGAATAAAATATTCTTCCACACCACCAAACACTGTGTCATTAGCCAATGGGTCGAGTACTACCAGCGTTTCTTTAAACGTGGAACTGGTATCAGCTGTAAGGCCGGGGGGTTCAAAATAAGGGACAACAGTAATGCACAAGGTGGTGGTATCACAAACACCAAAATTATCGCACAGCGCAATAATGAAAGTATCAAGGCCTTCTCTCATTCCTTCATACCGGACACAGAAACTGACCAGGTTTTCGTCAAAACTCACGTTCTCAGGGTCACCATCGTCCTGGACGATTTCAAAATTTTGGTAAACACCGGGCAATTCGAAAGTATCCAGACAGTACTGGCCAACCTCTCCAACAAAGATGTTATCGCAGAAAATATCAGGTGTTGTTCTTATGACCGATACAACCAAATTTATCAATGCAACATTGCCAAACTCATCCTCCACTCTAAGGCAGATCGTATCCTGGCCAATTTCTCCACCAAAGTAGTTTACACATGAACCCTCAATTTCAAAGAAAACCTGATTCCCATTGTTCGTAGGGCAAAGGTCCTCCATTAAAACAATTGAACCAGGCAGAAGCGTATCACTAACACAAAAAGTGCTGGTATCCACGCTAATAAAAACGGTATCCTGTACTGTATTGCCGGGCACTACTTCAACTGTAAAATCGATCGTATCACAATTTCCAAGTGCATCGCAAATCCTGATACAAGCTACGTCCGTACCAATGTCCAATCCTTCATACAAAATGCAATGATTGATGGGATCTAAGTTAAAGTTAACCATGCTGCCCGACTGTGCCGGGCAAATATTTTCGAAAGTGTCGATGGGCCCAATTATGTTGATTAATTGTTCATCGAAACAATATTCATCAAACTGGGAGACTATAATGGTGTCGGCAATTCCATTCGGAAAGGGATCGAGAACACTGATGTTCAAAAATGTTGTATCACAAAAATTATTCGTGTCGCAGGCAATGTAGCAAGCCTGTTCCTCACCTATCAAAAAACCGGTGACCTCTATGCAAGTATCATTCAATATTTCATAGTTGACAAAGGAGCCATCTTCACAAAGGTTTTCCACTGTCTCGATCATGCCTGATAATTCGTTTGAACTTAAACAAATTATATCTGATTGATTAAGGTCAAGCTGAATATTAATGGTTTCCGTTTCAGTACAGATGACGGACAAAATCAGGCTGTCTGCACAATTGTTAGACAGTTCTTCCACCACTAACAGATTTGTGCCAGGAGGTACAAGGATAGCAGCTTCATTTCCATTACAAGTAGCAAAATCAGCGGTTTCTACGACGGTATTGTTCAATGTAAACTCATAATCATTTAGTTCGCTTTGATTTATGCCCAGGCAAAAAGAGGCAAGAGACTGACAGTTCGCAGCTAACAGCAATACCGAATCGCTTTGAAAAAAGCCTGTCGCTGGACCTGGAAAGCTGATTTGCACAGTATCAAAAACCGGATTGCTACAACCGTTTCTTTGCGTTTCCAAAATATAGGTCAATGTATCTCCGAGTAAATTATTTACATCCACCATCACCGTGGTCGCAGCATTCGCCGGTTCATTGACCTGGTCGATATTTGCCGGAGGTATGGCCGACCAGGCGAATGAATATTCGTCTCCGGTGCAATTGTCCAAACCAATGGTAGTAGTGAAAATATTTCCTGGCAAGGAACAGACTATCTGATCTTCTCCTGCATTATTCAAAGTGGGCAACGGAAGTGGCACTAAAACACCGTCGCAAAGGTCTAAATTGGTTGCTTCCAAAGTGACTAACAGGCTGCACAATTCGGAGACCCCGGCCGTAAAGGAAGCGGTAAAACCAATTGGAATACCATTGGATAAAGTTCCAAAAACATTCTCCTGGGTAATGATCTGCTCTGTTGGTTGAACAATGCCGTCGCCGTTTTCATCAAGAACAAAATTAATTGTGAAATTATCAGCGGGGAAATCACTTTCAGAGGAAAGTGATGCCTCCACCGTGACTAATTCTTCTCCATTGTTTAGGCAAATACCATTGATGCTCAATAGGTTCAAATCGACGGGCGATAAAGTGCTGTTGGTAATGGACAGAGATAGGGAATCCTCGTCGCAAATACTATCATCAGGTGTCCAACCCGGAGTAAAGGGTTGACAATTCCATCCAGCCGCCACTTGAAATTCAGCACTCTGGCAAGCCAAGGCATCAGCTGTCAACTGTAGATCTATACATTCACCAGCAGCTATATTCAACAAAAAACCAAACTGACTATTTTGGCTATAATCAGTTAACGTGATCGATTCCGGATTTGTAGGGTCGGTGATATCCGTTAAAGAAATGACACTGATTATATCGGAAGTATCTTCTATCGAAAACCACGCGATTTCTGCATCAGTTAAATCGGATTCATTGCATACGGAAATGATCCATTCCGCACTTCCTCCTTGTAAATCCACATTTGTAGAGGTAACTGGAACAATCCGCAATTCAACCGGACTCATCTTTTTTGATTTGCTGTTGCCATTTGCCATCTCAAGATTGGCAAAAGTTTCGGAAACCGCATCTTTTTGGAGGAAACCGGCAATTTGACCGGGAACACTACATGCCGGGTTTGCATGTGTAAAAACGGTTGGACTCTTCGCTTGCTTGATTAAGGGAGATGATTCAACCGCTGAGCCACTGAATAAATTGAATGAAGCAGGCAGTACAATCAGCGAATAAAACAGCAGACAGATATGTAAATGTAATGGATTAGACATGGATGAAATTAAGCCTCAGCTCGACTCTGATTTTTGCTAAAATTATACCAACAAGCAACTCCTCCTAAATTTCTCACTTGTTAATCTGATAACATTATGTTGACTGATAATCAACAGTTTATGCAAGAAAATTTAGCTTCTGGATAAGCGCAGGAGTTTTTGCCAATCAGTTTTTTCAAATAAAACAATAAATCAGTCGATTTCAATCAACCGTCATTGACCAGCAGCTTTCGCACGGTTGACAAAAGCGTTGGCAGAAGAAGGTTCCACAACTTGAATTTCGTAAGTTTCATCGTCTCCCATTTTAATAATCCGATCTTTTTCTTTCATTCCCAACAGTTCGTCCATGAATCTGGTGTTATTGGAAACAACGTTCATGATACCTTGCTTGTAACCAAAGAAATAGTACAGCTGGGAGGGAGATTTCAAATAAATATACAATCGATCGTCTTCGTTGGTCGGCATTTTCATTTCGACATAGCCGGTCACATTGGTATTGAGCACGTCTCCATTGATGCTGATCAATGGCAGTTTTTCATTTGTTGTGACAAATGATTGATAGTCAACATCCCAGACCATTGGCGTTTTTCCTAAAAGGAAACTGTAATCATTTTGCTTTTTAGGAATGGCAAATGTTCCGAGTGCAATGCCATCAACCGCTTTTTTGATCACCTCGTTGGGAGGGAAAAAATTAGTCACCGCCATGCGATAAAAAGGCACATCCCCGGCATAAATGATCGGCGTAGCATCAAAAGTACTGGCCTTAAAATCGTTGATCATTATTTTCATCAGGTTATCGGGCATGATAATCTTTGCGCCAAACATTGTTTCGATCGTCGTTTTTGAATTCATAGCGGATGAGCCAAGCAATGAATCGACGACAATTTCACCAAACTCGGTATTGACTGTGCCAGCGGCGTTTACACTGATGTGCTTAAGCCCGCTTCCCAATTGTAATTTTCCCTCCAGCTTAATATCCCCGGTTTTGTTATTGTAAGTCATCAAATTCCCCATCTTCTGTTCATTCCCTCCAAAGATCCGTAGGGAATCACCAAAGGAAAAGATCCCTGTTTTTTCATCGTACTGCATGAAACCGTTCACCGGCAGAATAGGCCGGTCCTTTCTGAAATATTTTGGCTGCATTACCCGCGGGTACATGGAGGCTGTTTCTCTACTGAGGAACATGCCAACGTGCAGGCTCTCCCCTTCTGGGCTCAAAGGTGTTTTATAATTGATGGCCAAATCATTTTTATCACCCTCACATTGGATAGAAAACCAATGGGTGGTTGGCAAAGTCTCTGATTCCATGAGGGCAAACCCATCGAACCCCAGGTTTGGCTGGTCTGCATTCAAGCGGATGGTGCCCTGAAATTTAGTCTTGTGATCAATGTAAAATTTATCGCGGATATCAATTTCGCCAGTGGCTCTGGTAACCGATCGTTTCTTGCTTCTTTTGCCTTTCCCTACTCTGGTGCCCACGATGGATTTGAATTCGATTTCCTGCTCTTTGTCACCAATATTGTACTCATAAAATCCGCTGGCCCGGTATTCTTTTCGCCCTAAAATATTGACGGTTGCCTTGTTGATGACGTGGTATTTGGAAACTGTATCGGCAATGATTTTCGCATTGGTCAGTTCTGACATAATTGCCCCCGGAGAGACTTCAACATCACCGGTCTCAGGGTAGATAAAGGCATCGGAAGCAATGATGTAAGGCACGCCACCTATTTTCAACAAATTCGTTTTCAGGTCATACAAGGCTGAGGTTCCATTGAAATTCAGCGAATCCTGTTCCGGATGAATAGAAAGGAATCGACCAATTTTTCCTTCCTCAACACGGAAAGTGACTGTCTCTTCCTTCATGTCCCAGTCGAACTCATTAAAGGATGTTTCATATTGGTTGTAAGGTAATGTGGTGGTCAGGAATTCCGCGTTGGCTTTAAATTTCCCTATTTGTTCATCAAAATCAACATTTCCATTCAGGTTGGAAGTGGAGAGGGCAATCGCATCAGCATCAAAAGCTTTGATTTTGAGATTGGTGGTATCTGAATAAACAGAGTGTGCGCCAAATTCAAACTGCTTGGAAAGCATATTTGCTTTGTCCCAGTCAAACAATCCGTCTCCTTTTAGACCTCCTGGAGTCAAAATCAACATCCCTTCCAGCTGGTGGCGCCCATCCTTGAACAACTCAAAAGGTGAGTCCTTTGATCGAATGTACATACTATCTCGATAGGGCCTCCAATCCATCTTAATATCATAGCCTCTGACCTGGGGAACTTCGACTTCGCTGCTTCGGTCCTCTTCCAAATCAAACCGCTCGGCACTTCCGGTCAATTGTTTAGGTCGGAAAATCAAGTCGTCAGAATCAAGGCTTGCACCCAAATAGTCCAATGTTCCTTCCCCCTTGTACCCTTCGTTACTCAAATCAATGCTTCCTTCATAGGTCCCCTTTCCAAGGTAGGCAGGATAACCTTCCTTTGGTGTTTTGGAGAAAAAACCCAGGGAGGAATCTTCCTGGATCACCAATGTTTCATCATACACCGGGAAAATGTCCGCAGAATACATTTTGCCTTTGAAGTTTATATCCTGTGGTCCAAACTTGTCGAGGCTTGGAAAACTAAAAGGGTCCAACTCGAAATAAAATGAATCTCTTTCATAAACCCCCGCCTGTATGGAAGGGTTATCGTAATACACATACGAATTCTTCTTGCTCTCCAGGGAAGGAAACAAGGGAATATCTTCAACCCCGGATTTGTTGGACGGGGCATCAATCAGCAGCACCCCGCTAAGATTCTCGATTCTGGAACCGAGAGAGAATGCTTCCTGCTGGCCTTTCTTATTAATTTGGCCAGTCGGGATATATATATCAAAATAGTTGACAGAATCGAGGGATATATTGTAGTTGTCATAGTCAAACCGAAAGTCCTTTCCGGAAGCGACCGTAAACCCTGAAAAAAGTCTTCCCGCAAAGGCCATATCGCGGTTTTCCAGAATACTGACCTTTCCTTCCGAAGGTTTCAAACCCACTTTTTGGGCAACGCTGAATTCGACATTTTCAACACCGATCACATCAATGCTATTGTCTTTCAGGTTAAAAACGGCATTGGTCTCACGGGTTTCTGATTTGATGCGAAGATTATCGTAATCCACCTTTTTTTGGCTGGCATTTGCGTAATGAAAGATCTTGTCTTTCAGCTCCACTTCCTGATCGACCGCATTGTAATTGATGAAGCCTTTGGCTACCAAATCGTACAGAAGCGAGGTGATATTTTCAACGGAGAACTTTGGATTTAATATTTGAGCGAGGTAGTTGGCATCAATGACCGTGGTATCAACTTTCTCATAGGCCACTTTCATCAGGGCAATCGGATTGGTGGTGGAAATATTCTGGAGGCGTTGGTAATCACTTTCCTCAAAATATTTGAGCGACTCAAAGGAAGAAGGACTTACACTGGCAAATCCAACACTCTTTTTACCGATAAAAACACTGTCTTTTTCAACGAAATATTCCAGGTCATCTGTATCGATGTTCATTTGGTGAAAAGAATTGGTGAAAGGGTTCCTGTCGCTTCCACGCTGGCCCCTGCTCAGTCTCAATTTCTTTTCCTGTATGTCAAACCGGAGATTTACGGATGGATGGTAAATAGAGTCACTTTTGAAGAAAAGAGTAGATGCTACCCGTTCCCCTACTATCCTTTCCTCCCGCTTGATGGTAAATAACTCTGAAAGACCTTTGTACACCAAATCGCCCGCCCTGTTGTACAGTGTCACCTCAGATTTTCTTTTTCGGGTTCCAAACCCATAAACCGTCGTTCCCTGCAGTCGAAAACCTCCTCGGTAGTTAATACCTTCTCCAATATTCTTGACCTCTATAAACGATTCGTCTGACTCAAACCTTGGGTACGAACCTTCGGTAGCTTGATTTTGAACCACCAGTTTGTCACTGAAAGTCCCAATGATTTTTTCCGATCCAAAATAGAGCGGATAATGCATTTTAGCTTTTTCTGCGGTGTAAATACTTTTTTTCACCTGAATATTATAGGTATCCAGTTCTACGAACACATTGCTTTCCAGCCCCAGGCGTTCCCAGGTAACGCGACCACCTACGCCATGCCAGACTTGTTCATTCGTTGAGAAAAAGCCAGAAGTATAATTAATTTGAATCGTATCGGTACGGCGAATGGCTAACAAGTCCAGTTGTTCAAACTGCATGATTACTTCTCCATCCCTGATAATAATATCATCGCCTTTCGCTGAACGGACAATCCAGCTTACTCCGGTTTTGGAACTCTTTAGCGCACTGTTTTCAAAGTAATCATTACTAAAATCGACAAAGCTCTTGAATGCCTTTTTCTTGTTGGAGCTGGTCAGGAGGATTTCCCTCAGAACCTGGTGCCATTTACTGAACCTTTCATCCCCTTGTTCCGTGTTTTTTACTTTCATCAATGCTTGCAGGTAAGCAAAAAAATAGGGGTTGGCGGTCATCCGCTCGGCGAGCATCAGATTGGAAATCGAATGGATGGTATCTTTCTGCTCCACCGTGAAATAGGCACTCTTGTAAAGTTTGTCAAAATCCTTGTACAAATCCTCCATTCTGGAATTTTTGCTCGCCGTCATGAAATCCTTCAGCTCGTCGATGTATTCAATGCCCATCGAGAAGCTCTCCAGGCGTTGTGCAGAAATGGAATTTATTAGGAAAAATAGAACAAATAAAAAACCAGTAAAATACTTCATGCTTAAGTTATTGAAAAACAGAAACCCTAAGGGAAAATGGTTTTGAAGTTATTTAAAGGACAACGTCAGGTCAAAGTACACTGCATGGCAACCCAATTATTTTTTTCCAGGGACCTGGTACAGCTGAAACCGTTTCTTTCCAGCGCTTGTAAAACAAGCTCCCGGTCTGATTGCAGGATTCCTGAAATGATTAACTGACCTTCACTGACCATACTATGTGATAACGGCCGCAGGGATTCCAAAATTACATTCCGGTTGATATTAGCAAGCACAATGCCGTAGGTGATACCCGCCAGTCGGTCCAGTTCTCCTTTATAAGCAATAACGTTTTGAACGTTGTTTGTTTCACAATTTTCCACGGTATTCTGCCAGGCAGCTTGCTCAATGTCAATTGCATCAATGGTTTTAGCTCCGAGTTTTGAAGCTAAAATGGCCAGAACTCCCGTCCCACAACCGTAGTCCAGTACTTTTTTATCCGTGAAATCCAAGTCTTTCATCAGTTGAATGACCATGTAGGTAGTTTCATGGTGTCCGGTACCAAATGCCATTTTTGGGGTGATGATCAGTTCGTGTTCAACTGACCCCATAGAGGGGTGAAAATCGGCTCTGATTCCACAAAAATCACCTACCTGTATTGGATGAAAATTGGATTCCCAGGCCTCGTTCCAGTTTTCTCCTTTGATAAAACTCTTTTCAAAGGAGAAAGTAAACCTGAGTTGCAGTGCAGCAATCTCCTGCTTTACCAGATCAATATCCTGGTCGGCAGGAAGATAGGCTTCAAAGCCCGTTTCATTTTCAACAAAAGTATCGAATGGAAGAATGCTCATCACTGCAATGAGCATTTCATTATCAGCAACTCCGGTTGTGATTTCAAATTTGTAATAATCCATTGGATGAATTTCGAAATAAGGATAATGGTAAAAATGCCGCTGCCAAACAAACGTGGGTCAAAATATCTGGTTTTCTGTTGCTGATTTTCCCAGTTCGGATATTCTTTATTTTGCAAGGACAATTAATGGGAAGCGAGTGATGGTTCAACGGAGCTATTTTCACTGTCCTCTTTTTGTTTCTGCTTCCAATGCTTGACCGTGGATGGGGCAACCCCGAGGTTTTTATTCACTTCAACATTGGGACAAATTTCTTTCAACCCCATTTTAATCATGGCCAAATGATGTACGGCATGGTCATAGGCGTACATCAACTCCCTTGCGATCGTTGAAGTGACAACGGGCCGGGATGCATTTAATTCAGAGGAAAAATCAGCAACAATATTCACGGACTGGTCTTCATTCAATGCTCCGACCCCAGTTAACAGCTCTGTGAATTTCCCGGTGGCGTGATTGGGGTCAGTCTCGATCAGAGCATCTCTTTCTCTTTTGGCATAATCGACCCGGCCGTACTCAATCCCCTGGTACAAACAGTTGTAGCAATCGTAAATATGTCGGAAATGTTGCCCGATGGAGGAACCATTAAACAATTGCAGTGGCTGCCCATATTGTTGAATAGAAAGTTTTTCGAGCAATTCGACCATCTGTTCTATGATCAGTTTTGTCCCTTGTTTGCAGTTCATAAGTTAAAAAAAGAGGATGAGTACAATGATTAATGTGGTGAATAAAGCAGGCACGTCAGATGTACATTTGAACCTTATTCAAATCGTCATCTATTTGCGATAATACATTTTGGTGTGTTCCTTCGAAACTCAACCTTGTTTTATCAATTTTTTCCATTTCGGCCTGAATATTCTGGTCTGCACTGTCGATGGTTGCCTGAGATTTGGCGATTTGATCTTGTAGTTTGCGGATTTGATCGTTCCAGGCGGTAATCTGTTTTTTCAGCTTTTCCACTTCGGCCTTTTTCGATTTCACCCTTTTGTTGAGCTGGTTATTGAGGGCCACGTCAAATTGTTGCTTTTCCTGCGCCAAAACCTGCTTATAGTGCTGGGCGGAAGCGACTAACTTTTCTTTGGTCAAACCCACCGTTGTAGCGGTGGCAAAAGCGGATTTGTAAATCATTTCATCTGTCAGGCCCATGTCTGCCAGACGGCCCAGCGATAATTTATATTCAAGGTAATCGAACCCCTTCAAGTTGTTCTTCTCCAGGGCATTGGTCAAAAAGTCGAGACTTTTTTCATCGTTTTCACCTTTTTTGCTCAAAATGGCTTTTAGTTCTTTTTTCATGAAAAAATATTAAGTGGACGAGCTTGCGATTTAAATAAATAACTTAGTCGGGAATAAAATGACTATGGTTGCAAAAAGCGGTTTAAATTAACTCCGGCAAATATAGTAAAGTAGCAGTTTGTTCAAATCTCCTGCCTCATTTAGTGTTGTTTTTTTCAATAAAATGGTTCCGTAGGAACAGTTTGCCGAAAATGATGATCCGACTGTTCACAAAATATGTGGAGCTGCTAAACTATTTTGCTGCTCTGTGTTTTCATTGACATAATAAATTGCGGTGAATGCAGGATTCACTGCAAGACTCTCTTAATTTTGCCTCACTTTCGATTTATTGCTAACACTTATCATCTTTAAATGATACCCAAGATAAAACTGAATTCCGCTTCTTTTCTATTCATCGTATTCAATATCCTTTTATGGAGCTGGAGCCCGCTTTGGTCGCAGCAGGGAGCTTGTGTAAAGGTTGAATGGTCGAAAAACTATGGCGGCTTCTTGAATGATGGCGCCAACAGTCTCATCCAGACAACTGACGGAGGTTATTTGTCCGTAGGTTCTTCCCGCTCGAACAACCAGATGCTTACCAGCAATCACGGAAAAGCAGATTATTGGATTGTCAAAGTGGATAGTCTGGGAGAACTGCAGTGGCAGTCGAGTTTTGGCGGAAGTGAAAACGACATTGCATCGGATGTGGTGCAAACACCAGACGGCGGTTATATGATAGTGGGGGGAGCGGTTTCCTTTGATGTTGATGTGATTGGCAACAATGGGAGCGAAGATGTCTGGGTGCTGAAGTTAGATGCAAATGGCAACCTTCAATGGTCAAGAACCTATGGTGGCTCAGCTAATGAACGGGCTGAATCCATCGAGATGACCGATGACGGAAACTATATCATCCTGGGCTATTCAGAATCATTTGATGGAGATGTCGGTCAGAACAAAGGTGATTTTGATTATTGGCTGCTTAAGATCAATGGAGGCGGTGATCTCCTTTGGGAAAGAAGCTTCGGGGGCAGTCTTTCTGATTGGGGGTTTGATGTAAAACAAACCGATGACGGAGGTTTTCTTTTGGCTGGTTCTACCATTTCTACCAATGGAAATATAACGGGCAACAATGGTTTTTACGATTATTGGCTCGTAAAAACAGATGCAAACGGCAATATGCTCTGGCAACGAAATTATGGCGGAACACTCGAAGAAAGAGCTTATTCACTTGCCGTTACTTCCGACGGAGGGGCCATCATTGCGGGGACGTCCAACTCCAGCGACATGGACGTGCAGGGCAATTCGGGAAGCTACGATTTTTGGCTGACCAGAATTGATGCGAATGGAAATTTGATCTGGGCAAGAACGTTTGGCGGAGCCCTCGAAGACCGGGCATTTTCTGTAATCGAACTGGCCGATGGTGATTTCCTGACAGCCGGCTATTCACTTTCCAGCAGTGGCACTATCAGCACCAATTACGGCAGTTTCGACGGATGGATCATCAAGTTTAACGCAAACGGGGACCTGATTTGGGAGAGAAATCTTGGAGGTACAGAGGAGGATCGGTTGTACAGCATCCTTGAAAGAACGGGTGGAGGGTACGCCACCACCGGGTTTTCCACTTCTGATGACATAGAACTTCCCGACAATTTCGGCATCAAGGACCTTTGGATAGTCAGTCTGTCCCCTGATACATTATCCTTTGATCTGGGAAATGATACAACGCTTTGTTTCAGCGAACAGCTGGTCATTCAATTTGATGAAATAGAAGATATCACTTATTTGTGGTCCGATGGGTCAACAGAAGAATTTATTGCCGTCAATACCAGCGGTGAATACTGGCTTGAAATCGATCAAGAGGGATGTAGAACCAGGGATACGATCATGGTCGAGTATTTATCGGAGACTGAAATAACGTTGGGCAACGATACCGTTCTCTGCGAAGGCGAAACGCTGTTACTTTCTTTTGACATCCCAGGTGCCGAATACGTTTGGAGGGATGGTTCCGTAAATGATTCTTTCATGGTAGACATACCGGGTTCTTATTGGGTGGAAGTAAATAAAGATGGGTGCCAGGAAAGAGATACGGTCGAAGTAAATTACGCAGAGATCGATCTTGACTTTGCCGAATCGGCCTTTATTTGTGAAGGCGAGATTCTTCAATTGGATGCGGAGCATCCACAGGCCACATACAGTTGGCAAGATGGGTCAAACGGCCCTAGTTATTCTATTTCCGGGCCGGGCCTTTACTGGGTCAATGTAGATATTAGTGGATGTATTGAGTCTGATTCGATCGTAGTTGATTTCCAACCTGGCCCTGACAGTATTTTTACCGCAACCTCATTTATCTGTGAAGATGAGGGAATTTGGTTTGATGCGTCATTTCCGGATGCCACCTATCTCTGGCAGGATGGTTCGACGGAACCGCTTTTCAAAGCCGTTACCCCTGGAGAATATTCTGTGCAGGTAAATATCAATAATTGCATATTTGAGGAATCCACTGAATTGGTTTCTTGTGAAAGATGTCTGTATATCCCGAATATATTCTCACCCAATGAGGATGGCATCAATGATGTCTTCAGGACTTTTCCCAATTGTGAACTCAACAACTACCATGAAGTTATTTTTGATCGCTGGGGCAATTTGGTTTACGAAGGGTTCTCAACGGATGAATTTTGGGATGGAAGATACAAAGGTGAAAGAGCAGCCCAGGGGACTTATGTTTATTTTATTGAATATAACATCAATAATAATGGATCGGATTTACCACAAGCAAGGTCAGGCTCTGTGACAATTATTCGATAATATTGCTATAAATTCAAAATAAGTTTTTACCTTGCAGCCTCATTCAACTCCTTCCACTGGCTTTTCTCATCTCACTTATTTTGATCGTTGGTAAACTTCCCCCTTTGCTTGGTTGATTATATTATTCACCTTATTTATTGATGATTTAATGTTCTCTAATTTATAGCTCTTATTCTGCCAAGCTTCCCCTCGCTACAAGCAAGTTCAATCACACGTATTTAAATAAAAACTGACACTATAATCCAAAAAGATGGGTGTGCAACAGTTCGCCTTTGCACTTTCCCATTGCTGTATTTTTTAAATGAACAAAACACTACGCCCATTATTTTCGACATTTTTGGTATGTCTGTTTGGCCAACTATTTTCACAAAATGAAAACAGTTCGATAGCAAGTTATAATTATTTAAAAATTGATTTCACCCAATCACTTTCAAATGAAGAAATAGAAGAATTGAAACGTTCCGGAATAATTTTATTAGAATTTATTTATCCATCGAGCTATATTATTGCTGAGCCCCATCTAAGCGATATTTCCATATTTAAAAACTTTGAAATAAAATCGAAACGGCATTTAGAAGCTGAGGATAAACTTTCGTCAGATCTATTAAATGGAACAATACCCCAACATGCAATTTTTAAAAATAATATTCAT
>JBCBRY010000075.1:0-43193 GCA_039819485.1 Bacteroidota bacterium | reverse complement strand
CCCAGACTGCGCCGAGCGGCCGATAGGCCGACTGCGGCGCCAACTTAGCGAACATTTGACCCTAAGTTGATCAATCAACACATTTAGTCGCTAATCAGAAGCGCTAAAAATGACATTTTTTGCAAGAAGCTGAATTTTCAATAAAAACGTGCAGCCCCTAAAGCAGGAGAAAATGTCAGTTTTTGTTCCTTCATTTAATGTCTATTACTAATACAGATTTTTTCGCAGAGGACATCTCCGCTATCCGTGACAGTATACAAATAATAAATACCGTTCTCCAAAGTAGAAACATCAATACGCTGGTTCCCCAAAGAGTAGTTATGCTTAGCTATCTGATTAAATTGGTGATCCAGAATATAGACGTCAAAAATACTTTTTGTGGACCCTTTGCCATCAAAGCTCAGATAGATATTATCGGTCGTTGGGTTGGGGTAAACAATCATTGATAAATTGCCGTACTGACAGTCCGGAATTTTCATATCTCCATTAAAGACCAAATCATCTGTATAAGCTGTATTCGACACGGTCAATTCATACTCCAACAGTTTGTCCGGGTTCGTAGCAACTGTTGTATTTTGAATGACGGTCTCTGTGTTAAATTCAACCCTTCTTCCATTGTTTGAGATGGTGGCTAGTGCATCGTACAACGGAAAGTCCCATGAATATTGGTTGCCCGGTAAATGATAATCGTCACTAACATCAATAATCATCTTGGTACAATCCGTATCCTCACCGATCAGTCCGTTGACCGTTTCAAAATCAAAGCTCCGGGTAATGGTTCCGCATTCTACAAAGTTGGCCGTCACAGACAATTGGTAGCCATTCGGGTTGCTGATGATATCGTCAATGGTTGTGTTTTGAAGAAACAGGGTTACCCTATTTGAAGATGAATTGCACCCAAGACAATTGGCAGTCACACCGTTTGGCACTTCATAAGTCCAGTTGATACTGGTCGGGCTGCCTTCATATCCTCCGTCGGCACTCAATGAAAAACTCACTACCAGCGTAGTGTTATCCTGGTGTGGGTTATCGACCCATGCTCCTTGGTAGTCAAAGTTGCTGGGCAGCTCAATTTGATATACGTCGCACATATATTGGTTATACTGGTAGATGCACTCATGAAAATTCCCGGCTTCGCACCTTGCGTCTGCACCCTCACAATCACAATTGAAAGATCCCATATTGTCTTCTATCCATCTGGCAGGGTTAATTCCGAACGGGCCATTCCAGGGAGCTGAAGCTGCTTTATCACAGTCTCCATTGCCGACACAAGTGAACTTCTGCTCTGCCAATGGGGCATTTACAAACACATCGCCTGGAGACGCTCCGATTGGACGCTTGTCCCACAATCCTTCGAGGGGATCGAAAATGCTGATCAAACGGTACTTCCCATAATAAGGAGAAAAGTTGTCGCAATATTCTGGCTGTTCCAATTCATCTGAGTAATAGAGCGGTGGATCGCCAGGATAATAGGCCACTTCCGTAGAAACCAATGGTTTGCAGGGATTGAAGGGAGGATCATCAAACCCGGAAGTGTGATCATCAAACATAGCATGAGATCCGGTAGCCGAATAAACTATAATATGCATACCTGGATAATACCCGGGTGAAGTTAAGATAGGACAAATCGAGTTCTGATAGTCCGCGTAGTCTACGCATTCCACAATATCATTGCTTCCATGGTGCTGTGTTGCAAACCCTTGAACAACATAGCTCGACCTTCCGACTGTTAGCAGTACCCTTACCAGGTCCCCTTCGTGGTTATCTTCTGGAAAACACATACCATTTCCAAAATCCCGCGCATAGTAGTACGAGTAAACAATGATCCAATAATTTTCTGTCCACTGCACATGATAATAGGCAGCAGGGGACAAGGCATCATTATAGATTTGGCTGGCATTTTCCCAGTTATTGCTGTGTGTCCAATCCCCATCATAGTTTACCCTGACGGGAGTATCGACTGCCCCATTCTCGGAGTATACCGATGATCCATTCACAAACTGATGCAACACGGGTGCATAGGCCCGAGCCAATATGCCATTAGAACTCTCTAACTCAGCGGGCGTCGATGGGAACTGATTAAGGCCATTTAAGAAACTTGGCTGTGAATTTAACTGCAGGCTTATAAGAAAAACTGCAAGTAATGAAAGACAAATGTTTGATTTACAATTCATGTTTTCCTGTAGGTTTTACTCTATAATTTTATTTTTGAAAGAGCTTTATTTTATTTTTGAAAGAGCTTTTTAAAACAAACAAAATCATAGAATGAACGCGTTAGTTAAAAAAAATAGTTAATTATAGTTTGTCGGTCAGTCAGGTGATAATGTCAACATTACCCCTAAGACCAATCCTTGTCCTCTGTTTTTTGTGGAAAGTCTTATATCTTCCAATTCCGCATCCATGGTATATGAAAAGGATTCCCTGTATCTGTATTCTAAAAATATTCCCCAAGAATCGGTCACTAAAAAATGGGTTCCTCCACCAACGACCAGTCCAAAATCTGACCGTTTGTATGCATCATTGTCGCTAAAATCCAGCTCTCTACGGCTGAGGGCTGTCCGGGTAAATCCACTGAGCGTATATCCGTATGAAAGACCAAGTTTTGCAAAGGGCACAAACCTCTTTACCCGAAACTGCAAAGTAATGGGCACCACCAGTTCTAATTGATTGTAATGTGTTTCTTCTGTGGAAATGGAACCAGGGATAGAACCTCCTCTCTCGAGGTAATTTAGTTCGGGTGTCAATGCAAAATGTTCATGAATTTTCTTGTTGTAAAACAAACCGATCTCGAATTGATTCAGCGCATCGGAATTCTCAAGGAAGTCATCGTTTACAAAGAACTTGACCTTAGATGAATGAAAACCTGACCTGATTCCAAAGGAGTGTTGGGATTGAGCCAAATTGAAAAATACTAACTGAACAAAAAACAATAGAAAGAATCGCATATAAATTGAATTAGTTATTGAAGATATCAATTAAGAAACAATTGCAAAAAAAGACAAAAACCCAAGCCTTGTTACGTTTCCAAAGTTGTATCGAATAAAAAAGAATTAAAGGTCAATAAATCGAGGCAGAAGGTGATAATAACATCGTTTTTAATAAAATACTATAAGTCCTTGGACAAAAATAAAGGGCGCTAAAAATGACACTTTTCTTCTGACAAATGTTTGATTTCCAAGCCTCAAGATTCATTTTCAAGCAAAGAAAAAGTGTCATTTTTTTTGACCACCAGCTTAATATTACAAAGATAATAAAACCGAACCATAGGAATCCAGGCAGCCCTGAAAAAGCTAAAATGAAGTAAAACTGGTCGTGCAGACGAAACCCGCGAACGAGCCTATTTATTCCATTTACTTTGGACAGCCCTGATCCGTAGATTTTTGCAGATCACCAAGACCGGAACCAACCCGGTATAAATCGCAGATAGGCTCAAATGAACAGCAATAACAATATAGAGAATATTGCTTGCTTAATATTTTATTTTCCCTTGCCCTGGATTAACACCAAGACGGTGTAAAACATAATTTTTAAATCCAGTAAAAGCGACATATTTTCGATGTATAAAATATCAAACTTTAATCGCTGCAACATTTCGTCCACATTGGAGGCGTACCCATATTTCACCTGCCCCCATGAAGTTATACCCGGACGAACTTTTAACAACTGGCGATAATGCGGCTCTTGTTCCACAATTTTATTTATGAAAAACTGTCGCTCCGGGCGAGGGCCCACCAAAGACAAGTCACCAGTAAGTACGTTCCAAAAATTGGGCAATTCATCCAGTCTGTATTTTCGCATAAAATGACCGACTGGGGTAATTCTGGGATCGTTGTCCTTGGCCAATTGTGGCCCGTCTTTTTCAGCATCGATGTACATCGAACGAAACTTCACCAAATAAAATGGTTTTCCATTCAAACCAATTCTTTCCTGCTTGTAAAATATAGGGCCGGGAGAAGAATGTTTTACCCGAAAAAACAAATACAAATAAAGCGGAGCTAAAAAAACCAACACCAAAATAGAAATGATCAAATCCATCAGTCGCTTGAGCAGCCGCTCCCACTTGGGCATTAATTCCTGTTTAATATGAATTAATGCCGCGCCCATCACCTCGTTCATCCTGACGTTACCGAGCATAATGTCGTACATGTCCGGCACGATACGTATGTGAATTTTATCTCCAAAATCAAATAAGGCGTTTAAAATATTTTTTAAATACTGGTGTTCATTTTTTTCAATGGCAATAATTACATCTTCGATTTTATTTTCGTTGATTATTTTTTTTAATTCCTTAAGTCCTCCCAAACAGGGCATATTTAACAATTGTGCGGCACCTGTAGCAGACTTATTGTTCGTCGATATATATCCTGTAAAATAATAACCAATACCTTCCTTTCTATCATTTAATTCATTCCACAATTCCAGCGCTCTCTGCCCGCCTCCGATCATTAATGTTGGAAAAACGACCACTCCTTTTTTTAAACGCCGGTGTGCCCGGGTCAGAATGAGCATCCGGACAAAAGCAGTGATTAAAAAATGCAAACTGAATAAAATACAAAAAGAATTAAAGTAAGAAGTATACTGCCGTACTACATCATCCATCAATAAAGTCACGAAAAGGAAACACACACCGATAAACGAAAGCACAAATGTGCGTGCCAGCGTTGACAAACGTGCCAATCGGTAAATATCCTTGTAATCGTCAAATAGGGAATAAAAAAGAAACCAGCCCGTGGGAACTATAAAAATGCCATAATAAAAATTGAGATCCTGGAAGGACTCCCAACTGACCGGAGCCCCTTCCATCCATTTTCGCCAAAGAAAAAAAAGTGCCCAGGCCAGCATTGCTGAAAGAAAGTCGGCAAGGCGGTAAAAGTAGGTTTCGTTTTGGCGCATCATACTTAGTGTAGGCAAGTGGGCTGGTAATCAGCAAGAGAATAAGCCTTGAAATTATTTTTGTAAATTGGATGGGCCCCGATACCACTTCGGGGCCCACCCAATCGATTGCACTCGAAAAATGAGTTGCACACTGCCCCGGCCTAAAAGGTAATTACCTTAATATTGTCAAAGTAAACCTCGGCTTCCTTCAGGGTAAATTCACCATTTTCAAAAGGCAGCCCCCCTCTGATGATAAAAGCGAAAAGGTTGCTGGGTGCGCTGTTCAAAAGGTTGGTCATGTCGAAATAAATCTTGTTCCACTCAGGTTTGGCGAGCACCACAAATTCGAACGCCGGTGTTTCATCACCAAGGGTATTGACGGAAAGGATACCGAATTCCAGCGGTATATCGGTTTTGTAATTCGCTTCCATGTACACCCGGGTAGCTTCAGGAAAATTGATTTCATATAAATCCGCATTGGCGACCACAAATACATTATTGGCAGTGTCCAGAAAAACCCTGCCCGATTTATTTCCTTCAAACACATCTTCGGTTGAATTTTCGAGCGTTGTGGCAAAGTTACCGTCCCGGTCCGCCCCAAAAAGATGACCACTGGATTCAAAATTTTCGATCAACCTAAATTTAGCTTCCGGTCTATAGGAGGTTCTGGGCGAAACTTCGATTTCCTGGTCAGGCACCAAAGTAACATTCTGTTTATACCGTTGGTAAAAGGGATAGACCTCCAATGAGAAACTACTGCCGTTGGCCTTTACCACAGGATCAATATTTATTTCAAACTCACCGCTGACAATGGCCGGTACGGTAGCCGGCAGGGTAACGACGCCCAACTGGTGAGGAGATTGCACCGAGTCTTTAGGGACCAGAAAAACAAATGCGTTCGTTATTTTGTGAGAGATACTGCCATGCTGGTTTGGGTTCGTCGATTCTACCACAAAGTCATTAATGGTGATGTAGGCTGCAACCGTTTCGTCTTCTCCTTCACACCCCAACAAGAACGAACAACAACATGCGAGAATGAGGTAAAAGAAACGTTTGGTATAATCAAGTACAGATTTTTTCATGGTTAGCAAATTGTTTAACATCCGTTGCGATTATGTGCAAAAGCTGTTATGATAGTTTTAGTTTAAATAGTGTCGCTATAAAACGTAAGAGCAGCAACCTGCGTTGTTTGGTGAATCCCAAAAAAGCAGTTCGGTCTGCTGCTTGCCAACTACAAAGAGCGGTTTCTGTGGTTTGCAGTTGTATTCAGTTCAGGTGCAAAGCTAAGAAGCTGTTGGAGAATAGCGGATGAGAAGGTTATAATTTATGCAGTTCGGGAACCAGGAACCCTATCGCAGCACCAACCGCATAGCCGACGACCACATCGGTTGGAAAATGTTTGCCGGCTTTGACCCTCAAAAAAGAGGTTACCGCTGGCAGCGTAACGGCAGCAGACCATACGTATGGGTTCCACTTTGAATTCGGGTTGTTGTCGGTAAATACTTTGGCGGTAAGAAAAGCATAAGAGGCGGAGTTGGAAGCATGCCCCGAAAAGAAGGAGAATTTGGCGTTTCTATGCAGCTTTTTATCCATTGGTATCCGGTCGTCAGGGTTGTAGGCAAAAGGGCGTTTACGGTGGACAGTTCCCTTAAAAATATTGGTGATCCCATTGTTGAGCAATGCTACTTCCGCCATCATTACCCCGATGGTGCCTGCTTCATCACGGGAATTGTTGTCGAGTAGCAATGAAAACTGACTATAAAAAGAGGCATGCAAAGTAATATCACTGATCCGGTGCGCCACTGGGTCCCAGTTTTTGGTAGTGGGCCGATCCAGTTTATTCACGTTCAAAGGGTCCATTAGCCTGATTTCTTCTTCCGTCAGTGGTTTGGTTTTTTTCAGAAGATGAAAGCCCAACCCAAATGTCAGCCCCCCTGCTCCAAGCAGGGCACCGTCCAAAGTCCCGTCAAGCTCATGGGCTCCCTGGGCCCGCAGGTTGATTTGGGATAAAAAAATAAATGACAGGAATAATAAAATCTTAGAATAGCTAATCATTACCTCATATGGGTTAAAGGTTATCAGAAATTATTAATTCAACGGCAAAAATCTCATCCTGTTCCAGAGACAGGCAGGATAGCATTTATTGAATTAGGAATTTCTTAATTTCTAATAATGCCTTTCGATGTTTTACAAAAGTATTCGCTCTCGTTGTTTAGGTCGATATCCAAAGAAACGAAGGGAACAACCAATGGTAGTAATTTTTAGTAAAAAAACAATCTGTGGAATACAGAAAAAGGATTTATTTACAGATGTCGCTTTCCAGAATATTGAAAATTAAAGGTGGGCAGCCCAGCTAAGCAACGGTTGAAAAATAACGCAGCGCTTCCATCTTTATCTGACATACAAACTGTCCCCTTAAATCCCTCCTCCGCCCGGCGCTGCGGAGCAGCGACTCGGTCGACTGCCACACATACAGGGCTGTCCCCATGTTTATCAATCAGTACAACTACAAGCTAATTCTTTCAATAACCAGGAGGGAAAAGGATGCACAATGACAGGATTTCGAAGTGGTCAAAAAAGAGGGAAAAGGTGTACGAAACACCCCTCCCTCTGGAAGCTCATTATAGAGCAACCGCAGCTTATCTTTAAGTGTAGGTATATGGAATATACACTACCATTTTTACTTCATATCAATGTGGGCATTGACGCTTAATAAGCAACTTATATGTTGACTAGATTGTGAATTTAATTTAATCCTTTTGCAAGAACTTAACTGGAATGGATTGTTCTCCTTGCATTTTCAAATTGAAAGAGGATTTACATGAATTTATGTTTTCAAACGATTTAAATTGGAGCACTTTATAGAAATGTAATTTTACAAATAAAACTAAGTTTTCAGGAATAGTGAAAAAAAATAACAATTTTATTACAGAAAAGATAAGCAAGTGCTATCGCTAGTACGGTTTTCCACGTTTAACAAAATAAATACACCTGCCTGTCCCATCTATTCTTTTCATTGTTGCTGCAAGTAGCGGCTTTTTAAGTATTTTGGCGTTTTAGTGAATGTTTGAGCCGCCTCTTTTCCGAGTAGAATTCTAACCGGTTCAGGCCAATAGACGATTACATGATTTTTGAAAACCAACAAGTTGATGCAAAACTTTTACCCAGTGTGGGTTCGGTGGATCTGCGAAAGTTGTCCGTCAATTATAAAACAACGGAATATATCGGTACTTGTATCTTGTTTACGGTGTTGTTTGTCGGGGCTTTGCTATTCTACTTTGGTTCCTCGGCGCAATTAGGTGTATTTCGGTTCGGCATTTTTTTGGTTTGGGCATTGCTTTTCTTTTTAAGCCTTTTTTTGGTAAACAAACGTTATGAACTTTCAGGCTACGCCGTCAGGGAGCATGATGTGATATTCAAAAGTGGAGTTTGGTGGCAAACGGTGACCACTATACCTTTCAACCGGATGCAGCATTGTGAAATCAGTCAGGGCCCCATCCAAAATGCCTATGGGCTGGCCACCCTCCGCATTTTCACAGCAGGAGGATCCAGCAGCGACCTGGCCATCGATGGCCTCGAACACGAAGAAGCAAAACGCATCAAAGAATTTATCACTAGTAAAATAAGCGGCCCTTCCTCTTCAGACCTGCCTCCGCCTGCAGCATCGGCCGGGCCAGCATGGGAACCCGAGGAAGAGACCATTCACCCGGCAACTCAATCGAACCCGCATGAGCCAATTTGAACAACCAACCCGCCAGTCGACCATTGCGATTTTGTTCATTTTGGGCAAAATATTCAGAATCTTGCTCAAGCAATTTTGGATACTGATTCTGGTATTTTTCTTCAATCCCAAAAAAAAAGTATTCACGAGCTTTACCCTTGGCCTGCTGGTATTGGCGGGCCTGGGTGCCATCACCTCGATTATCTCCTATTTCCGCACCTATTTTTACATAAAAGATGATGAACTCATTTTGGAAAAAGGCGTATTCCGCAAAACCAAAGTAGCCGTGCCGCTGGATCGTATCCAGACTGTTAATTTCAAACAAAGCATCCTGCATCAGGCATTCAATGTTGTCAGTATTGAAATTGATACCGCTGGTTCTGTTGGCAAAGAATTCTCTTTGGAAGCCATCGACCAAGCTGACGCCGGGGCGTTGCGCTCTTTTATCAGCTCTAATAAAGATGCTCGTTTGCAGACAGGAACTACGGCGGTTGAGCGCACCGGCAGCGCGCCCCCTTCCGAAATGACGGTCGGAAAGCCCATTTTCCAACTGGGAATTCTCGACTTGTTGAAAATAGGGGTCAGCCAGAACCATTTTCGGACGGCAGGTATCATCATGGTTTTTTTCCTCAGTTTCATCGATGATGTGGAGGAAGCTCTTGACCTAAAACTGACCGACCGGCTGGAAAAATTCCTGGGAGTCGTGGACGAGGGAGAAATCATCTATTATTTACTGATCGGCGTGCCGTTTTTTCTGATCATTTCTTTTTTGCTCACCTTGTTCAGGACGGTATTCCAGTATTTTAATTTGCGCTTTTGGCGAACTGGCAATGGCTTCAAAATGAACAGTGGGCTTTTTACCAGGCAAGAAGTCTCGGCCAACCTGCAAAAAATACAATTCATCCGCTGGGACTCCAGCCCGCTGAAAAGGTTGTTCAAAATGATATCCGTGCGTTTGCCGCAGGCAGCCAGCATGCAGGTAGCCCGCAAATTGGCCGTCAACGTACCAGGCTGCTATGGAGACCATCTCGAAGCCATTCGAAAGGCTTATTTCCCAGAGGAAAAAAATTTGCCTGAAACGCAGCATGGCATCAATTGGCGGATTTCACTGCGGATGTTCTTTTTTCAAGGACTGATACCGGTTGGAGTTTTGATGCTGATCAGCCAGTCGTGGCTCGGCAATCAGATCTGGATATGGTTGTTGTGGCTGCCCGCAGCAGCATGGCTGAGCTACCGATACTATTTGAACTGGCACTGGCATGTCAGTGAGGAAGGTATCCGCACCTCTTGGGGAGTGATCAACCAACACCGGATCCTTTTACAGTGGTATAAAGTACAGGCCGTCACGATCCGGCAAAACTATTTTCTAAAACGCCGGGGGTTGGCACATCTGACCTTGTTTACGGCTGCGGGTTCTATCCAGGTTCCTTATATTCCAGTTGATAAAGCCCTTGAAGTACAGGATTTTGTCTTGTACAAAGTTGAAACTGATGTCCGGAAATGGATGTAAACATTAAACTTATCACTCTTCCTGGTTTTCCAATTGCTGAAATTCCAAGTAACTTCAAATTATGACCGATCCGCTTTTCTTCCTGGCCATCCTCCCCGACAATGAGATACAGCAGGAAGTGACCTCTTTCAAACAGGAATGTGCCGACCTGTTCCAGGCCCGGCATGCTTTTAAATCTCCTCCTCACATTACATTGATCGCACCTTTCCGCTGGCCGGTAGAAGCATTGCAAGACCTGCGGGAAACACTGGCGGAATTTGCCTACGATCAATTGTCGTTCACGGTCAGGCTGAACGGGTTCAACTGTTTTGCGCCAAGAGTGATTTTTGTCGATATGGAAAAAAACGGTTCACTTGAAGAGTTGCAGCGTGAATTGGCCAAGAGTCTCGCACGTACATTGGATTTTAACGACAAAAGAAACCAACGATTTCATCCGCACATGACGATTGCTCACCGGGACCTGGAGGTAAGAGTTTTTCCCCGTGCCTGGGCCCACTTTTCAAAAAGGGCCTATCAGCGCCAGTTCCTTGTAGAAAATATTGTACTCTTGCGGCATGAGAAAGGGCAGTGGCAAGTGCTGGAACGATTTGTTTTTGCTTAAAAAATAGAACAAGTACCGCGCAGAGAGCGCAAAGTTCGCTGAGAAACTTAAGTAATCCTTTGCGGACTTTGTGCCTTCTGCTTGATACTGAGCCACTAAAAAGATAAAAGGCAGAAGTGTCACTTTTCCGTTTTTTCTCATTATTTCCTTTGGAGATTTCTTTTCTTTGTAAAATAATCCTCACTCCCTGCGTTATATGACGGCATAAAATCCAGATTTGGTTTTTATCATTGAGAGTAAGCTGACCGGTTCAGCAGGTAAACAACTTCCCACTTACTCCTTGAATTTCATTTGTTGAATTTTAAAACAGAACTTTGCGTCAACTGAAAGACTCTATGCGATTGAAAAAAACGTCTCGTGCTTTAGCCCTTCTTTTCCTTACAGCATCTTTGTTGCTGACTCTATTTGCACATCCCTCTGTCGCACAGTCACTTTTTCCGATTAAAAAGAATAAAAAATGGGGGCTCATTAATTCCGATGGGCGAATTGTGAAACAGCCGGTTTATGATGCCATCGGAGAGTTTAAGGAATTTGGCTATGCTATCATGCAGCGCAACGGCAAAGTCGGCATGCTCGACCACAATGGGCGGGAAGTTGTCCCTCCTAAATTTGATGATGTAAAAGCACTGGACGCGACCATGGTTTCCGTTATGGAAAATGGAGAATGGCAGGTGATGAACATGCAGGGCGATATTATTTTGCAGCCTGGCTATGAACGGGTAGAAATATTAAAAAGTGACCGCCCGGACACCCGGCCCTACCTTGCTTACCGGCTCAATGAAAAATGGGGAATCATTGATCAGAAAGGCCGCTCCATCTCAACGCCCAAATACGATGAAATCACCGTTCTGCAAAACGTGCCTGATCATGTAAGCGGGCTTTATTTCCAGACCAAAAAAGACGACTTGCTCGGACTGTTGCTCCCCGACCAGAAAGAATTGCTCAGACCTTCCGTCGATGAAATCTGGATTTACAACAACAACCTCGTTTTCTACAAAAAAGACCTGAAATGGGGCGCCATCGACAGTACTGGCAGCAACGTGCTAAAACCTGTGTACAGTCACTTCAGCCGGATCTCTACCAAGTTCATAAAATTAATGGTCGACAACCGGCCGGCTCTTTTTTCATTGGTGTACAACAAACTGGTGACCAACCAGCCCTTCGAAGCGTTTTACCCTTTCTCCGACGATTATGTACTCTGCAAGAAGAACCGGAAACTGGGGCTGGTCGATCATTGCGGCCAAATGGTCTTAACCCCACGTTACAATGAAATACAGGCGTACGAAGGAGATGTCTTCCGGGCCAACCTGAACGGCGAATGGGGCATTGTGACCCTCGACGACCTGGTGCTGATCCCTTTTAAATACAATTATATCGCCCCGATGAAAGAAGGTCTTTGCGTGGTTATCAAGAACCGCAAAATAGGCCTCGCCAACCGCCGTGGCGAAGTGGTGGTCAAAACAGACTATGATCGAATTTTCCTGGAAGGCGATCAGGCCAAGGCTTATAAAGGACAAAAACTGACCGTTTTTAATTTTAACGAAGACCGGGAACTTCAGGCTGCAAATCTGTACGAAAAAGCATTCACTATCAGTGTGGTACGGGAAGAAGAAGCGGCCCCGAGACTCTGGGGCGAAAACGACAGTCCTTACCAACTGGAAAAATTCGAATGGTTTTACTCTCCGAAGCAGGACAAATGGGGCCTGCGCCGACTCGACAACGGCCAGGTGCAAATCGAACCTACCTTTCATGAAGTGCAAGTCGAAAAAGAACTGGGGTTGACCCTGGTAGGGATCGAAACCCGCCAGCAGGTAGTTTTTGACCGAACTTCCTACCGGTACGAAATGGCTTATGGACTGGTACAAAACGACACCGGGTTACTGGTACATGAGGTAGACTTGCTGGATGTGCGTTTGGGTGATTTTGACAAAGGCATGCCCGTGGCAAGATGCATTTTCACCAGCGGCAAACATGGACTGGTAAACCGCATTGGAAAGATTATCCGCAAAGACTTCGTTTTTATGGGCGAGTTTGAGGAAGGTGTGGCAAGGGTCAGCTTGAAAGGCAGGGCTTCCTCCACTTTGAAAAACAGCCCTTTTACTATCGGTAAACTCAATGAATATTTCTCCAAACAGCTACCGCCTGTGGTGCTGACGGACTACACCCAACACGACATTAACATCGATCGTTACGGTTATCTGACGTGTGAGGACTGTGAGTGGGGGTATGTGGACACCCTCGGAATATTGAAAGTTCCTGCGCAATATACTTTTGCGCGCGATTTCCACAACAGTGTCGGAATCGTTGCACAGGGAAACAAATGGGGAATGGTCAACAGCCGGGGCAAAACGTTGCTCAAATGTGAATTCGATGAATTGGGTTTCATCGATAAAACCGGCAACAAAGTCCTGCGCATTTTCAAAAAAGAAGAAAAATACGGTTTGATAGATACGCTCGGCCAATTGGCCGTCGGCGTACAATACGACGAAATCGGTTCTTTCACAGAGGGTCGACTGGCTGTGAAAAGAAGGGGCCACTGGGGGTTCGTTGACCACAACGGCCTGGAAACCATTCCCTGCCGTTTCGATGAAGTGGACGTATTCAGCGAAGATTGGGCAGCCGTAAGAATTGGTAGTAAATGGGGCTTCATTGATAAGAACGGCCACCAGGAACTACCGTTCCAGTATTCGAAGGCAGGCCGCTTTCAAAACGGGATGGCCCCGGCCAAAATGGAAGGCCCCCGCTTCGGGTTTATTGACAAATCAGGTAACTGGGCCATTCCTCCCCAGTATATGAGGGCCGAGTCGTTTGACCGGGGTGTAGCCGTGGTGGTGCAGCTCATCAACGACACTTATCGGTTTGGTTTGATTGACACCAATGGTCAAACTGTTGTCCGTCCAAAATATGCCTCCATTTCACCGTTCGATCAACATGGTTTGGCCATTGCCGGACTGGGTGGCAGCCCCGAGCGGTTCACCGTCATCAACCTGCGGGGAGAAAATATCACGACTCAGTCCTTCCGAGGTATCTGGCCGTTTTCAGAGGGGTTGGCCAAGGTCAAAAAGAAGGACGGTTACGGCTTTATCAATATCCGGGGCGAATTGGTCATTCCGCCACGTTTTTCCAAGACCAGTCATTTTAATGAAGGTCGGGCCGCTGTCTGGAAAGACGGGCGCTGCGGCTTCATTGACTTAGCCGGCAAGATGGTAGTGGAACCGGATTTTTCCCGTTGCATGGATTTCAAAGACGGTAAAGCCATCGTTTTCAAAGGCAACCAGCGAGCTGGCCTCATTGATAAAGACGGGAATTTCCTGATTGAGCCAGGCATTAACCGCCTCCTCGACTTTTCGGACGGCCGCGGCCTGGTCAGGGACAAGCAGTACAAAATGTACTACATTACCGAACAAGCCAAATTTTATGATGGCTTTTACGACAAGGCCGGCGAATTTCAACATGGGGTTGCGGTCGTGCAAGTAGACGGCCGCTGGGCCATCATCAATCAACAGGGCATTGAGATTATTCCACCTAAGTACGATAAAATCGAACAGTTTGAAAATGGCTTTGCCAAGGTCCGCATTAAAGGTTTTAACGGCCTGTCCAATACCCAGGGAGAAATGATCGTTCAGCCTGATTACGAATATATCAGCTATGCCGGAGAAGGGCTTTTCCGGGTAGAACAAGGCGATAAAGTCGGTTATTTTGATATCGAAGGAAAATGGGTATGGGGCCTGCAGGAGTGATTATTTACAATTTAAATGAGGAATAAAAATGCCAATTAAATAATTTAATTGGCATTTTTATTTTGGTGTAAAATGAATTTCATCAAGCAGTTTTGTTGATTTAATTTCCTCCTCCCGCCCCCTCCAGAGGGGGAGACTGACTCGTTTTTTTCTCCCCCTCTGGAGGGGGCCGGGGGGAGGAACATTTTTCAACCCGGCGATTTAAATTAAACCCTTCTTTTTTATTTCTATCAAGGTTTTACTCCAATGTCAAATATTTATTCTTGGGAAATTTCACGGTATATTTCATTTTGAGCATTCGCTCCTCCCTTGGTTCCAATACAAATTCCCAAATTAATTTTTCTGTTTTTTTATGGCGCTTTGCTCCTGCATACTCCAGGTCTTCCACGACAATTTCTTTTCTCTTGGAAATAGGAAACTGGTCTTCAACTGTTATTCGAACAGCTTCCTGTTTATTGTTTCTCACAAATATTTCGAAAGTGCGCGACTCTTTTTTATTGCTTCCCAAAAATCTTTTTTCATGGTAATCCCTTATTTTATTTCTTTTAATCACAATTCCCTTGTCTACTCCAAGAGAGATTTCCAATGTATCGCTGGCGTTGCGAGGATCTAATAATGATTTTCCTAAAAATGCTTCTTCAAAAAATAAATTAGCCTCTCCTGAGAATAAATTTAATGCTTGCCATTCTGGAACCAGGGCGGTTAAATATACATTTTCATTTTTCTTTGGGACTGAATAATATTCATAAATCGCCGATATTGAATCGGACTTAACTTCTACGGTCCGTACTTTTCCATCACTCGGTATGGTATATTTTGTTTCAATATCAAAGTTTATGGTAGTTGCCTGATAGGACTGGACATTTTGCTGTTTTATGGTGCGATCATATTTATACCCTTTTGACTTTTTCATGGAAATTGAGGACCGGCTTTTTCCCAAGCCTGTAACAACAACTTCACTTAGTGCCAATGGGCTGTCTTTTAATTTTATATTTTGCACATCCGAATTAACGGCAATTTCCTGAGAAGAAAATCCGGTATAGCTAATGATCAAGCTTGTCGGATCGGCAGGAATATTCAACAGATAATTTCCATCAATATCCGTTACAGTGCCCACCGAACTGCCCTTGACCAAAACAGATGCGCCAATCAAAGGGTCACCGTTGCTGTCGGTGATCCTTCCACTCACTGAATTGATGCCTCCCCTGCCCTTTCCGACCGCACCGTTCCTATTATTTTGAATGTAATTATTTTCATAGGTCAAAAACCAGGGCTGCAATGGTTGTACAAAGCCGTTCTCCAGCGGATTGCCGCTGGAAATAACCAGGGCAACGTTTTCCCAATTTTCACCTGACTGCTGAATTACATTAGCATTAAAAGTAATATTCATTGGACTGTCCACATTCCTAACCCGTAAATCATAAGTAGCAAACCAACCCGCATCCAGGACATAATAATTAATATCAAATTTTGCAGTAGTATTTTCTTTGGCCAGTACGGTGACCACTATTTCACTGGTGGCAGTTTCTTTTTCTTTATTTAAGGCAAGTAACTGTTTGTCAATAACGGCAATGGAGCTATCAATTTTCAATAATTCTTTTTCCGTTTTTAATTGACTCAAAATAATTGCATTTAACCTTTCCCGATAAAAATTTACGGCCTGAATCAATTCCGCTGCTACTACCCCGGTGTTTGCACCACCTACCGACTGATTTTTTGCTAACATATTTTTCTCTTCGGCAAATACATCCAGCAGTGAATTAATGGATTTTTTTTCATCATTTAAACGGTACTTTTCTTTTAATAATACTTCTATTTCATTTCTTTTCTTTTGTTGTTCTAAAAAATTTAATTGATGGTTAACAGATAAGATTGTAAAAGCTCCATCGCCTTTTACCTGAATACTTTGTTTATCCAGTTTTGGCGAAATACCTTTAAATATTAATTCGGTTCTTCCCTTCGAGAGATTGACCGTCGCCAATCGTTTGACCTGGGCGCCCGATAAAAAAACAGTTACTTTATTTATTTTGGAATCTACAGGTAGATATTCAGCAAAAATACTGGCCTGAAAAAAAAGCACGCAAAATGTAAACGTAAAAACAGTCTTCATAACCTATTTCTTTAAATTAAATTAAAAAATCAGCGAACTTCTACCGGATGACTTTCGAGCGAACTTTTACATAATTCAATAATATTTTCTTTTAAAAAAAATTTCTTCATTTTCCATTTCACAGTCCATAAAAAAAGCCCTCAACAATAATTGTTGAGGGCTTTAAAATATGTTTCACTTTATTTATTCAATAACAATTTTTCGTACTTCAGGTTTCTTGCCGTCCAGTTTCACTGTAAGCAAGTAAACCCCGTGGTTGAAGTTACTGACATCAATTGTGTGAACATTATTGGAGACACTGATCTTAAAGCGGTGAACTTTCCGACCTATGACATCCATCAGTTCAATCGTTCCATTGTTCACCAATCCACCAAAGAGGACGTTCACCTCTGAGGACGCCGGGTTCGGGAAAACAGTGACGATACGTTCATCAACATTTTCATGGTCACCTTTAGATGAACTTGGCACAACAATAACACTGCCGCCTGGATTCGAGATTTCACCCGGAGTTGGGCAGGCAAGTATTTCGGCAAGACTGTTACAACCCACAGCATTAAAGAAGACCAATATTGCTCCGGTAACCCCGCCACCACTCACCAATGGCTTGATCGGACAACAGTCGACTAATAGGAAATTATAATAAATGGACAAATTGCCGCCAACCGTCGCCAGTGACTGCAGCCCTGTCAATGAAGTCAGGGAGGAGTTGAAATAGATCGTGAGTCCTCCACCGACAGTGGTCAGGTTGTCCAACCCAGTCATATTGGTCAGCCCAGTGAGCTGGATGGTTACGCTACCGGTTACTTCGGAGAGGTCGCCAAGCGGTGCAAGTGAGGTAATGCCAGTACCCGCAATGGTCAGATTGCCATCGATCTTGGTGAAACAATCAGGCCAGGCATCGATTTGCGCCTGAGTAGTGAAAGCCACGTTTCCGAAAAAAGTTTCTCCGGAAAGGCCTTCATCAATACTTCCGTCGCAATTGTCATCGATCCCGTTGCAAATTTCCGTGGCACCAGGATTAACCGCTGCATTGTTATCGTTACAGTCATTAGTCCCTGTCAATTCGGAAGCGGCAAAATGGCCAGCCGGGCGTTCACATTGGGTGACTTTCGGTGTTCCGCCGTAGTCGTCGCCGTCCGCATCCGGATACCATTCCTGGCCCGGGAATTCCAATGGGTCGTTATCGTCGCAATCGATGTCCGGGCCAGCCAAATCTCCAAGAAGTTTGTAATCCGCCGGTTGGGTGCAACTTACCTGAGTCATGCCATCAGAGTAGCCATCATCATCAAAGTCTTTATACCAGGTCGGTGGGCCATTTGGATTGGTTCCAACCGTGACCACTGCCGTTTTTTCACATATCGCTGCAACTCCAAATACTTTTACTCTAACATTGTAGGTGCCTGGAGTCAGGTCATTGAAGATATTACCGAATTGATAATTGGCGCCATTATCAGTGGAGTAGCCAATTTGTCCGCCCAAAGCAGATGCAAATATTTCAATCGAACCATTTCCGGCACCGGCACATGATTCATCAACCGCTGAAATACTATCGATCGTCAGGAATTCCCCAATCGTTACAGTAGCAGTGCAGGTGGCAGTATTTCCACAAACATCCTCAGCTGTCAGGGTCACTGTATTCGGACCTTCATCCTGGCAATCAAAGACACTTGGTGAAACGGAAACTGCACTTACAGTAGCCGAACAGTTGTCCATTGAGCTGGACGCATCAAAAACCTGAGCAGGTGTGATGGTCAGGTTGCCCGTAGTGTCCAGGTCTATGGAAAGATCAGAGCAAGCAGGGGTCGGAGGTGTGGTATCATCTACCGTAATGATCTGGTCACAGGTAGAGCTTTGGTTTCCACATACATCCTGACCTTCCCAGGTACGAGTGATCGTGTAAGAATGGTCTGTGCATGAACCATCGGAGGTCTGGGTGCTCACATCGGAGCTGGTGAAAGAGATTGTGCCGACATCACAATTATCACTACCCGTTGGCATTCCGGTGTTTGCAGGAGAAAGATCCGCATCACATTCTACCATGAGATTGGCCGGACAACTAATCGTCGGGCCAGTATTGTCCTCAACGGTGATGGTTTGGGTACAAGCAGTAGCCTGATTGCCGCACACATCAGCAGAGTTGAACGTACGGGTAATGGTATATTCATAATCCGTGCAGCTTCCGTCGCTGGTGGCCGTGCTCACATCACTGAACGTGTAAGTTGCAGTACCGTCACAATTATCATTTACAGTTGGCTCACCAGCTGCTCCGGTAGGTGCTACATCGTCACATTCCACAGTTGTATTTGGCGGACAAACAAGTTCTGGAGCAGTATTGTCTTCCACTGTAATGGTCTGAGTGCAGGTCGTGGTTTGGTTACCACAAGCATCAGCTCCTTGCCAGGTCCGTGTGATCGTATATTCATGATCCGTGCAGCTTCCGTCGTTGGTGGCGGTGCTTGCATCGTTAAACGTATAGGTCGGGTTCGGATCGCAGTTGTCCGTACCGGAGGCCATGCCAGCATATACAGGAGCAATACTGTCGCATTCTACGGTCACGTTGGGCGGACACATGATACTTGGTGCCTCATTGTCTTCCACATTGATGGTCTGGACACAAGGAACACTGACGTTGGAACAGGCATCAAAGGCAAACCAGGAACGAGTGATAACATACTCAAAATCTGAACAAGAGCCATCATTGGTTGCCGTAGTCAGGTCGCTCGAAGTGATAAACGGATTGGCATCACAATTATCATTGGCCGTTGCCGTACCCGTGAAGCTTGGTACGGTTTCATCACAATTGACCGTAATATCCGTGGGCGGGCACGTTACCACAGGTGCCACTGTGTCCACGACTGTAATGATCTGGTCACAGGTTGGCCCCATATTTAAACAAGCATCTTGCCCCTGCCAGGTACGAGTGATGCTATAGGAATGATCAGTACAACTGCCATCACTCGTTTGTGTGCTTATATCTGATTCAGAATAGAAGGGGTTCGCATCACAGTTGTCCGTACCGCTGGCCATGCCAAGCACAGCAGAAGACATATCAGTATCGCAGGCTACAGTTGTATCGCCAGGACACATAATGGATGGGCCGACTGTATCGACTACATTGATTATCTGATCGCAGGTTGGCCCCATATTTCCACAGGCATCTTGTCCCTGCCAGGTATAAGTAAGCGTGTAGGTATAATCCGAACAGCTTCCATCAGAAGTCTGGCTGCTCGCAGGGGTAAAGGAATAAACTGGATTCGGATCACAGTTATCCGTTCCGGTGGCATCAGGAGTGACTATAACAGTAACGTCACAAGCCACCGTTGTATCTGGCGGACAGGTAATGGAAGGCCCCTCCATATCTTGGACAGTGATCGTCTGATCACAGGTCGTACTCATATTTCCACAAACATCTTGTCCTTGCCAGGTACGTGTAATGGTATAGGAAAAGTCGGTACAACTGCCGTCTGAAGTCTGGTCACTGGCGTCATTGTAGGTGTACATCGGATTGGGATCGCAGTTATCTGTACCACTGGCCTCGCCGGTATTGGCTGGCAGGATGCTTTCATCGCAGTCGATGGTAGCATTAACCGGACACATGATCGAAGGTCCTTCCACATCCTGGACAGTAATCATCTGTTCACAGGTCGTGCTCATATTTCCACAGGCGTCTTGTCCCTGCCAAGTTCGGGTAATGGTATAAGAAAAATCGGAACAGCTACCATCAGAGGTCTGATCACTGGCGTCATTGTAGGTGTACATCGGATTGGCATCGCAGTTATCCGTGCCACTGGCAGAACCGGTATTGGCAGGTAGGTTGCTTTCATCACAGTTGATAGTGGTATTAGCCGGACACGAAATTGAAGGGCTTTGAGTATCAACTACATTAATTGTCTGGTCACATGAAGTGGCATTGCTACAAGCGTCCGTCGCAGTCCAGGTGCGGGTGATCGTATATGAAAAATCAGAACAGCTACCATCAGACGTTTTAGTACTGTTATCCATAAAAGAGGCATCTGCCGACATATCGCAATTATCCATCACAGATGGATTACCAGTATTGGATGGAGCAGTACTCGCTGAACACGTAATTGTAATATTTATTGGGCACATTAAGATTGGTGGTAAAGTATCCTGCACCGTGATCGTCTGTACCTGACCAGGAGAAACCACACCATTACAATCTGTCACCGTCCAGGTACGGGTGATGACTGATTCCTGTGGGCAAGTACCGGGAACTGTCATATCTGTAAAATTGGGTGTGAGGCCCGAAGTACAGCAAGAATGCATCAGCATAGTCGGTTCTCCCGTATTCATCGGATTAGTGCTTTGATCACAATTGATCGTAGTATCCGCAGGAACAGTGAAAGTAGCCTCAGGGGCAGTATTCACCATGAGACCGGCCATTGCCGGAGGAGATACGACCAGACCATTCACGGTTATATCTCCAGTTACATTTGTATAACTACCAGCCGAAGTGCCGCAGGGTATGCTAACCGTTACTTCGAAAGTACAGTCTTCACCTGCCCCCAACGTGCCATTTTGAAAAAGTAATTCAGAACCTCCGACGACTGAAATATTCGCTCCTCCACACACACTGCCTACAGGGAGCCCTGAAACTGTAGCTCCAGAGATCATGTTATCCAGTTCATCATCGAAACGGATATTTGAAATGCCATTAGAAATGTCGAGGTTGTCCAGCGTAAAAGTCATTGTGACATCACTTCCAGCATCCACCGTGGCCATGTCAAATGCTTTGGTGACAGAAAGAGTCCGTAAAACGAGTTCATCCGTGGCAGGTAGGCCAGACACATCAGCCACTCCCACTTTTCCGGTCACGGGGCTGGTCGTATTGATAATATTGCTGGCTCCAACCGCACCTGGTGTGGTGATACTTACATCAAACGAACAGTTGCCAGATATCGGCAGGCTCGCCCCGGTCAGTTCCAGTACGCCCGCCGGGTTTTCGTCCAACGTTCCGCCACACGCGGCCTTTGGTAGACCATTGAATGTTGCTCCAGGTAGGATGGCACCAATGTCGTCTGTAAAGGTGATATCGGTGATCGCATTTTCGGCACTGATGTTTTCAATGGTAAAACTGAGGTTCACGTCGTCACCTGGAAAAACGGGATCATCCGTAAATTCTTTAGAGAATTCCATGATCACCGGATCGATGAGCAATATGTCATCAAATGGAGGCAAGCCCACTGGACCTCCTCCAATCGAAGCTGTTGCGCCAAATATCTGGCATATATTGTCTCCTTCATCAATGTTATCCGGCAACTGGAGATCCAAGGTAAAAGAACATGCATTACCCGCTGTTACATTCATCCCGGAAACATCTATAAAGCTTCCCAACGTCGGGACGGTTGTAATCATAACTGTTCCGCCACAAATGTTTAAGGGTGATGCAGTCGTAACTTCAATCCCAAGAGGAAATAAGCTGAGATCAAAATCTATATTGGTTGCATCGAGTGTTGAGGCGGTATTGTCCAAATCGAATTGCAGTTGAATGGCCTGCCCAGGTACGGCGATGTCGGGTATAAAGGTTTTAGAAAGCGTTAATCCAGCTATTGTTAAACTGGCAGAGGCCGGATCTCCGGTGACCGTTTCACCACCTGAAGTAGCAGTCACAGGTGTAGTGGAATTGACACTGACTCCCTGACTCGCAGCCGCGGGTATCTGTAACGTCACTGTAATAGAACAAGCTCCGCCCGGCATCAGGTCAATACCGGAAACATCAATTGAATTACTTCCTGCAGAAGCGTTCACTGTTCCCCCACAAGTGTTGTTTAAATTATTCGGGTTGGCGACTACTGTACCTGAAAGGAAGACGTCCAAATTATCAGAGAATGAAATATTAGTCGCATCCAGTGTGGCGGTTTCTGGCATTGACAAATCAAAAGTCACATCCACCTGACCTCCTGGCTGTACGATATTACTGCTGAAAGTCTTCGCAATGCTAGGAGTGGACAATACTTCAAGATCATCCGCAGCGGGAGGGCCCGTCACTTGAGCGCCATTGAGCGTTCCGGTAATTTCAGAAGTAGTATTTATGTATGTACCACCCGGGAAACCACCAGGAACTTCGATTGTCACTGTAAAGGTGCAACTGCCGCCAGCTCCTATATTACCCCCAGTCAATGAAAGTGCCTGACGATCTGTATCCGGGAAAACAAAACCAAGTGAACTGCCAGCCCCACAAGGTGGGTCGGGTGTTGGAGGAAGTGTTACGAGAAGCGGAAACGGTAATCCCAAGCCTGGAGCGGTCAATTCATCAATAAAGGCAATATCCGTCAGCATATTCGTAGGATCGGTATTGGTGATGGTAAATTCAAGATCAACCGTCCCTCCTGGTGCAACCGGATCATTTGTAAAAAACTTGGTAATAGACGGTGCAAACGACACGAATAATTTTCCAGAGGCTGGGTTACCGGATTCCATGTTGCCACCAATGGTTGCATTCACTGCGCTGGTGGTATTGGTGTATTCGCCCGGGGTCGCTCCCATGGGCAAGGTACATTCTATTCTGATCTTACAACTTCCGCCTGCACCGATAGAGCCGCCAGATAAACCAATCGAGGTTGTACCTATTCCCGAAACGCTTCCGCCACAAGTGTTTTCCAATAAATTACTGGCGGTGAGTCCAGCCAACGCCGTTGTCAGATCATCGGTGAAATTGACATTCGAAGCACTGCTGCTCCGGTCGAAGTTGGTGATATTGATTTCAAGTTCTACCGTACCACCTGGTACAGCCGGGTCATTGGTAAAGCTCTTTTGAATGTGGATGGGGTCTTCCCTCAAAACGGTCAACCTGTCCACAGCCTTGCCTGAAAAAGTAAAGTCAGACAGTAAATCGTCACTGATATTATCCAAATCTCCTGTGCCCGTGGATAAAACGTCCACCGTTACCGTACAGCTTGCACCTGCGGGCAGTACTTCAAACCCTGGAAAAATGCTATTTCCATCTGCATCTAATTCGATTACGGTACTTCCTGGTACCGCTGTAAGTTCTGTAGCAGGAGCAGAAGCAGAAACGCAGTCGGTAAATGCATTCGGCGGATCGGCAATGACCATCCCAGATGGCAAATTATCCATAAATTCTACATTGGCAACCACACCAGCATTCAGGCTATTGTCAATTGTAAAGGTCAATGTACTCACTTCCCCCAAGTCTACCGTAGAAGGGGCAAAGCTTTTGGAAAAGCCAGCCAAGGTGGTGACTACCGTCAAATCTCTGGGCAATGACATACTTGACCCTGCACTGGAGGTAAGGGTTACTGCCGGATTGGTATGCACTCCAGGAGTACTGGCCGTCACATGGACTATGACGGTACAAGATTGAAAAGCACCAAGCTCGCCCCCAGAAAAGGTAATCGTTCCCCCTCCTGCCGGTGCATTCACGACTCCATTCAAACAGGTGGTAGATGCAATCGCAGGGTCGGCAATCGTCATCGGTCCCGGTACCAAGGGGAGTACATCTGTAAAGGCCAAATCAGTGACCGGACTGGCGGAACCATTGTTAATGGTAAAAGTAATTGTCGATACACTTCCTGGCCCGATTGTATTGGCACTGAAGGATTTGGACAAAGTCGGTTGTGCCATGGCGTTTATGGCGAAAAAGCAGCTTACTACAAGCAGCAGCCATAATTTGATTAGAGTTGAATTGGGTATCATTTGGAACCTATTTTTAATCGTAATTCGTATAAAATTTTTCATCAAATTATTGGGTTTAGGAAAAGGAGAGACACAAGGCTCCCTGCTCCATGTTGGATTCTAAAATGTCAGTTTTTCAAAGATGTAACAAATCGGTTGGGATGTTGTAAGATTCTTCAGTTTGCTCGTTTGTATCTCATTCTAAAAGGTGGGGTGCAGAATGCTCAATTCTGAGGTTAAGCAATGTTACTGACAGCGGAAACACCGCTGCGGGTTTGTTTTAAAATTTAACCAGTTTTCTTACGAGCGAATGGTTGTTCTGAGTTATTTGCAAAAAATAGAGCCCTTTGTTCAGAGTGGCAGGTACCTCAACATCGAATTGCTGAAATCCACTGTTTATTGCTTGTTCAAGTATTAAAACACCACTACTGGTGGTCAATTTCAGGTGAGTTTTTGCAGAAAGGCTTTCTGAAAAATTCAAGCTAAAACCAGACCTAAACGGGTTTGGTGCTATTTTTAAGTCAATAAATTTTTCCAAATCATTGGTTGCATTTGGCGGTTCTACAATTCCTTCCACTAGATGGTGCAAAGAATCCACGGCCAATGCCTCCAAATGGTCCACATGGCCGTTCGGCCAGTCAATCCGGATACTGTCGATCTGATCCATTTCACCTAAACCAAAATGTACGACGGAAGTATTTTGCGAAGCGTAGGTGTCCCCTCCTCCATAGATTTCACGGAGAAATGTTTTTCCGCCGGCATAGAGCCAAACCTTTGAGCCGTAGGCATCGCGGTTGGATTCCACACCTTCCAATTTCAGTTGGATATAATGATGGTCATTTTCCGTTTCATTCACGTAGAATTTGGAATGGAAATCCAGTTCCTCCAAACTCACCACAAAAATGTCGAGGTCGCCATCGTTATCAAAATCAGAATAGGCCATGCCCCGGTTGTAATCCGTATCGGCTACCCCGGCTTCTTCCGAGACATCGGTAAAAGTTTTGTCTCCATTGTTCATGTAGAGCTTGTCAGGATCTTGGATGGCAGTTGCCCAGGCGGCAATAGCTGACATCCTTCCGTTGGCGACATAGAGGTCCAGCAGTGCATCATTGTCTACATCGAAAAAAGCGGTACCCCAGCCGGTGGTGTTCAAGCCTTCCGCCTCTGGATTTTCCACCCCGGCAAATTCTGTTACGTCTTCAAACTGACCTCCGTTGTTATCGATCAGAATGTTCCGACCAATGCTGGTGGTGTAGTAATCAATGTCGCCATCCTGATCGTAATCTCCAGCTGCTATTCCCATTCCAAACGCCTCTACATCTGCGCCCGTAGCTGCACTTACATCGACAAATTCGTTGCCCTCTCCATCTACATTTTCATACAATACATTTGGCTCCAGCCAGTAACCGAAGTCGTTGGCCAGATAAATGTCCACATCGCCGTCCATATCATAATCGGAGGCGACCCCTGCGATGGTACAGCCGTTGATACCAGTAACGTTGAGTTCCTGGGCAACTTCTGTAAAGGTCAGGTCACCGTTGTTTCGATAGAGAAAGTTAGGGAAGCAGTCGTGGGCATATCCGTCCAGCGTACCGGTTGAGTCTGCCGTAAATGAGGAATTTTCAATGTGGTTCATGACGAAGATGTCCAAGAAGCCATCTTTGTTATAGTCAAGGAACATGGCACCTTCGGTGAAAGTCTGCTCTGTCAGCCCTGCTTGCAGGCCGATCTCGGTAAATGTTTTATCACCGTTATTGAGGAAAAGCAAGTTGCGGCCGAGCGGGATGGTAGGTCCATTGTACATTTCCCAGGTAGAAACAAAAATATCCCGGTCGCCATCGTTGTCGATGTCGCCGGTGGTAACGGCCATACTATTGAACTGAACGGATGCAAATAGGCCAATGTCGCCATTGATCCTGGAGAAAGTGCCGTCTCCATTATTTTCGTACAGGTAATCACGGAATCGGCCTCGGGTCAGATAGAGGTCTTCATCCCCATCATTGTCATAATCAAAGAATGCCGCTCCGCCGCCGGTCAAAGCCCTGGCCGAAAACACATGATCAATACCCATAGCAATGCTCTGCTCAGTAAAAATCTGGGCAGAGCCGGGAAATGGCTGTAGCCATAAAAGGGGCAGCAGTAAGATCAATCGGAAGGTAATTATTTTCACACTTATACCACGAGATTTAGTTTATGCACAAAAATATACTCTGGAGGTTAATTAAAATTAACCTCCAGAGTTAAATATTCCGTTTTACTGTAAGATCATGACTTTGGAATCAACGATTTTACCATCAACAGACAAGGTATAAACATAGCTGCCATCCGCAAAATCCCTTCTATCCAGGCTCATGTTGCCAATACCTTTTTGATCCAAATTGAAAGACTGCAACAATACGCCCTCCGTGTTGCGGATTTCGATTTTAGCTTTGGTTGCAGCATCTTCTATGAAATATTGGATATTGGTATCCGTCTGAAACGGGTTAGGTGAGTTTTGCATCAGGTAAGAACCGGGCAGATTCATGTTACCCGCTGCTTCTGCACAACAACTGGACATTTCCATTTTAATAGTCTGGTTTTCTTTGGCCAGCTGTTCGTTCTGTAAACGGAGAGCTTCCATTTCAGCCTCCATATTGTCCAGGCGCTCCAGCAAATTAGCAGGCCCTTCTTCTCCATAAACGACCGCTTCTTCACTACCTCCTCTCAGGTAGTAGGTACCTGGGATATCGGCATCATCAATTTCGGTAAGGTTGTCGGTATTGGCAGGTGTAGCATTTTCGACAACAGGAGTGCCCGGTACGGTACTGGCTGGACGGCCATTGTTAAGCACATCCTGGCTTTGAGCAACCAATTGGAAAACAAGGAGTTGCATCAAAATAAATAATGGATATTTTATATTTTTCATTGTTATTTAATTTGAAATTTGAAGAAATTAAGAACATTATCAAACCGTGGTCTTATTCATCTCCTACTTGTGTATTGGCTTTGGCTGATTCGTTTTGTTTCATGACCATTTGGGTCAAAGCAGCAACTTGTGCTTTCAAATCTTCCAATGAAGCTACCTGGCTTTTCAATTCATTGATCTCAGTTTGCTGGGCATCGATGATCTGCTGTTGTTCTTTTACCGCTTCTACCAAAACTGGCGTGAGGCGAGAGTAATCAACGGATTTATAACCTTCTTTATCTGTCATCACAACCAATGGAAGGATTTCTTCCAATTCCTGGGCAATAAAACCAATTTGTTGGTCTTCGTTGAAATTCTTTTGAGGGAATTCGTCGACGCGCCAGTCGTAATTGACACCTTGGATGTTAAGTACTTTTTCTAAGCTATTTTGCAATGGAGAGATATTCTTCTTGAAGCGCTTGTCAGAAGAACACGCAATGCTAACATCAACCATGGCAGCTGTGGTGGAAATAGTTCCGCTTACGTGGAGTTCAGAGCTTGGATTAGAGCAGTTGATACCAACTCTTCCGGTAGCCCCTTTTACAACAAATGTAGTTGCACCTGGGAAAGAAGTACCACTTTCGAGGATCGCTCTTGTAGTAGGCTCAATGCCAAAATCACCGGTGTCATCAAAATAAAATCCAGCATTGGTCAGGCCAGTCAGCAAACCGCCAATCTTTCCATCCGTTCTGTTCACCCTAAATAAAGCAGGTGCCCCTGTGTTGGTCACATCAAATGTAGAACCGGCGGCAATCAAGGATAGCCAATCATTTCCATCATGGAATTCTGGCTCATCGTTATCCGTGTTATATCTCAGCTTACCTTCCAAATCCGTTGCTAAAGCTGCCGTTGGTCTTTCTGCAGTCGTACCAAAAGGCATATCCATAGCGTTCACCCCAATATCCACCGTTTTAGTTACACCAGTGTTCTCTATCCGAATAAGATCGAGTTCAGCAGCATTCGTTCTGCGTACATGCAATGGAAGGCTCGGACTATCCGTACGTAAACCGATGTTATTATTGGCAGCGACAAATAGGGCATTGTTGTCGGCACCTGGCTTGATCTTAAAAGGAAGCTGGGAACCATTGGTCACATCCCTCACAAAGAAGTTGGCTTCGTTGGACGCAATATCAAATGTTTGAGCCGCGAAACCAGAAGAACCATTCTGCTCCAAACGCAAAGTGGGAGAATCACCGTCCACAACGTGTACTTCAACAACTGGGTTGTCGATACCTATACCAATATCACCCGTGCTTTCCACGCGCAAGGCATTCGTTGGGGCTCCGGCATCAACCCGGAAAGGGACCCTGCCGCCAGTGACATCAGTAATAGCAAAATAATTAGCCCCCCCATTTGAGGAATCATTGATCGTGATTTCCCAATCATTCTGTGGGAAACTGGCAGTAGTACTGGTATCCAGAAATTTGATACGCAGGTTGTTTTCTTTGAGTCTTACCGTATCAAAACCAAAGCTTTCACCGTTGACACAGTCATTACCAATACAAAGACTAAAAGTGATGATCACGTCATCATTGAATACCTGATCGACATTGGTCAGGTTGGTATTGTCAGTGGCCAGGTCATTGGTATTGACCGCTGTTTGGTGAATCGGATTGAGCGACGCATAAAGCGAAGGATGATCCAACTCCCATTGGCTCGACTTACTGGGCAAATTCAAATTGCCTTCAGTCTGGTCAGGATTAACAAACTTGCCATTCTGAATGCGGAAATTCATGGAAAATTGGTCCACTCTGGTTGGCAGGTCATGAGCATCACGATAGGCAGCTATGGCTTCCTGGTCGTTTTTGTTTCTCATTTCCAGCAAATCTGTGCGTTGCTGTTGGGTCAGTTCAATGATTGGAGTGATCTGTAGGGTATACAGTCCATCTTTGAATTTTTCACCGTCCTTTTGGAGGTTGGACAGTGAAATGGCGTTGGTTGACTCTACGCGCTGTTTCTGGTAGTAATTGTTCGGCCCGCCAATTTCCACGAAATAAGAAGTTGGTTTTGCGTCGACCATTTGGACACTGGCCTGATCTGATGTTATGTCGACATCTTTTACGACGTCTTGGCCAATGGTCTGGGTGCTGATTAGGAATAAGCAGAAGAAAGCCATCCCATACATGAAGATGTTCCTAATTTTCATTTGATGAAATTTTTTGATGAATAAATTAGAATTAGTTAATGGTAAATCAAAGAAAAGAGAATTAGTCGGTGTTCCCAGATCAATGATCCTAATATCTGCAGTTTTTTGAGTAGTACTTGCTTTGGACGTAAGGTAAAAAAGTCATTCAGAAAACCCATTCATTAATGGGAATTCAATGTGAATCGATTCAGTAACTGTGAATAATAAGGGTAAGTGTTTTTAATTTATGCTCGAAAGGATAAAGAGCTAAAAGGAGTTTTTAATAAAGGTGTTTTGGCTTAGAATGAATTTGATAAGATGATGCAAAATACTGGTTTTTTAAATTAATAAGTAAACCTTTCAAAATATTTAATTTTTAATAATGTTTAACTTTTTAGTAATCTATGGTTTAAGTTCTCAACATTTTATTTAATTATTACACATATTTAAATAATGTAAAATATCATCCATCAGCACTTCCTCGGTCATTGAATACATTTGATTGGAATACGAATAACCGGCTGTCAAAAATTCCTTTGCTTTCGCAAAATTTTTACATGCGTTTTCTTTTTGGTCCAATTCCAGCAAGGCTTTTCCTTTATAGTAATGCGCTTCCATGAATTTATCAAAATACTGGATGCCTTTTTCAAAATCTTCAATCGCGCCCGTCGCATCCCCCAATTCCAGACGAACGATGCCCCGGTACAGAAAAACCTTTACCTCTACCCAGTCTTCTCCCTTTTCTTTGGTGGTGTTGAGTATGGAGCGGTTGAAGTACATATAGGCACTGAGCAGGTCCCCCCTTCTTTTCTCAGCAATGCCCATGGTGTAATATATATCGCGCCCCCAGGGCGCATCGGTGAAATTGGGCGTCATGCTGTCCAGTTCTATCAAATCCTTTAAAGCTCCCTTGCTGTCGTGGAGGTAGTACAGTTTGGCGCACCCCCGGTATCCGAGGTACTCCAGCCGATTCAATTCCACTGCTTTGTCCAGGTATTTGAAGCCTTGGGCAAACTCCCCTTTTTGCAGGTGCGGAAGTGCTTTTTGCATCCAGGCCCGGGCGAAAGTCGGATCAGCCTCGAGTGACTTGGACAAAAAATACTGGGACTGGCGAGACCCCATAAAATAGTCAGTTTGCATCTCGAACCAGTGCTCTGCCTCCTGGCGGGGCGATTTCCACGTCAATGGCGGTGGAGGTTCCTGACAACCGAAGTTGACGAACACTAACAGGGTCCATATGTATACCAACAAATATTTCATGGGATCAAATCGGTAACCTGGCCGTCCGTCAACTTAAACGTCACCATGTTATAACCATCGTAATTCTTTCCTTTGTGGCTGGCGATCTGCCAATCGGGTGCGTTTCGGACCGACTCCAATAACAGCGTAGTAATGTCTTCCGAGAATTCTTTGGGCCTGTATCTTTTATTAATGGCCAATACCCGGAACCGGTCTTTTTCACCTTTGCAATTGGCTAAAAACCGGACCGTTAAATATCCATCTTCCCCTTTTTTGTAAGCAAGCTGATCGAAGGTTGGCTGAAAGTAGGTCCACATTTTTTTTACGCCTCCTTTGTACGGGGAGCGCCGTCCGCCATTCTCTATGATGTACCCGTTGTTGCAGAGTTCAAAATCCGGGTTGTCCTTACTTTCATCATAAGGGATGTGGCCAACGATATATGGTGGCAGGTTAGGAGGCTCTTCCTTTTGCTCCTGACAACTAAAAAAAAGGAAACAAACCGCTCCCCAAAAAACAGATCGGCAGAGGGGCATTTTATAGAAAATCAAAAAGTCGGGCATGGAGATTACACTATAATTTTCGGTGAAAAATACGATGCATCAATTCCCCCGATCATTTTCCCTTGAAGATTAACAGATCGTTATCATTGTTCGGAATCAAGAACAATGATGCTCCTTTTATGTCCTTGATCGGATAGATGCCCCGGGCTTCATCAACAGCAAAAAATCCAGATTTACCAGCCAGTACAGGTTCGAACGCACCGTTGCCATTGCCCATCAATAACACACCTGCGGAGGTATCCAATGGCCCGGTCTGCACATCGAAACCGCTGTCGTTGCCAACCAATAATATGTCCGGATTTCCATCATGATTGACATCCGCTACGGTCACTCCGAAAACAGGGGCAATCTGCGCTGCTCCCGGCAATTGATGCTTGACCAATTCATTCCCTTTATTTTCGAACCAACAAGATGCCAATTCTTCCGCTTTTAATTGTCTTGCACTGGCCAACTCAGTTTTTGTAAAAACACCGTTTATATCCGTTTTAGCGTAGGCTGTATTCCGCACAAATTTCTTTTTTAAACTGGGCAATTGTTTTATTAATTCATCCCGCATGGGCACCGGAATTATACGCCCGTTTTCTTCGACGCACAAAATTGGGTCGATACTGCCGTTGTTGTCAAAATCATTTGCATACAAATAAAGCGGAGCTTCATAACGGGAGTTCAGTCCTAAATTTCCGGCCAATAAATCCAGGTCGCCATCGCCATCAAGATCAGCAGTCTCGACACAGTTCCACCAGCCAGACGAAGTTCTAAGAGATGGAGAAAGGTGAGAAGGTGAGAACTTTCCATCTTTAAATTCATAAATAGAAATGGGCATCCATTCTCCTGCAATAATTAATTCTTTTTTTTCTTCATTATTTATATTGGCAAAATGAAGGTCGGTGACCATTCCTATATTTTTAAATTCAGGAAATACCTCTTCAGTAATATTTTTAAAAATACCGTTTTCGTTTTCCAGAATAAAACTCTGAGGCACTTCTGGAAATCGACCGGGCACTACCCTGCCCCCAATAAATAAATCCAGGTCGCCGTCGTTATCAAAATCGTGGGCAGCAATGGCTTTTCCACTATTTTTTATTTTTGGTAAATTATTACTTTTCGTAAAATTCCCGTCTCCATCATTTAAATACAACCGGTCCAAATAATATTCCTCATTTATTGGCCGTTCATTTCCTCCACTGACCACATATAAATCCTGGTCTCCATCATTATCCGCATCAAAAAACAGCGCACCAGTATCTTCATTATTTTTATTGCTTTCAAAAACATTATTTTCCTTTAGAAAAAAACCACTGCTTTTATTTTGAATAAAGACAGCACCGGGTGATGCTGCCGCACCACCGATATAAAAATCCTCCAACTGGTCACCGTTTACGTCACCAACAGTCATGGCCGGCCCTTGATTGGAAAAACGATGGGGCAATAAAAACTGCACATTAAAATCTTCAAAACTATTTTCACGGTGTTTAAAATAATTGTTTTCTATTTTTTCAAAATATAAAGGACGTGCAGGTTTATCCGCTATTTTTCCATCCGTAGCGCTTTTTATATCTAAAGTTAAATACTGATTGGCATTTACTTTTTCCAAGACCTGATGCTTTCCTTCCGGCCAAATAATTTCGATTAAATCAACGGTATTAATACTCCCCAAGCCGACCTGAAAGACCGGCTCAACCGAGGAATAAAACCCACGCAATGGTGACATTTCCTGAAAAGCAATTAATTTTCCATTTTGGTAAACTTTTATTTTCGCGCCCACCCCTACCGGATTTTCAGGAGTACCTTTACACCTGATTTGCAGCCAGTTATTTTTAGTAGAATTATTTTTATAAATAAAAGGGACATCGTCAATATTGTGCGTCACCAAATCAAGATCTCCATCGTTATCAAGGTCCGTGTACGCGGCACCATTGGAAAAAGTTGGCTGTGAAAAACCCCAGTCCATGGTTACGTCTTTCAAGTCGAGGGTGCCATTATTTTTAAACATCCGGTTTTTTATTTTTTGGGAGGGCATTAAATTCGAAAAGTCTTCAAATTTTTTAAACCGGCTTTCATTAATGCCACCAGTACGATTAATACTATCGGCAGTAAACACGAAAAAATCAATATCATTTAAATCACGGCGCACGCCATTGGTAATAAATAAATCTTTCCAGCCGTCACTGTCAAAGTCAGCAGCCAAAGGTGCCCAGCTCCATTCCGTATCAAACATATTGGCGAGGCAACCAATTTCACTGAAATGATTATTGCCGTTATTTAATTGCAACGTATTCCGCATTTGCTGGTCACCGTATCCCTGCCGGATTAATTGTTTGTAACGTTCCAGTTGCATCGTGGTCAATTGCCGGTGACGCCTTTCCCAGTTTTCTCCCAGCATATCCAACGCTGCAATTTCAGGCAATCCGTCATTATTTAAATCGGCAATTTCAATCCCCATCGCATGGTTGGTTATGTGCTGAAAATAATCATGTATTTTATCGGAGAACGTTCCGTCGCCATTATTGATGTATAAAAAATCGGGCATGATAAAATCATTGGACACATATAAATCCGGCAGGCCATCATCATTAATATCAGCACTCATTACACTTAGTCCCCACGCACGGTTAAAAATACCTGCCTCTCGGCTGACATCTGTAAATTTTCCATTTTCATTTCTATATAATTTATCTGATTCGTATTCGTCCAATGGAGGTCGCATGCCGGCAAAAGGCATTTTTTCGGAAGGCTGAAAATCAATGGTATTTATTTGTTTGTAATTGACCGGATGATTTAAAACATAACAATCCAGATCGCCGTCCAAGTCATAATCAAAAAAATGTGCGTGCTGGGTCGGGGATATATCATCGAGTCCATATTCAGCTCCTTTTTCAGTAAATGTATTATCCTGGTTATTGACAAATAATAAATTCCGGCGAATGTCATCGGGTTGCAAAAAGGTACGGCACACATAAACATCCTGCCAGCCGTCGGCATTGATGTCCACTATTGTAACGCCGGTTTTTATTCCGATAAATTCAGTGATGCCCGCAGTTGCTGAAATATCTTCAAATTTAAAATCGCCTTTGTTCAAATATAACTTACAGGGCTGCAACCGGGAAGTGAAAAACAGATCTTGCAGACCGTCATTATTGACATCCAAAATGCCGACGCCGCCGCCATTGAAAATATTGGCATCGACGGAAAAATTATAGCGATATTCTTCCGTAATGGTTTGCACAAAATCCACCCCCGAATGCGCCGGTGGGATTAATTCAAATAAAGTATTTTCAGGAAGGACAGGCCCGGGTTTTTCATTTTCGCAGGAAAAGAAAAGCAACAGGGAAAAGAAGAAATAAAGGGCAGATATGTTTTTCATTAATTGCTCTTGAAATGTTTCGCAGTTTTCAATTGCTCAATCAAAAGCAATATTAGAAAATAAAATTTAACTGGATTGGCAATTCGAGCACCAGTGGGTAGCAGGTCGACAATCCGGGCCACCTGCAAGTTCGGATTATCTATCCGAGTGAGGTGATTAATCATCTACCTAACGCATCCCTAATAGTAGGTATACACAATGGCAAATTCAGCTATTGTCCAAACTGTTTGGCCGTTATACATTTGCACCTCAACACCTAATTTAGAATTAATCCACTTAAACTTAACTAAAAGATAACATCTGACTATGAAAAAATTAAATACTCCCTTTCTAATATTTGCCTCACTGATTTTAATAGTGGGTTTCGCTGCCTGCAGCGATGATGACAGTGCCGGACCGAGCGGACCGGATGCCGGTTTTTTGGCCAGCTCCGTAGATGCTCTCGGAGATGTTGATCTCGGTAATTTTACCATTCCTACATCCTATGACATTGACGGAACATTCGCTCCCGGAGCTTACAACGGACAAAAAAGAAGAATTGCCCAGTTGCAGGAAATCGTGGACTCCTCCAGGAACGAGCCCATTTACTGGGACCTGAAAGCAGCTTTAGAAAATACCAACCGGGATCAATTTGTCAGTGCCGATGCCCAAGGGAATTCAGACATCAGAACTAAAATTGATGAGCTGAACTTTGACGATGGCAACACCTCCGTTGCGGATGCCTTTGCTGATTTGGCGGAGCTGCTAACCACTTCCAGCCAGGCCAATTATACGGTAACTGCCACCAACGGTACCGCTGGAATGATCGCTACCGGAGACAATAAAAGGCATGTCAGTGCGAATGGGCTGGAGTACATCCAAATTTTGGAAAAAGGCCTTTACGGTGCATTGATGTATGATCAAATGGTGGACGACTACCTTCGTCCGTCCCAGTCAGGTGCAGCAAACGACAAGGGCAACAACGAATCTGCCGCCGGTGCTGATTATGCGACCCTCGGTACCGACCGCCAGCACCGCTTTGATGAAGTATTTGGTTATTTGGGAGCCAACGCCGACACTTATCCCAATACCGGCAACACCTCCAATGGAGATGGTTCCTTTATCGCCAACTATACATTTGATTTTAGTGATGAAACCGAGGAAGCATTCGGTATTAACCTCGCCCAAAAACTAATGGATGCCTTCATTTTTGGCCGTGCTGTCCTCAAGGCAGGTGAAGGATTTGGCCCCGCTGATGAGACCACCAACGAGGCCTACTACGAAGCGGCCAGGGCAGACATCAAATTATACACAGAATTAGGCTTAGCCGCTGCGGCCTACCATTACTTGAATGACGCCATCAGTGACATAACGGATGAAGATAAGATACATCACTTGTCGGAAGCCTTGGCATTTATTTATGCTTTGTCCTTCAACTCCGAAGGAAGATTGTCTGCTTCGGAAGCGCACGATGTCTTGAAGGGGTTGGGCTGGTCCAGCTCAGATGCTTCATTGAATGGCATTTATGAAATCAATTTGTGGGAAGTAACCGATGCACAAATGCAGGCCGCCAAGGATTTATTGGATGAATCCTATCCCGGCTTTGGTGCGCTACCTTTTTGATGCCACTAAACCGATGAATTAATTCTAAGGTTAATTCACCCGTTTTTTTAGAGTTGACAGCTTATAATAAGCTGTCAACTCTTGCAGGTTAAAACCATTCCTAACTGAAAAAATAAAAAAAATGAAAAACAGGTACTTATTTTATTTGCTTGCAGCTGTCGTCTTTTCCGCTGGTGTTTTCACCTCTTGTGGTGATGATAATGATAGCGAAGGCCCCTCCGAAACAGATTATACCGATCATTTGACCAACCAGGTGAATGAAGTTATCATCCCTGCCATGCAGACTTACCAGGCGAAGATGAGCGACTTGGCAACTTCCGTGAACAACTTTGCCTCCTCCCCCGATGCTACGAATCTTGACAATCTCCGGAATGCATTCCGGGAGGCCTATCTGGCCTACCAGGCTGCCGCCGTTCACAATTATTATGCAACGGTCAACCAGTCACTGGTAAATACTTCTAACCTTTTTCCCATAGACGTTACACTGTTGGAAAACTTGATTGCTAATGAGTCATACAATTTCGGTACGGCAGCACAGGAACGCGCCAATGGATTTCCGGCACTTGATTACATGCTTTTTGGCCCGAACGATGTGCTGGCATATTTTAATGAAGACGCAAAGCGATTGGCTTTTTTGCAGGCGCTCGTCAATGAGATGAAAACAAAATCCGACATTCTTGTCGACCAATGGAGCGGAAACCTGAGTACCAATTTTGTCGAAAATGGCGGTACCGCCCTGGGCAGTTCCATCAGTGTACAGCTCAACGAGAGCATGGTCTATTATGAGGATCACATCCGTGAAAACAAAGTCGGTATCCCGATTGGCAGGCTGGGCCCCAATGATTCCCCCATTCCGTCAGACCCGACGAAAATCGAGGCCTATTATCATTCTTTATTTACTGGCAATGAAGCATTTACCCTTTCATTGGTGAGGGCCGCCATCGAGGAAATGGAGGACCTTTATTTAGGTAAAACTTCTACTGGTACGGACGGGCAAGGGTACGACGATCTGTTGATGGCAAGGGATCAGGCATCCATTGACGCAGACATAAAAGCTCAGTTTGCAGCTATTTATAGTGAAATCAGTGACCGTAGTTCAATTTCCGGTGATGCTGCTCTGTACGAAAACATTCAGGCACTGGTCACTTTATACAAGTCCGATCTTTTTCCGGTATTGAATGTACAAGACGCTGATGGCTCCAATGACGGTGATTAAAAGCGGCCGAATTCGCAATTGCCGATTTTGAATAAATTTCAATGTGTTCGAATTGACAACAACTACTTTGTTCTTATAAATGCAAAATGCTCTTACAAAACTGAACAGCGCCCTGCACAAGCGGGTATCGATAGCTCCTCTGGTCGTGTTGCGGCTGGCCTTTGGCTGTTTGTTGCTGTACAGTATCTGCCGGACGTGGCAGGAGGGCTGGATCGCGGAACTGTACATTGAGCCTCATTATCATTTCAGTTTTTTTTCATGGCTGAAACCACTGGGCGCCGATGGCATGAACCTGGTGTTTATACTTCTGGGGGCGAGTGCATCAGGGATCATTTTAGGGCTGTTCTACCGCATCAGTACGTTATCCTTTTTGATCCTTTTCACCTACGTAGAACTCTTAGACAAAACTTATTACCTCAATCACTATTACCTGGTAACCCTGCTTACTTTCTGGCTGGCCTTGGTACCGGCAAATCGCTGGTACTCGCTGGACGTACTGCTGTTTCCAAAAATAAAATCTGCGACTTGTGCCAACTGGCATGTCCTCATTTTTAAAGTCCAGCTTTCAATTGTTTACTTCTTCGCAGGGCTGGCAAAAGTAAACCCCGACTGGCTACTGAGGGCACAGCCATTGGCAACCTGGCTGCCCGGCAAATACGACCTTCCCGTTTTAGGCCAGTGGATGCACTTGAAAGAGACAGCCTTCCTGTTTAGCTGGGCCGGATGTGTTTACGACCTTACTATCTGGATTTTTCTTTGGATCAAAAAAACGCGCGGATTGGCGTACGTGGCGGTGCTGGCCTTTCATTTTCTGACGGCTGTCCTTTTCCCCAGAATTGGCATGTTCCCGTTCATCATGGTCACCTCAACGATCATTTTCTTTTCGCCGGCCTGGCACCAAAAAATACTCAGTCACCTGCCTTTTTCTTCCCCAATCGGTCACCAAAGGGCAGGTAGCACTTTGAAATACCGTTGGAGCAGTCTCGTTTCGATCTTGTTAGCCGCTTATCTGGCGTTGCAGTTGTACCTGCCATTGAGGCATTTCCAGTATGCTGGCAATTTGTTCTGGCATGAGCAGGGTTACCGGTTCAGCTGGCGGGTAATGCTGATGGAAAAAAATGGCTACACGTCGGTCATTCTCAAAGATCCGGCAACGAACATGCAGCAGGAAGTAGAACAGTGCGATTACCTGACTGCCTTTCAACAACAACAGATGAGGTCGCAGCCCGATATGATCTTGCAGTTTGCAAAGCATATCGGAGACGAATTTTTCGAAGAAAAAGGATACGCCCCAGAAATCTACATCAACAGCCGAATTTCCCTAAACGGTCGGCGAAGCCAGTTTTTCACCAACGACACTGTTGATATTTACTCTCTCACAAATCCTATGAACAGTAATTGGATAATACCTTTTGAGCAAAAATGAACAACCACTACTTGATCATCCTACTACTATGTTTGTTTTCTATCCAGGTTGGAAGGACACAACAAACTGCTACCCTTAGCGGGCAAATCACCAACCTTAGCAACGAACCTCTGGAAGACGTAATCATTTATGTGGGGGAGACTGACCAACTGGCGGTCACCAACAAAAAAGGGCGGTTTTCATTACAATTATCCACTCCTCTCAAATACATTTTAAACTTTAACAGTATCAATATCGACCCTTTGGAGAAAGCTATTTTCCTAAGAAAAGATACCACCTTGCGAATCAAGGTCAATGAAAACATAAAACGGCTGACCGAAGTACTGGTCAAAGCCGAATCAGATGTATTTGGTATCCGGCAACTCCGGGCCATAGAAGACGGAGGGTTGTACGAAGGTAAAAAAACAGAAGTCATCAACATTGCTAAGCTGATCGGCAACAAAGCCGCCAACAATGCCAGGCAGTCCTTTAGCAAAGTGCCCAGCCTCAACATCTGGGAAAGCGACAATGCAGGCCTGCAACTGGACATCGGTGGCCGCGGGCTGAGCCCCAAACGAACTTCCAATTTCAACACCCGACAGAATGGTTACGACATCAGTGCGGACGCCCTGGGCTATCCCGAAAGCTATTATACGCCGCCTTTGCAGGCCGTTCAGCAGATCGAAATGGTCAGGGGAGCAGGGGCACTGCAATACGGCAGTCAGTTCGGCGGGCTGGTCAATTTCAAAATGAAAAAGGGGAATAAAGACAAGCCGATTAATTTCGAAACCCAGAATTCCTACGGCGCCTACCAATTCCTCAATACTTTCAACAGCCTACATGGACAGGTCAACAAACTAAATTATTACAGCTATTTTCAATACAAACGCGGTGACGGATGGCGCGCCAATTCGGAATTTGAGCAATACGGAGCTTTTGCCGGCCTGCATTATGAGGTGTCCAACAGACTTAAGCTAAGCCTTGAATATACCCACATGCATTACCTGAGCCAACAGGCAGGCGGACTGACCGATGAGGCGTTCGAGAAAGACCCGCGCAGCTCAAACCGGGAGCGAAACTGGTTCCGCGTCAATTGGAACCTGACGGCTCTCTCGCTTGAATATGAACTTTCCGACAACACTAAAATCTACAACCGTTCTTTTGGCCTGTTGGCCAGACGGACCTCTCTTGGATTGCTGGAAACACCCGACGTGGAAGACCCCATGTCCAACCGTGATCTGATTGACGGGAAATTTAAAAACGTTGGCAACGAGACGCGGTTCGTTTATTCTTACAAAAGCATCGGCGACCTTAAAAACTCCCTTTTGGTCGGAACCAGGCTGTACCACGGTTTTACCAATTTCAGTCAGCATTTCGGGACCGATGGATTTTCTGCTGATTTTACCCGGGTGGACACTGCGTTCCTGGACCGGAGAAAATCGGACTTCGAATTTCCCAATTTCAATGCCGCCTTTTTTGCAGAAAAAATCATCCGGTTGAGCAGAACGCTGAGCCTGATCCCCGGCATCAGGTACGAATATATTGACACCAAGTCACAGGGGTCTTTTACCAGCAACTTACGCATCAACAGCTTCGGTGATTTTATCGAAGAAAACCGTTATGATACTTCTGAAAACCGCCGGCATATCTTTTTGTACGGCTTAGGGATTTCCAATAAAATAAATGACCAGTTCGAATTATACGCCAATGCAACGGCTAACTACCGGGCCATCAATTTTACCGACGTCCAGATTCAGACCAACACGCAGGTAGTCGATTCACTGATCAGAGATGAAAGTGGTTACAGCTTTGACATCGGTGTGAGGAAAAGGAATTTTGCCCCATTTTTCCTTGAAGCAGGCCTTTTTTACATCATTTATGACGACCGGATTGGCGAAGTCATTGACGACGGGTTGCGCCTGCGCACCAATATTGGCTCTGCAAGAATATTCGGACTGGAACTGTTTTTTGAACTCGACATCATGTCTGCACTGAAAAGGAGAAGCGAACACAAAATCAGTGCATTTATCAATGGCTCCTTGAACCGGGGTGTTTACACGGACATCAACGAGCGCGCACTGGTCGGCGTCCGTAACAAAAACAAATTGGAAGACCTGCCCGATTACAATGTCAAAACAGGCCTCACGTACGGTTATCGAAAATTTACGACTTCGGTTCAATCCACTTTCGTAGGCAAACAGTTCTCAGACGCAGCCAACACTGAGACGCCATTCAAAGGCGTATTCGGAATCATTCCGGCCTACACGGTCGTGGACTTCTCGGCGAAGTACGATTTTAACGATCAAATAACGCTCGCAGCAAACATCAATAACCTGCTCGACCATTCATATTTCACTCGCAGAGCGCCTGCCTACCCTGGCCCTGGCATTATCCCGGCCCTGGGCCGCACCTGGAATGTCACCTTGAGCACGAGGTTTTGACCAGGCAAAAAATCTGTATAACCTGTAAGACCAATCAACGCATTTCCCAAACATCATTTTGCCAATTCTTCAATTTGCAATATTTTCACCCGCCAATTTTCATCTAAACAAAAATTCCAAGTTGTACAAACCTTCGGAGTACTTTGACAGATTCTAGAAGGTATTAAATAGCAGACGGGTCGGCCCGAGGATTTCAACCAACCCTTTATCGACTTGCCAAAACCTGCTTGCACACAACTTGGACCAACCACCAGTAACATGAGCAAGGGAAACCTTTTTGAAAACCTCAGAACGCAACTTGATTATTTCTACCAATGGGAAAAAACGCAACCGGACAAGGTATTTCTCCGCCAGCCTTACGGGGACATGTGGAAAACCGTCACTTACGCCGAAGCTGGAAAAATGGCCCGAAGCATGGCGGCGGCTTTGCAGGGGATGGGGCTGCAAAAAGGTGATCATATCGGTATTGTTTCCAAAAATTGTTATCACTGGGTCATTGCCGACCTGGCCATCATGATGGGCGGTTTTATTTCAACTCCCTTTTATGCCAATTTATCCAAAGAACAAATGGCAGAAGTACTGAAGTTGAGCGACTGTAAATTGGTATTTGTTGGCAAGCTCGACACCTGGGACAACATCGACCGGGGCATCCCACAAGATTTTCCGATCATCCGCTTCCCACATTATGAAGGAAACGCCAAAGTGACACGGGGGAAGGACTGGGACGATATGATAAAAAGCAGCGCCCCGCTCCAGGGAGAATATCAACCTGACCTGAAAGACACTTGGTCGATCCTCTTTACCTCGGGCACAACGGGTACGCCTAAAGGTGTGGTGCACACCTATGAAAATGTAGCACTCGTAGCCCGCAATGAAGAGTTGAACAACATTACTAAAGTAATGGCCACTCCCGACCCGACCTTCTTCTCTTTCCTGCCGCTCAACCATATCGCAGAACGGGCCGCAGTGGAGCTGGGAGCTATCATGAGCGGTGGCTCTATTTCCTTTGCCCAATCGCTGGACACATTTGCCAAAAACCTGCAAGAAACTCAACCTACCCTGTTTTTTGCAGTACCGCGTATCTGGACCAAATTCATGCTCGGCGTTTTAAGTAAAATGCCCATGAAAAAACTTGACCGCATGCTGAAAATACCCATCATTGGCGGCCTGGTAAAAAAGAAAATAAAAAAAGGGCTGGGCATGTCGAGGGCCAACCTGGTCTTGACCGGCGCCTCCATTACCCCCGAATCCACCAAACAGTTTTTCAGAAAAATCGGCATCAACCTGCGGGAAGTGTACGGCATGACGGAAAATTTCGGCGGGTTCACTCTGATGCCGGAAAACGGCCACCAAGCCAATACCGTTGGCAAACCGTTGCCCAACACCCAAGGTAAAATCCATCCAGATACTGGCGAGATCCTGATGAAAATGCCCTGGATGATGGAAGGCTATTACAACGAGCCAGCACTCACGGCCAAGACCCTGGTCGATGGCTGGCTGCACACGGGCGACAAAGGTCTGATCGATGAAAAAGGCTATTTCAAAATCGTTGGCCGGGTGAAAGATGCTTTCAAGACCAGTAAAGGAAAATTCATCGTTCCGACTACCATTGAAGAAAAATTCAGTGGCAACAAACTGATTGAGCAAATCTGCGTCGCTGGCATCGGCTGCCCGCAGCCCGTCGCCCTCGTCAACCTCTCAGAAATCGGTTTGAAAAAACAAAAAAATGAAGTGACCCAAAACCTAAAGGAACAGTTGGTTGCCATTAACCAGGTACTGCACGGTCACGAAGTCGTATCGACGGTTGTCGTCACCAAAGAGCCCTGGTCTCCTGACAACAACCTCCTGACGCCGACCCTGAAAATCAGGCGCGGCAGTATTGATGAACGCTACATGGGCCAATACGCCTCCTGGCATGAACATCAGGACAATGTGGTCTGGGAATAGAACATGAGTCAAGTCGATTTCGATGGGTTCCGAACTTGTTTCGGGATCCATCGAAATCGAAAAGGGGTTTAAGACGGAACATTCACAGCGATTATGCCAAATACTAGCTAAGTTTGAGCAATCTAATGTGGACCTAGAAC
>JBCBRY010000074.1:0-43416 GCA_039819485.1 Bacteroidota bacterium | reverse complement strand
ATCCTCCCCCTAACCCTCTCCAAAGGGGGAAATTAAATCCGTTTTTTCCCCCTTTGGAGGAGGATGTACTCGTTTTGTTTTTAAAAATTAAATTTTGTCCTGTACTCAGCGTTTTTTTATTAGCTCAAGTATGGGCAGAAGAATGGGATTGTATTTTTTTAATAAAACAATGAAGTATTTGTTCCATTATTTATTTCATAAAATAATCCAGCATTATCATAATTTGATTATTTTTCTCACACCGATTTTACTTCCTGATTTTATTTTCAGCAGATATATACCTTTTGGTAAATGGGCAATATTTAATTCATGGTCAAAATTAATTCTACTTTCCAGTTGACCCATCGCTTTTATTTTTCCCATTCCGTCAAAAAGTTGATATTCAGTCACTGCATTGGTCAGGTTCTGAAATTCAACATAGAGTTTATCCCTAACAGGGTTTGGAAAAACAGCAGCTTCAAACTTTTCATCAACTGCAAAATTATCCGTTGAGGTGACTTGTTCGAACAACGAAAAACGGATAGAGTCCAATACCCAGTTCATCGCAGCAGCTTGCTGGTGGGTGAACATATTTTTGCAAGCGGCAGGAGAAAAATCCATGTAGTTCATGAACATGACACCGGGCGTGTCAGGAGAGCAAAGGTCAGTGTAAGGAAAATCAGGACAAGGGCCAACACTGTAGGTAACGTTCAACTGGTTAGGGGTATCCTCCAGGCCATCTGGCCCGCCTGGGGCATTTGAACAGGTATCGGTAGGTGATGGAAATGGCACATCGTAATTGAAAGGGTGATACAAGCCCAGGTAGTGGCCCAGTTCATGAGTGACCTGTCTTTCGAAATCGAAATAAAAACAGGAAACAATCACTCCGTCCCTTGGCTGGCCATGTGAAAACGGTGACAGCGCAATCCCCAAATGGAAAGTATTTCGAACCAGCCAAATATTGACGTATTTCAGCGGATCCCATGCACTGTGGCCGCCGGTACTATCGAACTGTACCTGCCCAAGCTCAAATGCTTCAAAAAATTCATGCGGTGTCTGGGTATGCGTGATTCCATTGGTCGGGCCGCCGGTGGGATCAACCGTTGCCAGCTCAAATTCAATATTCGTATCAGCGGCAAAAGGTCTAAAGGCATTGGGCGTATCTACTGTATCAGGGTTTTGCCGTCTAAAGTCTTCATTGACTTTTTTGATCATTTCTTCGACTACAGCATCCGGAAGGTCATTGTCGCTGTCATGATAGATCACATGAACGACAGCCTGCAATTTGACGGCCGACTTTTCACCTAATTGGTATTTAGTGAAATCTTTTGGCAGCTCAAGCTTAGGATGGTGAGGCGTAAGACATTTGAACGGATGGCTTTGAGAAAAAGCGGAAAAAACCAACAAATAAAAAAGAGGAAGGGTGCAAAATCTTTTCATGACCTTTTTTTGATGATAACAAAAGGATATCAGAGAGTCTCTAAACAAACAGGACGGCCTGCTTGTAATCGTCCAAATTTAATAACAAATTCTAAAATAAAGACAGGACGATCCCAAATCCTTCTTTTGACTGGAAATAATTGTTTTGAACTTCGATACAGACGAAGCAAGAATGGTTTCAAAAACCAACGCCACATCCAGTTTTCAAACAGCCACTGCCGCTTTTATGTGCGGATGTGGGTCATAACCAGTCAGTTTGAAATCATCATACTTAAAGGAGAAAATATCTTTTACATCCCCGTTAATGAGCATTTTTGGCAGGGGTCGTGGTTCGCGGCTAAGTTGCAAATGCACCTGTTCCATATGATTGGAATAAATATGAACGTCGCCAAAAGTATGCACGAAATCACCTGGCTCGAGATTACACACCTGAGCAATCATCAAGGTCAACAGCGCATAAGAAGCAATGTTGAACGGCACGCCGAGGAATACATCGGCACTGCGCTGATACAGTTGGCAGGATAGTTTGCCATCGGCCACGTAGAACTGAAACATGGCATGACAGGGGCTCAACTGCATGTCGGGCAAGTCTCCAACATTCCAAGCGTTGACGATAATTCGTCGGGAATCAGGATTGTTTTTTATCAAATCAATGGCTCGTTCAATTTGATTGACCGTACTTCCATCCTTGGTTTCCCAGGCCACCCACTGTTTGCCATAAATGGGGCCCAAGGAGCCGTTTTCGTCTGCCCATTCGTTCCATATTCTGACCCCGTTATCCTGAAGGTATTTGACATTGGTATCACCGTTTAGGAACCACAGCAATTCATAAATTATAGATTTCAGATGTAGTTTTTTGGTGGTTACCAGTGGAAACCCTTTTTGCAGGTCGAACCGCATTTGGTAACCAAAAACACTGAGGGTACCAGTACCGGTCCGGTCACTTTTTTCGTTTCCGTTGTCCAGGATGTGCTGAAGGAGGTCGTGGTATTGACGCATGGTGAAAATGTCAGTGGTTAAGAGAAATTGTTTGAAATAGGAAATTAAGAAATTGAAAAATCAGCTTTTCAACGAAGGTCAAACATAGAGCTGTTTCCAAATTTCCAATTTCTTAATTTCGAAACAGCCTGATCACTCATTCCATTGTTTAAAAAAAATTAAAACTGGATGGAAGATTATAACCAAAAATTAAAAGAAATTTGCCAAAGCATATTGAACCCATAGCGGGAACAGCGGTTATTTCAACTGAGTGTTCTCGCCACAAAAGTAGGCAGACAAAGCAAGAATCCCCCATGTTATTTTCTAATTTCAACTGCAAAATCATTAAAGTTTTGAAAACCAATTTATTAGGCGCCCTTTCCTGGCATTGTTGTACCGGCTTCATTTTGTTTGCCTTAATAGCAGGCCTTTTCCCGAATTCATTATTTGCCCAAAACGAAGGCGGTTGGGAACTCAAAAGGGACAAAGGCGACATCGTTGTCTATGTAAGGGAATCCAAAGACAGTGACATCAAAGAGTTGAAATTTGAAACTGAGCTGGAGGCTTCCCTCAATTCCATCGCAGCCATTCTGATGGATGTCGAAGGGTTTGACGACTGGGTATATTCTTCTGTGGTATCAAGAACGGTCAAACAGATTTCTGATACGGAAGTCATTTACTACAATGAAATTGATTTCCCCTGGCCACTGAGCAACCGGGACCTGGTACTGCACAGCCGGTTCTGGCAAGACAAAGAAACCAAGGCCATTCACTCTCAGACTTTCTCGGCTCACGACCTTTTGCCAGAAGAAAAAGGCCTGGTACGCATGACCAAAGCTGATATCCACTGGATTTTCACACCAATCGGCAATGGGAAAGTAAATTTAGTGTATACTTTGAGCACCGATCCCGGAGGCAGCATTCCGGCCTGGATGATCAACTTAGCCGCAGATCAAGGCCCGCTGTTGACTATGGTAAAATTCAAAGAAGAAATCGAAAAAGAAAAATACCGCAATGCCAAGCTGGCTTTTGTACAGGAGTTTGATTGAAAGCCCAAAACCACCAGCAGCGGACTTCTTTAAATTTTTTTTCCATAACACACCCTTAGGGCGCATTTTATTCCCAATCTTTGCCCCTGCCCATTCTTTCAAGTTATGACAACCGTAAATTAGGTGCCATTTGATTCCTGCACATTGCCGATGAACTGACGAACTCAAATAACCTGATTCAAACCCACATTTTTTTTCACGAGCCAACTTTTCAAATGATCCAGATTTTTGTTACCGGAGGTACTTTTGACAAGCAGTATAACTATATCTCAGGAGGTCTTTATTTCAAGGATACCCACGTTTCTTCTATGCTCGACCGGGGTCGCTGCAATATCGATTACAACGTCCGAACCTTGATGATGACCGACAGCCTCGACATGACGGAGGATGACCGGGAAATCATCGCCCATGCGTGTGCCCGCAACCCGCACCCAAGGATATTGCTCACACATGGCACGGACACGATGGTTAAAACAGCGAAATTCCTGGCGGCCAAAGAGATCAAAGACAAAACCATTGTTTTGACTGGTGCCATGATCCCCTATGCGTTTGGCACCTCTTCTGATGGGTTCTTTAACCTGGGCAGTGCCCTTGCCTTTTTACAGACACTGCCACCGGGGGTCTATGTGGTGATGAACGGCAGGTACTACCATTGGAACCAGGTACGAAAAAACAAACACACCGGTTTTTTTGAAGAAATGAATGAGGATTAGCGAAGCAGAACCGGTATGGTTTCCCACCTGTTCAATTTCTTTTTTCCTGACGAAATCATTATTCCTTTTTACTAATATTGCAGCTCAAATTGATTGAGCAAAAACAGGCCTTCCCTTTTTTCACAATCAGCTTACAATCAACAATTTACACAAAAGGATTTTTTTAATCGCAAATTTGAACATGAGACGTACCTTACTTACCTGCCTTATCTTTTTGACAGTTAGCGTACAATTTTTGATTTCACAAAAAAATATAGAAGTACCTGATTTCTACAAAACGGATAAAATCCAGGAAATCAAGATCACCTTTAAAGAAAACAACTGGCAATATGTACTCGACTCGCTTCGATTCAATGGCGACGGGTACCAATCTGCCAAAGTGAACATAAACGGGCAAGTGTTTGAAGGAGCTGGTGTCCAGTTTCGCGGCACAAAATCCTTCCGGGTTGGTGCGAACCGAAACCCCATGAACATTCGGCTGAACCATACAGACGAACACCAAAACCTGGACGGCTATACCACTGTAAAGTTATCCAGCGCCCTGCGCGATCCAAGCATGGTGAGGGAAGTATTGGGCTATGAAATCGCCAGGAATTATATGCCGGCCCCGTGGGCCAATTATGCAAAGGTCACCGTCAATGGTGAGTACTATGGCCTTTTTGTCAATATAGAGTCGGTACAGGACCCTGCTTTCCGGAAGCGATATTTTGATGGTGCGAGCAACGCTTTTTTCAAGGCTAATGAAGTACTCAAAAACGAAGATGTGGACGGTTGTAAAAACAATATCTACGGCTCGCTGCAGTACGATGAGGCTGAAAAATGCTACATGAACAATTTTCGAAAGTTTTCAAAACACGGCACCGGGGAATTGTTGCAAATGGTCAAAGTTCTCAATCAGGCACCTGATAAGATCGGTTCCATGTTGAATGTGGATGTCACGCTCTGGATGCATGCATTCAACAATGTACTGGTGAACTTGAGCAGCTATTCGGGCAACCGCTCCGTCAATTATTATTTGTACAAAGACAACAAGAACCAGTTCACCCCAATTATCTGGGACATGAACCTGGCTTTTGGCAGTTACAAAAATATTGGAAACGGCTCCGACCTGAAAACTCGCCAATTGTATTCCCTCGACCCATTACTGCACACCGACAATGAATTAAAGCCGTTGATCCAAAGGCTTCTGGCAGACCCATACAACAAAAAGCTCTACCTGTCGCATGTAAGGACTATTCTTTACGATTATTTCGAAAATGATAAATACCTGGAACGGGCCAAAGAACTGCAAAGCCTGATCACGGCTGATTTTGCCAACGACCTGAACAGGTATTATGAGCTGGACGATTTCAACAACAGCCTCGAAAAAGTGATCGGCAGGAAAAGTAAGGTACCGGGCCTCAAATGGCTGATGGACAAACGAGCCGATTTCCTGAAGATCCACCCTCAGGTTTCTGTGCTGCCTTCAGAGATCACGGATATAAATGTACAGCCAAGAGAACGAATGTCTGTCAAGCAAGTGGACAATTTCAAAATCAGCGCAAACGTGGGGCAGTTCCCTAAAAAGGTGGTCCTTCATTACCGATTGGAAGGTAAAAAAGAATTTAAGTCAGTCAACATGATTTCCAAAGAGGATGGGAAATTTGAAGTGGTTGTGACTCCTTCAATGGGCGAACGATCCATAGATTACTACATTGTGGCAGAAAATGCCAGCATGGTGAGTCACAGCCCAACTAATTATATGTGGGAATATCACCATGTTTCCCTCGATGAATTGAATAAATAGTAAAGATGAGCAGGTTGTTTAAATGGTGGAATCCTTATCTACCTTTTGGCGATCGCATCAGTCCACCTTTCATGAGAAATCTGATTCTTTTTTGTATTGCCTTCTTTTTTGTATTGACCATGCATGCCCAGGATTTCTACGACCTGGAACACATCCCGGAAATCAGGGTAACTTTTGAAGAGTCCAATTGGGAAGAGCTCCTGGATAAAATGAAGGCCAAAGGTGATAAAAAACGGCTTACCGCGACGGTTTCCATTGATGGAGAGGTATTTAAGCAGGTCGGTGTGCGCTACAAGGGAAACAGCTCCTACAACAACCCCAAAAGTAAAGGGTATAAAAAGCTGCCTTTCAATATGAAGGCGAGCTACAAGAACAAGAAACAGTTATTTCCCGGTGGATACAAGACCATCAAACTCTCCAATGTTTTCAGAGATGCCAGTTACACCAGAGAGGTGCTTTCTTATGAAATCGCCCGTAAATATATGCCTGCCCCTCGCTGCAACTTCGCAAAGCTTTATGTAAACGACGAATACATTGGCCTTTACAACAACACACAAGCTGTCGACAAGGTATTGTTGGAAGAAAGTTTTGATTCCAGCAAAAACGCATTTTTTAAGTGTGACCCCGAATATTCGCTTTTGAGAAAACTGGAGGAGCGTCGTTGCCCGCAAGGTGATAAAGCTTCCCTGATGTATCTGGGCGACGATAAAAATTGTTACGAAGGCTGGTATGAAATGGAAAGTAAAGAAGAGAGTGACTGGAACGAACTGATCCAATTCATCAAGAATCTAAATACTTCTTCCATGGAGTATGATAAAATAATGAATGTGGATATGGTACTGTGGATGCATGCCTTTAATAATGTACTGGTCAACCTCGACAGTTATACCGGCCGCCTGAGTCATAATTATTATTTGTACAAAACCCCCGATCAACTTTTTACTCCGTTGGTTTGGGATATGAATATTTCATTTGGTGGTTTTCAATACGACGGCATCAAAAAAGGCCCGCTCACGCATACAGAGTTACAGAAGTATAGCATGTTTGCCCACTACAAAACCAAAAATCAAAAGCGGCCACTGATTGTCAACCTGCTTTCCGATCCTTTGTACCGTAAGATCTATGTCGGCCATTGCAAAACTATCTTGGAGGAGAATTTTTCTAATGGTTATTACATGGATCTGGCCAAGAAAGTGCAGGGCATTATCGATCAGGAAGTGTTGAACGATCCCAACAAATTATATTCTTACGAAGATTTCAAGAAAAATCTTCATGAGTCCGTTAGCATTGGCTATTCACAAATTATCGGCGTGGAGGAGCTGATGAAAGCCAGAACAGATTACCTGTCCAAACATCCTTTATTCAATGGCACCAACCCAAGTATCGAGGATTCCAATATAAGCGTTTCGGAAGGCACCGTCTTTTTTATGACGACCAGCAAGGATGCCGAAAATGTCTATGTCTGCTATCGCAATGCTGCCGACAAGCCTTGGCAAAGAGTCGCAATGGATAATGACGGAACGGGCACATGGAGAGGCTCAGCGACTGGATCGGAAGGGTTGGAATACTATTTCATTGCCGAAGGCAACAGATTGGCGATATGCGACCCGGCCAATGCTTCGTACAAGCCCTATGTAGTGGAATAGATGCATCATCGGAAATTTATCAGGTGCTTCAGGCTCACCAACACATTTTAGTTAAGCAACCTTAGCGACGTCGGCGCGAGCGGTTGTCCAAAAGGAGGATTGGACAAGCCAGGATATCCAGTATTTCATCATTTGAACAAGATTGTCATTGCGCTTCCTCCGTAACTCCCTTACAATCCACATGAATTTTTAAATACAGTGGACATCAAAACTCCTTATCCTCTTATATTTTTTATTTTGAAAATTATTTAGGAAAAAAATTATAATTTGGAAAATATCTATCAAAAAGTAACATCCTGAATATTTTCTTATTCCAATCGAAATTACCATCTTTGCACATCTTTTAAATAACAGTCTATTTTACTTAAAATAATCTTAAAATCCTTGAGCTCTGTTAAAAGCCTCACTTAAAATCCAAAATTAACCGATGCTCATCTCCAAAAACCTATCGTACCCAGCGACTCTTTCTATTCAAAAGTAAAAAATTACCTTTCCGCTCTTTTCTAAAAAACATAGCCTGTTTCCAAACTTCACACGTCGGTTTCTCCCCTGGTATTATCCTGTTAATGTTTACACTATAAACTACAAAATTGCACGTAATGAAATTTTCTTTACCTAATGCCTTTTTGCTTTTTGTATTGATCGCCCTACCAAAAGCACTGATTTCTCAATGTGGCACAGGCCCTTGTCCTCCAGGACAGCCCCAGTGGTCACAAGATCCTGCTGCGGCTTGTATTGCCATTAATGAATTTGAACTGGACTGTGCCTCTGGCTCGATGCCAGCCAATGGAAGTGCCTCCGTAATTCCTCCAGTTTGGTGTACGACCGTTGAGAACAACATTTTCTATTTGTTTACCGCTTCTTCCAGCTCTGCCTCTTTTGAAGTTTCTGCTTTCAACTGTTCGGGTGGGAACGATGCACTGCAAGCTGCCGTATTGGATTGTAATTTGAACCTGGTATCTGCATGTAACGGGAATATTCCCAACGGTACTTCAGCCGTTATTGTCGGTACCGGAATGACGCCGGGCGAAACCTACATGTTGATGATTGATGGAAGTGCTGGTTCTGAGTGCGACTATATCATCAACGGTGCCCTCCCAACCAATCCTGTCGGAAATAATATATGTGTAGGTGGCCCTTCCGGAAACAATATCGGCACTTATACTGCCAACCAGGATGGCATCTGGTCCATCCAACCACCAACAGCCGGTATCATCACCTCGCCCAATCCAGGGTCAAGTGCTACCGTTGAGTGGTTGTTCCCCGGTATGTGGGAGGTATGCATTTCGGCCTGCCCAAATGGGATGACCTCCTGCCTGAATGTGGAAATCGGTGAAAATATAGTAATCGAAGAGGGGCCTACCACTGTCTGTCTGAATGATCAGGCCATGTGCGGAAACACACCTTTTATTGCGAGCATTCCAGGCGAATTTGACATCGTCGATATACAACCCAACGGTATATGTGAACAGGTGACCACCTGTACTTACATTGTACCAGAACAAATTATCATTTTTGAAGATGCTGCTGTTTGTGTGGATGAATTCTATGATGTTTGCGGTGTTCCGTATTACGACACCGGAGTCTGGATGGAAGACTGCCCAGGACCGAGTGGATGTGACGATCTGCTCACCGTAAATTTAGTCGTACAGGATCCCACCGTCATCATCGACGAACCCATCGAGGTAGGTTGTGGAAGTAACTGGATGGCCATTATCAACGGAACAGGTTCTCCCAACTGGGTCGACCCGTTTGTTGAAGAGACGACGATTGAATGGACTGGCCCCGGGCCAATTCCCAATCCAAGCGAAATTTTGATTGAAGTCACGGTACCTGGCGAATATTGCCTGACCATTACCCATACTTCTTATGGTGTTACTTGTACCGACACCGAATGTGTTACCGTTGAGCAAACCCTTTCTCTTCCAGACCCACCAGACCTCGATGGCCCTATAAGTGTATGTGGGGGAATGGAAACATACACAGTTTCACCGGTAGGTAATTCTATCCCTGACAGTTATACGTGGACAACGCCCAATGGCGAACCGTATACCACCCAAGGTAATTTTTCCATAACGGTTGATTGGGCCAACTCAAACGGAGGCTTGCTTTGTGTAACTGCCAATAATCTATGTGGGCCCAGCGATCCGACCTGTATTGACGTCACTGTAGGTACTGGACCAGACAACCCAATTGTAAATGGTCCTGATGAGGCTTGTGATGGTGATGTGTTGACTTATGAAATAACCAATCCATTTGCCGGTGCTACTTGCACCTGGACTGTCCCACCAGGCGCTTCTTTCAACCAGTCCGGAAATACAATTTCAGTTGATTTCACCGGAGCCTCCGACGGCGATGTATGCGTGACTTGTATGGACAATTGCGGTGAATCTGATCCGACCTGCATTGCGGTTGTAGTGAACACCCCTCCTGACGCACCTGTATTTACAAGTGGCCCAAATCAGGTTTGTGCTACTGATATGGAAACTTATTGTGTGAACGATGATCCGGAAGCTAACAGTTGGTCCTGGACTTCCCCGGCAGGGAATTTTCCAAACAGCCCTGACAACTGCCTTGACATAGACTGGACTGGATTGAATGGTGGTAATATTTGTGTAACCGCCAACAACGAATGTGGAGCCAGCCCACAAACCTGCTTCAACGTAGACATTATTGATTCTCCTACCGCTGCCATCAGTGGAGAAGGGGAATTTTGTACCGGCAGCAACGATGTAATTGACCTGACGATAGAATTAACTGGTACCGCTCCGTGGACAATTACCTACTCCAATGGAGGGCCTGATATTGTGATCAGCGACATTCAGGCAAGTCCATATATCTTATCGGTTTCCGAGCCGGGTACTTACACATTAAGCGTTGTGACGGATGGAGGTATTTGTGCCGGAACCGTCAGTGGCTCGGCCGAAGTAATTGAAAATGATTTACCAACAGCTACGCTTACCGGCAGTGGCGACATTTGCCTGGGGACTGGTGAGCAGGTAGATTTAACGATTGAATTAACCGGTGCTGCACCGTGGACCGTTGTTTACGAAGACGGCAATGGTGACCAGTCGAATCTGACGATCAATGCGAGTCCGTTTACCTTGCCAATTTCTGAAAACAATGCCGGCAACATCACACTGATCAGTGTCAGCGATGATAATGATTGTGATGGAACGGTCGATGGGTCTACTTTCATCAACGTTTTAGATGCCCCTACGACAACCGTTTCAACAGAATGTAATGCAACCAACACGGAATACGTTGTGACCATCAATATCATGAACGGCGATCCAGATTCTTATTCTGTCACTCCGAATACCGGCACACTGGTAGCTGGCGTGTTTACGAGCAACCCTATTCCTTCCGGAAGTGGTTATAGTTTTGTGATCAATGATGACAACGATTGTAACCCCGTTACAGTTGAAGATCCGATTGTTGTTTGTGACTGCACCACGCAGGTTGGGGTGATGGATAATGAAACGTTAAGAGAGTGTGGCGATGGACCAATCACTGCCTTTGTTTACGATAATACAAATGAAGTATTGGACGGCGATGATGTACAGATGTATGTTCTTCACAGCGGGAATTCCGCCTCTATTACTGATCCCGTATTCTCGGTCACTCCCGACGCAACAGCATCATTTGTTCCACCAATGGTATATGGTACGACTTACTATCTGTCTGCTGTTGTTGGCAACGGTGGCGGCCTACAAGGTATTGATCTAAATGATCCCTGCCTACAGGTTGCCCAGGGTACTCCCGTTATATTTTATGAAATACCAACTGCAACAATTGCCGGTTCAACTGAAATTTGTATCGGAGAAACCGCTGACCTGACCATAGAACTGACTGGTGTCTCTCCTTGGACGGTAACGATCAATGGTGTCCCCGTTCCCAATATTTTCTCGTCGCCATTTACTTACACCGTAGAGCCAACAGCTGATTCTGCATTTGTACTGACTATGGTCGAAGATGCCAATTGTTCCAATGCTGCTTCTGGAACTGAATCGGTGACAGTAAACACTTCACCGGAAATAGTCAACCTTACTGAAACGTGCAATGGTTCAGGAACCGCCTATACTGTTAGCTTTGAAATTGTTGGAGGTGATCCAAGCTGTTACATGGTAGCTCCAATGGATGGCACTTTGACTGGAAATGTGTTCACCAGTAATGAAATAGCTGATGGATTGGGATATGAGTTCACCGTGACTGATTGTAGAGGGTGTCCGGCAGCCGTGGCTCAGAAAGACCTGGTGGATTGTAACTGCCTCTCCACAGCAGGGGATCTTACAGCAGATGCATTGGATGTGTGTGGTGACGAAACAGTACCGCTTACTTACGACAACACCGACGAGTTTTTGGACGCTGACGATGCCCTTTGTTTCATTCTTTATGAGGGCAATCCTCAGGCTCCTATCATGACAAACTCTACACCTGATTTTAGCTTTGATCCAGCACTTCTGACGATTGGAACTCAGTACACTATCTGCCCGGTAGTTGGAAATGATGACGGAAGTGGATGCGTAGATCTTAATGATCCTTGTCTCAGTACTGGAGTCTGTACGCAAGTAACTTTCCGTGAAATTCCAACTGCATTTTTAACGCAGGGAAGTGACATTTGCAACGGTGAAATCGGAACACTGACCGTCGAGTTTACCGGGGCTGGCCCTTGGGAATTTGAATATCGGGATGCCGATGGAAACATTAACATGCTGGAGGCCACCAACAGTCCGTTTGTTATTGATGTCAGCCCAACAGCTACAATCGATTATGATTTAGTAAGCCTGGAAGGGCGGTTCTGTACGGGCACCGTAGATGGCATGGCTACTGTAACGGTCAACCAAGCTCCAGAAGTAAACTTGCTGAATGTTGAGTGTGATGCTACTTCAACAGAATATGTTGTTACGTTTGAAATTATCGGAGGAGACGCCATCACCTATGATGTTGTGCCAGGCAACGGTTCCCTCGATGGCAACATATTTACCAGTAACCCATACCCGGACGGTGATTTTTACAGCTTCGAAATTGACGACCAATTCCAATGTGGACCTGCCCTGTTACAAGGTGGATTCATTTGTGAATGTATTACCGATGCCGGAGCAATGCCACTTGGACTGTTGGAATACTGTATTGGGGCAACCATCGAAGGAGAACTCACCGTAGGTGATACGCTGGACGGGGATGATATCTTGATTTATGTGTTGCATACCAATAGTGGCATTCTTACTGTAAATGATACCAGTGACATTATTGCAATCAGTGATGTACCTACATTTGATTTTGATCCGGCAACAATGTCAACTAATGTAACTTACTATTTGAGTGCGGTCGCTGGAAACCAGATCGGTGCCGGTGGCAATCAAGTTGATTTTGAAGACTTCTGTCTGAGTGCTACACCGGGTACACCCGTAATATTCTATGATCTACCGGAAGCGTCGATCAGTGGATCGACTACAATATGCAATGGAGAATCGGCTGAAATATTTGTCAACCTCGTTGGGCAAGGGCCTTTTGTCCTCAATTATGCTGTTGATGGTGACACCACCACCTCCAATCCAATCACAACTCCAGGAAGTCATACCTTGGACGATATCTCTCCTGCCAACCCGGTCAGCTATACTTTGATATCAATTGAAGATCAGGGGACAGGTTGTAGCAATTCAGCAGTCGATACAGTGGTGATCATGGTTAATCAGCCAGTGGAAGCAGGTGCTCCTTACGATGAATTTGAGATTTGTGACAATACACCTTCTACATTGAGCCTGTTTGAAAATCTGGTGGGCTTCGAGTACGGCGGTGAATGGACCGACGACAACGGCAACATTTTCCCGAATGGGGCGCTTAATACCGCTACTCTTCCCGTAGGTTCGCAAACCTATACTTACACCATCTTTGGTGAAGCTCCTTGCCCGGATGATATGGCTCAGGTGGAAGTGATCATCCATCCTGCACCCGTAGCCGATGCTGGAGAAGATGTAGAGTTCGGTTGTGATTTGGACCCCATCCAAATTGGTGGGCCAAACACCTCAACCGGCGTTAGTTACTCCTGGGAAGGCGATGTTTCCAATCCTAATATTGCTACACCGGATATTGTCGGAGCAGGTGATTTTGTCTTGACGGTAACCACTCAGAACAACTGTGTGGACATGGATACTGTTAGCGCATTTATTTCTAACGAACAACCGGTGCCAGTCATTGACTCGACCAATATTACTTGCTTTGGTTTAAGCAATGGTACCATTCAAGTGATCGACGTAAGTGGTGGTGAAGCTCCATATACCTATTCTCTGAATAATGGTTCTTTTTCTTCCAATAATTTCTTCATCAATTTAGGTGAAGGCAGCTATACCGTCGTCGTCATGGATAACAACGGTTGCGAGAGTGCGCCGATACAAATTACGATCGAAGAGCCTGAAGAAGTAACGGTTGAACTGGTTCCTTCTGTCGATGGAACTCCACCAATGGCTGATTTTATGGAAGAGTTTAGAATTGATGTAGAATCTAGTCCTGTATTTGAAGAACTCGACAGTGTTCTTTGGACCGCTTCTGGTGGGTATAGTGATTCTACCTTCTGTAACACCTGCCCTTACAATGATGTCTCACTCAATTATCAAACTACTTTCAATATCACGGTAGCGGAAGGTGATTGTGAAGACGACGATCAGTTGACTGTATTCGTCAGCAGAGACCATTGGCTCTATGCACCAAATGCATTTTCTCCAAATCAGCTCGATGCGGAAGAAAACGAACTATTTAAGTTATATGCAAGTGAGAACATCGTTAAAATCAGATCTTTCCAGATATTCAACCGTTGGGGAGAACAAGTTCATGGATTTTTCAATTTTGAAATAAACAACAATGAAGGATGGTGGGACGGTACTCACCGAAATGAAATGATGAATCCAGCCGTATTCGTTTGGACGGCTGAGGTTGAGTTTGAAGACGATGTCATTCGTTTTTACAAAGGCGATGTAGCCTTGCTCAGATAATTATAGTAATCTATTTTATCTAAAACAGGGAAGAGAAAATCGAAAGATTGGCTCTTCCCTGTTTATTTTTGTCAAATTTCGAAAAACCCCTATTCCTGCATACATGCCCATTATAAATAAATCCTATTACCGCCGCTCACCTCTCCTGTTCAATGGACACATTGAAACTATTTTCCCTGCACTTTTTAGAAAAATTCCAGATCTGACCTATGAAAGGGAAAGGCTGACATTGTCCGATGGAGACTTTGTGGATTTGGATTGGGTTGATCAAAAAAGTAATTCTTTGGTTTTATTGTCTCATGGGCTCGAAGGGAATTCTTCGCGCCAGTACGTCGCCGGAATGGCCCGGTTTTTCGCCGATCAAAAATGGGATGTCCTCGCTTGGCATTGCCGGTCATGTAGTGGGGAAATGAATAAAAAACTAAGGATGTACCACCATGGTGAAATTGAGGACATAGCCGAAGTCATCACCCATGCTTTACAAACGAAAAACTATGAGACAGTTGTTCTCATTGGATTTAGCATGGGAGGAAATATCACCATGAAATACCTGGGAGTCAATGGAAAACACATTCCCGATTCCATTAAAGCATGCGTAGCCTTCTCTTCCCCAACTGACCTGGAAGCAGGGGCCGATATTCTCGACAGCCCGTCAAATTTCATTTATAAAAAGCGGTTCTTAAGGCATTTAAAAGCAAAATTGAGCATAAAAAATGACCAGTTCCCCGGGGCCATTGCTTTCGATCAATTCCACACAATCGTCGTTTGGCGGGACTTTGATGAACTCTATTCCGCCCCCATGAACAAGTTCGAAAACGCAGCCGCTTTTTATGAAAATGCCTCCGCCAAAAACTTTATGCCTGGCATAACCATCCCAACTTTGCTGATTCAGGCTGCCAACGATCCTATCCTACCGGAAGCTTGCTACCCATTTGAATTGTGTCGTAAACTGGACAACGTATCTTTAGAAGTACCCCGTTATGGGGGACATGTTGGTTTCTGGCGACCCTATGAAAGATATGCCTGGTCAGAGCGGCGAGCCTTTGAATTTATTGAGTCTTTTGCCTAAATATTGCCTCCCGCCACGCTACATTAATAAATTTTTATGCCTGAACTCTGTAATACTTATTAATTTTGCTGCTCGTTATAACCCCAACTCATTGATGAAAATCAACCTAATCCAAAAAAGAAATGTACTTGAACAAATTACTATTCACCTCTTTTATCTTTCTGACCTTTGTTGCTTGCACCGAAGAACCTAACACACCTACTTATGAAGACGAGTTGCTGCACGGCCGCTGGGAACTCACGGACGCCTGGCGAAGAAATAAGAAAACAGAAATGCTGATCGGCACCTATTATGAGTTTAACCCGACCGGTACCATGCGAACCAACTTTCCCAGTGAGATGGATACAGGAGACCACCCTTATGAGTTTGATGGTAAAATAATAACGGTAAACGATATGGAAAATGTTTTTTATACCATTGATACACTTACGGAATCCAAACTAATATTTACAACCGTTTACAGTAATTTTCCATTTAAACTATCCCTAATTAAAAATGATAGTTCCGGCATGGACCCAACAAAGGAATTATAATTTCAATCACAATATTTCGTGTTGATCAATCACTTAATTTACTCAAATACTTTTCTGTAAAACTCAATTAATTTAGTTTCTTCTTTTTCCCAATTAAATACCTTGGCTGCCATTCTGGCATTCTTACATTTATCAATGTAATATTCATTGTCGTCCCTAAGTTTATTTACAGCTGCCACTATATCCTTTTTACTTAAACTTTTTAACAAATAAAAAGTGGAATATTTTTCATTAATCTGTTTGTATTCAGGAAAATCCATACAAATCGAAGGAATGCCCGCCTGCATGTAATCAAACGTTTTGTTGGCAAGGGAGAAATAATAATTCAGTCCTTTATTCTTCAAAAGATTGAGACCAAGGTTCGCTCGCACAGTCAACTTGTGCAACGATCCCGGAGCAACCCTCCCAAAAAAAATTACTTTTTCTTGTAATTTTTTTTCGTCTACCAATTTTCTGAGAATTTCGGATATGTCTCCCTCTCCAGCCAGCCATAAGACTGCCCCATCTATTTCCTCCATTGCTTCAATCATTTCCTCCAATCCTCTTCCCTCGTTCAACACACCCTGATAGATTAAAATAAAAAGATTATTTTTTTGAAATTTAGCATGCTGACTAAAAGGAAATTCATGTTCCTCAAAATCAATGTTTGATTCAATTCTCTTCCTGAAAGGAACATTTAAAATGACCGAAAACCGAGTGTTGTATTTCTTTTGAAATTCTGCTGCGATGCTTGTTGATACTGTATAATTAAATTTTAAACGCGGAATGATAAAATTGGCCAAAGCCTCCCAAACCCCTTTAGTTATTGGCCTTTCTACGACCTCGGGCACTTCTGTGAAATATTCGTGCGCATCATAAATGATTTTTCTTTTTTTTATTTTCGATGCTAAATATCCCGCCAGTAAAGTATCTAAATCAATGGAACATACAGCATCGAACTGTTCGAACATTAAGTAGAAAAATAGTCGAATATTAAATTCGAGATAAAATATTTTACCTTTATTAAAAATTAATTTAAAGCGCTTTTGTCGATAAGGTTGTTCAAACAGATCTTGAGAATAAGATAGTTTCCTTCCGATCAACTGTACATCATATCCGGCCTGACTCAGAGAAGTACAAACCCTGATCATCCGTTGATCAAAGTTCAGATCATTGGTTACGGTACAGATGATTTTTTTCATTTGGCCCTCCATTTCAATTGATCACCTTCTTTTTCAATAATACCTTCGTCCATTAAATAGCTCAATGTTTTTAGAACATTTTCATGTCGGTTAGAAGAAAAAGATTCCATCAATTCTTGCTCGCTTAATTTTTCTCTTTTTAGCAATGCATGTAATTTCGACCTGTATCGCTCGTAATCATCTTTTGACAACAAGTCATTTTTATTTTTCAGGCATATATCACAAACACCACAAGGAGTAGATTTTTCATCAAAATATTCCAATAGCTGTTGGCTCCGACAACGAGGAGTTGATGCATACGCGATGGCTTTTTCAACTCGTTCTGTTTGCTGTTTTTTCCTAAAATTAAATCTGGCAGTATCAATCGTCAAATTATCCGCATCGACCCGTTCCTTGGTAAAAATGACCTGTGGTTTATCTTTCGCTGGACGGTATTCAATAATTTTTTCTTTATGCAACTGGTAAATAGCGGCAGTCATCTTATCGGCCGAAATTTTTAAAAAACGAGCCATTGCATTTTCATTGATTTTTACAAAATGTTGAAAAGCCCCTTCCGTCAGCCGCAAGAGAGTTTTTACATAAATGTCGAGGTTTTTATTTTTTAATTGAAAATCATAAAGCTGTTCCCGGTTGACCAGCACCTTAAACGTGGAAGGCAAATAAATGGCTTCCGTCAAAATGATCCATTCTTCCTGTTCCAGAATTTTCAGACAGGAAAAAGTCTTCAGTACATCCAGCTTAAAATTTTTACAAAATTCAACGATATCGAAATCGAAAGCCTGTCCTTCCCCACTGCCAATGGCCAACTGAAAATAACTGCCCAATGCCCGGTAAACCTGCCTCAGGTCTTTGATCGGCGGAAAGGACAAAGCTAAATTCCGCTCAAGCATGGCCTTATCAGCGGAAGCATAAAGCAAAACAGCATAGGACTTTTTTCCATCCCTGCCTCCCCGTCCTGCCTCCTGAAAATAAGCTTCCAGGCTGTCCGGTAAATCCATATGAACTACACTCCTCACGTCGGGCTTGTCGATTCCCATACCGAATGCGTTGGTGCAAACGATGACCTGGATTTGGTTTTTTATCCACGCTTCCTGTCGTGCAGTTCGCTGCTCGGGAGAAAGCCCCGCATGATAAAAATCAGCTCTTATCCGGTTGGTTTTGAGGAAATTAGCAATTTCTTTAGTTCGTTTCCGATTGCGGACATACACCACTCCGGACCCGCTCACTCCTTTCAAAACGGAAAGCAGGCGCTGCATTTTGTTTTCTTCTTCCAATACAACGTAGGCCAGGTTTTCACGGGCAAAACTCTTCGTAAAGACAGCTCCGTTTTTGAAAGTCAGCTTCTCCCGAATATCGGCTACCACCTCCTTTGTAGCGGTGGCAGTCAGAGCAATGACCGGCACTTTTTTGTCCAGCAATTCCCTGATCTCGGCAATTTTTAAGTAAGACGGACGGAAATCATAGCCCCATTGCGAGATACAGTGGGCCTCGTCCACGGCCAACAAGTTTACTTTCATCTGCCTGATTCGCTCCCTGGCCAACTCGGAAGAAAGGCGCTCGGGGGACAAATAAAGCAGTTTTGTATCGCCATAAATACAATTATCCAGAATGCGATCGATCTCTTTGTAATGCATGCCGGAAAAAATTGCCTCTGCCCGGACCCCTCTTTTTTTCAAGTTCAAAACCTGGTCTTTCATCAAGGCAATCAAAGGTGAAACAACGATACAAATACCGTCCAGACAAAGCGCAGGCACCTGAAAACAAATGGATTTTCCACCTCCGGTAGGCAACAATGCAAGGGTATCGCGACCATCTAACACAGATTGGATGATTTCCTCTTGTAGTGGGCGAAATGCGTCATACCCCCAATATTTTTGCAGTATGGAAATGGGTTCTTGCATCGAGCGAAATTGATAATTGCAAGTTTAGCGAATTAGAAGGATTTGCAAGCACCCATGAAACAAAAAAGCCAGTATCGCTGTGCAGCGATACTGGCTTTTATTTAAAACCCTTCTGCCGAAGAGTATCAAGAATTAATACTTGACTGACATTTCATAGTAATCATCATTGGCCTGTGGGTTCCCCGTTGTGGTATTTTCAATGAGGTCATCAATCCGAATCAGGAAGTAGCCTGAACCTGTATCAACAACCAGTAAATCGCCGACAAGGATTTCATCACTGACCAACTCACCTCCGGAGTTCATTTGAGTGAAATCAATACCCGTATTCCAAGCATCTGCGATCAGGGTTTGACTATTGGCTGCATCGAATTCCCACATTTCAGGCAAGGCACTCTCATCTACGTAGCGAATAGAATTACCGTTTGCTCCGGAGATTTGCCTTCTCCAGTTAGTTGATGGATCTGGAGCACCGATGTCGATACCTTCATCTTTAATGGTTGCAGTAACGTCACCAGAGTTGACACTTTCGCCAGTCAGGAGGTTCAGACCACCTGTTCCCTGAGGTCCTGCAGCATTGAACAATACGCCCGTAAGATTGATTACCGGTGGAATAATAACAGCATCAACCACATGCACAACGCCGTTTCCAGTGTTAATATCTGCCACTGTAACCAATGCATTGTCGATCATAACCGCACCACCATTGATAGAAACGGTTGCGTTCAAACCAGCCAATGAAGTAATGACCTGCTGATCAGACAGTGCACTTGAAGGTACAGAACCGTCGACCACGTGATGCAACAATAAATTAGCTGCAAAGCCATTTCCATCAACTCCCAATACCGCAAGGATATCGTTTGGAAGATTGGTAAAAGCATTGTCAGTAGGAGCAAAAACAGTGAATGGCCCACCATTGGTCAGCACATCTTGCAATCCAGCCTCAGTTAAAGATGTGGTCAGGAAAGTATGATCTGCGCTGGTCGAAATAGCTTCCCAAATACTTGAAGCAGTAATCGTAGGCATCACTTCAACGGTAAAATTAACAGTAGAAGTCAGTCCTCCTGCATCGGTCAGTATGACACTGAAATCATATGTACCGGAAACATCTGAAACAGTGTAAGCAGCATCCCAGGTAAAACCGGAGGCGTCGCCTGCATCGATCAATGCAGTGGCACTGCCCACCATAGTAGTACCGCCGGTAACATCAGGGAGGTTATTGATATCCATAGCCGCTCCATTTTCCTGAAAACGCATGGTCTCTAAATCATCTGTCCCGGCAGTTCCAATCAATTGCACATTAACGATTGTACCCGGATCAACCGTTATGGTTCCTCCTTCAGTAACATCAGAAGAACTGCCTACGATAAGCGTCGGTGGAACATTTGGGAGTGGATCACTACTATCATCTTCACAACCAGTTGAAACAAACAAATTCAATAGAAGCAGCGATGCTGCGAGAAAAGAAAGAATTTTCTTCATGTTAGTAAATGGTTTTGTTAAAAATTAAGGTCAGGCGGTTTAAGAAAAGACCAGAGTCGGTATTACATGATTCTGTATGAAATACGTCAAGTGTCAAACCGTCCTGCAAGGTTAGTAAATTATTGATGGTCGAAAATGAATGGCATTTTTCCATGTCATTCTTTCTTGGTCGATAAATGTTAAAAGGTACTTTCAAATAAAGACTTTCTTGTATTTAAGTAGTCACATAAAAGGATGTTCAAATAAATGCTGGTTTAATCAGGTAAGCACACTCATTTGGCGTATAAACGGCTGAAAAGACAGGAACGATGCTTGTTCGTTGTTTAATGAATTGTTAAACCAGCCGCAAATAAAATGGATTCAGAAGTAGCAACCAACTTTGGCAAGTTGAAAGTTTTAACGAAAATTGCATTCTTCATCACCTGAAAGCTTTTTGCCATCTATTTATCCAAGTTCGTAACAAAATAGACCGCAAAAAGTCGACAGCAAACTGCAATCAAACATGAGCTTAAATATTCAACACACTGTCCTCGACCGATTTTTGCGCTATGTGAAAATCGATACGCAATCGGATGCTACCTCTCCTACCTGCCCATCTACCGCCAAACAGAAAGACCTTAGCCGGCTGCTCGTAGAAGAATTACTTGAAATGGGCATAACAGATGCACACATGGATGAAAACGGCTACGTCTATGGTACGGTCCCCTCAACCACTGATAAGAACGTCCCTGTCATCTGTTTCTGCTCTCACGTGGATACAGCGCCAGATTGCAGTGGAAAGGATGTCAAACCCATTGTACACCAGGATTATCAGGGCCAGGACATAGTCTTGCCCGATGATGCCAGTCAAGTTATCCGCATGGCCGATCACCGAGACCTGAAAGGCATGATCGGTAAAGACATTGTGACCGCAAGTGGTACAACCTTGTTGGGAGCAGATGATAAAGCTGGACTGGCTGAAATTATGGACGCCGCCAACCATTTGATGAAACACCCGGAAATCAAACATGGAGCGATTAAGATCATGTTTACCCCGGATGAAGAAATCGGCCGGGGTGTTGATAAAGCAGATCTTGAAAAGCTCGGTGCCGACTTTGGCTATACTATGGATGGAGAAGCTGCCGGTTCATTGGAAGACGAAACCTTTTCCGCAGACGGGGCGACCATCAAAATACAGGGAGTAAGTGTTCATCCGGGTTACGCCAAAGGCAAAATGGAGCATGCCATGAAAATTGCCGGTGAAATACTGGCCCGACTGCCCAAATACCATCTTTCGCCCGAAACGACCTCCGGACGCCAGGGTTTCATCCATCCGGTCAGCATGGCTGGAGAATTGGAGCAAGCGACATTAGGCTTTATCGTACGTGATTTCACAGAAGAAAAATTGCACCAGCACGAAGCATTGTTGGAAAAAATAATGAACGAAGTGCTGGTCCATTATCCAAACTCTTCAGCGACTTTAGAAATTACAGAACAGTACCGAAACATGAAAGAGGTGCTTAAAAACCACCCGGAGGTAGCGGATTATGCAGAAGAAGCTATTCGCCGCACAGGTTTGACACCAAAAAAGTCAAGTATCAGAGGTGGCACAGATGGCTCGCGGCTGTCTTTTATGGGCCTACCCTGCCCTAATATTTTTGCAGGCGGCCACGCCTTCCACTCGCGCCAGGAATGGGTCTGCGTACAAGACATGGAAAAAGCAGCTGAAACCATCGTGCATTTGGCCATGGTCTGGGAGGAGAATTCCTGATGATGGTAAAGGGTCAATGGCAGAGGGTAGAAGGACGCCCCTCTACCATTGACCCTCTATCCTCTACCTTTTACCTTCCTCCTACCGCCACCCTTTCTTAACATTTCCTTCATCCATTTTAACGGCAATTTAGCAGGGACAGCAATTAACGGCTTCGTCTTTAGGGAAATTGAATACGCTATTTTCATTTCACTATAAAAAGAAAAGCCATGATGTCTAACAATCTAAAATCCATTCTCATCGCCGCCATGACTTTGTTGTTGGCCAGCGCATGCACCAGTCCTGAAAAATTGATTGAAAAGGGTGATTTCGATAGAGCCCTTATTGTAAGCGCAAGGAAACTTTCGGGCAAAAAGAAAAAGAAGCAGAAATACGTCAGGGCAGTGGAAGAAGCTTTCCACAAAGTGACCGCTCGGGATATGCGCAAAGCAAAAGCCCTGGAAGCAGAAGGAAGACCTGAAAACTGGGTCGAAATCAACCGCATCTACGCTAAGATGAAAAAACGTCAAAACCTGATCGAACCATTATTGCCTTTGGTAGATAAGGAGGGTTACAAGGCTGATTTTCAATTTGTTCGGGTGGATGGCCTGCTGCATGAATCAAAAGAGAAAGCCGCCAATTTCTATTACATAGAGGGTAAACGGCTGATGGCACAGGCCGAGAGAGGGGATAAGGAAGCAGCACGTGATGCTTATCACCAGTTCGAGAAAATTGGTCAGTACTTCCGGAGCTACAAGGATGAAGCAAGGCTGATGCGGAAAGCACATGACCTCGGTATCACTTATGTTCTATTCAAAATGGAGAACAATTCAAATGTTTTGTTGCCAAGAGATTTTGAAAGAGAAATTAAGCGAATCAGTGTAGCTGATATGGAGACCAAGTGGAGAACGGTCCACTTGAATGCCCAGGCAGGAAGAACCTATGATTACAACGTAGTCATGAATTTTCAGCACATTGAAGTTTCTCCAGGTCTTATCAGGGAGCGAACCTATACGGATACCAAAAACATAGAAGATGGTTGGAGGTATGTGCTTGATCAGAACGGCAATGTCCTGAAAGATTCTCTGGGCAATGATGTAAAAGAGCCGAATTATATTGACATTCACGCCGATGTGTACGAATCCGTTCAGACCAAATCGGCCATTGTCACTGGTGAACTCGAATTCATTGACAACCGAACCCGGCAATTGTTCCACCGTGAGCCGATCACTGCTGAAGCGATTTTTGAGAACTTTGCCGCTACTTTTAAAGGCAATCAAAGAGCCCTGAGCCAGGAATCGAAGCGAAAAATAGGCAATGCGCCGCTACCCTTCCCAACTGATGAAAGTTTAGTCTTGCAGGCGGCCGATCATTTGAAGCCCGTCATTAAGCAGAAAATAAAGCGTGGATTGAGGGGGTAGGAATTGCCGGGTGTTGAATTAATAATCAGTTTACATTCAACAATGAAAAAGGCGGCCTTTTCAGGCCGCCTTTTTTCTTTTCGCAATTTGAAGTTGCGATTTGTTATTTGGTATAGAAAAAATGAAGTTTACGCAGGGCGTAAATTTTTTTCTAATTGAGTTAATTTCAACCTGTGGTTGAAGTTTTGGTCTGGGCGTTGTGAGAACTGCTGTTCTTTTTTCTTTTTATTGACAGCTTTGTTCGCTGCTAATGTCAATTTTGAAATAAGACCAGTTAATTTTGAAGACGTTTTTCCATCCATAGCGCACAGAATTTTAATGTTAAAAACGGTTTAAGAATGAAATAGGATTTTTCGCTTAATGGATATATTGCATGGTATGGAAACGGCCGTAAAGGTATAATTATTTTCAATACGATGCATGTATTATAAAAATAATTTTATCCACATTGCCATCAACAGGTTTATTTGTTGCCTAAACAAGATTTCACAATAGATTGTTCTGCGGTTTGTCAATTTGGCAATTTCGACCAATTCTATGAAAAAGGTAAATGTTATTAGCCTTTCACTTTTATTTTTCCTGCCAGGTCAAGCATAAACGTAAACTCCATGGCCGTTTCTTTCAAAGCTCTGAACCTGCCAGAAGCACCTCCGTGCCCGGCCTCCATGTTGGTATGTAGCAGCAATGGATTTGTATCTGTTTTGAGTTCTCTCAATTTGGCAACCCATTTGGCTGGCTCCCAATATTGTACCTGTGAGTCGTGAAGGCCAGTGGTTACCATCATTGCCGGATAGTCCTTCGCTTCCACTTGATCATATGGAGAATAACTTAACATGTAATCATAATATTCTTTTTTGTGCGGGTCGCCCCATTCGTCCCATTCGAAAGTGGTTAGAGGAATGGATTCATCGAGCATGGTAGTGACCACATCAACAAAGGGAACTGCCGCTACAACACCTCTGAAAAGATCGGGGCGCATGTTGACAACCGCTCCCATGAGCAGGCCTCCGGCGCTACCGCCCATTGCGAAAAGCTGTTCTTTAGAGGTGTACTTCTCTTGAATAAGGAATTCTCCACAATCAATAAAATCAGTGAAAGTATTTTTCTTTTTGAGAAGTTTACCGTTTTCATACCAGTCGCGCCCCAGTTCCTGTCCTCCTCTGATATGGGCGATGGCAAACGCAAACCCCCTGTCCAGCAAACTCAACCGAGTGCTTCTGAAACTCGGGTCCATACTTGCCCCATAACTGCCATAAGCGTAGAGCAACAATGGCTGGCTCCCATCTTTTTGATACCCCTTTCGGTAGACGATAGAAACCGGAATTTTGGCCCCATCCCTTGCCGTTGCGTAAAGTCGTTCCGAAGTATAATTGTTCCTGTCAAACCCACCCAGGATTTCCTGTTGCTTTTTGATTTCGAGCTTCCGTTCCTTCATATCGTAATCATAGGTAGTGGAAGGCGTGGTCATTGACTGATAAATAATTCGAACCTCATCTGTTTCAAATTCCGGATTGTAGGCGATATAGGCCACATAACTATCTTCTCCAAACTCAACGTAATGATCCTCTTCACCGTCCCACGATTTTATTCTGATATTCCTGATACCGTTTATTCTTTCAGTAAGCACCATGTAGTTTTTGAAAAAAGACATTGCCTGAAAGTAGACATCTTCACGGTGTGGGATCACCTCCTTCCAATTTTCCTTCCCCGTTGCACCTTCTTTTGCGGACATCATCCGAAAATTTTTAGCATCTAAATTGGTCCTCACATACCAGGAATTGCCCGCGTGCTGAACGCTGTATTCCAACTTCCTTTCGCGGGGCTGGAAAATGGACCATTCCCCGTCCGGGTTGTCGGCATCCAGGTAACGATACTCATCCGAAAGGGTCTGAGAAGAACCGATTATAATGTATTTTTTTGATTTGGATTTGGTAACAAAAGTGTTGAAGGTGGCATCCGTTTCGTGAAAAGCAATTTCGTCGTCTTCGGCTTTTGTTCCAAGTCGATGCTTCATGATTTTAAAGGTGCGGAGCGTTTCGTCTTTCAAACCATAAAAGACGGTTTGGTTGTCATTGGCCCATACGATGCTGCCGCTGGTGTTTGGAATTTCATCGGCCAGCATTTCACCTGTTTCAAGGTTTTTGAAAACGATCTTGTAAATACGACGGCTCAGTGTATCTTCCCCGTAGGCCAGGATCTTATTATCAGGACTTACTTCCAACCCCCTTGCACTATAGTAGTCATGGTCTTTGGCCAACTCGTTCACATTCAGGATGATATCTTCCGCTGCATCAAGTTTTCCTTTCTTTCTGCAATAGATTGGATACTCCGCAGTTTCCTCATATTTAGTATAATACCAAAAGTCGTTTTCAAAATACGGAACCGTGGAATCATCTTTTTTGATTCGGCCTTTCATTTCCTCGAACAACTTTTCCTGAGTGTCTTTGAGGTCGGCCATGATGGCATCCTTGTATTCATTTTCCGCTTTTAGATAGGAAATGACTTCCGGGTTTTCTCTTTCATTCAACCAATAGTATTTATCCACACGGGTATGCCCGTGTTCTGTCAATTCCTTGGGTTTCGTAGCCGCAGACGGCGGTTGGATAGTCATTTTTTCGTACATACCTATGAGGTTTTCTGTTTGTTTTGTTTGGTTAGTAGAGCAAGCAGAAAGGATCAAAAAAGCTGATATAAGGAACAGAAACTCAACTTTGATTCGGGAATTCATATTGCTAAATTTAAAATGAGGGCGATGATACTGAAATTTTCACAAAAAACAATTCCTGAGATTGCTTTCCAGCATTTTGTTTTTATGTGCAGTTACACCTTTGATTTATTCCTTGCTTAAGGTGATGATAAGAAGTTGATTGGACCGAACAGTTATTTCCACGAGTATTAGCGTCAATTTTATGTGTTTGCTGACTTAAAATTAATACTGTTTTTCAGGATGTTCGGGGATTAGAGCTGACAGTTTTTGAAATCTTTCAGCTACTGCACCGTTCAGACCTTTGTTATTTAATTTTCGGTTTAGCCATATCCATTATTTGAATTGTTATCAAGTTATTTATAAACCTTTGGCCTACGGTCAGTAAAGATTCCCAAAGACATTTTCACGTAAAAGCCGCTGCAAAGGAGACATTGCAGCGGCTTAATAGTTTTATCTATTCAGTAAAACAATACTAATCAATTTTCACAAAACGTAGACTTTGCTTGGTTTCACCTTCCATCAACTGAAGCACGTAATGGCCTGGAAGCAAGCTTCCTATATCCAAAGTGGTTCGCTTTTCACCTGGTTTTTCAGAAGCAGTGTTTGCCACCATGACTTGTTGGCCCAGCATGTCAAAAACAACCATTTTGGCAGTTCCTTTCTGCTGTTGAATAAACTCAACATTAAGTTCTTCTGTAGCTGGATTTGGATAAATAACGAACTTTCCTTCCAATGCCGAGATATTCAATTCATGCTCAGATGGACGGGCAGCTACGCTGACCGGATCATTCGGCTCAACAATATTTCCATTATCGCATCCGGTAATTTCCACATCATCGATGTATACCTGATCGCCATTTGCGGATGCATCGCATCTGAAGCGAAGACGGGTATTGGCCGTGAATGGCCCAGGAATCACGACTGCATCAAATTCACGGACGTTGTTGACAAATTCGTCATTCAAATTCCATTCTTCAACCGTGGTGTAACTGCTCCCTCCGTTTGAGGAAATCTGCAACCAAAAGTCTTCGTTTGAATTATCAAAACTGTTAGTGATATAGGTAAAATCAACAGTAATTTCATCGTAAGAAGTCAGGTCGAGTAGATCGGTAGTCATCACAGAAGAATTTGTATTGTCCCGCAAGCGTACACAGTATGAACCACTGTTCGCAAAGTTTGCATCGTTGATACTACGACGGCAGTCAGAACCACCATCATTCCAAATGCCCCAACCTGATTCGAAATCTTCGACGTCAATGGTAGTATAGGTACAGCCAGCAGACGGAGTCAGGGTGACACTACCGGTGGCAGTCGTACCATCGTCGTCAGTGACCGTGACGGTATAGGTACCGGCGCCCAGTCCAGTGATGGTAGAAGAGGTGCCGCCATTACTCCAGGCATAGGAATAAGGAACAGTCCCGCCAGAAGGAGTGGCAGTGGCCGACCCGTTGTTTCCGGATGTTGGATCAACGCCAGTTACTGCAACACTCAACGGAGGTGCGCTTCCGTCATAACAAACTTCCAAACTCCATGAGTTCAGCTGCCCGCCATCTTGATTGAAAACGTCTTGGATGATCAACGTCCAAGTTCCATTAACATCTTCACCATCAAATGCGTTGAGGCCTTCGAATGGTTGGTAGGTACCGTTATTCGTCGGCGGACAAGGTAAAGAACCGTACGTATTGCTGCTTTCATCATCAAAATTTGTCTGAATATTATCCTCGCTGTTGCAAATCTGGTCGATTAAGGTAACCTGCGTCCCAGAAGGGCTCTCCAACGTAATGATCAAATCATTGATCCAGGTGTGGTTGATGCCAAGGTTCAGTACATTCACGTCATCAATGGTACCGGAAGCGTTAATGGTCAATGTCGAAGTGATCGTTGGCGTTCCGGAAGAAGAAATCGTTACAGGGACATTGGTACTTGCGAACGTAGCGCACGTAATACCCCCACTTTGAGTCAGTGTAATACTACCTGTCTGTGTACAATTATTTGCATCCGTTACAGTAACAGTGTAAGTACCTTCTGCTAAATTACTGATTGTCTGAGTCGAGCCGCCATTTGACCAAGCATACGAATAAGGCTGAATTCCTCCAGAAGCATTGGCAGTAGCACTGCCGTCATTTCCACCTGAGGGGTTAACGCCCGTCACATCAACTGAAATGGCCGATGGCTGTCCAACACTTACATTATCGGTGGCTGTGCATCCATTGTTATCAGTTACTTCTACACTGTAGTTACCTGCCGTGAGGTTATTAATCGTTTGTGTGGTTCCTCCATTAGACCATGAATAGGTAAAAGGAGCTGCACCGCCAGAGGGCGTTGCTGTGGCGGTGCCATCATTGCCCCCATTGCACGAAACGCTTGTACCCGAAGCAGATACGGAAACCCCAGAAGAAGCCCCTACTGTGGTGCTTGCTATATCGGTGCATCCATCGTTATCAGTCACGGTAACGGTATAAGTTCCTGCTGCTAAATTGGCAATAGAAGCGGTCGAACCTCCATTACTCCAGTTGTAAGAATAAGGAGGATTTCCTCCTGTAGCACTTGCAGTAGCAGTTCCATTGTTGTTTCCACATGATGTGTTCGTACTAGAAGCAGTAGCAACCACGGCACTCGGTTCAGAAATACTAACAGATGCAGTAGCTGTTTCAGCACCTGAGGTAACGGTAACGGTATAAGTGCCGGCACCAAGATTGGATATTGATTGGGTCGTTCCTCCGTTGCTCCATGCATAAGTATAACTGCCCGTTCCTCCGGTTGGGTTTGCGGTGGCAGTTCCATCTACAGCTCCGTTGCACGTAACATCCGTACCGGAAGCAGTCACACTCAACGGAGTCGAACCTCCGCCCGTATAGCAAATGCCCAGGCTCCATGCATTTAATGACCCACCGTCCTGATTGAATACATCTTGGATAGTGAGCGTCCATGTACCGTTCAAATCCTCCCCGTCAAAAGCAGAGAGCGGGTTGAGTGGCTGGTAGGTCCCATTATTGGTTGGTGGGCATGGTAGAGAGGAGTAAGCATTGCTACTTTCATCATCCAGATTTGTCAGTATATCATCCTCGCCGTTACAGATCTGGCTGATTACAGTTACGTTCGTGCCGGCGGGGCTGGTCAATGTGATGATCAAATCATTGATCCAGGTATGGCTGATATTGAGGTTCAGAAGATCTACGTCGTCGATGGTTCCTGCATCATTTATCGTCAAAGTGGAGGTAACAGTCGGTGTACTGGTCGCAGAAATGGCTACTGGTACATCAGTACTTGCATAGGTGTTGCATACAATATTCGCAGTAGTAAAGCTGAAAGCACTCGAATAAGCTCCGTTTCCACAGCCATTAACAGCCCTTACCCGCCAGTAATAAGTACTATTGGATGATAGGCCGGTTGCTGCATAACTAGTTCCTGTCAAACCTGTTTCGTCAATCACGACATTGCTAAAAGCAGCATCGGTCGCAACCTGTAATTCGTAAGCATCGGCACCTGACGCAGCTGACCAGGAAAGTGTAGGTGCCAGATCAACCCCTGTCGCCCCATTTCCGGGACTGTTCAAACTAACTACACTCGGCAGACCTGCAACTACCGTGAGTGTAACTACATCAGATTGCGAGTCTCCCCCACTCGTTCCAGTCACAGTGATGTTATAGGTACCCGCAGCAACTGAACCTGTTCCGCTAATGGTCATCTGAGAGTTGCCTGGCGCAGCTACAGGGTTAGTTGTAAAACTGGCGCTGGCACCAGCTGGAACACCGGTAGCTGACAGGGTTACATTCCCACTGAAACCTCCGTTTGCCCCGACTGCTACGTCATAAACGGCATTTGCAGGAGCACAAACAGACTGCGAATTTGGCGAAGCATTGATGGTAAATCCATTAAGCGGCGCAGAAATAGTAAAATTGGTATTTGAAATATCGAAGAAAATATTGTTGGAACCACGCACCATTATTCTCGCTTCCGAAGTCTGGTTGTCTGGAATGGTAACAGTAGCTGAACCGTCATTTGGCGTATTCTGAGCCAAAGTAATCGGATAGGTAAAACCTCCGTCAGTTGATAAGAAAATATCCACATTGGCAGCGCTGACTGGAGCAGCCGTTGTTCCGGCCACATCCCAAGTAACCGTTTGTGTAGACAATGCCGGCCAAGTGACTCCGGTATTTGGAGCAGTCACCAAAAATGGCCCTGAACCACCTGCAACCGTAACCACCATATCATCTTCTTCGGTACAACCGCCTCCTGCATTATTATCCCGAACAGTCAGCCTGAAATTCAGGGTTCGACCAACACTTGGAAGTACTTCCCATGTGGGGTTCTGATTGTTTACAATGGCATTGATATTTGGAAAATACCGATCAGGTGAGCTGGACGGATCGAGGGAACGAAAGGTTGGTCCACCCGTGTTGGTACTGGCCGGCGGCATGGTTGCCACTTGGTTATCCATTTGTTCCCAGCAATAGGACAATACATTCGGATCAGGATCGGATGCGGTGCCAGAAAGCACAAAAGAAGTAGACCTTGGAATGGTATAATTGGCCCCTGCGTCGGCTGTTGGCGCGTTATTGATTGTCGAAGTAGCAGCGCATGAATTGCCATTTCCTGTGACAAAGTTCCCGATTTCCTGTAAACTAATGGCATGATAGTAAGCATCGCTGTTGCTCTGTATGTTTGGTGTGCAGATTCCCGCATAACCCATAATGGTTGAAGCACTTCCTGGCTCCATTGCCGTCGCATTGTTGCGGTTACAATTATTATTCTGTGTATGGTTTGCACCGTATTGGTGGCCCATTTCATGCGACACATAGTCAATGTCGAATGGGTCTCCCACTGGACTTGGTTGTCCGGTCACCCCTCCAGCTTTCAACGAATTATTACAAACGGCCCCCAAGTAGGCAACTCCACCTCCTCCGGTTGAAAAAACATGACCAATATCATAATTGGAGGAGCCGATCACGTTATCACAAGTAGTTTGGTTTTGGCCAAGCATGGCACTTCCATTGCTATTGGTGTAAGGATCGGTATTAGCATTTAGATAGATCAACTGATCATTGTTAGGCACTAAATCCATGTGAATAGAGGCATCGATCTCCGTAACCCCATTCACTCTGGTCATGGTTGTATTCATTGCGGCCAGAACACTGGCAACGGTGCCTCCATGAAACTGGCCATATTCGCCAGTACACGCCAAAGCCAATCGATAGGTACGCAACTGACAGTCCCCTGCAACTTTCTCTGCTACATTTTCCAGGTGCTGGTCATTTTTCTTGTCGTTGACCGCATCTGCCAAACACTCCCATTTTGTTCTTTTACGAAAATCTTTCTTGAAATAAGCGATGTACTCCCGGTTGTTGGTAACTGAATAAGGATCAATGAAAACATCGCTCTTATTGCCTGAACGAACAAATGCATGAAACCCTTTAGGCGTCATGTCAAATCTCACATAGGCTGTGGGATCATCAATTCCATAACCAGCATAGGAACGAATCTCCGGAAATTTAGCAGCCAGATCTGGATGCATGACAGGCGCATACACAATCCTGAATTGTTCAAAACTTCCATCCGGCATCGGTAAGGTCAGGGTAACATTTTTTTCATCGGCATTGTCCGTATGCCAGAGCGGAGCCTCTTTTAACAGGCTCTTCATTGGCCCAACATCTAAAGAAAGGGTTTTGTATTTCTGTGGGATAATCTGTCTTTTAGACAAATCTTTCTCTTGGAACGTAGATTCAGGGACAAATTTCCAGTGATTGCCCTGAGCGAAAAGTGAGTAATTGGCAGCCAGTAAGAAAACAAGCACAGCCATAAAGGTTGTTCTCATGGATAACAGTTTTTAATTAAAAAGGAATGCTAAAAGAACCTTTGTACAACACTGACAATCAATGCTATAACAAAAATGCCCATCTAACATTCACCGTATAATGAGTGATAGATAAGTCTTTAATTTTGGGTATTAGGTACACTAAATATTGGGTCTTTACAGAGGAACCGAAACGCATGGGATATCTATAAATATCGTGTGGGTGAAGCTTACTATTTGTTAATTATTCCCGAGCATGAAAACTTAATGTTTTGCAAATATATATTGTTCGCAAATTTTTTCACTTAATTAGACCTTTTTTGTTTTAAAATGACTCAATAAATGTGACATTAAAAAAGCCGACAACATGTTGACATGTTGCCGGACTGTTTGTTTTGTCCCTTGAGAAGGATAAATTAAAATATGCTTGAAGTGTTTGTTTAAAAATAATCAACTCGGTTTTTAACTAATTAAGTCCAAATACGTATCAATTGCATTTCCTGCCCGCCCTGAAAATCAAAACGTGCATTGATCTTTTTACATTTTTATAAGTTTCACCATCTCCGAAGAGGACGACTCATTTACCTTCAGGATATAGCACCCAGGCGTTAGGTCACTCAGGTCAATCCTGACCCTTCTTACGCCTGACTTTTTATACAACAATGTTTTGTTGAATCTTTCCCGCCCCATGCTGTCGAGGATACTTATCGTTGGACCTCCATTGAAGTGTTGGTAAAACTCTATGTTCAGGAAATCTTTGATCGGATTGGGGAATGCATGGAGCTTTTGAATATCATGACCGATTTCGGTATGTTCATTATCAGGATTATTATCTGAAAAATCACTCTTATTCTTCTCCGGTCGATAATCCATGTCCGCAACCACCCAGTTATCTGCACCAGGTTTCACGGTGAAGTCATTTTGGGAAATAGCAAAAAACACGTTGTCGGAAGCTTTGACCATTATCCTCCCTATATCCGTATGAATGTTCGGGACCAAAATGTTTGCAGAACCACTATTAGGTGCATTTTTGGCCAGTTCGTATGGATAAGTATATCCGCCATCTTTTGAAAAGAATATATCAACAGCAGTGCAATTAACGGGAGATAGATTCGTACCTGCCACATCCCATTTTATTTCCTGAATATCACCTCCGCTCCATGCCTGCAGTCCAGTACCGATTATTTTAAAAGGGCCTGCATTATCCGAAACAGTTATCTTCATATAATCAAGATCAATACAGCTATTCCCTCCGGCAATATTTCTTGCGCTGAAAATAAAATTCATTTCTCTTTCGCAACCAGGCAATACCTCCCAGGTATCATCTAAATTATTGACCAAAGAAGATAATTTTGGAAAAAAACGAAAGGGTTTTTCTGCCGGCGGTCGGGATCGGAACAATGGCCCGACGTTATTATTTTGAACCGGAGGCATAATTGCAATTTCATTATCGACCTGCTCCCAGTTATAGACGAACGAACCTGTATTTTCTTCCTGGTGTACAGAGCCCGTTAATTTAAAAGGCGTTAATTGTGGAATTATGAAATCATTGCCTGCATCGACAATTATTTCCGAATTATTTGTATTAATAATTGCACAACTAACTTGATCATTTTGTAAGTGATCTTTTATTTCCTGAATATTAATTGAATGGAAATAAGCATCGCTATTTAATTGGATATTTGGCACACATATTCCTGCATATGACATAATGGAAGAACCACTTCCAGGCTCCACCGAAGTTGGTTCGTGCCGGTTACAATCATTACTGTGGGTATGGCTGGCACCAAGTTGATGACCAATTTCATGTGCCACATAATCAATATTAAATGGATCTCCCTCCGGTACAGAAATTCCAGTGGCACCCTGAGCTTTAAGACCATTTAAACAAACGGATCGCAATTGTGCGAGGCCACCGCCACCTGTGGAAAAAACATGGCCCATGTCATAATTTCCTTCCCCAATTAATTCGTCGCAGACCTTTTGGTTTTCTTCAATTAAATTCCAGGTGTTATAATTTGAAAAAGGATCAGTATGGGGGTTTAAAAAAATGAGCTTATCGTTTTCTTCGGCCAGTTGCAAGGTCACGGACAAGTCCCGTTCAAATATTCCGTTGACCCTATTGATAGTCGTATGCATTGCTGCCAGAGCCGCTTCCCTCGTCCCCCCAAAATATTGAGCATATTCACCCGTGCATGAAAGTGCGAGTCGAAACGTTCGCATACCACAAATGTTTGATTTAGTGTGTTCGTTGTTATTTGTAGTGTCCCCTATGAATTTACCAGTGTCCGAATGGCACATCCAATTATTATTATTGACTTTATTTTCACTTTTATAAAAAGCATAAAATCTTTCATCATTTATTTCAACCGGATCAATAAAAATATTTTCTCCATTCGATTTTAATACCATTACATGCAATCCGTTACCAGACATATCAAGATATACGGCAGAATTTGGCTGATCAGTTAAATAACCTTTATATGCTTTTATCGATGGATATTTATTAGCTAAAACTGGTGGTAAAATTTGTGTTTCAACTATTGAAAAAGTAAGCATTTCGCCACTACCATTAGGCAGTAAAACAATTGTTTCCAATTCTTTATTAAATTCAAAATGCATTGAAGCAGCCTTCTCTTGTGGCACTTTGTTTAATTGTTCAATTAAAACTCTTTCATTTAACCGAAATAATTTTATTTCAGCAAGGGCATGAAATTTATTTTTAATTAAATCAGGTCGTTTAATATCAACCTGCTCCCAAATATTTTTAGTGTTTGTCCAGTTTTGTGCAAAAACGTATTGGCTAAATGCCAACATTATAAGAAGGAGTAAATGTTTTGACATTGTTCATTAGTTTTTGTACCAGACTTGTGTGGAGTGACTTAAAGTGGACGAGGGGGAGCAATTACTTCAAATCGCTATTCGAAAAATCATTAATTAAAAAGATAAAGCTAACAGAGAAAAAAGCGTTCAAGGTGCTGATTAAATAAAGCCTCAAATAATTAAAGCAAAACACCAGGCTATTTTCTAATATCAAGTTTTTAATTTTCAAATAAATTTATATTGTAAATGGGAAATAATTCAAAAACGTTTTTAAATAAAATAGTCTAAAAGTGTGAAGGTTTATAGAAAGGAGGATGCGTTTTTAATTTAAGGATCACTGCCCATTTGGCAATTACTTTGCCAAAAGAAAAACGGGTGCCAAGAGGCACCCGTTTAATTGTTTTATTTTACATTGATATAAGGGTATTAAAATTTGAAATAAAAAAGTAACCTAATATCAACCTAAAATAATTCATCGTATTAAAGTCACATCTCCTTGTAACATGATGACTTCACCGTCCACAAATTCTATTTCTGCAAACCAGGTATAGACGCCGACATCCATGATATCTCCTCTAAATGTTCCATCCCATCCATAATCAAAATCACTGTGAGGAAAACCATAGCTTTCAAAGACAGTTTCACCCCATCGGCTAAAGATCAGAAATGACTTGACCTGTGAAACCGAATTACTTCCAAAAACCACCAGCGCATCGTTCAGGCCATCATTATTGGGGCTGAATGCATTCGGCACAAAAACCGGGCGGCTCTGGTCGACCGGAATGAGCAAGGCATCAGTGGCTGTACAGCCTGCCTGGTCAACAACCGTAACGGTGTAGGTCTGGGTCTGGTCAGGCACTATATTCAGGGTAAGGCAAGGGGCCGTGCAATTTGCATCAATGCCCACCGGGGTCCAGTTTACTGCGGCCACATCGGCAGCGGATATATTTAAACCGGCCACTAAATCTACCGATTCACCTAACGTAACTGCACTACTTGTTAATCCAACCGCAGTGAGATCAAGCTGGATTTCATTCGGCTGTGCGATATCAAAAGATTCGGTGTATTCACATCCAAAATCGTCCTGGATGACGACCTGGTAACTTCCCGGCGCCAAACCTATGAACGTATTGTTCGGACTAAATGGCCCATTGTCTAAAGAGTAGGAATAAGGAAGTGTACCTCCCGTCACCTCCTGAACGACCGCGGATCCGTTATTTTCACCAAAACAAAAAGCTTCATCGGTGATAATAGTCAGGCCAGAAGGGGTATCGCTGCTTGCCTCTACTTCAATAGTGGCGGTATTTGAGCAGCCATTCACGTTGCTGGTTATGGACAGTTCATAAGTTCCGGCCTCGTTTACTTCAGGAGATAAAGTATTTTGCCCGCTGAGAAAATTACCGTCAACAGTGGACCAGGCAAATGTGAAATCAGGCCCGCTGTCAGAACCGGTCGCATCCAAAGTGGTCGTTTCATTGTCGCAGGTAAGCAGGTTGGCAGGACTAATAACCACGTTGGGTAATAGTATATTCTCGTCTACCTCTGCAAAATCAGAAGCAGAGCAGCCATTACCGGTTGTAATGGTCAAGGTATATTGCCCTCCAGTAGTAATGATCGGGTTTTGTTCATTGGAAGTGAACCCATTTGGCCCGGTCCATTCCCAGGTAACGACCGGTTGGTCGGCACTGCCTATCAACTGAACATCGGAATTGATACAGTCAATGGTTCCACCTGTCGCCGTTGCAGTAGGCACGTCCGCATCCAGTTCTACTTCTACTTCGGCAGTTGAAGTACAGCCATTGATACCGGTAACAGTCAATGTATAAAAACCGCCCACATTGACAACCGGGTTTTGATCAGTAGAAGTATAACCTCCGGGGCCTGCCCAAGAATAAGTGACTCCTACTGTGGGCGAGTCTCCTTGTAACGTCACATCAGGTTGCTGACAGGTAATAACACCCCCGGTTGCAGACACAGTAGGATCATCATTGTTGACAACGACCTCCACTTCCGTGGAATTAGTACAGCCATTGGACGCTGTGACAGTTAAGGTATAGGTACCGGCTTCGGTCACCGTTGGGTTGACTTCATCAGAAGTAAACCCGTTCGGGCCGACCCATTGGAAGGTGATTGCACTATTGGATTGGCCGTTGAGGGCCACTGAAGGATTGGTGCAGGTTACCTCTCCCCCATCAGCAATTGCAGTTGGGGCATTTGAATCGTTTAATACTTCTGCCTCGACGGTTGAAGTACAGCCGTTTTCTCCAGTGACAACTACGGTATAAATACCAGATTCGGTCACATCAACTGACGATTGATCACCAGTAAATCCATTTGGTCCGGTCCATTCAAAAGTCACATTGGGAGAAGTCGAACTGGCTGAAATACTAAGAGTGCCCGCTGTACAGGTCAGCGTTCCGCCAATTGCCATTACATTTTCTGGTTCGTCGAAATCGGCATCAACAAAAGCCGTTTCCTGTGATACACATCCGTTGGGAGCAGTTACTTCCAAAATATAATCACCGCCTTCGGAAACCATTGGGTTCTGATCATTTGATGTAAAACCATTTGGTCCCGTCCAGGAGTACGAAACACCCTGTGTGGGTGAGCTTCCCATAATCTGGACAGACGGCTCCAGGCATGAAATAGCTGCCCCTTGAGCCATGATCTGGGGAGGGGTAATATCTTCTCCGACCACAGCCTGGTCACTGTCTTCACAGCCGTTTTCACTGGTAACGACCAACAGGTAGCTGCCCGGATCGGTAATGGTAGGATTTTGGTCGAAGGAAGCGAACCCATTTGGGCCTGACCAAAAATACTGCACATTAGTGGTAGAAGTTGACCCCATCAGTTGCAGATCAACCACCTCACAAGTCAAGATGCCGCCAGTTGCATCCACATCGGTTGGCGGTATCAAATCGGACTGAACCTCGGCTATTGCTGTGGAAGTACAGCCATTGGTAGCCGTTACTGTTAAAATATAATCCCCAGCTACCGTTACGGCCGTATCAAGAACGTCCGTCATAAAGCCATTTGGGCCGATCCACTCGAAAGTCACGCCCGGTGTTGTGGAAAATCCCTGCAGTACAACGTCCGGAAAATTACAATCAAATGTTCCTCCGGTAGCACTGGCATTAGGTAGGTCAGCATCCTCCAAAACTATGGCCACAGAATCAGCGACACATCCATTCGGCCCCGTTACGGTCAGGGTATAATTGCCTGCTTCTGAGACAGCCGGAGCAGGTTCGGCTGAGGTAAACCCATTCGGGCCGGTCCACTGAAAGGTGGAGCCAAGCGTATTGATTGTACTGGATAAATTAATGGAAGTCTGCTCACAGTCCAGTGTCCCTCCCGTTGCCTCAAAATCAGGTAGCGCATTGTCTAAAATGACAACGGCGGTTGCCTGGGAAGTACAGTCATTCGGAGCGGTCACCGTTAAAATGTAATCACCGGGGACTGTCACCGTTTCCATTGTATTATTTGAAGTAAATCCATTGGGCCCCGTCCATTCGTAAGTCACGCCGGGAGTGATTGAACTACCCTCGATCGTAACGGCATTAATACTGCAATCCAAGGTCCCTCCGTCTGCATCAGCATCAGGAACACCTGCATCCTGTAGTACATCGGCAGTAGCTGTTTCAGTGCAACCATTTGCAGCCGTAACCATCAAGGTGTAAGTGCCGGTCTGTGAGACAGTAGGGTTTTGTTCGTTAAAAACATTTCCTCCCGGGCCTGTCCAGGAATAGGTAACATTTGGCGTTGTGGAATTTCCAATCAAAACTATGCTCCCAGCCGTACACGTAACCGTTCCACCTGCTGCGGATGCATCTGGCACTGCGAAATCATCATTAACGATAGCCTCGGCTGTAGCCGTACAGCCATTGGCAGATGTAACGGTGAGAGTATAAGTACCTTGTTCCGATATTTCAGGGTTTTGTTCCATTGAAGTAAATCCATTGGGGCCGACCCAAGCAAAGGTGACACCGGGAGTAGTGGAATTACCCATCAGGTCAAGCATTGGGTTTTCACAATCGATTAATCCGCCATCCGCAGATGCATTTGGCAAATCAGCATCTTGTTCTACCTCGGCATCAGCAGTTGAAGTACAACCGTTGGGACCGGTAACAGTCAAGGTGTAAGTTCCGCCCTGGTTCACTGTAGGGTTTTGATCAGTTGAAGTAAAACCATTTGGACCTGTCCATGAATAGGTCACATTTGGGGTCATGGATTCTCCGGTGATGGTGAGGTTTGGATTCAGACAATCAATTTCACCGCCTGTAGCCAGGGCATCGGGCTCAGTATTGTCTTCATCCACGGTGGCAATTGCTTGCGCAGAACAGCCGTTTGGAGACGTAACTGTTAAGGTATAAGTGCCAGGATTAGCAACAGTTGGATTTTGCATATTGGATGTAAACCCGTTGGGGCCTTCCCAGGCATAAGTGACACCCGGTGTATTGGAATTCCCCGCGAGGTCTATATCATTGGTGGAACAATCCAAAGTGCCTCCATCCGCACTTGCGTCAGGTACATCTGAATCACCATCAACCGTTGCTATTTCCTCGCCCGTACAGCCATTTGGTCCGGTTACCACTAAATTATAGACACCGATTGCAGAAGTCATAGGATTTTGTTCGGTGGATGTAAACCCACCTGGACCCGTCCATTCATAAGTTACGCCCGGTGTATCGGAATTGGCCATGAGGGTTACCGAGGTACTGTCGCAAGTCAGTGTTCCTCCCGTCGCAGTGATATTTTCAGGCGGATCATTGGCCGCTTCGACGGTGGCTGTTTCCGAGTCAATACAAATATTCGACCCTACCTCGCTGGAAATCGTAAGGGTATAATCTCCTGGTACGGTCACTTCTAAAATAGGTGTATTGCCGACTACCATTCCATTTTCATCTGTCCATTCATATTGCATATTGCTGCCTCCAATCGAGGATGTACCATTTAAAATAACTGGGGTTCCATCGCAGGAGATAGACCCCGCCCCGTTGATAACTGCATCGTTGGGAATTATAATTAGATTCAGGGTAATCGTACTGTCACATCCTTGTACAGATTCCAGCACTTCTTCGTACACACCCGTTTGACAAAGGGTTTCTCCGGCGAATGTCGTGCAATCTCCGTCGCAGAGTTCCTCCACGAAGATAGTGGGAGGAACGATCACCAAGTCAAGCAGAAGTGGCACCAACGAATCACATCCCTGATAGTTGGTAAAGACCATTTCATACAAACCAGGATCAAAAAATATCTGCCCGTCGGCCGCTTCGTAAGGTTCATCCAGGCAAACGATGTCCTCCACCAAGTCCCCGAGGATGTTGTTGACAAAAACAGGTAAACAGTTTGGTGGTGATTCGGCACATCCCGTACTGGCGGTTACACAAATGGTGTAAAGTCCGGGATCTTCATAGGTGATGTCCACTGAATTGGTTCCATTACCGGCAATCACAGGTCCGGCTGGGTCCACAGTCCATTCATACTCAAAGGACGGATCGTCGGGAACGAAATAATTGAAAGGCACACCGGGGCATGGTGCTGTTTCTCCAGTCAATGGCTCTGGTGGTGGCGGAGGGCCGATACCCGGTGGGGGCCCCATGCCGGCTGTTCCGGCAAATTCAATATCGAAGCCCGCTCCGTTCGTAGTAATGTTATCAGCAATGATATAATAGGTCGTGCCAGCATCCAACGTAACTGTAGGCTGCCACTCCGTAATTCCCGGCACGCCAAATGTCGCCGTCGGGTTACTGGAAATGCCCGTTTCGACGAATGGCCCGGGAGGGGTGATCGGCCCGGTATAATCACAAGACACTACCAGGGTATGATTATCACAAGGGCATCCATCAGAATAAAGAGCAAAATCAAAGTCAGCGGATAAATTCTCTGGCGTGATCATCATTTCAAATGTCCCGGATGAGGTACATTCAAAAGCGAACCAATAGGAGTCATGTTCATTTGTAGCTAAACAAGAACAACCGCTCAGGTCTTCAAAGTTACCATTCCCTGCACTTGAAGGAATGAATAATGCAGCTGGCCCATCGAGTGGCAAGGCCGTGCAACAATCGTCCTGTGCCGCTACAAAGGTGTATCCCAAAAGCAGAAATAAAACGACAATGTAAAATTTTTTCATACTTCAATAGTGTTAATGTTTCGCCCCTGAGGCTGGATCTCAAATGAGTGGAAAGTTAATGATGAAAAAGCGGAGTATCATTTATCGCTTGGACATACAGGGACAGGCTTTTTATTTCGAGAATCTTTAATTAGGAAAGACAAAATTAGGGAATACAGACAATCTGACAGAATTTATTTGAAATAATTCTCTTTATGACTAAAATGGGTCAAAATAAGCGGCAGGATAGTGCAATAAAAAAAACGGCATCTCTTTGTGCAAGGAGATGCCGCCTGCGGTCAAAGCTATTATTCAGCGTTTTTTCATATAATAACTTTAAACTATTTCGTGGCAATTGCATACGAGAAACCAAGCAGCCAATACAGTTGTAAAGGATTATCGCCCTCCTCTAATTTGCCGTCTGCGATGCCAGCTAAAGATTCTTGTTTATTGCCACGCAGACCAAGGTCAAAGCCAATGCCAACACCTTTGATGGCCGTACTCAATCCATTGACCCAGGTCCAGTTGCTTAGGTCACTGTCGGAATAGCTGAGAAAACCGGAGAAGTTGGACTTCCAGATAATGCTTTTGGCTATTTTCGTATTGTAATCAACTACTGCCTTACATCCCAAAGAACTCTCATAGCTGAACCCTCCTACTTCGTCCCCAAAGGCAAAATTGTAGTTAAGCGGGTGAAATACCGCCACCAAATTTTCCAGTGGGGTCCAGGTAGCACCAGCCCCTATATCAAAATAACCGGGATTGTTGAACCTGTCATCGAGAATGGAAGTACGGTACTCGCCCAAAGCTGAAACAGCCCATTGGCTATTCAATTTCCAACCGAACAATGACATGACGTTAAAAGCATCGGCGGACACTTGAAAATCATCAATGTCGTCCGGGTTGTCCTTATCGTCAAACTTTAACCAGCCCAACGTCAGGTTGGCATTATTGCGCCAAAAATATTTTTCCCAATCGGAGTTTACAAAACCTCCCATTGAAGTACCGATGGTTATCGCAGATGTATTGGACTGGTCCTTCGGTAACCAGTCATTGAAAGTGGCAAAGTTCAGCCCAATGGTACCGGACAGACCAGTTTTGATTCTTGGATACGGCGTCAATTGTTCGGTAAGTGCGGACACCTCGCCTTTCAGTCCGTCCACCTTACCCTGTACTTCTGCCAGTTCAGCTTCCAATTTAGCTAATTCTGCCGCTTTGGCCTCTTTCTGAGCGGTTAATTCCTCCACCGTTTGCGCGTGAACAAATTGGAACGAAACCATAGAGAATACGAGAAGGAGTAATAAATTCTTTTTCATTAAATAGAAGTTTGATTAGTGATTTGAGATAGTTGTTCTGGCAAAAAAAAATAATCCACAGCAATTCACCTGCCCTCGTGCCGATTATTTCCAGCTCAACTGGTATTTTAGACTGAAAATAAACCGGATGTCACTAGAAAGCTTCAAGTTTTCCAGCATGCATTTATTTTTTCCATTTAAAGGATTGACTATCAATTGCTCGCATCGTGCAAAGTATTCCATCCAGGTGGTCGTATTCATGCTGCACCAATTCGGAAACGGGCCCCTCCACCCACCACTCACGAATTTGCCAATCCTGATCTCGATACGTTAACTTTAATCGTTGGTGCCTTTTAACTTTCACCAGCAGATTAGGGAAGCTCATACAATCATCCCAAAGCTCAAACCGGTCTTCGCTTAGTTCGGACAACTCAGGGTTAATGATCACCATTGGCCGGTCGATATTCAGGTAAAACAAACGTTTCATGATCCCCAATTGAGGAGCCGCTATGCCCCTTCCGAACCCATACCGGGTACGCACCTCCTCCATTACCTGGTGCAAATCGGCCACCCAACCTGCGACCAAAGGCAATTCACTTTTCTCTACTTCTTCACAAATTTCATACAACCGCGGATCGCCCAATAACAAAAGATCTTTCAAGGTTTTCATTTTAAGTATTTTGAAAATTAGATTTACTAGTGGTGTTCAGAAATAAAGAATCCAAATATTTTCCTCCCCCCGGCCCCCTCCGAAGGGGGAGAAAAGGAAGTTATTTTGTACACCAAAGGGGG
>JBCBRY010000073.1:0-43778 GCA_039819485.1 Bacteroidota bacterium | reverse complement strand
TTCCAAGGTAGGAAGCAATGTGGTATTGAGGTATTTCCTGCAACCAACCAGGTCTTTCTGCCTTGGAATCACCCCCGAAACATTAAGTAGGATAAGAAAAAGGATTTCTTGATTTGGATCAATGAAAGGCAAAGGTCAACTGCATTTCTTTGCACTTATTTCCTGAGTGCAGGACAAAATTTAATTTTTAAAAACAAACGAGTACGTCCTCCCCCTAACCCCCTCCAAAGGGGGAAAAAACGGATTTAATTTCCCCCTTTGGAGGGGGTTAGGGGGAGGACGTACTCGTTTTGTTCTGTACTTAGACTTATTTCACAAAACAAATTTTGTATGAAAATTCAACATTTCAGGAATGCAACGATGGTTATCGAAGCAAATAACAAAGTTATCTTAGTTGATCCTATGATAGGCCCCCAAGGGACTATGCCCCCTTTTACATTTTTTAGATTTAAGCCCCGGAAAAATCCGATCGTACCATTGCCGGAAAATTGTAAACCAATATTGGAAAAGGTCACACACTGTCTGATTACCCACCAGCATCCGGACCATCTTGATAAGGCAGCGGAGAAATACATAGTCCAAAAGAATATTCCTGTTATTTGTAGTGCGCTTGATGCGAAAGCATTAAGAAAGAAGGGACTGAATGTAATCCAATCGGTGGAATATTGGAAAAGGACGGATTTTCTGGGAGGAAAAATTGAAGGTATTCCCGCACGGCACGGCTACGGTTTCGTTGCGAAACCGGCGGGAAACGTCATGGGTTTTTATATTGAACTACCCGGTCATCCCTCCATGTATCTCAGCTCAGATACTATCTACACAAAAGATGTTGAAAAAGTACTCAAAGAATACAATCCAGAAATCAGTGTGGTTGCGGCAGGGTCAGCCCAATTTGATATTCTCAAACCATTATTAATGACGATAGAAGATGTAATTAAATTCATAAAAGATGCTCCGGGCAAGGTCATCGCTAACCATATGGAAGCTGTAAACCACTGTCCGACTACGCGGGCTGAATTAAAGAAAAGATTGTCAAAGGAAAACATTTCTGAAAAGACATACATTCCCGAAGATGGGGAACTTATTGAGTTGAATTAAATTCCCATGAAAAATTAATTTTGTCTTGACTTTGGCTTTTCCAAGTTTTTGCTATTAGCCATTTATTATTGATTAAATCATTTCGTATGGAAATAATCGAAGGAAAAATACCTGTAAAAACCTATCAGAAAATGAGAGTCGACTGTGGTTTGTCTGCTAAGACCGATGAAGCATGTAAAATAGGTTTGCATAATTCTATTTATTCCTTAATGGTAAGAGATGGTAAAAAAATTGTCGGCATGGGAAGGGTTATCGGGGATGGAGGTTGTTTTTGCCAAGTAGTGGATATTTGTGTGGTTCCTGAACAACAAGGAAAGGGAATTGGCAAAATAATCATGACTCAAATATCAAATTTTATAAAAAATAATTTACCAAAGTCATGCTATACAAGTCTAATCGCCGATGGAAATGCGTCTTATTTATATGAGAAATTTGGCTTCCGGAATACGATGCCTCAGTCTAAAGGTATGTACCTAAAAAATGATTAACCTAAATACGCTAATTTTTAAAATAATTAAATAACATTGCAAGATATAAAAATGAAAACCTGCGAACGCGTCTGCGTGGACAGCGTCTTTTTCGTTTAAATAAATTGCATGAAAAATTTCAGGACGATCAGGGATTATTGCGAAGCTATCCATATTTCACCGCCTAAATATGAACATTTTGATATCCGGAGTTTTGAGGAAAATATGCCTTCGGTTGTTCATCAAATGCCACCGTTTCGTCATTCCTTTTATGCAATAGCAATAAAGATAGGAGGTAAAGGAAAAGCCGTCATCAGCCATCATGAAAATTTTCCGGAAGGTTCCGTTATTTTTTTTAACTCACCTTTCCAAATACTTTCCTGGGATATAGCTCCGGATTGGGAGGGCTTTTACGTAATAATGACCCAGGATTTTTTGGCCAATTCCAATTTGTTCAATAATTTTTTAGGCCAATTTCCATTTTTAAAAATTGATAAATCAATTCCTTTTTCAGTTAAGCAGGAAGATGCTGAATCAATTTTAGAGATATACAAAAGGATTTATCTGGAATACCACGGTCAGCACGGAGACAAGTTTGAATTCATCAACACCTATATATTACTGTTACTCAAGCATATCAAAAGATACTTCCATCAGCAAGTCCCCGTCGAAACGGCAAGCCAGGAATTGCGGAACGCTGACCTCAAGCTGTTAAGCAGGTACCAAAAACTGATTGAAACCCACCTTAGGATCGATGCAGACTGGGGCCATTCCAAAAATTTGCATTCGCCATCGTTTTATGCTGAATTATTAAATATTCATCCCAATTATTTAAATTCAGTAGTGAAGGGTATTTCGGGTAAAACAGCATTACAGCACATTCATAACCAATTGCTTCATCTCGCCAAATCCTATTTAACACAGACCGACCTGAGCATCAAGGAAATTGCCTACCAGCTTCAATTCGATGCACCTAATAATTTCAATAATTTTTTCAAAAAACATACGCAACAAACGCCAGGATCATTTCGAAAACATGCCCGCCTTTGAAATTCATACTTCTTGATTTGATTTTGTAAATAAGTCCGTTTTAACCGCTCCTACCTTTGTGTTATGAAAATTAACAATAACATGAAACAATTACTTTTTGGGCTTTTAAGCCTTATCTCATTTAATTTAAATGGACAGGAAATGAATAACATTCAAGAAAAAATCAACATGCTGTTCATCGCAACAGATCAAAAAAACTGGCAGGAAGTAGAAGGTAGTTTTTCGGGAAAAGTAATATTGGATTACTCCTCCATGACCGGGCAGCCTGCCTCCGAAACAACGCCGCAAAAAATTCTGGAGAGCTGGCAGTCGATCCTTCCTGGTTTCGATTTTACCCACCATCAATTGGGCAATTTCATTATCAGTGAAGAAGACGAACAAGCAACGGTCTTTTGTTATGGCACTGCTTCGCATTATTTGGAAAACGAAAATGAAAATGTCTGGACGGTCGTAGGGACGTATGATTTTAATTTGGAAAAAATTAATTCAACCTGGAAAATTTCAAAAATGAAATTCAATTTTAAATATCAGGTTGGAAATCTAAAACTTCCTCAGATGGCAATTAACCGATTAACTGAAGTTGCGGAAGCCCCTTCATTGGCAGAGCAAAATAAAAATAGGGTACGGAAATTTTTCAAAACATTAGAAGAAGAAAATGTGGATGCTTTGGTCAGTTTATTTGCGGAAAATGGCCAACACGTCAACCCTTACCATTCAGGACTTTTCCCGACAGGAGCGAAAGGTAAAAATGAAATCAAAGAATATTGGGCACCTGTCTTTCCAAATTTTGACGGAATGGAATTTCCAATTGAAGAATTGTACGCGATGGAGGACCCTAATATTATTTATGTGAAATTCAGGGGCAAGATCAAACTCAAGAATAATGCTGGCTACTATGAAAATCAATACTATTCGATCTTTAAATTCAACGCTGAAGGTTTGATTACTGAATATGTTGAAATATTCAATCCAATAGTTGCTGCACGCAGCTTTGGTTTGATAGATAAAATAAATTAAAAAAAATGAAAAAAATAATTTTTGGATTAGCAGGTTTGGTATTCCTGCTTGGCTGTACTCCCGATCAAAAAAATACCGGACAAAATCATTTAACTGAATCAAATAATTTAAATCAAAAGAAAATGACTAAAATAAAATTTAACAGCGAAGGCTTAACCTTGACCGGCAATTTATATTATCCCGGCGATTTTAACGAAGACAAAATATATCCGGCCATTATTGTTTCAGGAAGCTGGACGACTGTGAAAGAACAAATGGCAGGTTTATACGCACAAAGGTTGGCGGAAAATGGTTTTATTACTTTGGCATTTGATTTTAGGAATTTTGGGGAAAGCGAAGGAGAACCGCGCTTTTATGAAAACCCCTCTCTCAAAAAAGAAGATATTCAAAATGCTGTTACTTATCTGGAATCACTAAAAGAAGTTGATAATTCCAGAATAGGGGCATATGGAGTTTGTGCGGGCGCGATGTATACATTAATGGCGGCATCGGAAGACAAGCGGATAAAGTCAGTGGTAACGGCAGCCTCCTGGTTACATGATGCAGAGGCCGTAAAGTTGTTTTATGGTGGAGATGAAGGGGTAAACACCAAAATAAAGGCAGCCCAGGAAGCAAAGACGAATTATGCACAAAACGGAGTAGTCAATTATATTCCTACTATTTCAACTGAAGACGAAGGTGCTGCCATGTACGGTCCTTATGATTACTATTTGAACCCTGAAAGGGGAGCAATAAAGGAATGGAGCGCGGATAAGTTTGCCGTTATGTCATGGGAAGATTGGCTGACAACAGATCCAATGCCCACGGCCAAAAACCTTAGCTGTCCTACGTTAATGATTCATTCAGATGGCGCTGTTTTGCCCCAATACACCAAGAATTATTTTGATGAAATAGCAAGCACTGACAAAAAATTGCATTGGATCGAAACGGAAATGGAATCGCCATTTCATCAATTTAATTTTTATGACCAGGAAAAGGAAGTGACTGAAGCGGTAGGCCAGGCTACGAGTTGGTTCAGAGAAAAATTATAGGTTGATTTGCATGAATGGCGCAAACAAAGCTGGAGAATTCAAGGTGTCGAGTAAGTGACTTTTCCAGCCTGTGTCGGTTCTGTTCCTCAGCAATCAGTAAGGAAGGGTTTAGAGGGGACTCCCCTCTAAACCCTTTTTGACGATCAGTGCTTGTGATTACAGATGTTCTGTATAAAATTCAAGCATGAAGACCCTATTCCAGGCCGGGCTTTTAATTAGGTGAGGCTGAAATTTAATACATTTGTCTGAAGAGAAACTTAAAGACTCTTATACTGCCTTGGCCAACCAATCAGCTTTCGAAAAAATATACTTGCAATACTATCCACTTCTTTTGGTGTATGGAAAGGCCATTGTCCATGATGAAGCGCTGGTTGAGGATACCATCCAAGAATTATTTGTTGCCTTTTGGAAAAAGGGAGAAGATTTGAACACAAAATCTTCTCTTGAAAATTATTTGCTGGTCTCCCTGCGGAACAACCTGATCCGAAAGTTAAAGGCCAACAAAACCGTGGAACTAAATATGGACCTGGCCGAAACAGACACTTCCCAAAACGAAATATTGGACCGGGAAGCCCGACTCAACAATTTGATTGAAAAATTACCCGCCCGACAAAGGGAAGTTATTTTCCTACGCTATTTCAAAAATAAATCATACCAGGAAATTGCCGATCTGCTCGGTATCAGCTATCAAGTAGCCCGTAACTTTTCCTACCGGGCCATCCAGTTTCTCAGAAAGAACATGAAGAGTCTTTATTCCATTTTTCTTTCGCTAACGCTCTGATGCTCCCAATTTTATTGGTTGAAATATTTTTTTAAAAAAATTTTTCTTCTGAGGGTTACAAAATACTCAGAAGATACTCCTACGTGTAAATTCCAGTAATTTCCAATAAATGAACTCAGAAAAATACCAATCATTTTCTACCGAAGATTTTCTTGATGACGAGGATTTCCGCCAATGGGTGCTGCGGCCCGATACCGATGCTGATGCCTTTTGGAACAGATTCCTCGCTGCTCATCCCGAAAAGCAGCAAATCGTCACAGAGGCACGGCAAATGCTGAAAGATCTTTTTGGCCATTTTGAAAAACAAATAAAGCAAGTGCCCAAAAAACAGGCACAGGCATCTTTCAACAAAGTTGCCCGGGAACTTGGAAAGCCTGCTCGATTGATAAGGATGCGTCGCAGAAGATGGATTGGCTGGGCGGCAGTTGCGGCGAGCATCGTACTGATCATTGGATTTTTTGGCCAGGATATTTTTCATCGGAACCATGCCGCCAAAATGTTCACCACCAAAAATGGTGAACGCCTGACCTTCATGCTACCAGATTCCTCACAGGTCGATTTGAATGCTAATTCCACCCTGGTTTATTTTCCCGACAAATGGAACCAACTGGACGCCAGGGAAGTGTGGCTGGAGGGCGAGGCGTTTTTTACCGTGAAAAAAACGGCCGAGCGAACCAAGTTTTTTGTTCATGCAGATCAGATGAATATCGAGGTGTTGGGCACTCAGTTTAACGTCCGCAACCGGGAGGGGCGCTCAGAAGTGGTATTGGCCGAAGGCAAAGTAGAACTGGACGTGGCCGAGCAAAAAATCGAAATGACACCCGGTGACCTGGTCCGTTTCACCAAAACAGACGGAAAGGTAGAAACCAAAAAGGTAAAGCCCGCTGATTACTCTGCCTGGAAGGATGGGTTTGCCGTATTTAACAGCAGCCTCGATGACGTTGTCAAAGAATTGGAAACACTTTACGGGGTGCCCTTTTCCATCGAAAACGAAGCACTGAAAAAACGCCACATTCAATTGTCTGCCCCGGCGGATAGCCTGGAACAGGTGCTGGAAATACTCAAACTATTGTATCCGGATGAAATCACTGTGAAAAAAGAAAATGACCGGGTGGTGATTTCTCAAAACTAAGGTTATCGGGTGTCCGATATTGAAACTTCAGACTAATGAAAAAACATTTACTCTTATTTTTTGCGCTGGTAGGCATGCTGCCGCCATCTGTTTTTTGTCAAAATATTGCATGGGCGGATACCCCACTTCAGCAGGTGCAACCCACTCCAAAGAAAGCTCCTTTAAACGCAGTCCTCGATGATTTGGCTGAAAAACACCATGTGTATTTTAGTTATGATCTTGCCACAGTCCGGGGAATTCAAGTGGTTCCTGAAGGGATGGGCAAGAACCTGGAAATGGATCTGTCAACGCTCCTCGATGGAACCGGACTGGGGTTCAAGAAAGTAGGCAAAAAGAATTTCGTCATTTTTAAATCAAAAACACAGAGTGGCGAATCCAAATCACCCAGAAAAGAAATTTTGCCGATAGAGAAAATTGGGAAAATTGATTCCCGTCCGCTAACCGTGCAGCCAAGCAGACTTCAACCATTGGAAAAAAAAGCAGCGGCCATTGAACGCATTGCCATTCATGGAGTGGTCAAGGATGAAGCAGGGCAGGAAATGATCGGCGCAACTGTGATGTCTAAAAAAACAGTGGGCCTGGGAACTGTCACCGAGTTTGACGGCAGCTATGAAATTGAGTTGCGTGAAGAAAACGATACACTTGCTTTTTCCTATTCCGGTTACCAGCCAGTTGAAATCGCAGTGAATAATCAATCTGAAATAAACGTAGTATTAAAAGAGGACTTGCAAACGCTGGACGAAGTGATCGTAGTCGGTTTCGGGACACAGAAAAAACGTTTCACCACGGGGTCTATTTCTAAGGTCGATGGCGAGGACTTACAAAATGCTGCTCAGACAACCGTGGAAAGTGCGCTGCAAGGACGGGTGGCGGGTGTCATGGTGACAACCTCCAATGCCATGGCCGGTTCACCAGTGACGGTGCGCATCCGTGGAACTTCCTCCCTGGTGGCCAGTAGCGAACCACTTTACGTGGTGGATGGAGTGCCTGTTGTTTCAGGTAATTTTTCGACAAACGATGCCAGTTCATGGCGCTTGGCAACGGCCAACGAATCTAATGCTTTGGCACAGCTCAACCCCGCCGATATTGAGTCCATTGAGATTCTGAAGGATGCTTCAGCCGCAGCCATTTATGGTTCAAGAGGAGCAAATGGTGTCGTGCTGATCACCACAAAAAGAGGTAAAGAAGGGAAAACCAAATTTGATGTTGGGTACCAGTCAGGTTTTTCTAAAGAGACCAACCGCATCGAAATGCTCGACGGGCCGACCTACCTCGAGCTGGCGAGAGAGGCATGGACCAATAGCTACAACGATGCAATTGCTGATAACGACCCCAGCAACGATGCGACTTATGATATTTCTAATGATTATGAGAAATTCTGGCAAACCCTTCTTCCGACCGGACTCATTCGTGAAGTGGCCGAACAGACCAATACCGACTGGATTGATCAGGCTTTACAAAATGGTCACTTTCAGGAAGTAAACCTCTCCGCCTCAGGGGGAAACAAGAAGACGCTCTTTTATCTTGGCGGTACGTACCGGGATGAAAAAGGCATTTATGTGGGGAATGAGTTCAAACGTTACAACGCCCGCATCAACCTGGATCACCATCCGACCGACTATCTTTCACTGGGTGCCAGAACTGCTTTTACCGTGACGGATAATGACATCATCCCGATAGCCTGGGCTGGTGGGTTGGGTACGGCCCAAAGTCAGGCGCTGCCTTTCTGGCCTATCTACAATGAGGATGGTACTTTCTTTAATGCTCAGTCTGGTAACAATGTAGTGGCGGAATTGGAAAACACGGAAATGAACCAAAAAGGCACTTCCATTTTAGGAAATATTTATGCCCAGCTAAAATTTTTCCGACACTTCACGCTCCGCTCTGAGTTTGGGGTGAACAACGTTTATAAAAAAGAATTTTATTATCGTTCGGCGGTCATTGAGCCGGATGCGATCGCCACTTCTGTTTTATCGGAAAGCCGTAACTGGAATACCAACAATACATTGTCTTACGCCAATGAATTTGGCCGCCATGCTATAGACGTACTGGTCGGTATGAACGCTACCCGAAATGACTACTTTGCCAATATCATCAACGGAGAAACTTTCCCGAACCCTGCTCTGAAGAACCCTGAAAATGCAGCCACCCAAACTGCTTCGGTCGGTACCACACAGTTTAGCTTCCTTTCGTTTTTAGGCCGTTTGAATTACCGTTTCAATGACAGGTATTTAGTTGGCGTCAATGTTCGGCGGGATGGGTCTTCCCGTTTTGGCCAAGGCAGCAGATGGGGGACATTTCCAGCTGTTTCTTTGGGATGGATTGTTTCCGAAGAAGAGTTCCTGAAATCCTCAAATACGCTGACCTTCCTGAAGTTGCGGGCAAGCTACGGTCAGACAGGCAATGCAGAAATCGGCAATTTTGAATATTTCGGTGCCTTTGCTACTAATAATTATGCAGACCGGCCCGGCATCACCGTGCAGGAAATCGATAATCCTGGTTTGGGGTGGGAATCGACAAAGCAGTATGACATTGGTCTCGATCTTGGCCTCTGGGAGGGCCGCATCGAGGCAGGATTGGATTTTTATTTGAAGCAAACCAGCGATTTGCTTACGGAAGTTGATGTCTCTTCGCTTTCAGGTGTTGAACGCGTCACGAGCAATGTCGGCTCCCTTGAGAACAAAGGTTTTGATTTCTCTCTGACCACCCACAATCTAAAAGGAAAATTAAAATGGGTCACCAATCTAAACCTGGCTTATAATGTCAATGAAATTACGGACCTCGGTGATCGTGATTTTATTCCCGGGCAAACCTTTGGGCTTGGGGCTGTAGGTGTAGGCCAACCGGTAGGTGCAAGGTTCCTTGTTCGTTGGGCGGGCATCGCTTCTGATGATATGATCCTGACTGTAACGGATCCTGATTCTGGCAACCAAAATGAAATTTCGGTCAGAGGTGGAGACGAACTTTTCATCAATCAATTTGGTGAAATAACCAATATCTACGACCCCAATGACCAGGTGTTTATTGGTAATCCTATTCCGCAATGGACGGGCGGCCTCACTAATTCATTTTCCTATAAAAATATTGACCTGAGTGTGCTTATCACTTTTGCTGCCGGACATGACTTGTCGAACGAAGAGCAACTTTACCAGTACGGTGGCCTTGGTTTTGGTTGGAACATGTGGGCCAATGGAGTGGATCGTTGGCAACAGCCAGGTGACCAGACCAATGTACAGCGGCTAACCTGGGCTGCTCCAAACCGCAATTGGACATCCAGTCGGGTGGTTACCAGTGCCAATTTTGCTCGCTTAAAAGATGTTACGATTGGTTATAACCTTCCTAAATCTACCCTGCAACGCTGGAAAGTGGACAACGTGCGGGTGTACGCCAAAGGCACCAATTTAGCGGTCCTTACTGGTTATGAGGGCTGGGACCCTGAGTACAACCGCGACGGCGCAGGCAGTGTGAACCAAGGCAAATCCTGGTTGCCCTCTCCGCAGGCAAAAAGTATTTCATTTGGGTTGAACGTGACTTTCTGATTGCTCAATAATTGATTGAAGTTTGAAAATAAAGGTGGTTAAAAAATACATGAAATGAATAACTTAAACATATTTATACTCCTTTTCATTTTTGGCTTAGCAGCCACTTCCTGCGATTCTTTCCTTGATCTTGAGCCGGAAACCAGTCTTTCCAGTGCAGTGGCCTTTGACAACATTGAGGGCATTGAAGCAGGTATTAACGGTGTTTACAGCACACTGCATTCCGATTGGGTGGAACGTCAGTACCTTTTCTCTGAGACATTGGCCAGTAATGTGAAAGAGGTCAACGTACTCAGCAATGCTAACTATCAGGCGACCTTGCGGCACGAGGCCTGGACAGATCTTTTCAATACGGGTAATTACCTGTGGAGTCTCAGCTTTAAGGCAGTGGATGAACTCAATCAAATCCTGCAAGCCTTACCTAATATCGAACAAGTCAACGGACAAGTGGGAGCCGATGTCAGACGCTTGCAGGGCGAAGCACTTTTCCTGCGCGGTCTGACTTATTTCGTGCTAAATCGATTTTATGGCCAGCCCCAAAACGGCCTCTCCGTTCCGTTGGTAAAGGACCCGTTTGTACCGGGCGACATGCCCGTCCGCGCTACGATTGACGAAACGAAAGCTCAGGTCGTCTCTGACCTGCAGGAAGCTGAAATACTAATGGATGGAATTGAAAATAACAACGGCCGGGCGACTATCTGGGCAGTCCGGGCGCTCTTGGCAAGGGTTTATTTTGAATATAAAGATTACACCAATGCAGAGACCTATGCCGATTTAGTGATTGAAAGCGGTAAGTTTAACTTGTTGGATGGCAATGTAACGGCAGCTTTCAGTACCAATATTTCTACGGAAAATATCTTCACTTTCCTCAGCCTGCCCAATGACCGTGCAGCGAACTTGCTCTTCGACCGGTTCAGTCTAAACAATGCCAATGTCCAACTTTCTGTATCCGATGATTATTGGGCGTTGATTTCAAAAGAATTGAATGACTTGCGGGTTTCTGTGCTTCACGAAGATTTGGGAGTAGGTGTTGCCTGCAATAAATACGATGACCGGGACATGAACATTCCCTACATCCGCCTGCCAGAGATGTATCTCATCCGGGCGGAAGCGAGCGTAGAAAATGGCAATCTTGACGCCGGCCTGGCTGATCTGAACCGTCTGAGACAAAGAGCCGAACTTGCTCCGACCTCTTATTCCGATAAATCGGATCTACTGGAAAAAATCTACGTGGATAGGTGCCTTGAACTAAGCATGGAAGGCGATAACTTTCACAACCTCAAACGATTAGAGCGCCCCATCGGGGGCTATTCCTGGGAAGAAGCAAGGTACAAACTTGTCTTTTTTATACCTGAGAAAGAAGTACAGTTGAACACAAATCTGGTACAGAATGACACTTGGTAAATACCTTGTCATATTAGCAGTTTGTAGTTTGTCCTTGCATGTCGAGGCGCAGTTTGCCTGTTCTGAAATTACCTCGGAGGCAGGGATTGACCACCATTACCTCGGAACAACTTACCTGGGAGGGGGGGCTGCATTTTTTGACATGGATAATGATGGAGACGAAGATATTTGGGTGACCGGAGGAATGAATATGGACGCGCTGTACCAAAACAATGGTGATGGCACCTTCACGGATATTGGGATGGAGGCTAACATCTGGGTGACCAATTCATTTGTCACAACTGGGGTCGTAACGGGTGATGTAAACAACGATGGATTTCGGGATGTACTCGTTTTGACCCACAATGGTCACCGACTCTTGCTCTTTATCAATAACGGCAATCATACATTCTCGGAAGAGTCCATTTTTTGGAAAATAGGAAACGTGACGGGACAAAGCTACGCGGCTGCTTTCGCAGATATAAACCTTGACGGGCACCTTGACATTTACGTTGGCAATTACATCGAAAACGGTCAGGCGATTTACGATGGGAATACCGTGATTGGCTTTGATCACGATTGCCTGGAGAACTGGTTTTTCCTTAACAATGGTGATGGTACTTTCTCCGAGAAAGCAGCCAGCTTTGGCTTGGCTGATGAAGGTTGTGCGCTGGCAGTGGCCTTTACTGATTTTGATCTCGATGCCGATCCTGATTTATTGTTGGCCAATGACTTTGGGGAATGGGTAACTCCCAATGGCTTGTTTCAAAATGAATTTCCCATTGATACGCTGCTGGATGTTGGCGCCATAACGGGCATGAACGTGGGATTGTACGGAATGGGCATTGCTGTGGGTGATTATGACCATGATTCAGATTTGGATTATTTCGTGACAAATCTCGGTCGGAATGTATTCATGGAAAATCAAAATGATGGTTCTTTTCTGGATAAGGCAACGGAAACCGGCACTGATGATATTTACATGGATTCATTGCTTGCGACGGGCTGGGGCACTGCCTTTATGGATGTGGACAATGACACTGACCTCGATCTTTTTGTCTGCAATGGTTACATCCCCGCCGCTGATTTTATTGCTAATGATGAAATAAACCGCAATCGTCTTTTTATCAATAATGGAAATGAGACGAATGATGGGTTCAGATTTACAGACGCCGCTTTCGGCACTCCTTTACAAGACGGTGGCCGCGGCCGAGGTTTTGCCTATTCGGATTTTGACAACGACGGTGATCTCGATTTTTTGATCATCAATAACAATAAACAGGCGACCGCAGATTCAATACAACAAATTTTACTTTTCAGGAATGATTTGGAAAATGAAAACAATTGGCTGAAAGTAAAATTAGCAGGTACCCTCAGCAATCGTGACGGATATGGCTCCACCTTAAAAATAATGGTTGGCGATAAGAAATGGGTGCATGATTATAACGGAGGTTTTGGGACACATGCTTCACAAAATAGTAGCATCGCCCATTTTGGCCTTGGCAATGCCGAAGTGGTTGACAGCCTCGTAGTAACCTGGCCTGGAGGGGAAAAAAGACACTTTTCAAACATTGCTGCCAACCAGTTATTGCACATTATGGAAGGTGAAAATCTTGTGGATTCGAGTGAGGAACCGGAGCCGGGAAAAGTAAAACTCCAAACCTTCCCCAATCCTTTTACAGAAGAACTCCATATTCAATTTCATGTAGGCCAAGCCGAAAAAGTAATAATTGAACTGGTCGACCCCTTGGGCAAAAAAATACAGACCATTTCAGACGAATGGTTTGCACCGGGCAACCATCAGGTTTTGTGGCAAACTGAAAATTCATGGACACCTAAAGGCTGGTTTGTACTCCGATTTAAAACTGAAAAGCAATTGATTACACAACGCGTAATCCGAATTCACTGATTTTTAAACAATTTCGAAGAAAAATTTCATTATGAAAAAACTTTACTTTTTACTCTCCACCTTTTTTTTCGCTCTTGCACTGTACGGGCAAGATTTAAATCCCAATAACAGCCATGCATTGTTAGGCTCTTGTCTTGATCCGGATGAGGGAACCGTCACTATAACGTTGGATTTGGGTGAAAACTGTCCAGAGGCAGACCCAAATGGTGTACTGCCTGGTACAATGGAGTTAGGCTTCCATTCTGGTGCCAATGATTGGGGGGCCATTGCTCAATGGGATGGTGCCAATGCCGCCACCTGGGTAAATGACGGAAATGACATCTTTACCCTGACCCTAAATACCATGGACTACTGGGGTGTTCCTTTCGCTGATATGAATAATATCCGGATTGTGGGAAATAATGGAATTGCTGACCCCGGAGATCCCTGGACCATTTTTGTGAAAGATTCTGTTGACGCAGAACTGTTCGGCAATATTGATGTTTGTTCGGACCTGGTCATTTGGTTTGACAAAACACCTACCTGTTCCGACCTTAATCAGGAATCAAGTCTCTCATTGTTTTCGGATGCAGGTGATACCGAATCCTGTGTGGATGAAGCGGATGGACTGGTGTTCATTGAGGTAGATTATGCGCTGAATTGTTTAGAGGCTGATGCCAACATGGACATGGCAGGCGCTGCGGAGCTCGGTTTTCATTCTGGTATCAATAACTGGGCTGCCTCAGTCGAATGGGACAACCCTAATGCGATGAAGTTGGTAAATGATGGTAACGACAATTTTTCCGTTCTCATTGATGTTGCAGAATATTACGGAGTGCCATTTGGTGACGTGACCAATATACAATTCAAAGGCAACCTTGGTCCCGGTGCGGGCGATCCCTGGGCAGCGTCATTGGCCGACCCACGTGGCGGTGGGCCCTTTGGAGATCAATGTTCGGATATAATCATGGTTTTGGCAGAAGCACCGGTCTGTGACCTGGAAACTTCCACCATTGATAAACAGTTGCAGCACAGTTTTAAGTTATCTCCCAATCCATTTCACAACCGTACTTTCCTTGAATTTGACAACCCGAACAATGCCGTTTTTGATCTGGAAATCTCAAACATGTCCGGTCAGGTTGTCCGCACGATGAGCGGCATTTCAGGTGAGCGGGTATTGATTGAAAGAGATGGATTACCGACGGGAATGTTCATCGCCCGAATGACGGATGCAGACGGAAATTTTGCAACGACAAAATTGGTTGTCAAATAAATTGTCAAGTCAATAAACACAAAGACACCGGCTCGCAGAGTTTCCTTTTTGCTCTTTGAAGTGCTGTGTCCCCGTGTCTCTGTGTTAAATTATTTCGGGATGCCTTCGTTTCTACTAATTTACTTTTCATGAAAAATCAAAAAATCAATCGGCGGGATTTCATTAAAAACACTTCGGCTTGTGCAGCCGGTGCAACCATAGTTCCTCCTTTTTTCATTGGAAAAAATAAACCGCTCTTGAACGAAGAAATAATCGGACACGGGGATTTTAAATACAAGGTGCATAAAAACTGGGGAACGCTTGACCCGGAAAAATTTCCCGTGAAAGACTGCCACGAAATGGTTATGGATGCCAAAGGCCGGCTGATCATGGTTGGTAATCATACCAAAAACAATATCCTGATTTATGATAAGTCAGGTAAACTGAAGGATTTCTGGGGCATCCGATACGGACAGGGCCACGGACTCACTTTGTGGGATGCTGGTGGCGAAGAATTTCTATTCATTACTGACCCATACTGGGGCAGTGGAAAAGATGGCCCCAGCACAGTGGTGAAAACCACGCCGGAAGGACGAGAATTGATGATCATCAAACACCCTTCGCACTACGGTGCATATCCGGAAGACCTCGGCTGGGCACCGACAGAAACGGCCATCGGCCCTAATGGAGATATTTACATTGTTGATGGGTATGGTGCGTGTTTTGTTTGCCAGTTTACCCAAGATGGAGAGTTTATCCGAAAATTTGGTGGTAAAGGAGAGGGAGAAGACCAGTTCATTACTGCGCATGGAATTTGTGTCGACTATCGAAATCCGGATGACCCGACATTGTTGATTACCTCACGTGCCAGAAATTGTTTTAAGCGATTCACATTAGATGGAAAATACCTGGAGACGATTCATTTGCCTGCCGCTTATGTTTGCCGTCCGGTAATCGATGGCGAGCAATTATATGCAGGTGTCTGTTGGTCGTCCGAGATTATGTACGACAATGAAAACGTAGACACCCATCCCACCAAGACCAGCCCCAATTCTGGTTTTGTCACGATTCTCAATAAAGACAATAAAGTGGTCTCTAACCCTGGAGGTACAACACCGACTTATAAAGATGGAAAATTAGAGCCCATGCTACAGGCAAAACCCATTTTTCAGCACTGTCATGATATATGTGTGGACGAAGATAAAAACCTGTATGTCTGTCAGTGGAATGCAGGTAATTCCTATCCTGTAAAACTGGAAAGAGTTTAAAAAAGCAATTAGAAATTGAGGAATTAGAATTTTTTTTTCAACAGGAATTAATATTTAATTTCTCAATTTCCAGTTTTCAATAATTATGGATTTCACAACTTTTTTTGGAAGGCTGCACCCGTTGGTAGTTCATTTACCGATCGGCTTTTTATTGCTCGGTGGCATATTTTATTTTTTAGGAAAAAAAGAAAAATATACTGCTTTAAATAAAACATTGCCAATCACTTTTTTGCTGAGTGCTTTAAGTTCAACCGCGGCGGCATTTTTCGGTTGGCTGTTAGCCGGGAATGGAGGATACGATAGCAGCACTTTATTTTGGCATAAATGGCTGGGGATCGGAGTGGCTATGCTTTCTTTTTTGTTTTTTTTCTGGTCGGCAAGGGAAAGGAAAATGCCTGCCTGGTCGATAGTTCTTGTGCTCGGTCTACTTGGGTTGGTAGGTCATTTAGGCGGCTCGCTTACGCATGGAGCTGACTATTTGACACAACCTTTATTGGGTGAAAAAAAAGCCGAAAAAACAAGGCTGTTCACCCAACCTGACTCAGTCGATGTTTATGCCCATTTAATTCAGCCCGTTTTAGAGAAAAAATGTTTTGCTTGCCACAATGATAACAAACAAAATGGAGGATTAAATATGTCGAATTGGGAAGGCATGACAAAAGGTGGGGACGGTGGAAAAATAATTGCCCATCACGTGTATGATAGTGAACTATTCAAAAGAGTAACCTTGCCTCAAACCAGCAAAAAATTCATGCCGCCCAAAGGTGAACCTTTGACTTTTGGAGAAATCAATATCTTAAAATGGTGGCTTGAAAACGGAGCAAAACCGGAAGTAAAATTGACCTCATTAAAACTAAATAAAGAAATAAAAGAAACACTGCTACATGACTATCATCTGGAAACAGATCCTAAACCTTTTGTGGAGACGGTGAAAATAAAAAAGTTACCGGATGTCGTTTTTTCCGAATTAAAAAATGCAGGCTGGCGAGTAAATGAACTGGCTCAAACAAGTTTTTTATTGGAAGTTTCACCTGCAAATAAAAATACCGTTGATACAAAAAATATTGAAGCCCTGTTAAATGCAAAAGAGTACGTCACTTGGCTGAACTTAGGTAATTCAACAGTTTCTGATAATGATTTAAAAATAATTGCCCAATTGACAAACCTTTCCCGTTTACGCTTGGAAAATACTCAGATCTCAGATGTTGGGTTAGAGCATTTGACGGCACTGAATAACCTGGAATCCCTGAATTTATTTGGCAATAAAATAACTGATGCCGGACTGGTTCTATTGAAGGAAATGCCTGCCTTGCAAAAAGTTTATTTATGGAAAACAAAAACTTCGGATGAAGGAAGGAATGCACTAAGAATTAGCAATTCGAATCTGCAATTATTATGATTTAATTTTTGACGTAAAATGAACTTAGTAATTCTTTCTAAAAAATATTTTTAAAAAAACCTTTTTGATTTTTTTAAAAATATTGCGCCTGTTGTTTTAATAGTAGATCGGGAAAACAATCAATAAAATGAAAAAAACAATTACCATATCCATTATTTTTTCAGCGATTATGATTTTTGTCATAATTCAAAGTTGTTCTGAAAAAACGACTGCTTTAAATATTGTTGACGGCAGAACACTTCCTGCTAAAATAGATTATAATTTTCACGTAAAACCCATTCTTTCCGACCGCTGCTTTGCCTGTCACGGTCCAGATGAAGCCAAGCGCGGCGCGGATCTGCGATTGGATACCAAGGAGGGGATGTTTGCTGAATTAGCATCAGGTGGACATGCTATCATTAAAGGAAAACCACACCGCAGCAAAATAATAGAACGCATTCACCACAACGACCTGGAAATGAAAATGCCGCCGCCGGAGTCGAATTTGAATTTAACAGAATATGAGAAAGCAGTTCTTGAAAAATGGATTGAGCAGGGCGCAGAATATAAAGAACACTGGTCTTTTATTCCACCCGAAAAAGTTGTGCTACCACCAGTGGAAAAAACAGATTGGGCTGCAAATGAAATCGATTATTTTATTTTATCGAAAATTGAAAAAGAGCATTTAATTCCATCGGAGCTTGCAAATAAAGAAACTTTAATTCGTCGAGCTACTTTTGATTTAACTGGTCTGCCACCTACCTTAGAAGAGGTGGATAATTTTTTAAACGACGATTCTGAAAACGCTTTTGAAAAAGTGGTGGACCGACTTTTAGCAAGTGAAAAATATGGCGAGCGCATGGCTGCCGATTGGCTGGCTGTGTCAAGATATGGCGATACTCATGGCTACGAAGCTGACTCCAAACGAACCGCCTGGCAATGGAGGGACTGGGTCATCAACGCCTTTAATGAAAACAAGCCTTATGATGAATTTATCACTGAACAATTAGCTGGTGACTTAATGCCCAATGCAGCCCGCGAGCAGATAATTGCCACCTCTTTCAACCGCAACCATATCATGAATTCTGAGAATGGAATCATTGATGAAGAATGGCGGATTGAGTATGTTTCCGATCGGACCAATACCCTGGGAAAAGCCATTATGGGGCTCACCCTGGAATGCGCCAAATGCCACGACCATAAATACGATCCTATCTCCCAAAAAGATTATTTCAGCCTTTTTGCCTTTTTTAATAATGTCGACGAACCGGGAGCTATCAGATATGAGACGCAGGCCGCACCTGTCCTTGATCTGACAACCGATGAACAACAAAACACTTTGGAAGAACTGGCCGAAATAAGCGACAGGCAAAGAGGTGCCATCGCAGCATATATTCAAAAGATTAAAGCATCAGATAATTGGCAATCGAGCTTCGATAAAAATAACATCGATCTTAAAAAAGATTTAGAACTCTATGTAACTTTTGAAAAAACCAATAAAAATAAAGAAGGAAAAATATTTGTCAACCAAGCTGATCCAAAACGGCCGGTCAGTTTTACAGGTGATGAAAAGTACGTAGACGGCCCGGTAGGGAGAGCATTGGAATATGACGGGATCAACGAGACAATTGTTAAAAACGCCGGCAGCAGTTTTGCGAGTAACGAGGCGTATTCTACTGCTCTTTGGGTCAGGTTTCCGGAGCCTTTTTCTCACGCAAGAATTTTTGCCACAGAGGACGGCTCTTTTAGTAAAGTGCCCGGATATTATTGTTTTATCGAAGATGATAAATTGGTTTTTCAGTTGTGCAGCACCTGGGATTATAATAATATAAAAGTTGTGACAAAAAAACCATTTCCTTTTGGGAAGTGGACACATCTGGCCGTTACTTACGATGGCTCTCAAAAGGCGGAAGGAGTGAAAATATTTATTGATGGCCAGCTTGCTGCTGTTCATGTACGGAAGGATAATCTAACAAAGAACCTGAACATAATGGCTTGGTTTAAAATGGGCCATTCCACTTTTCAGGGTGGGGCCATTGATGAATTCCGCCAATACAGCCGGGTACTGACTTTACCGGAAATTCAAACGCTTGCCCAAAAAAATATTTCCGAAGAAGGGTGGTTCGATTATTATCTTTTTAATGCAGACAAAAAATTAGTCGAATTGCGGGACTCATTAAAATATACCCTGGATCGACAAATAAAATTATTGGATACGGTACCGCAATTAATGGTAATGGGAGATTTAAAGGACAGTATTCGTCCGACATATGTACTCAACCGCGGGGTGTACGACGACCACGGTGAAGCGGTTTTTGCCAATACCCCGGAATCCGTTCTGTCCTACCCTCCATCCTTTCCCAAAAACAGACTGGGATTAGCAGAGTGGCTATTTATGCCGGAAAATCCCTTGACTTCCCGTGTGATGATAAATCGCATGTGGCAAATGATTTTCGGAAAAGGACTGGTCTCTACTCCCGATGATTTTGGCAGCCAGGGGGCCTTGCCTACCCATCCTGCTTTATTGGATTGGTTGGCAGTCGATTTTCAGGAAAATAACTGGGACATGAAAAAAATGATAAAGAAAATGGTGATGTCCGCCACCTACCGTCAATCTTCTTCCGTTGCTCCGGAGCTATTGGAACGTGACCCAAACAATGATTTGCTCGCCAGGGGAGTGCGCTACCGGATGCCAGCAGAAATGGTGCGGGACAATGCCCTGGCAGTAAGTGGTTTGTTGGTAGACAAAATTGGAGGTGTGCCCGTGAAGCCTTACCAGCCAGCCGGAATTTGGGCACAAGTCTCCACCGCCCGCACACCTTATGATCAAGACCACGGTGAAAAATTATATCGAAGGAGCCTTTACACTTATTGGAAACGGGCAGTGCCGCCACCGAACATGCTGACTTTCGATGCACCTTCCCGGCATACTTGCACGGTGAAAAGGGAAGCGACAAGTACACCTCTGCAAGCCCTCGTTTTACTGAACGATGTTCAATTTGTTGAAGCGGCAAGGGTATTTGCACAAAATATTTTGTCGGAAGAAATCAATGCTGAAAAAAATATTGAACGGGCGTTTCGCATGGCAACGGCCCGGCAGCCAAAGGCTGAAGAATTGAACATATTAATAAAGGTTTTACAGGAGAGCAAAGCCGAATTTTTGAAAGAACCCGCTGCGGCAAATAACTTATTGAAGCTGGGAGAATATCCCTTGGAAAATGATTTGGATAAAGTTGAGTTGGCTGCATTTACGATGGTGACAACAGCTATTTTGAACATGAATGAGACCATAACAAAAGGCTAATTTTTGAACATTTTCAATATAAAAAATAAAAATGGATCATCAGGATTTAAAAATATTTACCTCCAATGGAGAGGACAATCTGGAAAATGAAATAAAAGCAAATTTCAGCCGTCGTCATTTTTTGACAAAAGCGGGAATCGGCCTCGGAGGTATGGCATTGGCTTCCTTAATGAGCCCGAATAAATTAATTGGCAACAGACCTCCCGCAGTACCCGGACCATCGTCCATCAACAGCAATGGCGTTTTGGGAAAACCTCATTTTGCACCTAAGGTCAAACGGGTTATTTATCTGTTCCAAAGCGGTGCCCCTTCCCAATTTGAATTATTTGATCACAAGCCCATCCTGGAAAAAATGCATGGGGAGGATCTGCCACCGTCCGTTCGGGGCAATCAACGGTTGACGGGAATGACCGCCAACCAGCGGAGTTTTCCATTGGCGGGAAGCCCTTATAGTTTCAAGCGATTCGGGCAGAGTGGGGCGACCATGAGCGAGCTGGTGCCTCACCTCAGTGAAATTGTGGACGACCTCTGTTTCATTCGTTCCATGTATACCGAAGCAATTAATCATGATCCGGCTGTCTCGTTTTTTCAAACTGGTTCACAGATTCCGGGTCGGCCGTGTATCGGTGCCTGGCTGAGCTATGGACTGGGGACCGACAATGAAGATCTGCCGAGTTTTATGGTCATGCTATCGAGGGGGACTGGCAACCCGAACGGCATCGCCTTAAATTCGAGGTTATGGGGCAATGGGTTTTTACCTTCTATCCATCAGGCCGTACAGTTGAGATCGGGCAAAGATCCGGTTTTGTATTTGAACAATCCCGACGGCGTAAGCAAAGTGAACCGACGAAACCTTCTGGACAAACTGGGTGAACTGGCACAAATACAATATCAAAGCATCGGTGATCCTGAAATCATTTCCAGCATCAGTCAGTATGAAATGGCCTTCCGGATGCAGGCCTCTGTCCCTGAAATCGCCGACCTTTCCAATGAACCAGACGAAACTTTTGAACTGTATGGCCCTGAAAGCCGCAAACCCGGCACCTATGCGGCCAACTGTATCATGGCTCGCCGACTAATCGAAAAGGATGTCAAATTCGTCCAGCTTTACCATATGGGCTGGGATCAGCATTATGCCTTGCACAGTGCCGTAAAGGGACAGGCATACGACGTTGATCAGGCTTCTGCGGCTTTGGTGAAGGACCTGAAAAGAAGAGGGCTTTTAGAGGATACACTGGTCATTTTCGGAGGCGAATTTGGACGGACTTCCTACTGTCAGGGTAAGCTTACGCTCGACCTATTCGGTCGGGACCACCATCCGAGGTCTTTTACCATGTGGCTGGCGGGAGCTGGTGTGAAACCTGGTATCTCTTATGGAGCAACGGATGAATTTGGTTATAATATTACCGAAAACCCGGTTCATGTCCATGACTTCCAGGCAACGCTTATGCATTTGCTCGGCATTGATCATGAGCGGCTCACTTTCAAACACCAAGGCCGAAGATTCCGCCTTACTGATGTACACGGGGAAGTGGTAAAAGATATTTTAGCTTAACCTAAAATTGAGTTTCATACAGTGTGATAATTTGGGACGGGATGCCATCACGGGCTTCCCTCCCAACGTTTTACTTGCTGCGTAATTCAAATCAGTGTGCCCTTAATTTTTCTAATTATTTATCCAGATCATTAAAACAAGACAAAATAAGGTCAATTATTGACAAAATGAGTGTTTTCTGATTTTGGATGGCGAGGTAGTTTTGCCCAATATTTTGCTTAAAAACGTAATTATGCAAACTCTCAAAGCTTACAAACTGACGACTTTCTTCTTGGGCATTTTTGTTTTTAGCCAGCTTGTGAATGCACAAAATGAAACAGAAAAGCTCAATCTGCATGTACCATCTCCTGTCTGGGAAGATCAAATCATTTATTTCCTGATGACCGATCGTTTCAACGACGGTGACCCAACCAACAATGATCAGGGCTACAATGAATACGATCCTGGTGTTTTGGAGAAATACAGCGGTGGCGATATTCAAGGTATTCTAAACCAATTAGATTATATCCAAAACTTAGGGGCGACCACTCTTTGGACTACTCCAATCTTTGCAAATCAATGGTGGGACGATAAGACCAAGTACGCTGGCTATCATGGGTACTGGCCCGAAAACTTCGTGGAAGTGGACAAACATGTTGGCACGATCGTCGACTTCCAAAAACTTTCTCACCATTTGCACGAACGGGGCATGTACCTGATCCAGGATATTGTGATCAACCACACCGGGAATTTTTATGGTTATGATGGCAAGTACAACGAAAATGATCCGACCGAAAATTTTGCTTTCAATGAAACTTCTGTTCCCGTAAAAGCACCCACCCAATACCCTTTCAGCTTGAATAATGTCAACGACCCACAACACCGGACTGCCGGGATTTACCACTGGACTCCCGACATTACTGATTATGGTATCGAGCATATCAGGGTAAATTATGAGCTTGGCATGCTGGACGATATTAATACCCAAAATGTGAGAGTCAGGGAGGTTTTTCGAGATAGTTATGGTTATTGGATTCGGGTGGTCGGAGTGGACGGATTCCGCATTGACACGGTGATCTATGTGGAAAAAGAATTTTGGAATGATTTCATGCATGCGCCTGATGAAAACGCTCCGGGCATCCAGCAGGTGGCAAAAGCTACAGGCCGGGAACATTTCATAGCCTTTGGCGAGGCGATGGCCAATTCTAAACCCTACAGTAATACGGGAGATAAACTGGTCGCGGATTATATGGGAACAGAGGATCAACCGGGACTCAATTCCATGCTCAATTTTCCATTGTATTATTCCATCAAGCGGGTATTTTCGCAGGGTAAGCCCACCGCCTATTTGGGATATCGGTTAAATGAAGTTTGTAACGCTGGAATTTTTCCGAATCCACACAGGCTGCCCAACTTTATCGACAACCACGACACCAACCGTTTTATCCAAAATGCTACTGTTGACGGATTTAAGCAAGCCCTGTTTTTTCAGTTTGCCATCCCGGGCATTCCGGTCATTTATATGGGAACCGAACAAATGCTCCATGAATCAAGGGCGTCCATGTTTGCAAAAGGGTGGGGGTCAGAAGGGAAAGACCACTTTGATCAGACCTCCGAAATGTATTTATTTATAAAAGAATTGACTGCAGTCAGAAAAGCAAATCAGGTATTGACCCGTGGGGATTTGACCATGCTCCGTGATTCAGATTTAGGGGCAGGTGTGCTGGCTTTCCGGAGAAAGTTCAATGAAAAAGATGCGATAATCATTTTTAATACAGCCGACGAACAAATGCTGTTGAGTAACCTGGAAACAGGTTTGGAGAGCGGCTCAAAACTGAATTTAATTCTTGGAATGAATTTTCAGCACCACTTGAAAACAGGCCAGGACGGACTTGTGACTACGGAATTACCTCCAAGAATGGCGGGCATTTTTATGGTTGAAAGTTCAAATGAGAAAGTCCCTGAAAATAAATTAAAAGTAACTGTTCAACCGGATATTTCAGGAAAAACTTTTTCAGAAAATATGCAGCTCAAAGGGACGGTGAACAATAAGCAGGGTAATTATTTATTGGTCATAGATGGTAAATTAAATAATGCGCTTGAACTGGACATTGATCATGAAGGAAATTGGGAAATTATGATTCCAAATGCACGTTTCCCTTTCGGAAAATCAAAACACGACCTGACCATTTATTCTCCTGAATTAAAACTTTCCACTCCCTTGATTTCATTTTCAACGGACATAGAAATTCAGGGAAAACAAATCCTGGTCCGGGATGCGGTCAATGATGACCACGGTCAAAATGGGAATTACACCAAGCCGGGCGATATGAGTTATGGTTCGCAAATGGATATTCGAGAAGTAAAAACCACCGCATTCGGTGGAAACTTACAGTTGGAATTAACCATGGAAGAATTAAGTCAATTATGGATACCTCCGCATGGATTTGACCATGTGTTGTTTCACGTTTTTATTGATTTACCAAATACCAGCGGCAGTCATTATATCCCAATGTTGAATGCTGTAGCTCCTGAAGGATTTGAATGGGATTATGCGGCAAATATCGGAGGGTGGCAAAGTGCGTATTATTCTTCTGAAGGAGCAACAGAGGATCATTTCGGAACAAAATTGTCCACTACACCAAACATCACGGTAGATAAAGAAAAAAACAAGATTACTTTCCAGTTTTCGCCCGAAGCTTTTGGTAGCCCCGCCACTTTGGAAGGCACTAAAATATACATCACTACCTGGGATGATTATGGAAATGAAGGTGGATTTCGCCAAATAACCGAAGAAGGTGAGCTCTGGAAATTTGGAGGTTCAGACGATTCAAAACCAGTAATGATTTTAGATGACACCGAAGTCATTGAAATAAAATAAATCCTTGTGAAATAAAATAATTATAAGTACAGGACAAAACTCAACATTGATAATTTATGCCTGAAAATCCTCCCCCTAACCCCCTCCAAAGTGGGAAATTAAATTCGTTTTCCCCCATTTGGAGGGGGTTAGGGGGAGGATGTACTCGTTTGTTTTTAAAAATTAAATTTTGCCCTGTACTCAGAAAATAATTTTTAAATAATTCTTTTTAGAACGCACAAAAAATGATAAAAAAAAGTAAAATCTGGTTTTTCAAAAAAAATGCACTCTGGCTATTTTTTTTGTTTTCTGTTGTAGCCTGTCAAAATGCAAAGCAGACAGAAAATTCATTGTCAGCAGAGAGTAAACAACCATTTTATTTTTTTAATAAAAACGAACATATTATTGGCGCGTTGGACAGCCTTGTTGAAAATAAATTTTTGCCCTATGTGTATGCACGTATAGAAAACCATGATGGCGCATTACTATTTGAGCACAGTGCTGTAAACCGGGAATTATATCCCGACCTTGAGGTGACTGGTGATTCATGGTTCAGGATCTGGTCGATGAGTAAAATTGTAACTATCTCGCTGGTCATGGATTTATCCGAGGATGGTATCTTAAATTTAAATGACCCCGTTCATCAGTATATTCCGGAATTTAAAAATTTGCAAGTAGCTTTATCCGCAGATGGAAAAGCGATCACCGATTATGCTTATGATGAAGTGGATGAAATATGTCCCGTCCAATATATTCCGGCCAACAGTGAGATGACCATTGCCGATCTCATTCATCACAAAGCAGGTTTTTATTATCCCTGGTCGGGCATTGACTGTCTCGATAAAATCTGGACTGACCAAGATTTAAATGCCGCAAAAAATTCACAGGAATTAATTAACCGGTTAAAAGCAATGCCATTGGTGCAGCAGCCGGGTTCCACCTACTTTTATGGCTTAAACACAACGGTTCTGGGTTTGGTGGCCGAACGTGCCACGGACAAACCTTTGAATTTATTAGTGAAAGAGCGCATCACCGGCCCCATGAAAATAAACGGCTTGCAATATACCGAGCCAGCTCATGCGACATTGCTTCCAAGAACCGACGGCAAGCAGGGTTTTGAAAAAATTAATGTAAAAAATGAGACCGATATTTTCGGGGCGGCAATGCCTAAATATTCGCCAGACCATTCATTATTTATGGGCGGTGAGGGCATGATTGGAACCACTGATGGATATGCCGATTTTATGAGAATGCTCTTGCACAACGGCTCATTGAACGGACATCGATTTTTAAATGAAGCCACTATAAATGAAATGTCTTCACCCCACACTCAAACCGATAGTCCTTGGGGGTACAATGGATATAACCTTTGGGTTACTGGAGATACGCTTAAAGTCATGGGAGTCGGAGAGGCAGGCTTTTGGGTTAGCGGAGGATATGAAGGTACTTATTGTTGGATTGACCGAAAAAGAAAAATTGTCGGGCTGGTAATGACGCAATTGTTCAACATGAAAACAGCACCGAGCGAAGTGTTTCGGGGGGCGGTGTACCAGGAAATTTGGAAACATGAACAAGAACAAGAGTAAAATTGTAAAATGAATGCAACTAATTGGTTTTCTCCCATCATCGGCTATGTACAACCCTAATTAATTTAAAATCGATATTTATTAATAAAATCATTTTTATGAAACGATTAATCAGCTTTGCCTTTACCATTTTGCTTTTTTTTAGCTGCACTGATACGACAGAAAAAAAGGAATCTGCTACCACAGAAAAAAAAGAACTGCCCAACATTATTATGCTCGTCGGTGACGACCAGGGGTATCCTTACTTCGGTTTTATGGGAGCGGATTATGTTCATACGCCAAATATGGATGAGTTGGCGAATAGCGGTGTCTTATTTACGGATGGATATGTATCCGACAACCATTGCCGGCCTTCTTTGCAAACCCTGTTGACGGGTATTTTGCCGATTGATTTTCACAAAAAGAATTTTTCTTTCATGGAAGATGAAATTGCAAAAAGAAATATTCCGCAAGATTCAGTGCAGGCATTTAAACAATATTATGATCGCAGGGCGTTGGGTTTTTCAAAATTCAATACCCTGCCCAAAATGTTGGCTGAAAAGGGTTACGCCAGTTTTCAAGGTGGGAAATGGTGGGAGTTCAGTTATCAGAACGGTGGTTTTACACACGGCATGACCAAAGGCTGGACGGAAGAAGAACAAAAAACGAAAGACTGGTTTCTCAAACATATGGGGGGCGACGGAATGGACCTGGCCAGGGTGACCAATCAGCCGGCTTATGATTTTTTGGAAGAGACCAAAGGAAATCCTTTCTTTATGTGGTTTGCTCCTTCCCTGCCACATTATCCGTTTGACGCACCAGAGAAATATTATAATTTATATAAGGACCAAGATATGTCCGAATCTGCCAAACAATATTATGCAAACTGCACCTGGTTCGATGATGCGTGGGGCGAACTGGTAGCCCATCTTAAAGAAAAAGGTTTGTATGAAAATACGCTGATCATTTATGTCAATGACAATGGTTGGGAACAGGATCCAAAACAGGAATACTGGGATGACCCCAACCGCTCCCACAATGGCGGGGACAAAGGAAAGGGTTCGATATATGATATGTCGTTCCGTTCGCCCATTATTTTTTCATGGGAAAATAAAATAAATAAAGGTATTCGGACCGATGCCCTTATCCATAGCGCTGATCTTCCAGCCACCATTTTAGATTATGTTGGCATACCAGTCCCTAACGATTTCTACGGCGTTTCTTTTCGCAGCGTAATTGATGGTGAAAAGGAAAACATCCGGGAATTCGTTCAGGGCAATGTCATCACCACGCGTAGCACAAAACCAGGTGAAGTCATGGGGCGCCATGTAGAAGGCTACTGGGTGAGGAAAGACAATTGGTTCTTGCGTTGGCACAAGACAGACAGCCAGGTCGAACTTTTTGACTTGACCAACGATTTGCGAAACAACAATGATGTGTCAGCCGAATTTCCGGGCGTTGTGACTGAACTGAAAAATCTGGCAGATAATTATAAAACCGAAAAAGGAGTGGACCCAAGAATTGCCTATTATCAACAATTGACGGAAGAAGCAGAATGATTTTGCATGGCTAAGTGGCTGTCCTAAAAAATGACACTTTTCCTTTGCCTGAAAAAGATATTTAAGACTTGGAAATCAAATATTTGCCCAAATTAAAAGTGTCATTTTTAGCGCTCTTTATTTTGATCACCTACTTACATACTTAAGTTTCAATCAACAATTGGCGCATGAAAAAATTTATCAACTGGCTGTTCATTTTCATGGTTTTTTTCCTGCTGAGCTGTAAAAAAAATACAGGGTCCCAGGGAGAAAACTTTACTGAAAACGTCAATAAAATCAAAAGTGAAATTGACAACGACAGCGAACTGCTGACTTTTTTCGACCATGAACACCATCCGATTTCTCCGGCCTTTCAACCATTGCCGACTGGTGATAACCGTCCACGGGGCTGGCTTTTGGAAATCATGAAAGAAGATTTAAATCATGGCATTGTGGGCGCATTGGATGAATTATATCCAGGGATAAAAGAAGACGATCTATACCACACGGCACGTCGGGGAGGAATGGACGACATCCCTGAAATGGGTGACCTGGAATTGACGGGCGAAGCATGGGAAGCCTCCATCATGTGGTGGAATGCCGAAACCATCGGCAACTGGTGGGATGGTTTTGTCCGCCACGCCTTTCTGACCGAAGACCAAAAATCTATCGAGCAGAGTAGAGCAATCGTTGAAAATTTACTGGCCTCTCAGGACGACGATGGGTACATCGGAATTTACAAAAAAAACCTCCGCTACCAACACGAAGGTTCCAACGGTGAATTATGGGCACAGACCACGGCTTTCCGTATGATGCTGGCCTATTACGAATTTACCAAAGAAAAAAAAGTATTGGACGCCATTGAACGGGCCATGACTGTAACCATGAAAAATTACAACCAAGGTGCCCGCAACCCTTTTGATTTGAAAAATGCTTTTGGCGGGGTCACTCACGGACTGATGATGTCCGACGTATGTGAAACATTGTTCAGGATCACGGGAAAAAAGATTTACCAGGAATATGCCACCTATTTATACCGTGCTTTTTCTACCTACAATATAAACCGTGCTTTTAATGATGTTCGATATCCATTTTTATTAAAAAAGGAAGAGCCGTTCACTGGGCACGGTGTCCATACTTACGAGCATTTGCGGACGTTGCTGGATGCTTATTATGCTACCGGATATGATGAATTGAAAACAGCTTATGAAAACGCGCTGGTTAAGTTAGATGATTGCCTTCTTCCGAGCGGTGCCGGGCATGCGATGGAATGGATTGCGGGATTACCGGCCGAACCCACCCAGACAGCTGCCGAATTTTGCACGATGTTGGAGCTAAGGAATTTTTTTGGCGCCGCTGCGCAAAAGACCGGCGATATAAAATTCGCTGACCTGGCGGAAAAACTCACTTATAACGGCATCTTAGGTGCCCGAAATGATGACGGTACCGCCATTGCTTATGGTAAGCCCGACAATTGTTATAAACTCGATGGGAAATCTTTGGACGGACATGAAGATGAAGTGCGCTATAAATATTCACCAACGCATTCTGAACCCGCCGTCTGCTGCGCGCCAAATTACACGCGGAATTTTACCTATTTCCTCGACCAGATGTGGGGAAAAAAAGAAGATGGACTGGCGGCTATTTTGTACGCTCCTTCCAGTTTAAATACCACGTTTAATGGGGTGGAAATAAATATTGAAGAAATTACGGACTATCCATACTCGGATAAAATTGAATTTAAAATATCAGTTGCAGAACCAATAGAAATTGCTCTTTATTTTAGAAAGCCAGCCTGGGCAAAAGCAACAGAAATAAATATTGAAAATGCAGTTTTGGAAAATGGTTTTTATAAAATAAAAAAAACATGGAGCGACGTTGATGCCGTACAAATTGAATTTAAAAACAATGTCCTGGCCAATAAATTAAAAAATGGGGAAATCTATTTTCAAAAAGGGCCTTTGGTATATGCACTGGAAATTCCTCATGAGGAAAAAAACATAAAGGATTATCTGTTAAAAGATTTTCATGATTATCACTGCCTTGCCATTAATGACGATCATGAAAATTTAAGATTGGATAAAAATGCTTTAGAGTTTGAATTCATTTCCGGAGGCAGTCAATATTTAAAAGGAAATGTCGTGAATACAAAAACCAATAATAATAGAGAGGTTAAATTGCGACCAATGGGAGAGACAGTGTTAAGGCGGGTAACTTTTCCTGTTCAATGATTTAACATGAAAAAATATTTTTTTTACTGCATCTTTTTATTTCCTGTTTGTATGGCGGCGCAGGAATTGACTTTTACTAATCCGATTATTCCAGGTGGTTTTCCGGACCCTTCGATCTGTCGCGTAGGTGATGATTATTTTATCGCCAATTCTTCTTTTGAATATTTTCCAGGGCTGCCGATTCACCACTCCAAAGACCTGGTAAATTGGGAACTAATAGGTTATGGACTGCATCGAAAAGAACAATGCATCCAGCCTAATAATTTGATTGATGTACAACAACGGGGGGGCATACATGCACCGACCATTCGGCACCACGGGGGTAAATTTTATATCATCACTACCAACGTATACACTCCGGTTAATAAAAACGAACCAACCCAATTTATCAATTTCATCATTACGGCAGAGAATATAGAGGGGCCGTGGTCAGAGCCACATCATTTAGTGGGGGCACCCGGTATTGATCCCGATATATTTTTTGATGACAATGGAAAAGTCTGGTACGTGGGAACCCATGCTCCCGATAAGCCCAATTTTGAAGGTGAGGGAGAAATATGGTTGCAGGAAATCGATTTGGTCAATTGGAAATTAAAAGGCCAGCGCTACTTTTTGTGGCGCGGTGCATGCCGTGGGACCTGGGCCGAAGGGCCGCATCTTTATAAAAAAGACGGGCGATATTATTTATTGATTGCGGAAGGTGGCACCAGTTTTAACCATGCGGTTATGGTGGCGGTAAGCGATGAAATAACCGGCCCATACATCTCCAATCCCCGAAACCCCATCTTGAGTACCCGGCATTTGTCTTATGATTATTGGGTAAACAGCACGGGGCATGCTGATTTGGTAGAACTACCGGATGGCAGATGGTTCATGGTCGCATTGGGCATTCGTGGCGATGAAAAATTTCATTCAAATATGGGCAGGGAAACGCACTTAATTCCGGTGCAATGGGAACGGGAACCATTTGAATGGAAAAAGATAAAATATGAATATCCAGTCTGCGCGCCAAAAACGGGTAGGGTAGAGCGCAAAACACTTTTGCCTTTTCCGGACAAGCCACAGTTTTATAATGATGCGTTTACTGATAATTTTAATTCTGAAAAACTCAATTTAGCCTGGAATTTCCGGCGAGTACCAGTGGAGAATACATTTTCCCTGACTCACCGAAAAGGATGGTTGCGTCTGTATCAAAAACCAGATACCATTGCCATGCGGAGCCGGTGCAGCCAGATGGGATTTCGCCAAAAGGAAACAGATTTTGAATATTCGGTAAAAATGAATTTCGAACCTGAAAAAGAACAGTCGGAAGCGGGCATCAGCCTTTTTATACAGGATGATAATTATATCAATTTTACGATAATAAAAAATGAAGGAAATATTGTTTTAAAATTAAAAATTCAGGAAGGGAAAAAAGCGCCCTACAATTTTAAAAATAAAATTTTAGAAAACTATGAAGGCGATATAGTCCTAAGCGTCGTTTCCAAAAATGGAAAATATAATTACGCTTATTCTGTAGACAATGGTGAAACTTTTATTGCATTTGCAAACACACCTTCTGACCTGATTATTTGTCGGGGTTATACAGGTGCATACCTTGGAATATATGCAAGTAGCAATGACAGGACGACCAATGAATATGCCGACTTTGATTGGGCCAATTATAAAGGTTTTATTCGTAATTAACGTTTTATATTTTTTGACTCGGTACAGGACAAAACTCAACATTGATAATTTATGCTTGAAAATCCTCCCCCTAACCCCCTCCAAAGGGGGAAAAAACGGATTTAATTTCCCCCTTTGGAGGGGGTTAGGGGGAGGATGTACTCAGATTTTTTGATTAAAAATTATCCGGCTATACTTTTTACCCTGACCCGGTATTCCCTCGGCGGCATTCCATTCTTCTTTAAAAATATCCGATTAAAATGAGTCATGCTCTCGAAACCAGAAGCGAATGCAATTTCCGAAATGTTCGCTTCCGTTTCTGCCAGTAATTTTCTCGCCCGGCTTATCCGCAAATCGTTTACGTAATCTGTAAATGATTTCCCTGTCATTTTTTTGAAAAACCGACAAAACGAGGTTTCTGTCATGCCGACTAAGTTGCTCATTTCGTTAAGGGGTATTTTCCGGGTAAAATGATCATGGATGTATTGGCAGGCCCGGTCGATCCGGTTTTCTGCATCAACCCCCAACATGGGCCGGTAAATAGGAGAAGCCAATTGCCTGAAATTTCTTGTGCGCCCCAGCGAATCCAAGATATGCCAAAGTGAGGTGAGTTTGCTCAGACCCTTCATTTGCAATAATCCGGAAAGAACAGGGTGGAACTCCTGCGCGATCTTTTCATCAAAAAAGATCCCTAAATGAGCCCTGCTGAATAGTCTTTTGATACCCGTAAATTCCGACAGCTCTAAATGTGCATCCGCAATTAAATCCCGACGGAATTGGATGACAATTGCCGACTGGCCTTCCCTTTTTGATTCCGATACCCACGTGTGTGGCAGGTTGCTGCCCAGCAAAACCAGGTCGCCATCTAAAAAAGACTCTGTGTGGTCGCCGACCAAGCGGGTGCCATTGCCCTTTTCGATCAGGGTCAGTTCCATTTCCGGGTGATAGTGCCAATGGAAATCGAAATAATCCGTCTTCCGGCGATAAGCTGTGAAGGACGATTGTTGGCGGTTCGGCTCAATGTGTTCAAATGCTGCTTTCACCCGTAAATTTTAAAATTTATGTTATATGCTGAACATCTGGGGTAAAATACGGTCATTATTTGATAAAATGCGTGTTTTTTGCCTGAAAATTCAACGGTAGTTTTGTCGGACAATTTTTAGAAAAAAATATAAATATGACAACAGCAACGATTGATCTATCCATACTCGACAAGCCTTATACTCTGACTCCCGAACAAATTGACTTCTATCGGGAAAATCAGTACATTAAACTCAAACAGGTTTTTTCGCCGGAGATTCTGGAACATTATGCCAGGGTCATCTCGGAAAAAGTACAAGAGTTGAACACCATGCACCTGCCACTTGAAGAACGTTCAACATACGACAAAGCTTTTTTACAGATCATGAATATCTGGACGAAAAGTGAGGTCGTTAAGCAGTTTGTTTTCAACAAGCGGCTGGCCCGTATTGCCACTGAACTGATGGGAACCACCGGGGTCAGAATGTATCACGACCAGGCCCTGTTCAAGGAGCCAGGTGGCGGTTTTACTCCCTGGCATGCCGATCAGTACTATTGGCCGTTGGCGAATGACCACACGGTGACGGCTTGGATTCCAATGCAGCAAACACCCCTTGAAATGGGCCCCCTTGAATTCAGTGCCAAAAGTTATCAATTGCATGGTGGTCGAGAGCTGAAAATCAGTGATGATAGTGAAAAGGTTATTTCGAAAAAACTAAGGATTAATGATTTTGAACACGTTGTTGAACCATTTGAACTGGGCGAAGTGAGCTTTCACAGTGGTTGGGTATTCCACCGTGCAGGTGCTAACCAGACCGATGATATGCGGCAAGTGATGACTGTTATTTACATGGACCAGAACATGAAACTGAAGGCACCGGAAAACAAGAATCAACAAAACGATTGGGACACCTGGTGCCCTGGAGCAACAATCGGCGAGCAAATTGACACACCGCTTAACCCGGTCCTATTTTCTCTATAAAACATCACCTCTGACCTGAACAAATAGACCAGATTATTGATAAGAACTTAGCTTCATACTTTTTACAATGGGCATGGGGTGTTTCAACTCCCTGCCTATTGCTTTTTAAGTAATTATGGAAACACAAGCAGCCATAACTGACGGGAAAGGGAATTTCCAGATCGTAAATATTGAAGTTGGCCAACCGCAACCAGATGAAGTATTGGTGGCTGTGAAAGCTGCCGGGATCTGCCATACAGATTGGGACTCACTCAATTGGGCAGACCGGTTTACCTGGAACGATCATCTGATTTTGGGGCATGAAGGAGCAGGGGTTGTCGAGGCTGTCGGTGATCAGGTTTCCCATGTGAAAATTGGTGATCCGGTGCTATTGAACTGGGCCATTTCATGCGGCCATTGCTTTCAATGTTTGCATGGTAATTATTCCATTTGTGAAAGTGAAAAACACCCTCATAAAACAGGTGCATTGTGGAAAGGGCAACCAATTGCAAGGTCTTTCAACATTGGTACCATGTCGGGGCAAACGCTGGTCAAAAAGGAAGCAGTCGTGAAGATTGAGGTTGAAATTGGGTTCCCCGCAGCGGCCATCGTCGGTTGCGGAGTGATGACCGGCTACGGCTCAGCAGTAAAAGCAGCAAAGGTAGAAGCAGGTTCTTCAGTAGCTGTCATTGGTTGTGGTGGTGTTGGGCTGAACGTCATTCAGGGGGCGAGAATAGCCGGGGCGGCACGTATCATTGCCATCGACTTAAAGGACAGCCGCCTGGAAATGGCTCGTCAATTTGGGGCGACACATTTGCTAAAACCTAAACCAGGTGATCATGATTTGATTCAAGCCCACGAAGAAGTCAAGAAACTGACGGACGGACGGGGGGCCGACTATGCTTTTGAATGTACCGGGGTGCCAGCCTTAGGTGCAGCTCCGCTTCGGCTTGTTCGGAATGCAGGTGTGGCGGTGCAAGTGAGCGGCATCGAGGAAGAGCTGACAATAGACATGAATTTGTTTGAATGGGACAAAATATACATGAATCCACTCTATGGCAAATGCAACCCTCCCATAGATTTTCCAAAATTATTCAACCTGTATAAAAAAGGCGATTTGTTGCTGGATGAATTAGTGACGCAGACCTATCCGTTGGAGAATTTAGCACAGGCTTTTGAGGACATGTTGGCCGGAAAAAATGCAAAAGGCGTGATTGTTTTTTAGTATTTATTGTATTTTTTTTGATGGAGTTATTTGAAAATCCCTGTTGGGTTTTAATTGCTTGGATTTGCCACCCAACTGGGATTTTTAAACAACTTCGATGAATAAACTGGCAGTGATTAATGAAATTCCGAACCATTGAAATTTCCGATCCCCGTTTTGAAACTTTAGGACTAAGGCACGTCACAGTGAAGAGTTTGGCATTGAATCAGAGGGCGGATATTACGTTGTATGTTCCTCGAGTTAGTTTCGAAAATGAAGCCATTCCCATCGTCATTTTGCTTCACGGAGTATATGGCAGCCACTGGGCCTGGGCCTGGAAAGGTGGCGCACATCTCACTGCTGACAGATTGATTGTCGAAAATAAAATCCGTCCGATGATACTGGCCATGCCGTCCGATGGGCTTTGGGGGGACGGAAGCGGCTATCTAAAACATGAAGCCAAAGATTTTGAAAGTTGGATCGTCGAAGAAGTCCCGGAAATTGTTCGACAGGTATCGTCAATTCATGCTGACTCTCCTGTTTTTATTGGAGGACTGTCGATGGGCGGGTATGGAGCGTTACGTTTGGGGGCCAAATATCCTGGCCAATTCAGGGGCATGTCCGGTCTTTCCTCCATTGTAGATTTTACGGATTGGCAACCATTTATGGAGGAAGAAATCTCTATGCTGCCCGTTCCTGAAAAGGAGCGAAATGTACTTTATTATTTCTTGAAAAATAGGAACAATTTGCCACCATTTCGATTCGATTGTGGGACGGCGGATGAACTGATCGGCTCAAACCGGAAATTGCACAAGGCACTGGTATTTGAAAATATCCCACATGAATACAAAGAATTTCCAGGAGGGCATGAATGGCCCTATTGGGAGATGGGGCTGGGCAGAAGTTTACTGTTTTTTGAAAATATTTTGTGCAGCCATCCGGAGGTAAGCGAACTTCGGAAATCAACATGAGGCATTTTATTTTCGACAGCTGTATTTCTTCCTGAATTAATGGTGCAGGCAAACATCATGTTTTAAGCTTGTTCTAAAATCAAGTCCCTTATTTTCCTTCCAAATTCGGTCAGCACTGTTTTTCGTTTTGCTTTATTTAACAAGTCCAAAGGTTTTTCATTTGCCGGAGTTAAATTAACATATTCCTTGTTAAGCCAATCTATTTCCTCCCACATACAGCTGCTCAAAAGGATTGGAAAGAGCATGAGGCCATTTTGTTGGTGGTTGTTGATGATCTTGCTGATGTTTTTTGACTCCTTTTCCAGATTGATGTAATCAGAGCTGATTAAGGGAATGGCCACCTTTACGTCGCGTAGTTCCTGGTCCATTCTTTTTTCATAATCCTCCCCTGGCTTTATATCTTCTGTACACCAGAATTTGAGGTACCCATTGGTGTCAAGGATCTTCAGGTGATTATGGATGGTCTCTTTTATTTTCTTGTCATTTTTATCATGACTGATGAAGGCTTTAATTCGGTTCTCCATTCGGTAAATAAGGTTAAATATTTGATGATAGCAAAGGAATTCTGGAATCCACCAAATTCCTGATGCCAAGGTAAAAAATCACTTTTTCAATTCATAAAAAATATCGGTTTTACAGATTCATGCCACCAAGGAGGGGATGTATTTCCTTCGTGAATGTAGTTATTATGCGACCATATCTGACTTAGGAAGTACGGTAAAATGCCAGGTTCTTTGTTCTGATTCCAACAAGGTGCGATTGAGTGGTAGGGCATGGTATCAGACCCGAACGCGTCATCGTGGTTTCAATTCCAACAAGGTGCGATTGAGAGACGCATCCTGCAATTTTCGGATGTGGGCCTACGGGGTTTCAATTCCAACAAGGTGCGATTGAGAGAGAATTTAACGAGCTCGAATATTTAGAGCTTGAAATGTTTCAATTCCAACAAGGTGCGATTGAGAGGGTTATATCGGCCTTGAAAATACCAGCCCTTTATGAGTTTCAATTCCAACAAGGTGCGATTGAGAGGTACGGCCGATATCAAAACCTATTGTTATGTGACGTTTCAATTCCAACAAGGTGCGATTGAGAGGCGGGGGTTTCGATAATCTCCGTCGTCAACTCAGGAGTTTCAATTCCAACAAGGTGCGATTGAGAGACTGTCAAGTATGCCGTTGCCGCTGATGTGGACTAGTTTCAATTCCAACAAGGTGCGATTGAGAGCTTGCAGGTAAAACGATCAGGATTGGCATAACAAAAGTGTTTCAATTCCAACAAGGTGCGATTGAGAGTGAAATGTTTCAAATCCAGCAGCAACAGCAGTAAGTGTTTCAATTCCAACAAGGTGCGATTGAGAGCGATGCCGGGAAGGAACGAGGAACCGATAGAAATCGGTTTCAATTCCAACAAGGTGCGATTGAGAGCGGTCACTTCATCCTCTTTTGGATCGCCGTTGTAGAGTTTCAATTCCAACAAGGTGCGATTGAGAGCACTACAAAAAAGTATGCAAGAGCATGCTGTTCGACGTTTCAATTCCAACAAGGTGCGATTGAGAGCAGCGTTTTCCTTAAACCAATCAATTACTTTGTTCAGTTTCAATTCCAACAAGGTGCGATTGAGAGGTTCAATGCGTACAAGTATTCAAGTGACCAAATTTGTTTCAATTCCAACAAGGTGCGATTGAGAGAGTGTTTCCGCTTGAATCCTTAACCTCATGTAAGGAGTTTCAATTCCAACAAGGTGCGATTGAGAGAAGATAACCCCCGTTAAGGTCATGTGTATAAAACCGTTTCAATTCCAACAAGGTGCGATTGAGAGGTTCCTGCCGGGCTGCATCCCGTCTTGCCTTATCAAGTTTCAATTCCAACAAGGTGCGATTGAGAGTCACCTTGATTACATTTTCCCGGCTACGGTAAAAGGGTTTCAATTCCAACAAGGTGCGATTGAGAGTATACCAGTGCAGCCCCTTCCCGCTGGGTATAATGTGTTTCAATTCCAACAAGGTGCGATTGAGAGACGGACGGGCCGCCATAAACTTGGTTCCAAACTCCGTTTCAATTCCAACAAGGTGCGATTGAGAGTCGGTTTTTTCCCAGGCTTCCACATAGGTTTTGGTAGTTTCAATTCCAACAAGGTGCGATTGAGAGGATGTCAGAGGATGAAAAAAAGGAGTTTCTAAAGACGTTTCAATTCCAACAAGGTGCGATTGAGAGCTGCGCCGATTTCCCCATCAAAAAAAGCCATGAGTAGTTTCAATTCCAACAAGGTGCGATTGAGAGCCTATTTTATCTTTGATCAGTTCCAGCCCTTTATCGTGTTTCAATTCCAACAAGGTGCGATTGAGAGTGATATTTATATTTTAAATGCAGTTATCTTCTCCATGTTTCAATTCCAACAAGGTGCGATTGAGAGCCTACACGGTATTGGATTGGCATATTGCAAAAAAATGTTTCAATTCCAACAAGGTGCGATTGAGAGTTGAAAGGCATGATGTCCACGTCTTCAAACAATGTAGTTTCAATTCCAACAAGGTGCGATTGAGAGCCCGAAAGTTAAAATGTCTATTTGGCTGATTACCAACCTTTATTGTATATAAATTTCCTGTAACCGATTAAGTTTAACAAGTCGATCAATGATAGGGCAATTTAACTGGTTCAGCGACGACCAGCGAAAGGCTTGATAATCAGGGGTTAAGCCAATAAGTCAAAGAACTTATTTCTGAGGTCACTGGCGAACCGGGTTGCCGACGACTACAAAAATTGGTCGGTCCCTGCCTTTTCCAATCCGATTACCTGTTTGTCCAACCAGTTGGCATTCCTGTTTTTGAATAGAATGAAACTGTCGTGCGACTTATCCATGATCTGTTCCGCTTCATAAATCAACTCCTTTAACTTTACTGAGGTGATTTCTCCTTCAAACACGGAATTCTGAATCCAGTGGAGGTAACGACGACACAGCTTGAGCATCTTGCTGGTTCGCTCAGCCGCCACATCATAAACAGCAATTACATACATACTCTATCATTTAATTTGCAATACCCCAATACCCCAACAACCCATTTCCTACCACCAGGCGCGAAATGGTCGAAACTCTTTTTCCATACCCAAGAGATACTTGGCGAGCTTGTAGCATTCCAGACGGACGAGGTGACGATAGCTAACGGCCCGGCCAAGTTTCCGGTGGTGGATACTTTGTTGTAATCGTTCTTCCCAGGCTTTAACAAACACTCTCCGTCCGCTGTCTGAAAGGAAACAGGCTTCGGCTACCAGGTCAAAATGTTGTTCTCTGAGTTCACGACGATTGCAGAGTTTGAAGATCAATCGGTCCACCAAAACAGGTTTGAAGATTTCCGCAATGTCGAGGGCCAGGCTGTACCGGCGGGTGCCCGGTTCATGCAAGAAACTGACTGTCGGGTTCAACTGAGAATTGTAAATGGCATCGAGACAAAGGGTATAGCACATTGAGTTGCCAAAACTCACCAGCGCATTCAACTCGTTCAAAGGAGGGCGTTTCCGGCGACCCTCCCACGCGTATCCTTCAATGATCGCATCAAATGCAGAATAATAAACCTGTCGGCAATTACCCTCGATGCCCATCAATTCAGGGACGGATCGCACCTCTAAAAGACTGCGCTTCAGTTCTTCTATCTGTAAGATCTGTGATCCAATTTCCTTCCCCCGGTTGACGTAGTAACGTAGGTTTTTTAACATATTAAAAATGGCCGCTTCTACCAAAACAGATGCAATTTGCAAGCGGTGCTTTTTTCGCCGGTAGGCATCCGTTTGTGCAATGACCATCTGCCCGGCCAACAAGTGTTCCCTCGGGCTGAACGATCCCGTGTAGTGTTTGTAATAATCGAAAAAATGAACCGGGATGTGCTGTCTTCCCAGGAAATTGTACATGGCACTGTTGGCATCCACACTGCCAAAGATGTACAGTGCGCTCACCCCGCTTACGGGCAGGTAGCGCGGTTTGGGAGGAGGTTTGTCCTCTACTGCCGCTGGAACAAATTTGAGGGTATGGTCCTTGCGGCTCATCCGGCCTGGGTTGAAAAGGTAGTAGGCTTTTTTCACGGCGATTTTTTCGTTTAAACAAAACAGAAATCTCGAAAAGCGCAATTCCGACAATACCCTTTCTTGACCAATCCAGGGCACTGCGGCAAGTGAACAATCCGATCAATCTCAGCTTCCCAACCATTAATGTCATTTAGGTCTTCCTTTAAAAGTACCACCTCTGTCTTCCGGCGATGCTTGGGGTATTCGATAATTCCCCTGGCTCTGAGAATACCTCTTCGTTGGAGTGCCCACAGGTAGTATTTGACCTGTGCGACATGGGCATGTTCCAGTTTGGGACTTTTCTTTACTTCCCGTACGGTATTGGTGATTGGATCGTAGTGGTCGATTTTGAGGGGACCCAGATCAAGTTCTTTCCACTTTTGGGCTCTCCGGGTATAGGTGGTTTCCCCAATCAATTTGCCCTCGGCCACATGAAGATTACCCGTAGCATTCTCCATCCGGATGCCGTTGGCATAGAGCCAGAGCTTGCGGTGGCAAAGGTGGAAGTAGGCAATGTGGCTGGAGGAAAAATTGTTTTTTAGTCCAGTCATCAAGCAGCCTGTAATTGATTGTCAAAATCAAATGCAGAAATCAATTCCTGTAATTTGCTTTTTGCATCATCTATCGCTGATTCCCTCTCTGAAGTTGTAATCAAAAAACCTGCGGCGGGTAAAGTAACATATGTATCTACTCCATTGATATCCTCATCGACTATTGGCATTGCTCTTTCTTCGTCAACTAATTTAGCCCTGATGCTACTGGCCACTTTATTTGCATCTTTACTGATCGAGACAGCAAAAGTTTCCATTAAACTAAATGTCCGAGATTGATTGGAGGTGATTTTCCAATCAATGATTGCCGATGCAATGGCAGGGATCAACTTCTTTCGGATTTTTTTAGGTGCAGCTAAACACTGGCCGAAAATATTTTCACTTTCAATCCATCCATTTTTGCGAAGCTGTGCCTCAGTCGCATCAGAAATTTCGGGTTCAAAAGGATTCAATGCAACCGTAAATAACCTTCTTAGATCCAATGCTACATCCATTATAAATAGCCCTGTCGCTCGTTGATTGTTTGGAATCCATTTTCGACTCAGGCTGCGGTCCTTTCCTTCCAACAAATCTTTAACCCCTTGTTCATCTAATTCATTTCCATGTTCATCCCTCACAATAATTTTGTTATTTGAACGGTCACTTCTGTCAAAAGAAATATCCTCTGATCGGACGCCAGCTAAGAGTGGATGCAATGCTCTCATAGCAGAAACAGACATTGGGCTTCTTCTTTTTAAAGTCCGAGATGCACCTCCTTTTGCTGCCTTCATCCATCCGCCAAGCAATTGGTCAGGATAACTTGGGTTACAGGTAGCAAATACCTCCCCCTCTTTCAATTCTCCTTTTTTATTGACGTCAAAAAGAAAAGTCGTGGGTGAACCTTGAGTCCCCAAAATTCCATTTAAAGATTCCAGAATGGAACGCTTAACTTGCTGGCCACTTGAGTAGGGAATGGGGCGTCTAAACTGAGGGTCAAAATAGGTTTTCTGTCCATCTGTAACACAAAAAACAGTATGTTCGGCTCTTTTGAGAGTTCTGATATAAATTGTATTCATGATAGTAGTTTTATTTAATTTGAGAATTACGTTCAGCGTAAGAATAGTCGAATTTTAGTAGCAAAATAAAATAGACAAACTCATCCCTGTTGGTGAAATGAATATAATCACGAAGACCGTTCATTTTTTTTACGGTTTTCATTTCGACGGTATCATCGCTGACTATTTTATCCAGTGCTTTTAGAAACTCTTTTTTACTTGTTTTGAAAAAATCTTTTTCCAACAGATTCTTTCTGATAGTACTACCTTTTTTGCCACCGTTCCGATATGCTACTAAAGCCGCAGCAATGTCTCGGGTATAATCCGAAATTTCAGTTTTATTTTTTGAAATCATAGCGATCAACCAGGTTTTATAAGTTTGAAAAGTGATTTTATCCAATTTGATTTTTGAGGTATCTTTTTGAAAGTTTTTTGCAATGTTTTTTGGTTCCAATGCTTGCAAGCCTATGTTCCCTAATTCACAGGCCCGTTTAATATGTTTGCCAAATAATTTTTCAAAATCGGATACATTGGTTTTATAGTTTTCCTCCCCAAATAATTGCTGATAAATCCGATGTAGTAATCGTCCTGTTTTGAATTGGAAGGGAATAAATCCAACTGTTTTATTGGTTTGGCCAATGGCGAAAACATAAGCCGTTTTAGCTGAAGAGGGGAATTTGTTGGAAAGGCTGAAAAATAGTTTTGACCATTCAATTGTCTGGATTTCAATTGTATTTTTCTGCTCATCTTTTTTTATAGCATTTCGATTTACAAAATCATTGAAATCGAAATCTTTACGAAACCGCTTATGGAAATAATATTCCAACCATTGTCCATTCCACGTAATGATTTTGTTTCCTGGTAATTTATCTAAAGCATGGTCATTCAGATAATTCCGATAAATTTTCCAGCCTGTAAAAGTCGCATAAGTAATTTCGGGGTCATTGAAAAGCAGGGCAAAACCTCCTGCAACACCTAAACTTAACGTGCCTCCTATCCATGAAGTGTAAACATCTTCTTTGGTTGTTATAATATTTATATCGGTGACCAATCCAGAGGTTGTGGCAAATTCTTTTGTAGTAGCTGCCGGATAAGCAAGCGCGATGCTGAAATCTCTATCACCGTTTTCAATTTTTTCATGAAGTTCCTCCAATTTAATAAGCCGCTCTTCATTGGTTAATAGGTGAACTTTTTGTCCTTTTTTCATTTGAACAAATGGAGAATTTTGTGCCCAAAAAAGATATTTTTTATGCCCAAAAAATAATGGATGAAATACCTTGTCAAAAAATTCTCTCGCCGAAAATTCTGTATTGTTTCGCCGGTTATATTCTTGCAAAAAAGTTTTTCCAACGGTAGTTGTGTACATAATTATAGCATTTGATTCTTTTCGTCAAGCTTGTTTTCTTTCAGCGCTTCAAGTGAAAAACCCAACTCTTCATCGTAAGTATTATCGGGGACAATGAAAGGACAACTACCCATTGCTAATCTGTCCAAATGTTGTACTGAAAAATATCGGGCAGGTATTTCCAATTCCATTCTTTTATTGAAAGGGGAGTTCATATAATCGTGTATTTCACTTTGCACTATACAGACCACACTGTCGATGTCCAAAATGTCCATTAACCAGGCACTCCCATTAGTTAAAGGAGAAATTGACCAAGTTCCATTTTCTTTAAAAGCAGCATGCTCTTCAATTTTCAAGAAATCTATTTCTGTAAAAACTAAATCAATTTTCTCTTGTAATTCCCGTTCGTGCAATATCTCATTGTCTGGAAGAACAGAATAGCTGTTTTTTAAAATCTCGGGGTCATATGGTCGAGCTTCTTTGTCTCCTTTAGGTGGTGCTATTACATAAACAGGTTTAGTTTTTCCGATCGTTGCTTCATTCCTTTTTCGATTGATTCGCCCAAACCTTTGAATCAATGCATCTAAAGGGGCACATTCCGTAATCATTAAATCAAAACTAATATCCAGACTAACTTCGACACAGGTGGTCGAAGT
>JBCBRY010000072.1:0-44218 GCA_039819485.1 Bacteroidota bacterium | reverse complement strand
GGGACAAGTTGTGCCCTGATGTGCCTATGTGTTTAATAAAATTACTTCTTAAAAAATGCCATAGGAATCATAAACGTCGCACTTAAACGCAGCGACCAGTCTGCTCCTGTGTATTCCGGTTTTTCGACATTATAGTATGCACCAACCTGTAAGTTGACAGGCAGAAAATTTTCCGGTTTGATGAGTTTTCCGACACCCATGCCGAGGGGCACCGTCCATTTTTCACCGTCTGTTCCGTTCCAATTGGCAGTAATGCTCGGTGAGGTCGTGAGGTAGTTTCCTTTGGGCAAGTTGTAGTTGATAAAAGGTTGGAATTTAAAGCCGTTCAAGGCATCACTTTCCATCGACCAGACCTGCTGAAACAACCCACCAATGACCCAGTTCCCCGTTTTGGTGACGGCCACGAAAGATGGCCCCAGAGCCCATTCCTGTACACCCAGACCATCCTTTGCAGTGGGCAAGCTGATAATGGGACCGACGCCCCAGGAAACTTTATCCCCCTTGGTGGCATAAAAGGCAGAAAGGGAAACATCCCCAAAACCTTTCGTGGAACCATTTTCTGCAAACAGATCTGGTTGGTCGTAAAACGGCACAACGACACGGGCAATGATTTTACCGTCGGCAAAAGGTATAACTGGCTGAAACTTGGTTTCATGCTGTGTCCGGTTGAGTGGCCCGATGCCAAAATTGGTTTGGTTCTGCAAGGGGGCACTAATCAGGTTGGCCAATGGGTCTTGAGCGATTTTTGCCAATTCTTCTTGTGAGAGCTGTGCCTGTGAAGTGGCACAGAAAATCAGGGTCAGCAGTAGCACTGCCAACGAGCGTACAAATGTTTTCATGATGGTTTATTAATTTTTAATAATGGAAATTATTTTGTTGTGGGCAGGTCTTTTACGCACCTGAACCCGACGTGGAAAAGTGAGGTCTCCGGTGTCGAACCACTGCGGCTGGACACCCGGTAGCCGTGGCACCAGCCTGGTTCGCAGAGAAATGATCCGCCCCGCATGGCTTTTTCGCTGTTTTCATTGGGTTGGAAACATTCAAGGTCCGAGCCGTATGGCAGCTTCCAGTCAGCACTCCATTCCCACACGTTGCCGACCATGTCCCGCAGCCCCAGCTCCGTCTCACCGAAAGCTCCGACCGGGGAGGTATATTGGTAGCCGTCCTCCACCCGGTTGATCCACGGGAAAGCACCCTGCCAGATGTTGGCCCGGTACGCTCCGTCGTCCTTGATGCGGTCACCTCCCCACGGGTAAATGTTTTGTTGGATGCGGCCTGCTGCACGGGCGGCGTGCTCAAATTCTGCTTCAGTTGGGAGGCGTTTGCCTGCCCATTTTGCGTAAGCAATGGCATCTCGCCAGGAGACCTGTGTGACGGGGTGGTCGTCTTTTGCTTTCATTTGATCAGGACCAAGGGGGAATTCCCAGGTTGCTCTTTCTACCAATTGCCATTCCTTTTTCTCCATGTCAAAAACCCCTGCATTACCGAACTTTTCGGCATCTGTCTGATAGCTTGTAGCGTTGATAAATTTTCGAAACTGCCCCACCGTGACGGGGTGCACATCCATGAAAATTCCTTTCACTTCGTGCATGGTAACTGGCGTCTCCTGCTCGAAATGCGCCGTCGAACCGATGGGCGACGTACCTCCGGGTACGAACACCATATCCTTTGGTGCTGGCGGACTGGGGCCTTTGTCGGTCAAACATAAAAGGCTGGCGGCAAGAAACAGTATGATGACAGCGAGTGGTTGGAAGTTTATTTTTTGAACCATGATTATTGATTTGTTTGTTTGATGGTTCAAAAGTAGGGGAGCTTTGGGTGGGTTCATAGGCAGGTTTTCCGAACGTGAAGGTGGAGTTTCCGAACGTGAAAGGAAAGAGTTCTGAAAATTGAACCTGATATTAACGTAAATTTGCATTGACGTTATAGACATTTATGGGTTGCCAAATATTGTCACCTTTGAAGCACCATATTACAAACCATATTCAGAAATGGGATTTAGCAAAAAAGTCAAGGAAGATATTTTAGTTGCATCTGCAAGGCATTGTTGTGTTTGTCACAGATATCGTTGGGTGAAGATCGAAGTGCATCACATTAACCCTAAAAAGCAAAACGGAAAAGATACATTTGAAAACGCTATTGCCCTTTGTTTTGATTGTCATTCTGATGCCGGGCATTACTTTGCTGACCATCCAAAAGGCGTAAAATTCTCTCCAGAAGAATTAAGAAAACATAAAATGGAGTGGTTCAAAATTGTAAAAGAAAATAACATAACGATCAAGAAAAGAATCGGAGTTTCACTTTTTTTAGATAAAGACAACAGTGGTAATGCTCTAAATCCAATTTTTATTTGTGAAAAAACAAAATATAAAAGCTCATCGGAACTGAAAGCAATCGAATTTGAAAAAATAATTCCTAAATTAAAAACAGGAATTCCCCAGTTTGATAAAGTCTATGATGAAATGAATTCAGTAGATGATTTGATCAAATTTCTTAATCGCAATAATCAAAAGCGCCCTGCTTTAATGCAAGAGCTAAACCCACAACCGTTGATATTTGGAATCAATATGAATTTACAGCGTTACAAAACCATAAACAAGAGTGCATGCGTAATTAATTTGTTGTTGGAAAACAAAAGTGCTTTAGTTCTTGAAGATTACAAAGTTTATCTGAAATTTGAAAATATTCTGAGGGCTGATACAGTAGATAAAGCAAAACACTTTTTAGCTTTTCCAAGCTATAATTACAATGTACATTTCGACAATTACTTCGAAGCTGAATTTATACCTAAAAGTTCAGTGCTTGTTCAAAATGATTTGGTTAGATTAGACACTATTTGTTTCTTAACTACACCTCAAACCAAAATCGCTTTCATAGGATGGAGACTTGTAGCAAGAGATTTCAGCACTGAGGGTAAAATTTGTATTGATATAAATCCAAATGTTGAATACGATGAATTAGAAAAATTCGTCGAAGACCCTTCCCTTTTTGTGGAAAATGAAAGACTATGCCCCAAGCATGAATATCTAAATTGAAGGAGGTATTTTGATTTCTTAGTAAAGAAAAATAATTTTAATGATTGAGAGAAAGCCACTACCTGTTCAACCTCAAAAATCGTCACCTCTACCATCTTCCCTTTCAAAACTTCTACCCTATGTTTTCGCTTCGAAAAACTTGCCCTACTTGTAATTTCTTCTGTACATCTCCCGAAATCGGCATTTCTTGTTTTCAATTGACGATGGTTTCACACAAGACCAAAGCGTAATTTGAACAGCCCCATTTCTTGTAGAATCTCCTCCTGAATCGGCAGCTTATCCCCGTTTCCCTGTCCCGCCTTAATGGTCTCCATACAGTCTTTGATGGCCGCAAGTGTAATGTCCTCAGTTCGGAAATACCCTCGACTGCCTTGTAGGGCACGGAGCATGTATTTCAGTTCGTGGGCATGTTTGCGGTCAATTTTGACCAATTGTTCCAACTTGCGGATGTGGTAGTCGAGGAGTTGGATAAACTCTTTTTTTATCTTGTTGGGCCGTTGCGAAATTGTCTTCATTTGTTCCATTTTTAATCAAAAATAGCGGCTTGGAACAGGTGAAAACGATCTTAAGTTTCCCAACGTGCTCATCTGCCTTCCCAACGGGACAAGCAGGTAAAGAGAAGTCTGTAACTTGCAAACATCATTTCCTAAAACAATAAGGTCTGTGAATTCAAAAAATATAGAACTGCAAGCCGATAAAAAATATGCATCCACTTTTGTACGCAACACCCTGATTTTGATAGGGCTATGGATGCTCGCCGTTTTATTATATAAAATCATTCGCCTGGTCGGAGTGGAGTATGTCATTGAACTTCGTATGCACGAAGGAAAAGTACACTTACATATTTTACACATCGTGGTAGGCGGTGTTTTGGTAGGTGTTTTGTTTGGCCTTTTGGATTTGGGCCTGCATCGTTCAGGTCTGTCCACTAAATCCTATTCACAGATAATTGTAGTAAAATTCCTTGCCTTTTTTGGAGCGCTTTTACTGGGCATTGTCAGTGCCAGAATAGCAGGTCAGGTATTTTTTTTTAATGTACCGTTTGGCAAAGTAATAAATGACTTGCCTGAATTTCTAAGTTCCCCTTTGTTAACTCCATTATATGTTTACACAATCGTTGCCAGCTTTGCTATTACCTTCTTACGGCAGGTGGAAAAAAAATTCGGTACACGGGTTCTGATCAACCTATTAGTTGGAAAATATTTTAAGGCGAAAGAGGTGGAGCTGGCAGAAGCCAAAGAATACCTTGAATTCCAGGTGCAGCAGCGAACCAGTGCGTTGGAGGAGGAAGTAGCACATCGCAAGCGGACTGAAAAGGAATTGCTAATAGCCAAAGAAGAGGCCGAAACGGCTAATGTGGCCAAGACCCGTTTTCTGGCCAATATGAGCCACGAAATTCGCACACCATTAAATGCGATAGTCGGATTTTCACAAATATTACTGAATCAAAGCAGGCAATATGATTTATCTTCCGACTTTATCAAGTACCTCCACAATATCCATGTCAGCGGGCAGAATTTATCCGAATTGATCAACCATATTCTTGACCTTTCTAAAATTGAAGCTGGAAAAATGACGGTGTCAGAGGAGGACATGAATTTAAAGCAATTGTTGCAGTCGGTTTATCATTTGAACAAAGCGGAAGCCAATGAAAAAAATATCACACTCCTCTATGATTTTGATTTGAGCAATCCGCAATTTATCCGCTCTGACCGAAGTAAAATCAAACAAATATTGATGAACTTATTGGCGAATGCCATTAAATTCACTCCAGAAGGAAAGCACATTTATTTGAAATCATCTTTTAAAGATGACGAAATAATTTTTGAAGTAAAAGATGAAGGCATTGGCATTGGTCCGGAAAAACAGGCCATTGTCTTTGAACCATTTGAACAGGCAGACAGCAGTGTGACCCGTGGTTATGGAGGTACCGGCTTGGGATTGGCCATTACCAAAACGATGGTAGGTTTGTTAGGCGGCTATATGAAGTTGAAAAGTGCTGTAGGGCAAGGCTCTACTTTCACTGTTTTCCTTCCGTATCAGTCACCCACTAAAATGGACATCCAGTCTTCTGAGATCAATTTGGACAATATTTCCATCCCCAAAGATGCCCGAATCCTCGTCGTGGAAGACAATCCAATGAACCAGGAAATGATCAAAGCATTTTTTAACGAAATCCATCATGACGTTATCGTAGCCAGCAGTGGCCAAGAAGGAGTAGAAATGGCTGCAAAATACAACCCCGACCTGGTTTTCATGGATATTCACATGCCCGGCATGGATGGCTATGAAGCCATGAATCGAATTAATGAGGCCAATTCCAAAACCCCAATTGTCGCTTTGTCCGCCGATGCATTTAAAGAGCAGCAGGAGCAGGCGTTGCAAGCTGGCTTTGCAGACTATATTACCAAGCCAATTCAAATGGAGCAATTGGTCACATGTCTGCATAAATTTCTGTTGATTGAAAAACAAACGGCAGCAACGGATGGAAAAGAATGGTCGGAAGATGAAAAAGCAAAAATCAATTCGACTTTAAATGCATTGTCAGAAACACCAATATATGAAACAGAAAAGTTGGCGGAATTGGTGGATAGTTTCGGTTCACTTGTTTTATCAAAATGGAAAAACTTAATCCTTGACACTATTTTTTCTGGTGATGAAATTAAATTCAATCGATTATTAGAGGAACTAAAAAAAGGAGTAAAAACCGGAAACCAAAAGTCTACCTGAAAACAATTCTCGCTATGACAGCTTTCAATATTTGCAAAGGCATCACATTTTCAAAAAATATAAACGGCTGGACAGAACATGCCGACATGAATATTTTTGCCCAAAGTGCAGATATAAACATGACCAAATGGTCTGAGGGTTTAGCGTTGTTAATTCCGCAAAAAATCAATATTGAAAATACTATTAATTATGAATATGCAGCAACTGAACTAAGTCCAATAAATGTTGATTTGCCAAAAACAGAAGATGGTTTCTTATCTATTTTAAAAAATATAAAAACCATCCTCGGCATACAGTCGTTTTTACATCGCCAGAAAATATCGCTCGGCATATTGGCACATCACCGTATATTTATTGACGAAAAAAGTAACCTTAAAATAATTGGCTTTCATTTAGTACGCCCCTGGTCTGAAGCGCCAAATTTGTTGATGCTTTCCAAAGATGATCTCGCATACATTCCACCCGAATATTCCGACCGTATTGATAGCCAGCCCGATCATCGTTCCGACCTGTACTCACTGGGAGTTTTATTTTATTATTGGCTGACAGGGCAAGTACCCTTTTCAGGTAATGATGGTTTGGCCGTTATCCATAAACATCTGACCAAGCAGCCAGAAAAGGTTTCAACATGGAATGAAGATGTGCCGATGGTTTTAGAAAATATTATTTCTATATTATTGGAGAAAAACCCGGGGCACCGATACCAGTCTGCTGATGGATTATTGTTGGATATTGAACAATTATTGGTCGAGCCGGAAAGGATGAGCGATACAGCATTTAATTTTAATGAAAATTATAATCCCGGGGTTTTTCAAATAAAGAATAAATTATACGGTCGGGAGCAGGAAATTCATTCTTTGGAAAAATCTTATTCCGAAGCAAAAAATGGACAGCCGCAATTGATTTTGTTGGGTGGTTATTCTGGCGTGGGAAAAACAGCATTGGTTCAGTTTTGTCAAGATAAATGGCAAATGGACAATGCGTTCTTTTTGCAGGGGAAATTCGATCAATTTCAAAACACACCATACTCTCCGTTTATTTCTGCATTTGAGCAATTAGTCCAGCAATTATTGTTTTTACCGGAGGCAGAAATGGAAATATGGAGGAATAAAATATTGGCAGCGGTCGGCGAAAATGCGGGTGTATTAGCGGAAGTAATTCCTAACCTTGAATTGCTGCTCGGCCAGCAGCCCACGCCTGAAGTACTCAATCCTGTTGAAACACAAAATCGCTTCACTTTCGTCTTTTTGCAATTTATACGCTTGTTCGCAACGGAAGAAAAACCATTGGTTCTTTTTATCGATGACTGGCAGTGGTCCGACATGCCTTCCCTTCAGTTACTAAAAATACTGGCCCAGGAAGGCTTGCCTTATTTGTTTTTCATAGCTGCTTACCGGGATAATGAAGTGGGAGAAGGACATCCGTTTACGCTTTTATTGAATGAATTAAATAATGCACCCATCACAAGACAACGATTAAAATTGCAGGATTTGGAAGAAAAATGTATTAACCAGTTAATAGCGGAAGCCATTGGTGAATCAACTGAAAAAATAAAACCTTTTTCCAAGATTATTTTTCAAAAGACGAATGGCAACGCATTTTTTACCCGCCAGTTTTTACAATCACTATGGGAGCGGGAATTATTGGCTTTTGATTTCAATGAAAAAAAATGGAATTGGGACGAAACGAAAATCAAAGCAGAAAATGTCTCAGAAAATGTAATTGAATTATTAACCGGAAAAATAAAACAACTTCCGGAAGACACGCAACGACTTTTGAAGATTGCTGCTTTCACTGGGGCCGATTTCGATGTGGAATTAATTGCTGCTGTGAGTAGCATTGAAATTAAAAAATGCCATGATTTATTAAGTGAGGCGGAGCATAGTGGCCTTATTTCAATTATTAAAAATAATGAAAAAAAATACTCATTCCTGCATGATCGCATCCAGCAGGCATCCTACTCAACAAATCTTATCGGGCAATATCAGGACGACACGGAATTACATTATTTAATTGGGAAATGCCTGGTCACTCAAAAAGAATTTGACCATTTTCAGCCCAACGAAAAAGCCGTTCATTTTTTGCGTTCCATTAATTTGGTAGAAGAAAATTTAAAAGGAAAAATAATTGATTTATTCGTCGAAGCAGGTAACCGGGCAAAAAATTCAAACTCGCCCGATGCCGCCTTTGAATATTTTTCCGCTGCCAAAAAACTGTTAGATAATAACAGAGAAAAAGAGTTGCTCATCCTAACCGGTCAAATGGAATCTGCCTTCCTTTTAAACCGGGTGGAAGAAGCCGGGGCCTTTGCCGTTGCGGCCATTGAAGTAGCCGAGGGTGCTGTTGAAAAAAGTAAAATATATGTACTGCAGATGCTCTTTTATGAGAGTCTTGCCCTGTTTGAAAAAAACATCCGATGTGGAGTGCAGGCATTGGCGCTTTTTGACATCGACATCAAAGCGGCTATGGAAAATGCCTTGCTCGAAAGCAGGGTACAGGACGAGTATTTTCAATTAAAGGAAATTTTGGGCGACCGTCAGCCGAAGGATTTTCTGGACATGCCCAGACTCGAAGATGAACAAGAAGCTGCGCTGCTCGATGTGCTGGTAAACATGTGTGCCTCTGCTTATTTCGCAGACCTTTTTCTTTTCGCCTGGTGTTGCCTGCGCATGGGCAATCAGACTCTCCGACACGGTAAGGCTCATTCCACTCCCTTCGCTTTCAATTTTCTTGGCTCTTTGCTGGTAGCGTTGTACCGGGAATTTGATTTGGGCTATGCCTTTGGAAAAACGGGCATCGATATGCAGCGGCAGCTGGACAGTCAACAATACCTTTGCCGTACGCTGTCCATTTTCTCCATTTTTATTCAGCATTTTAAAGAGCCGATTTTAAATAGTATTCCTGTACTAAGGGAGTCGGTACACAGCGGTCTTGAAACAGGTGACTTACCCTACGCCGGGTATTCAATGTACGCCCAGGTACGGGATGGTTTTTTAGCTGCACCAAACCTCTCTGGTGTTTTAGAGACCTGTGAGACGAGCATTGCCTTTATGCAAAAAGTGCAAAATCCCGGCCTCCTCGCTTTGATGAAACTGTTTCGGGCAAACCTCCGGCTACTCACTGGCGAATATGATGAAGAGACTACGCAAGAGGAAAAGGAGAGCCTTGACTTTCTAAATGAAATCATGTTTTACACAGCCGTTGCCCACCATTATATTTTCAAAAGTTGGGCACTGTGTGTACTCGGACGCTATGAGGAAGCGCTGACTTATTTGGACAAAAATCAAAGCATCCTTATTTATGCTTCTTCTCAGTCACATGTGCCAAAGCACTATTTCTTGCAATCATTGGCGCTCTTAAAAAGTAAAGAAAAACTCTCGGATGAAGAAAGTAAGTTGATAATCAGCAACCAACAAACTTTGAAAGCATGGGCGGATTCCATGCCCCAAAATTTTGAACCTGAATATCGTCTCATCGAAGCATTGTTAAAATCCAAAACTGAAAAACTATCTGAAGCACTTGATGAACTCGACATGGCCATCGGCTGGTCAAAAGCAGGTGGGCTGAAAGGCATGGAAGCGATGGCTTATGAAATTGGGATGCATATTTTTCACCAACAAAACATGCCGGCACTTACGGACACCTACGAGCGGGAAGCCCAAAGAAACTATGTGCAATGGGGAGCATTGGAAAAGGTGAAGCTATTTGAAAAAGAAGAGAGAAAACCGGAAGTAGCAGGCAAACCGAGCCTACCCGTTTTAGATTACGATACCCGGTCCCTGCTGAAAGCTACCCAGTCTATTTCCGCTGAGGTGAGCAAGGAAGCCCTGGTGAAAAGCCTTTTGCAGATTGTATTGGAGAATGCCGGGGCGGAAAAAGCTGTGCTGCTCTTACAGGAGGAAAAAGGGCTTTTTGTTGAGGCGGAGATGAACCTTACCGATAGCTCTTTCCTGGCTGGCAAGAAGATATTTGTGGAAGAATCGGAATCCGTACCAAAGCATTGCATTGGGTTCGTGGCCAAGTCGGGCAAGGAAATGGTGCTTAACCAACCGGCGCATTTTGCAAAGGTAAATGACGATTATTTCATTAAAACATCAGCAAAATCGGTGCTTGCATTGCCACTTCAACGGCAGCAGGAAATGGTCGGCATCCTTTATCTGCAAAACAACCAGATGTCGGGAATTTTTCAAGAAGACCGACTTCCTGTACTGAGGGCCATTGCAGCGCAGGCAGCCATTTCACTGACCAACGCTCAACTTTATGAGCAGTCCGTTCGACTTAACGAAGAACTGACCTCTTCCCGCTCCGAACTCAGTAAAATGAACGAACTGCTTGAAGAGCGCATTCGTGACCGAACGAGGGTATTGCGGGAGGAGGTGGAAATGCGGAAACAGGCCGAGACAGAATTGACGGTCGCCAAGAATGCCGCTGACCAGGCCAATCAGGCCAAGTCACAGTTCCTCGCCAACATGAGCCATGAGATCCGTTCTCCGTTGAATGCCATCGTCGGCTTTTCGCAGATCTTGCTCAACCAGAGTCGCAAGCTGGAATTGTCGAACGACTTCCGTAAATATTTGTCCAACATCATGGTCAGCGGTCAGCATCTCTCCGAACTCATCAATGATATTTTGGACTTGTCCAAAATCGAGGCTGGTAAAATGACCCTTTCGGAAGAAGATCTCAACCTCAAACAATTGGTGCAGTCGCTTTACCATCTTCAAAAAGCGACGGCCAAGGAAAAAGGGATTGAATTACGATATGACTTCGATCCTGCCACACCTCAGTTCATCTGTTCCGACCGAAGTAAGCTAAAGCAGATTTTACTTAATCTCATGAGCAACGCCATCAAATTCACACCAGCGGGTAAGAACATTTTTTTGCGGGCAGGCTTCACCAAAAATCATATCCTCTTGGAGGTGCAGGACGAAGGCATTGGTATTGAACTGGATAAGCAAGCCACTATTTTCGACCCATTTGTTCAGGCCGATGCCAGTGTGACCCGTGAATTTGGCGGTACGGGATTAGGTTTGGCGATCACCAAAAACATGGTGGAAATGTTGGGTGGAGAAATAACGTTGGAAAGTACACTTGGCGAAGGTTCAACATTTAAAGTTGCCATTCCCTACCATCCACCGCAGCGAATCAATATAGGGCAAACTGAAATTGAATTGGACAAAATCTCCATTCCCCAAAATACCTGCATACTTGTAGTGGAGGACAACCCCATGAACCAGGAAATGATCAAGGCTTATTTTAGGGAGCTAAATCATGACATTCTCCTAGCCGAAGATGGCCTGACCGGTATCGAAATGGCATCCCGCTATCAGCCTGACCTGATTTTCATGGACATCCATATGCCAGGTATGGACGGCTTTGAAGCCATGCACCGCATTCGCCAATCAGATAAAGAAACCCCCATAGTTGCCCTTTCTGCTGATGCATTTAAAGAGCAGCAGGAAAAAGCATTGGAGGCAGGTTTTAACGATTACCTCACAAAACCCATTCAAGTGAATCAGTTGCTGGAATGCTTGCAAGTACATCTACTAAAAGAAAAACAAGTGGATGCTTCTTCAGAAAAAGAATTGACGGAAGAAGAAAAAATGAAGTTGCAGTCCGTCCTTGACAAGCTTTCGCAAACGCCGATTTATGAGACCGAAAAACTGGTAGGATTGGTAGAGGGGTTAAATGACCTAATTGCATCCAATATGCAGGAACAAATGATGGAAATTATATATGCTGCGGACACGGAAGGATTTGAAAAATTGATAACCCATTTGAAAAATAAATAACCAATGGACTCTATTCTCATCGTCGATGACAATCGTCAAGTACTGGAACAGCTCAAAGAACTCCTCACTACTGAAGGCTATCAGGTAGCTTTCATCCCACGGGGTGACTTTCTCTTCCAACGCCTTGAAGGAAGCCAATTTGACCTACTGTTACTTGATATCAATCTACCGGGAAAGAGTGGCATCGAACTGTTACGAGAGGTAAAGGCCAACGCTTTGTACCAAGACCTGCCTGTTATCATGATTACAGGCGAGGATGAACGAACGACGCTTGCCACCTGCTTTGAACTCGGCGCCAATGACTATATCCACAAACCCATCAATGAAGTGGCGTTGAAAGCACGGGTGCGAACTGCCATTACGACCAAGCGCTTTCAGGAACAGCAATTGGAATTGGAAAAACAGAAGGCATTACAGTCTCGAATGATGATGCTCTCGGCACAAATGAATCCGCATTTTATTTTCAATTCGCTCAATTCCATCCAGTATTTTTTATTGGAAAACAACGACACAGCAGCCCTGAATTACCTTTCTGAATTCGCCCAACTCATGCGTCGTACGCTGGACAACTCGCAACGCCGATTCATCACCATTGCCGAGGAACTGGATTTTTTGGAAAAATATCTCTCCCTGGAAAAGGAGCGCTTCCAGGAACGTTTCGAATTTGAAATGCAAAAAGAATTAGAAGATCCTGATAACACGCTCATTCCACCCATGCTGTTGCAACCTTATCTGGAAAATGCCATTGTCCACGGTTTCAAAAACCTGTCAAAAAATGGACTGCTACAACTCCACTTCACTGAGGCTGATGATCATATCACGGTCATCATTCGAGACAACGGCATTGGCCGGAAAGCAGCGGCGGCCCTGCGCTCCGCCTCGCCCCACCGTTCGGTAGCCATGAGTAATACGAAGACCCGGTTGAAATTGCTGGAAGCAGCTTATCGGGAAGGGGATTTTGAGGTGGTGGTGAATGATTTGGAGGAAGATGGGGAGGCGAAGGGGACAGAGGTGGTGGTGCGGTTTTCATGTGATTTATGTTAAGATAAAAGCCACACCCAAATTCGCAACCTATTCTTTTGCAGGCTGCCACAAAGGGCCAACTGCCAAAAGCAATACAATGATGTTGAAAAATGCATTCGAGGCGTTCCCAGAGGTAATAGACCCAGCACTGTCTAATAAAAACCAAGACAGGACTCCAATAAGCACCGTTCGTCGCACCATTTCGGGAGCCTTGTCATAGACCCAGATAGAGAGGCACCAAATCATGACACCCCAACCTAAAAGAAAGCCACCCGTAAGTGCTGAAAGAAAGCGGGTATCTGGGGATGAGTAAGTTGTCATCCCATCAATCGGCCAGCTCAAAAAATCAAGTGTAAAACGAGCAGGCTCCATGGTAGCAGTCATCGTTCCCAAAAAGAAAATAGGACCAAAAGAACCGACAACGACAGCTGTGACTTTTAGCCAAAATTTGTGAAAATTATGAGATTTCATATGGCTCTGGTTATCTTACATTTAGCGGTTGTCACCATTAAGAACACTCAGTTTACGTGGGAGAGAAAAAGAAAAAGAAATTAATTTCTTTCTTTCTCCTTTGTTTGCTGAATATTTAATAGTGATTAATGATTTAATCAATGCAAGAATAGATAAGTTGGAGAGTTTCTTTTAGACGCTACCGTACAAAGCTATTTTTCCTTTCTCAGATATGCTCAAATTCCTTGACCATTAATTTCAAATCATTAACGTAATTTACCAGCCATTCATAGTTTAATGTTTCTGGTGTAATTTGGAGGTAAAAATTTTCTATGGCTAAATTTAAAACCATATGTGCCAGCTTGGAATTACCTTTTAAATTCAATTCATCAGCCCAAATGCCGACGATTGCCTCACCGACTTCTTGGCTTGCTTTTTCAAAACAATTCTTAAAACCTTCGTTATTCCGATGAATTCTTAACTGTCTGTTAAATAATAAATCTTCTTTCATCTCTAATATTACATGTAATAATTCGGGTACTACATTTCTACATTGGCGTTCTTTTTCAGCAATTATTTTGGCTCTTTTGAGATGGTAGTTAAGCAATTGCCCAGTAAACATTTCAAGGTCACCGAAGAGGTGGTAAAAAGAGGATTTGCTTTTTTTTACCTGCCTTGAAATAACCTCAACTTTTAATGCATTTGGGCCACCGGCAGCGAATAATTTATACCCAGTTAAAATCCAGATAGATTTTATTTGATTCATAGATAAGTTTCTTTTTTGCATTAATTGCTGGGTTCCTTTTTAAACTCATCTCATCTGGGTCAACACTTTAAGCAGTTCTTCCTTCCTCCGCACCGATACATCTACATGCGACCCGTCGTCCATGATGACATAGCCACCTTTACCTTTCACATATTTTTCGATATGATTCAGGTTGACCATATGCGATTTGTGAATGCGGAAAAAATTGCACTGCTCAAGGAGTTCTTCGTATTCCTTTAGTGGTTTGGACACAACGACTTTTTTGCCGCTTTTCAAATGAAATCTCGCGTAAGAGCGGTCTGCCTGGGCGATGAGTATGTCATCTGCTTCAATAAAGTCAATACCCTCGGATGTCGGCATAGCTATTTTAGTGAATTTACGGTCAGGCTGGGCAAGGTTGGAGCGGAGTGCTTCATATTTCTTTTGATTGTCGGCACCTGATTTTTCGGCCATTTTGTTTTCTGCCCGTTTGACTGCTTCCTGTAATTCCCTGATATTTACAGGTTTCAACAGATAATCGAGTGCGGCAAATTTGATGGCATTGATGGCATAAAGGTCATGTGCTGTGGTAAAGATGACTTCGAAGGTGGGGTTCTCGTAATGCTCCAAAAGGGTGAAGCCATTCCCTCCCGGCATTTCGATGTCAAGAAAGAGAACATCGGGCATTTGGCTATCCATAAAGTCAATAGCCGCTTTTACGGAATCTACCTTGCCGAGTAGTTGAACTTGCGGACAGAAGTTTTGTAGCATCCGTTCGAGGGTGTCACGGTTGCGTTGTTCGTCGTCTATGATGAGGGAGGTGAGCATAGGCTTGTTGAAAGGTGTATATGTTAATTGTACCTATGCAAATATACGGTTCAGGATACGAAAACAATTATCAAGTTTTCATTTTGAGCTAAGGATTGCGAATATACTAATAAGCTTTCTTTTTGTCCTAAGATTAACTGTAAGAGGAAGAGTGGACTTGCTATAAAAGTCGGACATTTTTTAAGGACTATTCTTCATTTCTAATTGATCAGACAAATCTCTGCTGTAGTGAAGAATGCTACGGTTTTTGATAACCGCCACTATCTAAAATACATCAATCAATAAATTTTCACTATTTAGCTTATAGATGAACACAGTTCATCCCGAACTTTCAATGTCTTGAAAATTCGGGATGAACTATTATTCTTGTCTTGGTTTGCACTATATTTAGCTGTTAGTACAATTAAAACACTCTTACAATTTGCCAATTATCAATTGTTTGGCAATAGGCTTTCGGCTCGGAATGTCAAGCCAGACAGTGTAATGACCCTCTCTTAAATCACGGATGTCCATTTGATAATATTTACTGCTTACTTTATCCAATTCAAAGCGTTTTATAGTCACTCCAAGGTTGTTGAAGATGGTAATGTAAACACCTTCTTTCCCAACGATATCCTCAAGGTTTATTTTAACAAACTTATTGGCCGGATTAGGGAAAAGGGTAAAGTCAATTAAATCAGTAAAATGTACCATTTTGACGTCCGAATAGGCTGTGGAATTATCTGTCAAATTCAACCTGATTCTATAATAGTTGTCACCTGTTGCGGGCTCAAGATCATAAGCATTATATACCTGCAAATTTGTTCCGCCTTCGGAAGGGTAGTCTGCTATTGATTCAAATTGAATATTATCGACAGAATGTTCAACTTCATAAGAGAGGACTCTTTCTCCCTGATTGTGTGACCAAATGATTTCGGTATGCTCCTCGTATTTAGACAGTGCTAATGCTACCTCAAAATTTTGGTTGGCTGATAATGCCTGTACTACAGCAACTGTTTCCATGACTTCGCATTCCGGCATCCAGTTGGCACTATAAAGTTTGGCTAAAACTATATATGAACCTGCATCAATATTAATATTTTCAACAGGATTACAATCACCAAAACAAGTATATAATTCCTGGGTCCAATCAGATGAGAATATCTGGACAGAAGAAACAGGTGCATTGTCAAGTCCACTTATCGTAATGATGTTGTTGCCCGATGAGATAGTGATATTGCTGCAGCCTGATCCATTGTTACCATTGTCTATTTCACCAGCACAACCACAACCATCAGCGGAAACGACATCGTTGATCGTATTGGAATTGCCATCATCGCAAGAGTCGCCCGGAGTGGCTGGGAAATCAGAGTTATAGGGTTGGCAGTCATTGTCGTCACAGGTACCGTCGCCATCTGAATCACCACCTGTATTGTCGCAGGGGCCAGAGCCACCACCATTACTACTGCTATCAGTAATATTGACTGTTTCTACTGCTTCGCAAATCAGCGTATAGGACGCAGTGTAATATTTAGCATATACGTAGTATTCACCTTCCGGTAAATCAATAGTTTCAGTCGCGTCACAATCTGCGAAACAAGAGAATTCCTGTTGCCAGGACACATTGAATATCTGAAGGGAAGAAATAGGAGCTCCATCTAAATTGGTTACCATGATAACCCCATTTTGACTTGAGATGATGACATCGGAGCAATCAGGGTTACTACCGTTTCCTCCTCCAGCAGGCTCACCTGAACAGGTACAGCCATCATTTTGGATTTCATCGTTGGTAGTATTGGCATTTCCATCGTCGCAGGCAGTACCGGGGGTGGCAGGTATGCCTGGGTCGCTATCGTCACAATCTTGACCTGCGGGCACGCCATCTCCGTCTCCGTCTACTGGTCCGGAACCTCCTCCGTTCACAATTAAAGTCTCGTTCACTTCGCAAATCAAATTATAGCCAGCGTCGTAGTATTTCACATAAACATAGTAGGTGCCAGCGGACAGGTTGACGGTAGAACTACTGCCACAATTAGCAAAACAGTTGTATTCGGTACCCCAACTGCTATTGAATATTTGCAAGGAGGAGACAGGGGCACCATCCAGTCCGGTTACATGGATGGAACCAACTCCGGCAGCGATGGTAATGTCGTTACAATCTGGCGTTTGATTTCCGGTGCAATCGGTTTTTAAACTGATGATATTGGACTCAATGTACTCATCACAACCTTCTCTTCTGGAACAACGAATGTAACAGGCGTCTTCAGTAACGACCCCAGGGTTGAGCGTCAACCCGGTCGCTCCCGGAATCATAGACCAATGCGGATCAAGCCCCGCGGCTATATCATCGGCAGAACTGGTAGGATAGTCACAACTGCTGTAACTGATCAGCCAAACAGTTTCGATGTTCCCGCTTCCTCCAGAAGGGTTGGCACAGTTGTTAATGAGCGGGGCAACCGAATTACAAGGGACTGTGATAGTATTGAGACAATTTTGCCCAAACCCTATCTTTCCTCCGTTGGTAATATTTACACATACAACTGCAGGTGTACCTGCACAAGAGCAGCCATCGGCCAAAATGACATCATCGATGGTGTTTGGGTTGCCATCATTACAGGCAGAACCGACCGGGGCTGGCAGATTCGGGTCAAGGGGAGCGCAATCATCATTGTCACAAATTTCGTCGCCATCTGAGTCCCCACCGTTTGCGATGCAAGGGTCGAATGTTCCGGCACAGGAACATCCATCAGCTTGAATGACATCGTTTACGGTGTTGGGGTTATAATCATCACATGCTGTGCCCGGTGTTTGAGAACTAACCGTTTTGGTAACTAAATTCGAAGTTTTCCATTCAGTACAGATATCGGCAAACTTAGCTTGTCGTCGGTATTGAGTTGTTTCGTTGATGGTCGGTGGGTCATAGTCAGCACCAGTTGCGCCATTGATGGTTGTCCAGTTCCCTCCAGCAACTTTTTTCTGCCACCGATAGGTCAAATTTCCTCTGCCATCCGTTGCCGGGTCAACATTATTTATCTGGGCAGGATCGTATGAGCCGCATTTTGATTCGTTGCCAACAATATTCCCCGCTTTGGGATGATAGACATGCACATCAAATATATTGGTTGTTGGTACATCTTTTTGGCAAGGACAAGAAGCCAACCGTCGATACCAGGTAGAGCCAATCCCCGTTGAAGGAGGATTGTAACTGGCTCCATTGGCATTGTTGATATTCGTCCATTGTCCTCCTGTTTCTGACTTAATTTGCCATTGGTATGTTGGATTCGAGCCGTCGGTACAGCTTGCATTGGAAGGTGTGATGGTTGGTGGATCGAAGTAATCGGTTTCACAACTACCGACCCACCCAGGAGTGAATGTTCCAGCATCGGCGACATCTCCTCCATCAGAGCCAATGGTCTTGTTTCCTAAATCTTTTGGGCATTCGTCATTGTCCCAACGGACAAAAAGGTGATACACCCCGGCAGGCAGGTTATTGTAAATGATCGAACCGCTATTATCGGCAACGGTTGCCTGATAAGTTGCTCCGCCATCCAAGCTAAATTCAATTCCCGTTCTCTCAGGGTTATCAGGGAATAAGAATTTAATAGATCCATTATTTGCTCCACATTCATCGGGGTAGGCAATTATCTGGCTGACTACCGGAAAGTCCAAAACTGTTTTAGTAACCACATTTGAAAAAATAAAATCACCACAATTGCCTCTTTTCGCAGCTCTGCGATATGCGGTGGTCTGATGGATATTGCCCGGGTCAAAAATGAGACCTGTCGCTCCGGATATATTCATCCAGGCCCCGGTCGTTTTCTTTTGCCACTGGTATATGATGGCGTCGCTGCAACCGCCTTTTGCTGGTCCGATGGCTCCCACTACTGCCGGGTCATAACTGCCACACTTGCTTTCATTCCCTCCAATGATGCCCGGATCGGTCAATGGTTTTTCCACTTCGAAAGTCACAAGGTCAGTGAACAGGTAATCTCCGCACCCGGCCCGTTTGGCTCCTCTTCTGAACTGATGGTCAACGTCACCTGAATAGCTCCAATTGACGGATTCCGTCTGGAGCCAGTTGTTCCAACTGCCCCACGTTGTACTACAAGCTGATCTTTTTCTGTATTGCCATAGGTATTCGATGGAACCTCCACATCCACCTGATGCATGGTTTCCACCTTTCAGATTCTGAGAATTGGTGATGTAATTACAGAAAGTCCCACCTCCTGTGATTGTGCCTGGATTGGTTAATGGCTGGTGAACATCGAAGGTGATGGTATTGGAATAGATCCAGTTCCCGCAGCCACTTCTCTTGGCGGCCCTACGGAATCGGTGGGAGGGCTTACCAGTATAGTTCCAGATACCCACCGACTGGACTGTCTGCCAGTTGGTCCAACCCGACCAGTTCCCACAGTCAGCCTTGTATTGGTACTGCCACTGGTATTGGATGGCGCCACCACAACCTCCGGAGGCCGCCGTTCCGGTCAGGTTTTGATTACCAGGAATGTTTCCACAGAAGGTGCCCCCGCCACTGATGTTGCCTGGATCGGTCAAAGGTCGCTGCACGTCGAAGTTAATGGTGTTAGAGTAAATCCAATCACCGCAGCCGACCCGCCTGGCTCCTCGCCGAAATCGGTGGGAGGCCGTTGCTCCAGGCCCTGCATAGTTCCAGCCATTTACCGATTGGGAAGTTTCCCAATTGATCCAGCCCGTCCAATTACCGCAGTCGCTCCGCTTCTGATATTGCCACTGATACTGTATGGCACCTCCGCAGCCGCCGGAGGCCACCGTCCCGTTCAGATTTTGATTGGGTGGGTTGGTTCCGCAGAAAGTGCCCCCGCCGCTGATGGTGCCCGGGTCGGTCAGTGGTTGCTGGATGTCGAAAGTGATGATGTTGGAGGGAATCCAGTTCCCGCAGCCGGCCCTTTTGGCCAGGCGCCGAAACCGGTGGGAGGAAGTTCCCGTGTAGTTGTCCCAATTGTACACAGACTGGGCTGTTGACCAGTCATACCAACCCGACCAACTGTTACTACAAGGTCCCCTGTACTGGTATTGCCAAAGGTACTCTATGTCTCCTCCGCAACCTCCTGAAGCTGCCGTCCCGACCAGATCGTGGTCGCCGGGATTGTTGCCGCAGAAAGTGCCCCCACCGGTGATGGTGCCCGGATCGGTCAGCGGTCGCTTGACATCGAAAGTGATGATGTTGGAAGAGGCCCAGTCCCCACAATGGCTGATAACGAGACGACGGAATTGGTGAGAGGCTGTCGCTCCTGGCCCTGCGTAATTCCAGCCGTAAACCGACTGGGACGTTTCCCAGTTGATCCAACCTGACCAGTTGCCACAGTTTTCCTTTTTCTTGTACTGCCATTGGTAATATAAGGGGCCGCCACCGCCGGAGGCCGGTGTCCCGATCAGATTTTGGTTGGGCGGGTTGGTCCCGCAGAAGGTGCCGCCACCGCTGATGGTGCCCGGGTCAGTCAGGGTGGTTGGGTTCCATTCGAAATTGAATGTCTGGCAAGTGCCGTTGGCGGGCAACTGCGGAAAAGAGTATATGTAAGAACCATTGTATTTTATTTTGAAAATGGCATTGTACGCACTGGGCTGGGCACCGTAAAACGTTTGGCCAGAGGCCAGGGTCCCCATGGGATAGGCCTGTCCGTCACAGCCCACCTCAATGCAGACAAGTTCAATAGGACAGTTGCTGCTGTTCGTGATATTGACGGTATGCCGGCAGTCATTGGGATGTTGTACACAGGTGGGATGGGCATCGAGGTTCTGAACGAATGCGGCTGAGGAGAAGACGATCAGGAGAAACAACATGATTGCTTTCCTGTAAGGGGTGTCTGGGTTTCCTGTGACTTGGTAGACAAACTCCGGTCTACCTTTGGTAAGTCCTTCCCAACTTGACAGATTGAAATGAGTAGATAGCATTTTGATATAGTGTTTGTTTTATGACGACCGTAGCAACAGACACCTACTTAGCCGATATTGCCTAAAGTCATCAGGGTTCATTCCCCTGGTTTGGGGAAAATTAATAAGTGAACTTTTAAGCTGAGTGGAGACCAGACTTTTTACATTTTGGTTGAAATTAAACTTGAGTGAGTGGCAGATCAGATCGCTGATGGATCCATTAACAGGACTTCTTCATTGACATAAAATCAAGAATTAACAATGGGAAACGCTTGAGGTAAGCAGGTGGTCAAAAAAAATGACACTTTTCCTTTGCCTGAAAAAGATTTTTAAGACTTGGAAATCAAACATTTGCCCAAATAAAAGTGTCATTTTTAGCGCTCTTAATTTTTGTCCAAGCATTTAATTGAAACGAGAAGGTTAGAACTTCAGGTGTTTATCCGTACATACCAATGTTTAGCAATAAGCACCATTTAATTACGGTAATCGAATTTAGATTTTCCCTGCTCAACAAATCTTTGAAAGCCAACATGATTAAATTTATTTACCGCTTGGGTAGCAAAATAAATTTGTATCCGTTCCTTGTTCCTTTTCAGTAATATTTATTAAAAAATCTTTCTGGTACTCCTTGTAAATAGGATTTGATCAAGAAAGGAACAGTGTGTCTCAGGAAAAAATGACTCAATAGAAATTGTCGGTTTATTGGTTGCAAAGTAACCCAGGAATTTGATCTTGTGCAATCATGAAAATTGATGAAGTTTTTACCAGTGCAATTGACATTTTCAACAATTCAAATGATAAAACTGCAAGCTGTTGGTTTGCTTGATATGATTTAGGAGGCAAATAATTCACGTATGCCAGTTGCATGGCCAACGATCAGAAAAGAAGGATGGGCAATAGCTGTAGCTCTAAACCAACTTTTCCTTGAGAGCCTTTGCCACGGCTGCGGCGGCTGAATTAACCTGAAGCTTTTTATAGATATGCCCAATGTGGGAATTGACTGTGGCATGGGTAATATTACATTTATCAGCTATCATTTTATAGCTGTAGCCTTCTACCAATAAATTTAATATCTCCTGTTCCCTTCTGGTGAACTGAATCTCCCTTTTTTTAGGAGATGGTGAAACTCTGCTCCCAAATAGTTTCAGGATTTTTTTGGCTACCCTCGGAGTTATGGGAGCGCCTCCATTTAAGACTTGTCGGATACCTTCTATGAGATCAAGCGGAGACTTTTGTTTCATAATGTAACCATCAGCTCCAGCGGCAATGGAAGCAATGATTTTTTCTTCCTCTTCGAAGATGGTCTGCATGATAATTTTTATTCCCGGAAACTCATTTTTCAAGATTTTGACCCCCTCAATTCCATTGACGTAAGGCATGTTGATATCCATGAGAACTACATCGGGGTTGCACTTATTTACGTTTTGCTCAACATTCCGGCAATCGGCAAAGGTCCCCACGCACTTCATGTCGTCTGTGAAATTTAGGATCAGTTTCAACCCGTCTCTTCGGGAATCATTATCATCGAAAACAGCTACTTTTATCATGTTGTTAAGTTTATAAAGGCTTTGCCAATAAGGCGTTTACGTTCGAATAGAGGTGGCATCGAGTTCAAATAAAATGTCTGAATCATTTTGCGTAATTGCTTATCCATCAAAAAAATCATGTTCAACAGATTTTGAAACAGCATTATGGACAAAAAGTAAAAATTATTTTGGTTCCGGTACCGTTCAATGATTCTACAGCCAGTTCACCTCCCAGTTCTTTGGCCCTCTTTTTCATATTTCTTAGGCCATTACCTCCAAATCCCAATGTTGATTCCTTTTTATGGATATCCAAGGGATCAAAGCCAATGCCATCATCACTGATAGTCAATTTTATCCTGTTTTCAATTGGTTCAAAATTGATATCAATAATTTTTCCTTGAGAGTATTTGATCGCATTATTGATAGCTTCTTTGTAGATCATGTAAATATTTCGTTTCTGGATTATGTCCAGGTTTATCAACGATAAGGAAGGAGGGCAATTGATTTTAAATTTCCATTCTCCGGTTTTTCCCAGATCGGTTGCATAACCGCGCATTCTGTTGATCAGATCAGCCAAGTCATCATTTTCTGTGTCAATGGCCCATATGATGTCATTCATAGATTCAATGATATGGGTTACCTTGGAGTCAACTTGATTGACCAATTGGTGGGCCATCGGCGGATCGTGATTGATGGTCTTTTTGATGCCCATGTTAAAAAGAGATATACTGGACAAAGTAGATCCAACCTCATCGTGAAGATCTTGGGATATCTGATTTCGTAAGGCCTCTACCTTTAGTTTTGCTTGAACCTTCGCTTTGACAAAAAAGTAAACGAAGAACGTTATAGCAGAAAAAAGCAATGTCCTGAACCACCAAGTGGCCCACCAAGGTGGAAGTACCTTCAGTTGAATGGAGGTGCCTTCCTCATTCCATTCTCCCTGACTATTGCTGCCTTGCACCCGTAGGGTATATTCGTTAGGAGGGAGATTCGTAAATATTACTTCAGGCTTATTCCCTAACTCGATCCATTCCTCATCCAGGCCTTCCAACAAATAACGGTATTGGTTTTTGGAGGAGTTTGTAAGGTCCAAAGAAGCAAATTCAAATTTGAGGTTTTGTTGGTTATGCTTCAACTCTACTTTTGAAGTGTATTCAATGGACTTAGTGAGAACTCCTCCTCCATTTTCAGGATCGTGATAACTGCCAAATTCAACAGATTGGTTGTTGATGAAGAAGCCATTGATAACTACTTCTGCGGGTGGAAAGTCCAAGTATAATTGTTCGGGGTCAAACCAGGTAAGCCCGCCGACACCACCAAAGAACATGGTTCCATCAGCCAGCTTCAGGTTAGAGTAGCGATTAAATTCTAAATGTTGTATCCCGTCCTGTAAAGTAAAATTATGTACTTCTCCAGTCGTTGGGTTGAAACGGCAAAGTCCAAAGTTGGTACTCAGCCATAAGTTATTGCGTTCGTCCGCTAATATTCCATAAATAACATTATCGGGCAGGCCATCGTGAGTGGTGAAAGTGACAATAGAATCTGTTTTTAAGTCCATTCTCACCAATCCTTCCGTCGTCCCAATCCACATGGTTTGTTGTGGATTGACGGGGTCATTGAGAAAAGAATAGACATTGTCACTTGGGAAAGGCTTTCCCCCTTGTTCATTTTTACCAAAATGCTTCCAGGTCTCTTTCCGTGGGTTAAAAACCAGAAGACCTCCCTCTGTATGGCCAAGCCAAATTTTGCCGTCTATAGATTCTGTGATTGCTATGCAGTAGGCATTAATAGCGTCCTTCAGTTCATATTCGAATAACTTCCTAGGTGGTTCAGAGGTATGAAGAGCATCCACAATGCCCAGATAAACTTTTTTGTATTTATGTCCAGGTGTATTAATATTTTCTACAAATGTGTGGATTAATGAACTGTCTTCGCTTAGAAGTAAACGATCAGAACCAGCGGAGGGGGTCTCAGCAACTATTGGCCAGCTAAATTGCTTTAACAACCTTCCTGACTTATCGAATTTCATTAAGTTCCAATCTTCATCAATATTCCCCATTAACCAGATACCGAAGGAGTCTACAATTACCGGTTTCATTCTATGATCTATTGAAAATGGTATCTGGCTCTTGGGAATAAGTATGCCACTTTTTCCGGTTTGATATTCCAAAAAGCTGATCTCTTGAATGATTCCCAGATCAATTCTACCATTCCCAAGGTGCAACAGGTTTCCCATAGATGGTCCTGCACGGTTTTCACCCCAATAGTGAAAAGCTGCCTGTATTTGGGTATGCTTGAATGTGCCGTATCCGGCGGTAGCCAACCAAATATTGCCGTGAATGTCTTCGATTATATCAGTTGTCAGATTAATATACTGGGGCAGAGATTCTGGCCCCTCTCTATTTACCAATACCCAATCTCCCGAAAGGAGGTTAAAGCGGAGAAGCATTTGATTAGTTGATACCCACATCTGGCTTTTACTGTCCATTAGCCCTCTATGAGGAAGATCCTCCAAATTATTTGGTAAAATTGAAAGCGTATCTAATTTTCCAGCCTCATCATTGATTTCAATAAGATGGGTAAGGGTAAAAAGGAGTGGCCGACTTTGTGTTTTATCTGTAAAGACACGGTAGGACTGAAAGAAATCATTATTGGGGTCATGGCTGAAAGGGAGAGACCATTGAAGCGGGGCAAGTTGATCTTTGTTCTCAATTGAATAGCTGAGTAGCGTATGTTCTTTGTGTATCCATACTCCTGAATGTTTTGAAACAAATGCTACCTCGTATAATTTAAATTCAGGTAACCAAGGATAGATTTCCCAGGGAGGTTTTGCATTTTGATAGAAAGAAAGCCCTCTAAATGAAGCTGGTGTACCTGTGCCGGTCGGAACCTGTATTATTTTCCACCCGTCATGTTGGGTGGGTATCCAAAGGTTTCCATTCACGTCTTCACAAATCCTGGGGGGAGTGGGATAGGCATTGATGACATCCAAATTAAATAGGATAAAATCCTCGCTGGCATAGTCAAACACAAATAACCCTTCCTGCCTGGTGCTCCCCCACAACCAGCCTCTTGAGTCTATAAATAGGTTTGTTACATCATTTTCCGGAAGTGAAAGAGAGTCTTTCGCATCATGCACAAATGTTTTTATCCGGTGACCATCGTACCGGCTCAATCCTCTGGAGGTAGCTAACCAGATATAACCTTTATGGTCTTGTGCAATTTGGTACACCAAGCCTGCGGAGAGCCCTTCATTAACCCCCAATGATTCCATATATAACTTCTCAACAGGAACAGATTCCTGTGCTCTCATGTAGGAAACAGAGGATGCTATACAAACTATGATACAGCAAATTTGCAGGTAAATGGACTTGCAGCATTTCCATATGGTTAAAACTTCCATGTAATAAAAATCATAAATTATCAGGCCAGTTTTAAATATTGAAAACCAGGCATACAAGCAAACTATTTAATGTTGTAAGGGAGGTAGCTCAAATGGGATGTGGGCAACATAGAAGTGTGGACTTCTGATATATCTTCAAAAACACAATCACAAATTCTTGCTTTTTTCAATACGGCTTATAAAAGTCAAGCAAATATGATACAGACTCATTTCTTTTTTGCTATTTCTCATCAATTTTAATGATAAGACAATGCACCTTACGTCAAATTCATCAAAATTGACCATGTGTTTCAATGGACAGTGGAATAGAGTTGGCAAACAATGCAGTCAAAGAGTATCAACATAAAATGGCCCCGGAAAAACCGCATTTGTAACTAATCTGACCCGCTCTCAAATAAAGGACGATAGTGGTTTAGCTCATGATCTGAATGGTAGCTTGAAGCCAATAACCCCTAAAGGTGATATAACAATCAGCACACATGCCCTTTTCATAAAACGCTAAAATGCAAGTAGGCTTTCACTCACAATTGATCGGTTTAAAGCTGAAATTTTAAATGTTTTATGTGAGCCCTTTTTAAGTGAGTACCAATACTTAATGCCGCCTTTAATTAAAATTCATAATGCAATTGTTTTGTACTCATCTTAAATAAGTTTTAGAAGAAGGTCGGAAGGTAAATGCTTTCCGACCAATTCTTTCCCCCTGCCATTTATCCTGCATCAAAGTCTAATGTTAATCGACCGCTCCAAAGTGGCTGGGACAACAATTGATTAAAGAGACTATGAACAAATCTTTATTTCAAACCCAAAAACGGTCTGTCATTACCCTCCGCGACAAACTGTAATACTTAATTCTTGAATAGATGAGTAACAGGTACTTCTATAAAGTAGTTATACCATTTCATACAGACGACTGTTTTTCAACAGCCAATCCTTTGTTTGTCCTGGTCCTCTTTTATTTTCTCATTTTGCCAAGCCCGACGAATGGGCCATTAGCTCTGGCAAGCATTACTCAATTTACTCCGAATTGGGAGGGAATAGGTACAGCTTTCTGCGATGAAACTAAATCTGAAAAGTTGTACAAACGCCACTGTGTTCCTTATCTAACTCAAGGAATCAATGGGCAAAAGAGCAACGATGAATCTATTGTTCGAGCCGATGACCAGCAGGCAATATTTCAATTTACCCATAAAGAAATCAGTACTGAAATATTGGAATTTGGGAAACAACAGATTGGTAAGCACCCACCAAAATATATACTCAAAAAGAGAAAAAATCCAATAGCCATCAATACCAAACGGTTGCAATGGCAGTCAAAAACAAACACTATTTACAATGCTATCTACTCGTTACAATCCGTCATGTTGGGAAGAATTTTTTAAAATTCGAACAAAGTTCGTCCTTAAAGTCACAGGGGATTTGAGCATTCCTGGCGGGCGTTCATGTATGCCCATTCTACGAATTATCTTTTTTTCGGCCGCATTCATTCAGGGCCTCGGCGCACAGCCTACTTGCGCAGATCAGCCTGGTGATTGCACGCATCTAGTCCAAACCTCCAACAGCAGTAACTGCTCCATAGAGTTTGATTGCATAGAAGTGGGTTGTGGTGGACAGGTATACCCAATGGCGGGCTTGCTACCTGGCGAATCGTCCTGTTGTCTAGGCCCCAGCGCATACAATGCCATCATAAGAGTCAAATATAATGGTTCTTATATTTATGATTTCCCTCAATTGCCTGCCGATGGAACTTGCCAGTTCTTCCACTTCGATTTTGATCCGACTGCTCTGACGACCCCTGGTAATATAAGTGGCGGCGGGACTTTCTGTGGAACAAATCCCGGCAACCATGACCTGATCGGGACCCCGGCTTCCAGTGAAGTGGGAGGTGCTATAAACTACCAGTGGCAGTATCAGTACAGAGATTGCGGGAGCTGGTCGGGCTGGTACAACTGGGCCACGACCCAATCGGTATACAACTGGAATTACTTAGGGACGTCCTCCCACAGGTTCAGACGCGGAGCCAGACACGAATGTGGCGACTGGGTTTACTCCAATATCATCACCTTCGATGTACAGCAGCCGCTGACTGATGCTGGCACCATCAGTGGTGGGGGCACCTTCTGTGGAACCAACCCGCCTTTCCAAGATTTGATAGGGACGGCAGCCTCCGGTGGCTGCGGTGGGGCTATAGAATACCAGTGGCAGTATCAGTTCAGATCACCCTGCGGGAGCTGGTCGGGCTGGTACAACTGGCACACGTCCCAATCGGTATACGGCTGGAACTACACGGGGCCGGTTGCAACAGCCTCCCACCGATTCCGACGTGGCGCCAGGCGTGTCGGCTGTGGTGACTGGATCTACTCCAATACAATTACATTTGATGTTCAACGACCGCTGACCGACCCTGGCACTATCAGCGGTGGGGGCACCTACTGTGGAACCAACCCGCCCAACCAAGACTTAACCGGGACGGCAGCTTCCGGCGGATGTGGTGGTGCTGTACAGTACCAGTGGCAGTACCAGCGTCGGGACAACTGTGGTAACTGGACGGACTGGATCAACTGGCAGACGTCCCAATCGGTGTACGGCTGGAACTATGCGGGACCGGGAGCGACGGCCTCTCACCGGTTTCGGCGCGGTGCCAGGCGTGTTGGCTGCGGTGACTGGATCTATTCTAATATCATCACCTTCGATGTCCACCAACCCCTGACCGATGCGGGTACAATCAGCGGTGGTGGGTCTTTTTGTAACAATGCTGGCGCACAAACCCTGGGCAATTCTACTGCTGCATCTGGCGGTTGTGGCGGCACTATAGAGTACCAGTGGCAAGTACGGAGAAGAAGTGAGGCCTGTATCGGTACCTGGGACGGATGGACAAACCTCAGCGGAGCGACCAATGCTACCTATGTGTGGTCTGGATATAACAGTGACCGTCAGTTTCGCAGAGCTGCTAAAAGGAGTGAATGTGGTAATTGGCTATACTCAAATACCATCACCTTCGAAATTGAAAAACCCTTGACCGATCCAGGAATTATCAGCGGCGGGGGCACCTACTGCGGAACCCACCCGCCCAATCAGAACTTGACCGGAACGCCAGCCTCCGGTGGCTGCGGCAGTGCCGTAGAGTACTTGTGGCAGTACCAGCGTCGGGATGATTGCGGCAACTGGTCGGGCTGGAACAACTGGAACGGACAAACGACACAATCGGTGTCTGGCTGGAACTACACAGGGCCGGCCTCCCACCGGTTCCGGCGTGGGGCCAGGCGTACCGGCTGCGGTAACTGGATCTATTCTAACACCATCACCTTCGATGTCGACCAGCTCCTGACAGACCCAGGCACCATCAGCGGCGGGGGTACTTACTGCGGCAATATGCCGGGTAATCAAAACCTGACCGGGACGGCGGCCTCCGGTGGCTGTGGCGGTGCGATAGAGTACCTCTGGCAATACCAATTCAGGACCAACTGTGGTAGCTGGTCGGGATGGAACAACTGGCAGACGGTCCAATCGGTCGGAAACTGGAACTACACAGGGGCACCTTCCCATCGGTTCCGGCGTGGGGCCAGGCGGGCGGGCTGCGGCAACTGGATTTATTCTAATACCATCACCTTTGATGTCCACCAACCCCTGACCGACCCAGGTACTATCGGTGAGGAAGAAAACGAATGTGGAAGTTATGACCCGGCAATATTGACGAACATAACAACTGCTTCTGGTGGCTGCGGCGGAGCTATTCAATACCAATGGCAAATGCAAACGACCGGAACATGGTTGGACATATCCGGGGCAGCGGCGGCCGCCTTCGACCCAGGTACCATCTCCCAGACTACCTCGTATCGAAGGGCTGCCAGAAGGGTTGGTTGCGGGAGCTGGATTTATTCCAATGTCATTACCAAAACGGTCAATGACTATCCGGTCATTTCTGCGATTGAAACCACTGCTGATTGCGGGATCGGTAACGGGACTATTGAACTCACCTTCCCTGACCATCAAGACTATGCTACGCTCGAATTCAGCACAGATGGTGGAAACACATATCCCTTTAGTTCGTCCGATGATGCAGGTTCTTTTACGATCAGTGGTTTGTCGGGGGGTGATTACCAGCTGTTTGCCCGTTGGCAAACAGCCAATGCGGTAACAAATGTTGCAACTTTAGGGACAGCAAGTGCTTCTTCTAATTTCCCGAGTTTGAGTAGTACCTCTGGTGCTATTGATGGGAACACAAACGGTGATTGGAACAATAGTCCTGTCTATATCTCCGGAAATTCCTCCAATTCGTTTTGGCAGGTAGACCTTGGTACAATCCAAACGATTGAGGCCATTAATGTTTGGAGTGTTACAAATTGTTGCATTGACTATCTGAATGGAGCTGTTGTCGAGATACTGGATGAGAATGATGTAACACAGTTTACTTTCACCATTGGAACTGCCACATTGGAAAACAATATCCCAGTCAATGGCATTCTGGGCCGGAAAGTGAGAATCACACAAACAGGAAATTACCTTATGCTGGCTGAGGTAGAGGTGTTGTCCAGTCCACCCGGATGTACATCGGATCTGGGAAGTATAACGATCGACGACATTGACTTACCAGTCATTTCTAATATTGAAACCACTGCGGACTGTGGATCCAATGATGGGAATATCGAACTCACCTTCCCGGACGACCCAGACCAGGCCACGCTCGAATTCAGCATTGATGGTGGAAACACTTACCCTTTCAGCTCGCCAGATGATGCCGGTTCTTTTACTATCAGTGATTTACCGGGAGGTGATTACCATTTGTTTGCCGGCTGGCAAACCATTGCCAATGTGGCAACTTCAGGAACGGCAACCGCTTCTTCCAATTATTCTGGCTCGAATGCGTCCCATGCCATCGACGGAAACACTGCTGGTATTTTTGGCAATGGTTCTGTATTTCACTCAGGCAGTAATGTCAATCCATACTGGGAGGTAGATTTAGGTACCGACGAAATTATCGAAACCATTAAAGTCTGGAACAGAACAAATTGTTGCGGCGACAGATTGGACGGGGCAGTGGTCGAAATATTGGATGAAAATGATGTTGTGCAGTTTACTTTCACGATTGGAACTGCCGTTATAGAAAACACCATCCCCGTAAGTGGGATCCAAGGGCGGAAAGTAAGAATCACGCAAACAGGCGATTGGCTTCAATTGGCCGAGGTTGAGGTGTTTGCCCATTCCTATAATTGTTCATTAGATCTGGGTAGTTTAACAATCGACAATATAGACGGCACGGATGTTACAGTTCTCACTACCGACCCAGAATGTGGAGAAACCAATGGAAATATAACGCTGGTGTTTGCTAATGTCCCTGATGGCACCTACTCCCTCAATTACACCGATGAGCAGGTCAACACACAAACACTTCCAAACGTGCAGGTTTCCGGTGGTTCTGCAACAATCAGCAATCTCTCTGAAGGAACGTACAATAATTTAGTCTTAAATAATTCAGCCTGCCTGCTGCCTTTGAATACGAACATTGAGCTTGTAGAAATTTTGCCTTCCGTCTCTGCACAAGCGGTAGACTCAAGTTTTTGCAGGGGGCAATCGACCACTATTTATGCTGTTGCCAATGGAAACAATGGGCCGTTTACCTATCACTGGAACAACGGTTTGGGAACGGGTTCCAACCATAATATCAATCCACTGTCTTCCACCACCTATACCGTAACGGTAGTGGATAATAATGGCTGTACGAATACGGGACAGATAGCTGTTACGGTCAACCTTTGTCCTGAGGTCTGCACCGACGGGGTGGACAACGACGGGGATGGATTGACAGATTGTGATGATCCAGATTGTCAGACAGCCGAGATGCCATTGTTGGAAGACGACACTTTTACTTCTTGCCCAGGAGCAATTTTATATGACGTAGTCAGTTTCAATGATGACAATCTTTACAACCCGGTTTTCTCCATCATTTCCTCACCAACTTCAGGAACGGTATCCATTAATTATTTAGGAGAATTCATTTATACACCATTCAATACTATCTTCAATGCTAATTGCGGGAGCGACCAATTTGTCTATGAGGTGTGTAATTCGAACGCAGTATGTTGTGCAACTGCCACTGTCACCATCCATATTGGTGACGATGTTGCACCTTCCCTCTTGAATGTACCTGAAGATATTACCATTAGCTGTGATGATGATGTACCTGTTCCTCCATTGGTGGCAGGGTTGGATGACTGTCCGGGTATTTTCATGAGCATGCAAGAGGAGGATGATTTCGGAATCACAGGGTCTTGCAGTAATTATACCATCACCAGGACTTGGGAAGCAACAGACCTCTGTGGAAACTCAGTTTCCCAGTCCCAAAAAATTGCAGTAGTGGACAATGTCAAACCGGAAATGTTCACGGTGTACACTTTGGAAAACGGAAAAAAACTGGTGGCAGGGGTGTCCCATAACGTTTCCCATTTATGGAAATACGTAAATTTCCCATTACAATTTGATGCTCCCCCCTTGCTTTTTGCTCAGGTAGTCAGCAATAACGATACATCTGCCGTAGTGGCCCAAACAAAATATATATCTAATGCAGGTTTCAAACTAAGGTTGAAAGAAGAGGAAGGGGCTGATGGTCTTCATGAGTTTGAAAAGGTAGCTTGGCTAGCGATAGAACCAGGTTCATATGTTGGTATTACGGAACTTGAAGCAGGTATTTTGAATGAAATTGACGACAATTTTTTCACGATGAATTATGACGTCTCTTTCGATGAACAACCAGTTTTTGTTGCGAGTGTGCAAGGGGTTGAGGAGGATGACCCGGTAAGTATCATTACCCGGTCGGCAACCCAGCAAGGTCTCCAATTATCACTTCAAGAAGAACAGTCTGCTGACACTGAAACAGTCCATGCCGATGAAAAAGTAGCTTACTTGGCTTTGACTCCAAATACAGGCTTTTTCGATGAAAACATGGCTTTTGTTGGAGAGAGTGGAAGTGTCACCGTTGATGAAAACTGGCAAACGGTATCCTTGAACAATAATTATAACAAACCAGTCGTGATCTTGGGAGGTCTGCCGAATATCAATAATGAGGCCGCCGTGATTCGAGTTTCCAATGTGACACAAACCAGTTTTGATGTTCGGGTGCAGGAGTGGAACTATCTTGATGGTTCTGTTCCCGATAATTCCTTGTCTTACGTGGTAGTTGAAGGAGTTACATTATCATCAGACAATTCCAATTGTTTTAATGAAGGCCAACCGCAGACAGGTATTGATATTGTTGTAATTGACAACTGTGATCCTTTGGTACCCCTTGGTTTCAATGAATTGGAATCTCGTGCGGATATAGGGCTGATTACCAATAGAATCTGGACAGCAATTGATGATTGTGGAATCGTTGCACTGGCTAACAAGGTCGACACTTGCGATGTAGCTGCTCTGAAACTTAAAGTATTATTGTCAGGAGGGCTACTGAACAATAGTTGGCCTTACATGATGAAGGATGAATTAAGATCAAAAGGTCTTTTACCTGTAATAGAACCTTTTTCCCTTATGAATGATTTTGAACACGTCGGTGAAGGAGGAGGTGAATCGGTCAGCGCTTCCCTATTTGAAAATGAGGGGATAGGAGCAATAATGGATTGGTTGTTTATTGAATTACGATCTGCGCAAAATCCTAATAAAGTGCTTTCTACACGCTCTGTATTGTTACAAAATGATGGAAAGGTGATAAGTGTTGACAGCAGTGACATCATTTACTTCTACGACCTTCCTGCTGGTGAATATTATGTAACAGTAAAACACCGAAACCATCTTGGAGTAATGACAGGACAAAGTCAATTGCTCAGTACCGCAGATCCTCCAATGATAGATTTTACCGATCTGGAAACAGAAATTTTTGGGTTGCCTTCTCATGCAAATATCAACAATGACAAAAGATCTTTATGGGCAGGAGACTTCAACGGGGATGGCAATACTATTTACCAAGGACCTGGTAACGATGTATTTTTCCTGTTTTCGAAAGTGCTAAGCAACCTCGATAATGAGAATCACCTGGCCAATTATATTTCTGTTGGATATAATCGGGAAGATTTTAACCTGGATGGCAAATCTATATTTCAGGGGCCGGGCAACGATAGGGCTATGATATTGTATCATTCCATATTGGCGCACCCATCCAATACTAACTTTTTGTCAAATTATATTCTGGAATCTGGGATACCGTGATGTAATTTCTTGGCCTCAGCAAGTCATAACCCCTCCGTTCATGATGACTATTACAGAACCTTGTTTTGTTCGGGCTATATCCCATGAAATCTAATGATGTGTTTCTATCCGCTCATTTAAATTCATCAATATTGAGGATGACCTTGATCAGACTGTGGAATGGAGTTAGCAAAACATACGGTCAAAAAGTGTCAACTGAAAATTTATCAAGGTGTTTCCAATTTCATTAATTCTTATTCACTTTCATCTAAGTAGAAGGATTAATTACATGATGTGAGAAATGCCCTGAAATTCAACCGATACTTTTGAGGGATGATATTGCAAACATTGCGCAAATGCTCCTTCCTCCTTTAAACACTATAAGCTAATTGGTTCCCACTAATATTTGGTTCGTATAAAACGTAATACTTGAAAGTTTTAAGTGAAACTCTTGTCTGACAGGTATCTGCCGATACCAATTCTATCCTAAATTAAAAACCTATAAAATATTTGTTTTGTGCTCATCTACAAGCTTTAGAAGTGGACCGGAAAGTATTTGCTTTCCGGCCAACTCTCTTTTCTGAATATGTAGATGCACTTTTAATCCCTTTGTACAAAAAACCTGTTTAAAGCAACAAAAATCGGACAACCGTTTCACAGTAACCAGCTCAGCATTTTATCGAACAGTCTATGAATAATTTTATTCAAGCACAACTACATTGAGCGATCTAAAAAACTGGAAGACAAAGAAAAAACTCCTATTCAAACTGTTGCAATGTACCACAACAAAAGCCAGCACTATTGAATAGTAATTCTCTATGGCTATCAAAATAATTCATAGTTCAATATAAAAGTGAGTAATCCATGGGCAGACCCGAGATGTCTGCCCATTTTTTTGTTCTGCTATTGAAACATTCTATTCATGAGGAGGTAACTCCAATCCTTTTTGTAGACGCTTATATCAAAACGGTTTTGAGATCTGCGGCTATCTGGATGTTATCTTATGAATTGGAAAAATAGGAGTTGGGCGTGAATAAGGAATAATTAATCATTGGTTTCAATTCTTTGGCATCTTTATCATTGAAGTTGTTCAAAAAGTCACCTCAAAAGAGAGGTGTATAAAAATGTTGCAAAAGCAGTAATTGTAGGTCACCACAACTAACAATTAACACCTCTGCAACATGTATGTAAATTTATCTAAAAAATTCATGATAAAAAATCTACTACCTCATTTAAGTCAATCGAATCTTGGCCGAAAGAAAAAAGTTCCTTTATGGAGAATTGTAAAGGCCATTATTTATCGCCTCAAAACAGGGTTGTCAATGGAGAGAGCTGCCGGTCTCAGCTTTTTGCAGTAGAATTTCAATTCGTTGGAGTTCAATCTATTATCATTTTAATAAATGGTCCAGAGACGGTTCTCTCAAACGAATGTGGATAAAACTTTTAGCGTTGAACAAAGCTAATTTGGATATGTCCTCCGTCCAGTTTGATGGTTCTCACACCCTTGCCAAAAGAGAAAATAAACTGAAAAACAGGAATTGCCAATGAACGAGAACACAATTTTTTAAACTGAAGAAAAATCCATCCTCCCGAAGGATTTCGGAAACAGGGTTGTCAAAAGGCAAAAAGTAATCATGAAAAAATTAAATACCTGCCTTCTGTTTTTAAGCTGTCAGCCCAAAATAGGTTGTGAAAATACTGCGCCTCCGGATTGGAGTACACTCCCCACGTTGAATCAAATCAACAGGGATATGTTCGTATGTCTCATGCTATCCAAAAACCGAGCACCTGAAGTCATGAAAACAAATGCTCGTTACATGGATAGGGTGAGAGATATTCTGGCGCATGAATCCGGTCTCGAAAAAAACACCATCCTGATGACGGCTTGGGACAACTGGGCAAATTCACTTGAAAAAATATTAACCGGAAAACAGTTCAATCTTTTTCTGTCAATGAATCACAATTCGCTATGGCAACTGCAAATGAAACAATTTTAAAAAAAATTGAAACTCACAGAAGGATTTTAAAATAGCTGGCTGTCAAAAGGGGAAAAATGTTCATAATGAAAAACCTTACATTTCCCCTCAGTGAATTTTTGGTCTTAAAAATCGACACCAATCTTAAAACATGGCTCCAATTGGTGTGTATCTGCTTCATTTGCCAAAACCAGGTTCTGTCGCAATGCAACTTAACAGTTGATGCTGGACCGGACCAGTCAGAATGCGACATACCTACTACTTTTCAATTGCAAGGAACGGTGTCATCTTCCAATCCAATACTGTCAATTTTTTGGACACCTGCAACCGGACTGTCAGACCCTTTCTCACTGAATACCACTGCCACGGTATCCGTCCCCACTATTTATACTTTAAGTGCATCGACCGTTGATTTCAGTAATAATTTGGTCGTTAATGGTGATTTCTCTGGCGGCAATTCCGGATTCACAACAGACTATACTTTTAATGCTAATCCCAGCATAACCGCCAATCCGTTAAATGAAGGGCAATATTCGATAGGTACCAATCCGGCCCCTATGCATATCAACTGGGTAAACTGTGGTGACCATACGACCGGAAGTGGCAATATGATGCTCGTCAACGGACATGAAACCCCAGGCCAGAATGTATGGTGCCAGACGGTCACTGTAACTCCAAATACGGACTACATCTTTTCGGCCTGGGTGACTTCCGTTGATCCGAACGGGCCTTGCGAAATTCAGTTTAATATCAATGGCTCTCCTTTGGGAGCAGGCAACCTTGCACTTTCGGCAACATGCACGTGGCTCAATTTTTATGAACCTTGGAATTCAGGGGCGATTACAACTGCCACTATTTGTATTGAAGACCTCAATACGGCTGTGCCGGGCAATGACTTTGCAATTGATGATATTGTTTTTGCTCCCGTTTGTGTGGTCACTGACTCAGTAACACTAACCCCCAGCATGGTAAATGCTTTCGCTACCAATAATGGTCCCCTCTTTTGCGAAGGGGAAACGTTGGAACTGTCCGCCGGAGACGGCGACACCTATGAATGGTCTGGTCCCTCAGGGTTTTCTGCCAGTGGGCAACCTATTTCCGTCCCAAACTTGACGGTGCAAAACGATGGTACATACACCGTCACGGTGACGAATTCGGAAGGCTGCACGGCGGCGTCATCCACCTTCGTGACCATGCTGCCAAGCAGTACCGTAAACCTCTCTGAGACGACCTGTGACTCCACGATGGCTGGCGTTTTCACACAAAATTTGACCAACCAACAGGGCTGCGACAGTACGGTGATTACCACCGTGACATGGATGCCGAGCAGCATCGTCAGCCTATCGGAAACGACCTGTGATTCCTCGGCAGTCGGTGTTTTTACCCAAGGTTTGACAAATCAATTCGGTTGCGACAGTACGGTCATCACCACCGTGACGTTGGACCCAAGCAGCACCGTGAATTTGTCGGAGACGACCTGCGACTCGACGGCGGTGGGTGTTTTTGTCCAAAACCTGACGAACCAATATGGCTGTGACAGTACGGTCACGACCACAGTGACCCTCGACCCAAGCAACTTCGTAAATCTTTTGGAAACGACTTGCGACTCGGCAACTGTTGGAATTTTTACTCAAAATTTATCCAACCAGTTCGGCTGCGATAGTACCGTTGTCACGACAGTAGTTTTTGACGAAGAAATTGTTGTGAACCTATTAGGAACGACCTGTGATTCAACAGAGGTGGGAGTTTTTACCCAAAACCTGACGAACCAATTGGGCTGCGACAGTACTGTCATAACGACCGTAACCCTTGACCCGAGCAATATCGTGAACCATTCAGAGACCACATGCGATACGGCTGTAGTGGGCGTTTTTACCGAAATTTTCACCAATCAATATGGCTGCGATAGTACCGTTGTAACCACTGTTAGTTTAGACCCAAGTAATGTTGTTAATATGACTACGACGACTTGTGATTCTTCTGGGGTGGGTGTTTTTACCGAAATTCTGACCAATCAATATGGCTGCGACAGTACGGTCATAACGACCGTAACCCTTGACCCAAGTACCGTGGTCAACCTCACAGCCACCACTTGCGACTCTTCAGCGGTGGGCGTTTTTACTCAAAACCTGACCAATCAATTCGGCTGTGACAGCAATGTCATAACGACCGTTACTTTGGTTCAGGAAATTGTTGTTAACTTATCAGAAACGACATGTGATTCAACGCAGGTCGGCATTTTTACCCAAAGCCTTACAAGCCAATCCGGCTGCGATAGCACCGTCATAACGACCGTTACCCTTGACCCGAGCAACTTGATATACCTGTCGGAAACGACCTGCGACTCTTCCGCCGTAGATGTTTTTACAGAAATATTCACCAACCAATTCGGCTGTGACAGTACCGTCATTACGACCGTCAGCTTGAACCCCAACAATATTGTAAATCTTTCAGAAACCACATGCGATTTAGCTGCCGCAGGGGTTTTTATTCAAAATCTCACCAATCAATTTGGCTGCGACAGCACTGTCATTACAACCGTGACGCTGCTACCGAGCAATATTGTTAACCTTTCTGAAACGACCTGCGACTCTTCTTTGGTTGGCGTTTTCACTCAAAATATGACCAATCAGTTCGGCTGCGACAGCACTGTCATTACAACGGTGTCATTGCTGCCCCAGTCACTATGTGAGGTAATTGTATCACTTGAGGGAAGTGTGATTCCATGTAGCGATGACAGTGGTTCCTTGACCATTGTGGCTACCGTTGGTGAAGCTCCATTTGATTATATTTTGTCAGGGCCGACGAGCAGTAGCGGTGTCATATCCATGGAGAATGTTCCGGAAGTCATTGACAATTTACCGGCGGGCACATACACTGTTACCGTTACTTCGGCGGTTGGGTTGACGATAACTGCCCAAGCTACGATTACCCAAAACTTTCCACCAGAAGCGATAGCAACTGTTGCTTCCGATTATAATGGCATGGACATAAGCTGTGCTGGCAATAATGACGGCTCTGCAACCGTGGCAGCAACGGGAGGTATTCCTCCCTATCAGTTCGAATGGTCAAATGGTGATAACTCAGCCGACATCACCCAATTGGCGGCAAGTATCTACGCAGTGACGGTAACTGACATGAATGAATGCACCGATATTGCCGAGGTCATATTGGCAGAGCCGGATCCACTGAACATCACATTTACCGTCAATGATTTGAATTGCTTTTCACAAAACAGTGGGGGAATTATCACAGAAACAATGGGTGGCACAATGCCCTATACTTTTTCGCTAAACGGGGGCACTTCTCAACCTTCGGGAGATTTCTTCGAATTGTCTGAAGGAGGATATGAAGTGACTATGATGGACGCCAACGGCTGTGCCACTTCAGAAATAATTTCCATCAATAGCCCTATACCTGTAACGGTTGATTTGGGCGATGACCTGTTCATCGAATTCGGCGACGATGTCCAACTACAGGCAATTGTCAATGTACCGTTTGACAGCTTGGCCTCTTTGATTTGGCAGCCGTTGGATTCTTTGGAATGCCCGGACTGTTTGGCGCAAGATGTTGCTCCACTTATCACCAGTACTTATTCTGTGAGTGTGACGGATGTCAACGGTTGCGCCGATGAAGATACATTGACCGTATTTGTGGACCGCACCAAAAACGTATATGTACCAAACGCTTTTTCCCCCAACGGAGATGGAATCAATGATGTATTCATGGTGTATGCGGAAAACAATACGGTAGAAAATATACAGTCCTTCATAATATTCAGCCGATGGGGCGAATCGGTCTTTCAACAATCCAATTTCCAGCCCAATGATTTCACCTTCGGCTGGAGTGGCACCCACAATGGGGAGGAATTGAACCCAGCGGTATTTGTCTGGAAGGCAGAAATACTTTTTAAGGATGGGACAAAGGAGTTGTTCAAAGGGGATGTGACGTTGGTGAAGTAAATAAAAAGGCGAGGAATGGGTGATTGTATGAGATAGCTGTCTTTATTCAATAGCTGGTTGTCGGTTGACCACCGTCGACACTTCCCTCAACCACATCAAAAGAAAATAACGCTTTTCCTTATTGAAATTTTGTGAACCCCAAACGGACAAACCCGACTTCGAACATCCCGGTGTTTTATTGGAAAACGAGGAGAATGCAAAACATTGTTCAAGGTCATTGACACCTTGCCGGAACGTCAGAAAACGGCTTTTACTTTAAGCTTTGTGGAGGAACTGCCAAGGCAGGAAGTGGCCGACATCATGGACATTTCGCTGAGAGCGGTGGAGTCGATGTTGCAGAGGGGGAAGGGCATTTTGAGAAATAAATTGGAAAACCTCTATCCGATCGAGGGAAATGCTAATAACTGTTGTCAAACAATCGGTTGCCTAATTAAAACTGCGAAACGTGGAGGCTGAAATGTCTGGCACAACTGACATTTCAGCTTTTGTTTTTTGAATGCTTTTTAATGACAAAAGTCACCCTTAAAAAATGAATGTCCACAGAAGGGTTTTCAAATCATGATTGTCTAAAGGATAATCTTTAATCTTTTAATCAAAAAAAATATCATGAATCCATTTAGACAATTGCTCAGCTTTTTTGTCCTTTCATTGCTTTTTCTATCCACGGTTACCGGCCAGACTTACAAAGTTGTGGATACCGGCCAGACAACTGCCTACGACGAAGATGGAAATGTCATCACTGTTTCTTCCGGCGAAACCTATTATGGGCAGGACGCCCACTATGAGGGGCTCCAGATGTCTTTTCAAGACAATGGCGATGGAACGGTCACCGATTTGAACACAGGACTGATGTGGCAGCAGACGCCACCCTCAAGCGGCTACGGCTGGGCGCAAGCCGGCACCTATTGTGAGGACCTGGAACTGGCCGGGTACGATGATTGGCGCTTGCCAACGCTCAAGGAACTCTTTGCCATCGGAAACTACTCGGAAGGATGGCCTTACTTCGATGAAACCTATTTCGACATTGCGGGAGAAACGGTCTCCAAGGATGAACAGTTCTGGGCACAGGAGAATTACGTGGGCGTATCGGTGGAATCGGGAACCAACGGTGCGTGGGGTGTGAATCACGGCACGGGGCATATCAAAACCTACCCCTCCGGTGCAGGGCCTAGCGGCGGCAAACGTGTGCGTGCGGTGCGTGGTACCATCACCACGATAAACGACTATGAAGACAATGGAGACGGTACGGTCACTGACAATGCGACCGGACTGATGTGGTCACAGGCAGACAATGGTGAGGGCATTCTCTGGGTGGACGCATTGGCCTATGCGGAAGGCTCGGAGTTGGGCGGATATGACGACTGGCGGCTTCCCAACATCAAGGAATTGCAGAGCATCGTTGACTACTCGTATTCACCCACTGCGACCAACTCGGACATCGTCGGCCCGGCAATCGACCCGATTTTTGACTGTTCTTCCATCACCAACGAAGCTGGCAACGACGACTACCCTTATTTCTGGAGCGGTACATCCGCACGATTCCAGGCAGGTAGCGATTTCTACTATGCCTGGTATGTGGCCTTCGGTATGGCCGTCAACGGTGAAGGGGAGGATTTCCACGGTGCCGGTGCCGTGCGCTATGACACCAAGGCCTTGGATGGCCCCGCCGGTGAGGACGCAGAGCGATATTATAATTATGTTAGATTGGTACGGGGCGGAGAGACTTCAACAGCAGCTTATGATTTGAATTTCAGGGAGTACGACCTGAACGTTTATCCGAATCCGGCACAAAATGAAATGACCATTTCAGCGGATGTGGAATTGACGACCATTGCCATTTACAATTTATCAGGACAAAATGTTTTGAATCAGTATCCGAATCAAAATTGGGCTACGATAAATATTGGTCAATTGGCCAACGGCATGTATTTCGTAAAAGCCATTGCAGAGGATGAGAGTGTTGCCGTGCAGAAAATAATTGTGGAGCGATAATTCATCTTCTTTGGTAAAGGTGGAAAATGAACACCATTTATGGATAGATTTTCATTTGGATTTTTGGGGTTATTTGTCGGGTGGAAGCGATTCTGCCCGGCATTTTTAAAAAATCCTGAGAAATGCACACTGCCGAAGGATTTTAAATCAAGTGAGGTTTAATTCCTCTGGGTTCCAATCCTTAAGAAACTAATGATCCGATTTGATACTTCGGGGCTCTGCTCCGGGTAGTTCATTTCATGATTGTCAAAAGGGTAATTCTAAATCAAAAAAATAAGAATCAGGAAAAAGATTCCATTTGGTTTTTCCAACACATTATTTGTCCTTTTTGCATTGTTTCTCAACACGACCGCCTACACGCAGCCGCCAGGTGGCCAACAAGGGCCGCCCCCCATTGCCCAATGACGAACAAATTGCGGAAATGGTAATTGATTTGGCCAAGGAGATATCGCTTTCCGAATCACAGGAAGCAGAGGTTTCCGAATTGTATTTTGCCCACTTTGAGGAAGTAGAAGCATTCACCAAAAACAACAAAGGGGAAAGAGGTGCCAACCAAGAAGCAATGGAAGAATTAAGAGCCGGTTTGGAGAAGAATGTCAAAGCCCTGCTGACCGAGGAACGCCAAGAGCAACTTGATGCTTTCCAGGAAAAAAACAGGCCGCAGCGAGGCAGGGGAGGTAGGCCGCCCGGAAGGGGTTGATATATAGCGGCATCTCGAAGTTCAGAGGCAATCCAAAGGCTGAAATATTTGGGCAACCGATATTTCAGCTTTTGTTTTTTTCTAAAAAAATCCACTCCCGTCGAAGGATTATGAAATTCTCATTGTCCAAAAGGAAATTTTCAATCAAAAAATAAGAAACATGAAGTACTTGCTTTTTTCCTTTTGCGCCCTCATGGGGACGATGTTCTTGATATCATCCTGCAACAAGGATGACGAAACCCTTTGCACCGAAACCACTTGGTACCAGGATGCCGACGGCGACGGCCTCGGCAACCCCGATGTGAGTTTTGACTCCTGCGAGCAACCTACCGGCTATGTTGACAACGCTGATGACGACGATGATGTGTGTTCCGGTATTGTGGATGCCTGTGGCGTTTGCGATGGCCCCGGTGAAACGACTTGGTACGAAGATGCCGACGGTGACGGGCTGGGCAACCCCGATGTCAACCAGGATGCCTGTGACCAACCTACTGGCTATGTTGAAAATTCAGATGATGCTGACGACACGGTAGCTGGAACTGTTTATCTCATTGACCAATCCTACTTCAACAGTGCTTCCCTTATTTCATTTCAAACGATTACCGCTCCTTTGGAAGACGGCACGACGGCGGAATGTTTCCAAATCACTTTTTCCAGCAACCCTGTGGAAAGCGGCCCATTTTGTCCGACGACCATTGATGATGTGGCGGGAATGGGCTTTTACGACGGTGCGACCAACCCCGGGCTAAGGGTATTTGCCGAAGCCCTGCTGAATGACATCGAAGCAGATGGCTACGACATGGTCAATGATGACGGAACGGTAAATGTTGATAACTTCACGGGCGGCATGCCGGACCCCAGCAAATCCTACTGTCTGGAAGCGGCTCCAAATGACAACCTCCAATTGACTTTCATCATCCCGGCCGAGCCGAAACTGGCCACCTCCAACAATGAAATTACAGAGATAGAACTGGTCGGACTTTCACTGGACGGTGTGCCTGTCAATGGAAACCCTCCATCTGCAATTAATGGCCCTATGATGGGTGGCGGTGGCCCTCCTGGTGGAAGCGATGAAATCAATTTCCCTTCCGTTGATCCTTGTGGAGGGCACCATGACCCGGCAGGTTATTACCACTGGCACTTAGTGCCGGAAGTGGCCAATCAGGTACTCGAAGCCAACGGCATTACCGAAATCTCCTGTACTAATATTGCCCAAACCACTGACACCCACCTGTTTGGGTTTGCGAAAGATGGATACCCGATTTACGCTTATGCCGATGAGCCGACCGATGTTGACGAATGCGGCGGAAGAACGGCAGCAACTGCTGATTATCCCAATGGTGTTTATCATTATGTGGCCAGTACAACAGTTGCGCCTAATATTCCGAAATGCCTGAAAGGTGTGGCTGCGACTAATGCATTTAGTTACCAATAATATTTCTAAATGAATGAATCTGCGGAGTCTGCTTTCTGAGGGAAGTCACAAAGCTGACCTCGTAGATTCATTTTAAACTTCAATAAAGTAATTATGAAAAATTTCATGGCAGGGCTGATTCTTATAATTGTTCCATTTTATACTTTAGGGCACAATCCGCTTTCAGCAAAATACCACCTCGAAGCAGGGGAAAAGGTAAGTTTGTTGTCTATCAATTTAAGCCAAGATTGTTTGAATCAGGCTTTGCTGAAAAAATATGGCAAGGAGGAAATTGAAGCATTGACTCAAAATGATTTTAAGGAATTAATTGTCAATTATATAAAAAGCAAATTCAGTATGTCTTTTGACAATAAAGAAATAAAGCTAAAAGAAGGCGGGGTGAAATTGGGCAGTCATCAAACAGACCTGAAGTTTGTGCTTCCTCCTATATCAAATGAGGCAGAAGAAATAAAAATTAATATTCCTGCTTTTAAAGAAAATGAAAACCATCAAACTATTTTTTCCTATAAAACAAAAAGGAAAGCGGATTACGAAATCCTGAGTTCAAATAATAATTACCAGTC